>JAJZRU010000005.1 GCA_021802555.1 Pseudomonadota bacterium
AGCCAGCCGTGATCCACGGGCAGGCTGCGGCCGTGCAACCCGAAGTGCACGTCCGCTACCGCATCGGCGTCGATCGCCGTGGCGGCGGCATGATCGTCGTATAGCCAGCCGATTTCTATTCTCCCGACGGTTTGCCCAGCGGCTGGGCATTGGCCCAGTCCAGCATGGCCTGCCCCCACAGCCGCGCGGTGTCCGCATCGATGTCGAATATGGTGAAGCGCTTCGCCTCCCGTATTCGAATGCGCAAGGTTACGTAATCGGCGCGGTGCTCGACATGAAGCAGCTCGATCTCCTGGCGATAAGGCGAGGCGGTGAGCTTGGCGAGGTTTTTGATGTTCAATTCATCCATAATGGGCATTTTAATATTTTGTGTAGAATGTTGTCCCGTTCCACGTCGCGCCTGGGCGTCGTGCCGGCGGGGCCAAGAGTGTCGCATCCTCGGCGGGCATCGTTCACCGCCCACAAGGGGGGTGGCGGATAACCCAAATGGGTAGGTTTTTCCTACCCATGCAGATAGTGGCTGCTGACGCGCGCGAGGGCTAAGATTCCAGGACGACTTGGGTCATGGGCTTGGTGTTCGCTGCCCCGAATGTCCGGCGGCGATACCGCCGGAGCCCGCTTCGGATTTTTTGATACTGCCCAAAGTTGGGGAAACCCATTAATTCATTGGAGAGTGACAATGGCTAAAAAAATGCACGACACCCCCATGCTGGATCAGCTGGAAAGCGGCCCTTGGCCCAGCTTTGTGACTGGTCTCAAGCGTCTGGCCAAAGACAACGACATGACGGTTGATCTGCTGGGTCAGTTGGAAGCCTCTTACCGGGACACCAAGGGTTACTGGAAGGGCGGTACGGTGGGCGTGTTTGGCTATGGCGGCGGCGTCATTCCCCGTTTCACCGAACTCAAAGATGAAAGCGGCAAGCCCGTCTACCCTGAGGCTGCCGAGTTCCATACCCTGCGCGTGCAGCCGCCGGCCGGTATGCACTACGACACCAAGACCCTGCGCTGGATGGCGGATGTTTGGGAAAAATACGGCTCCGGTCTGATCGCCTTCCATGGCCAGTCCGGCGACATCATGTTCCAAGGCATCAAGACCGAAAATGTCCAGCCTGCCTTTGACGAACTTAACGAAGCTGGTTTCGATCTCGGTGGTGCCGGCCCCGCCCTGCGCACCTCCATGTCCTGCGTCGGCGCCGCGCGCTGCGAGCTGTCCTGTTTCGACGAAGCCCGGGCGCTCCGTACCGTCATCAATAACAACTTGGACGACATGCACCGTCCGGCGCTGCCCTACAAGTTCAAGTTCAAGTTCTCTGGCTGTGGCAACGACTGCGTGAACTCCATCCAGCGTTCCGACATGGCCACGATCGGCACCTGGCGCGATAACATCCAGGTCAACAATGATCTGGTGCAGGCCTACTACAAGAATCACGGCATGACCGACCTTGTCAACGACGTGGTGTCAATGTGCCCGACCCGTGCCATCAGCGTGGTGAAGAAGGCCGACGTTAAGGCTGGGGAGCACACTTCCGTTGCCGATCTGGGTGATGGCAATGCCATGTGCATCGACAACAAGAATTGCGTGCGCTGCATGCATTGCTTGAACGTGATCCCTGGCGGTCTGTTGCCCGGCAAGGACAAAGGCGTGACCATCCTGGTCGGTGGGAAGGGCGTGCTGAAGATCGGCGCGACCATGGGCACCGTGGTGATTCCGTTCATGAAGCTGGAGTCCGACGAGGATTTCGAGAAGCTGAACGATCTGGCCCGCAACATGCTCGACTTCTTCGCGGAGAACGCGCTGGAGCACGAGCGTACCGGCGAGATGATCGATCGCATCGGCCTGGTGAATTTCCTGGACGGCATCGGCCTTGAGATCGATCCGAACATGATTATCCATCCGCGCATGAACCCCTATGTCCGTACCGACGGCTGGGACGAAGAGGTTGCCAAGGCCGAGGAGCGCAAGAACGCGGCTGCGGCTTAATAAGTCTTTGGGCGGTTTTAGAAGTTAGCAGCATGCGACGGGCCGTGAGGCCCGTCCTTTCAGGTTGTTTATTCGGAGAAACCAATAATGGCTGGACCACGTCATCCCATCGAAAGCGGCGCCCCAGATCCGATGCCCCTCATGCATCCCGTAATGAAGAAAAATTACGGCAAGTGGGTCTTCCATTCCCATCCCAAGCCGGGTGTGCTTTATCACCGCGCGGAAAGCGGCGACGAAATCTGGACCGTCAAGGCCGGCACGCAGCGTCAGATGGACGTCTATACCATCCGTGAGTTGTGCGACATCGCGGACAAATATGGCGAGGGCCATGTGCGCTTTACGGCGCGCTCCAACATCGAATACATGGTGGCCGACCAATCCAAGGTGGAGCCGCTTATCAAGGCGCTCACCGATGCGGGCTACCCCGTGGGAGGCACCGCCAATTCCGTGTCGATGATCGCTCACACCCAGGGCTTCCTGCATTGCGACATTCCTGGCACGGATGCTTCCGGCGTGGTGAAGGCCCTGATGGACGAGCTGTACGAAGAGTTCGTCAAGTGCGAGATGCCGAACCGGGTTAAGCTTTCGACCTCCTGCTGCGAAATTAACTGCGGCGGCCAGGCCGATATCGCCATCATCATGCAGCACACCAAACCGCCGAAGATCAACCATGATCTGGTTGCCAACGTCTGCGAGCGTCCTGCTGTTGTTGCGCGCTGCCCGGTCGCGGCTATCCGTCCGGCGTTGGTTAATGGCAAACCTTCCCTGGAAGTGGACGAGAAAAAATGCATTTGCTGTGGCGCATGCTACCCGCCCTGCCCGCCCATGCAGATCAACGATCCCGAGCACTCCAAGATTGCCGTCTGGGTGGGTGGCAAAAACTCCAACGCCCGTTCTCGTCCCACCTTCCATAAGCTGGTGGCCGCGGGCCTGCCCAATAATGCACCACGCTGGCCCGAGGCAGCGGCGGTAGTGAAGAAGATTCTTGCCGTCTACAAGGCCGATGCCCGTCCGTGGGAGCGCATGGCCGACTGGATCGATCGTATCGGCTGGCCCCGCTTCTTCGAAAAAACTGGTCTGCCTTTCACTAAGTACCACATTGATGACTGGCGCGGACATCGGGCTACGTTCAACGCCTCGAACCACATCCGTTTCTAAGGCATAATCCCGGTTGGGCCGCTGGCGAAATGCCGGCGGCCGAACATTTTAAAGCCACTACAGGGAGCATGGGTTTGGCATGAAGTTCGCCATCATGATCAATGAGGGTCCCTATACCCACCAGGCCGCCGATTCCGCGTATCTGTTTGCGCGCGCGGTGCTGGCCAAGGGGCACGAAGTGACCCGGGTTTTTTTCTATCACGACGGCGTCAATAACGCGACCCGTCTTACCGTCCCGCCTGCTGACGATCGTCACATCGTCAATCGCTGGAGCGAGTTGGCCAAGGCCCATGATCTCGATCTGGTGGTCTGCATCGCTGCGGCCCAGCGCCGGGGGCTCATGGATGAAAACGAGGCCAAGCGCCAGGGCAAGGACGCCAACAACATCGCTCCGGGCTTCCGCATTTCCGGGCTGGGGCAACTGGTCGAGGCGGGCATACAGTCCGACCGCCTGGTGGTCTTTGGCGACTGAAGCGGCAAGCATTCGGAGAGCATATGTCTGAAGAAATGGATATGGACGAAGGCGGCACGGTCAAGAAATTCATGTTCGTGAACCGCAAGGCGCCTTACGGCACCATCTACGCGCTGGAAGGCCTGGAGGTGGTGCTGATCAGCGCGGCATTCGACCAGGATGTGAGTCTGGCGTTCCTCGACGACGGCGTGTACGAACTGGTCAAGGGACAAAACACCAAGGCCGTGGAGATGAAGAATTTCTCTTCGACCTATCGCGCCCTGGAGGGGTACGACATCGAAAAGCTCTATGTGGAGCGCGAGTCGCTCGAAGTGCGGGGCTTGAACGAAGACGACCTGCTGGTGGATGTGCAGGTGCTGTCCGCGGCCGAGATGGGCGAGATGATGGCCGCGCAGGATGTGGTCATCAGCTTCTAGGAATCGACATGCTGCATATCATCAATAAATCCCCTTTCGAGAACAACAGTCTGGCCAGTTGCCTGCGGGTGGCGGGTGCGGCCAAAGATCATGCCATCCTCTTCATCGAGGATGGCGTGTACGGTGCCACGCAAGGTACCGCTGTAGAAAAGAGTGTCCGCGACGCCATGGCTAACATGGCCGTTTATGCCCTCAATCCCGATCTGGAAGCGCGCGGCGTCCAGGGCCGGGTGATGAATGGCGTGAAACTGGTCGATTATGACGGCTTTGTGGATCTGGTGGCTGAGCACGACAACGTGCAATCCTGGTTGTGATTTTTTTGCAAGGAGTTAACCATGGCTTTGGAAGTCAACGGCAAAACCTATGAAACCGACGAAGAAGGTTTCCTGCTGAACCTGAACGAGTGGAATGAAGATGTGGCCAAGGCGCTTGCCCAGGGCGAAAACATCGATATGACGGAAAACCACTGGGAAGTGATCAATTTCCTGCGTGACTACTACAACGAGTACCAGATTGCGCCGGCCGTCCGCGTGCTGACCAAGGCGATTGGCAAGAAGCTCGGGCCGGAAAAGGGCAACAGCAAGTATCTGTACGACCTGTTTCCCTTCGGGCCCGGCAAGCAGGCTTGCAAGATTGCCGGCCTGCCCAAGCCGACCGGCTGCATTTAAACCTTCGGGAAAGGCGGCGGGGCTCGCGTCCTGCCGCCGGGCTTTCCAACCTTAGAGTGGCATGAGTATGTCGGGTCTGACTCTGCTTTACGCGCTGCTGTTCTATCTGGCGACACTGCTGTTTCTGGTGGGCGTGGGCTACAGGGTTTATCTCTATAGCCGCACCCCCGCGCCCTTGAAGATTCCCACCACGCCGGCACCGACGACGGGCGCGGGCGTGGTTATGCGCATGGCGCGCGAGCTGGTGCTGTTCGAAAGCCTGTTCAAGTCCAACAAGTGGATCTGGATTTTCGGCTGGATGTTTCACTTCGGACTTTTCCTCGTGCTGGCCCGGCATTTGCGTTATTTCACCCAGCCGGTCTGGGGCTGGGTGGTGCTGATTCAACCCTTTGGAAAATACGCTTCCTTTCTCATGGTGGCCGGACTCGCGGGCCTTTGGGCGCGGCGCTTTCTGGTGGATCGCGTGCGCTACATCTCCACCCCTTCCGACCACCTCATGCTTGCCTTGTTGCTGGGCATAGGGCTGTCGGGCATGTCCATGTCCTTTGTTGATCATACCGACATCATTTCGCTCAAGGCGTTCGTGCTCGGTCTGATGTATTTCGACTGGCAGCCGCTGCCGGCGGACCCGCTGCTGCTCGCGCATTTATTCATGGTGGCGACACTGATGATCGTGTTCCCCATCAGCAAGTTGTTGCATGCGCCGGGGGTGTTCTTCAGCCCCACGCGGAATCAGATCGACAATCCGCGGGAAGTGCGCCATCTGGCGCCCTGGGCGGCGCAACTGGAAAAATAATCGCGGAGTGTGAGACGTGGCTGCAGCGGACTTTGAAGTTCCCAAGCTCAAGGGCTACATAGAGATCCCTTCCATACGGCCCGGCGCCATGCAGGGCATCAAATCCTTCCCGGCCAATGAGAAGATACAGGAAGGCCTGGGTTATCCCGGCAAGCTCGTAGACGGCTGGGAGCAAAAGGCCGTGAGCAAGATGGGCGAAATGCTCAGGAAGTACCGCTCCCTGCAGGTCTTCCTGGACGCCTGCGTGCATTGCGGCGCCTGCACCGACAAATGCCACTATTACTTGGGCACCAGCGATCCGAAAAACATGCCGGTCGCGCGCCAGGATCTCCTGCGTCAGGTATACCGCCGCTACTTCACCCTCCCGGGCAAACTATTCCCCAAGCTGGTAGGTGCGCGCGACCTGTCCAAAGAAGTGCTGGACGACTGGTATAGCTATTACCACCAGTGCTCCGAATGTCGGCGTTGCTCCGTGTACTGCCCCTACGGCATCGACACGGCGGAAATCACCATGGCGGCCCGCGAAATCATGGACAGCGTGGGCCTGGGCCAGAAATACACCAACGAAATCCTGGGCAAGGCGCAACGCATCGGCAACAACCTGGGCATGCCCGGCCCCGCGCTGGAGGATACGCTGGCGGGCTTCGAGGAGGACGTCGAGGCCGATACCGGCGTCGCGGTGAAGTTCCCCATCGATGTCAAGGGCGCGGAAGTCCTCCTTGTCACCCCGTCGGCCGATTTCTTCGCCGAGCCCCACGTCGAAAGCCTCATCGGCTACGCCAAGGTCTTCCACGCCGCGGGTATCAGCTGGACGCTGTCTTCCCATGCTTCCGAGGCGGGCAATTTCGGCCTGTTCCAGGGCAGCTACGAAAACATGCGCAAGGTCGCCATGCGCATCCGCGATGCGGCTCTGGAATTGGGGGCCAAGCGCATCGTCGTGGGCGAGTGCGGCCACGCCTGGCGGGTGGCATACAGCTTCTGGAATACCCTCACCGGGGTGGGCGCCGGCGCCGACGACAAGTATGCGCAGATGCTGCAAAAGCAGCTGGACCACAGCTATCCGCAGCCCTCGCATATCTGCGAAGTCTCGCTGGATCTGGTCAAGCGCGGCGCCATCGTGCTGGACAAGGAGGCGAACGATCACCGCGTCGTCACGTTCCACGATTCCTGCAACGTCTCGCGCGGCTCGCGCATGGGCAACATTCCGGGCGGGCAGTTCATCATCCCGCGCGAGCTGATACGCTCCGCTGTGAACCGCTACCACGACATGGCGCCGGGCACGACGCATGAAGCGACCTTCTGCTGCGGCGGCGGCGGCGGGCTGCTGACCGACGACCTCATCGAAGTCCGCGTGAAAGGCGCTTCACCGCGCGCCAACGCGCTGAAGGACGTGGTCGACAACCACGGCGTCAATTTTCTCGCCCTGATTTGCGCGATCTGCAAATCGCAATTTACCAAGGTACTACCCTATTACGGCTTCGACATGAGCATGGTAGGCGGCGTACACCAGCTGGTGAGCACGGCGATCCGGCTGGGCGCCAAGGAATAATTTTACTGAAACCTCATTCAGGAGAACTGCGATGTCTTCAACCCCTGAGCAAGCAAAAAACAAGGCTCTCACCTTCCGCAAGTTCAAGGATGGCGACAGCAACGTGCATTGGAATGAGTGGATTTTCGATGCGGACCACTCGCACAAATGTCCTGAATACGTGCTCTCCTCGCCGCCTTGCCAGGCATCCTGTCCGGCCGGCGAGGACATTCGCGGTTACCTGAACATCGTGCGCGGCATCGAAAAGCCTCCCGTGGGCATGACTTGGCAGGAATACGCGTTCCGGCGCCTTACTGAAGCCAACCCCTTTCCCTCGGTCATGGGGCGCGTGTGCCCGGCGCCTTGCGAATCCGGGTGCAACCGCAACGAAGTCGAAGATCACGTCGGCATCAACTCAGTCGAGCACTTCATCGGCGACTGGGCGATCCAGAACAACTTGAAGTACGCCTCCACCGCCCAGCCCAGTGGCAAGAAGGTCGCCATCATCGGCGGCGGCCCGGCCGGCCTGGCGGCTGCCTATCAGCTTGCCCTCAAGGGCCATGCCTGCACCATCTTCGACGAGCATGAATTGCTCGGCGGCATGATGCGCTACGGCATTCCCGGCTTCCGTACCCCGCGCGAAGTGCTGGATGGGGAAATCCAGCGCATCCTCGATCTGGGCGTGGAAACGCGCATGAAGACCCGCGTCGGTTCGGACGTGAGCTTCGAGGAGCTGGAGAAAAACTACGACGCCATTTTCATGTCCATGGGCGCGCAAAGCGGCCGCCCCCTGCCGGTGGCCGGGGCGGAAGCGCCCAATTGCGTGACCGCCATGGCCTTCCTGCGCGCCTTCAATGACGGCCGCCTCAAGCACGTCGGCAAGAAAGTGGTCGTCATCGGCGGCGGCGACACCTCCATCGACGTCGCTACGGTGGCGCGCCGCCTGGGCAACATCACCAACATCAACCCCGACAAGCAGCGTCCCGAGCACGTCATTGCCGGCCAGATAGCACATGATGTGGCCGACATTTCCGCACGCCAGGGCGCCGAAGTGGTGCTGGTTTCCCGCGCCACGATGGACAAGATGAACGCCAACAAGCATGAGATCGAGCACGCCCTGCAGGAGGGAATCGAGATCATCGGCGGCGTGACGCCCGTGGCGGTGGTGCTGGGCCCGGACGGCCGCGCCACGGCGCTGCGCGTGGCGGAATTCGAAATGGTCAAGGGCGAGACCGTCCTCAAGCCCGGCACCGAGCGCGACCTGCCCGCCGATCTGGTGGTTTCCGCCATCGGCCAGGCGGTGGATTTCACCGGCCTGGAGGCCTTCAACAACAACAAGGGTCTCATCAAGCCGGACGGCCACTATCGCTTCCCGGGCAAGCCGCACATCTTCGTCGGCGGTGACGTGATCCGCCCCCATCTTCTGACCACTGCCATCGGCCACGCTTCGATCGCCGCAGACGGCATCGACGCTTTCCTGGGCGGCCATACCGAGCTGGACAAGCGGCCGAAAGTCGATGCGCACCGCTTCGATCTGCTGCGCAAGCTGGTAGAGAGTGGCCACCCGGTGGAGGAATACAATCACAAGCAATCCTGGGGTACGAACTCGGCCAAATATGCGGTGCACAACTACGAGGACCGTTCGGCCAAATACGTAATTCCGGCCGATGAGCTGTTTCTCGGCCATTTCCCGTTCGTGGAGCGCCACCAGCGCGAAACAATGGCGCTCAATGCCGAGCAGGCCCTGGGCAACTTCGAGGAACGGCTGCATGCGCTCTCCGAGAAACAGGTCATTGACGAAGCCAAGCGCTGCATGAGCTGCGGCTTGTGCTTCGAGTGCGACAACTGCGTGGTGTACTGCCCCCAGACGGCGGTGTTCCGCGTCAAGAAGAGCGAGGTGACCACGGGCCGTTACGTGGACACCGACTACACCAAGTGCATCGGCTGCCATATCTGCGCCGACGTCTGCCCCACCGGCTATATCCAGATGGGGATGGGCGAATAAGTGAGCACGCGGTTTCGCAGGACCTGGGGCCGCTGGCTGGCCCTGGCGGCACTCGCGCTTGCGGGGTTTGCGCCCGTGCCGCTGCAGGCGGCGGGCAGCGGCGTCAGCGGCACGCAAACCTCCCGCGTGCCGCTGCCCAACGTCAGCGATGCAAAAGGCGAGCATTGTGTCATGCCCACCGAGTGGATGCGCAAGAACCATATGGAGCTCTTGCTACACCATCGCATGACCGCCGTGCATGAGGGAGACAACCAGGCGGCGGACAAATTCAGCATCATCAACTGCGTCAACTGCCATGCCAGCGCCAAGGACAACAGCGTGGCCGGGCCGGGCGATTTTTGCCAGAGCTGCCATGCCTATGCGGCGGTCAAGATAACCTGCTTCCAGTGCCATTCCAGCAAGCCTTCGGGCGCACCGCCGGCCTTCCACCCGGTCGTGCCGCAGGGGCCGGTGGACAAGACCTCCAGTGCCACGGTGATGCGCTATCAGGCCTTTCACGGGCGCATGCCGAACCTGGATGCCAAGCTGAGCGCAAAGGATCTCGCGGGAGTCATGCGATGAGTGGATTCGATACCTATCGGCGCCGCTTTCTGGGCGGCGTGCTCGGCGTCGGTGCTACGGCCGCGCTGCCGGCGGGGTTGCTGTTCTGGCAGACAGCGGAAGGCGACGTCGAGGACGGCCCGCCCGCGTCCGGCAAGGTGCGTTGGGGCATGCTGGTGGACACCACCAAATGCAGCACGGGCTGCGATGCCTGCGTGCGCGGCTGCGACCAGGAGAACGGCCTGTCGGGCAACACCTCGCCCACCAGCCCGCAGTGGATCCGCAAGGTGCAGGTGACCAACCCGCGCACCGACTACAGCTTCTCCCTGCCCATGATGTGCCAGCACTGCGAAGAGCCGCCCTGCGTGGACGTGTGTCCTACGGGCGCATCATTCAGGCGCGCCGACGGCATCGTGCTGGTGGATCGGCACCTTTGCATCGGCTGCCGCTATTGCATGATGGCCTGCCCGTACAAGGCGCGTTCCTTCATTCATCATCCGGTCACCGACCAGTTGCCGGAGGTGCCGCGCGGCATCGGCTGCGTGGAATCGTGCAGCTTCTGCGTGCAGCGCATCGACGCCGGCAAGCGTACCACGGCCTGCCAGGACGCCTGCAACGCCGAAGGGCATCAAGCCATCTACTTCGGTGATCTGAAGGATCCGAACAGCGATATTTCCAAGCGGCTCGCCAGCTACGGCGGTCAGGAGGTGCTTGCCAGCCTCGACCTGCATACCGGCGTGCGCTATCAAGGAATTTGAATCATGCACGTCGTTTATCGTGAACTGGAAGGGCGCAGCAAGGCCTACTGGGCTCTGCTTCTCGGCTTGGGAGCCGTTCTTCTACTGGGGTTGTTCGCCGCACACACCATGGAAGAGCGCGGCCACATCATCACAGGCATGACCAACCAGATCGTCTGGGGCATGCCCCACGTGTTCGCGGTGTTCCTGATCGTCGCGGCCTCGGGGGCGCTGAACGTCGCGTCCATTGCTTCGGTATTCGGCAAGACGGCGTACAAACCCCTGGCACCCCTGTCCGGCCTCGTGGCCATTGCCCTTCTGGCCGGCGGCCTCATGGTGCTGATGCTGGATCTGGGGCGGCCAGACCGCCTGCTGGTTGCTGCCACGGTGTACAACTTCAAATCCGTGTTTGCCTGGAACGTCTTCCTCTACACGGGATTTTTTACCTTCGTCATCATTTATCTCTGGACCATGATGGAGCGCAAGATGAACCCCTACACCAAGGCGGCCGGCTTTGCCGCCTTCATCTGGCGCTTGGTCCTGACCACGGGTACCGGCTCCATCTTCGGTTTCCTGGTGGCACGCACGGCGTATGACAGTGCGCTGCTTGCGCCCATGTTCATCATCTTCTCCTTCGCTTACGGCCTGGCGGTGTTCAATCTCGTGCTCATGGCCGCCTACCGTGGCAGCGGGCGCCCATTGGGCGATCGCATGCTGTTCCGCCTGGGCAAGTTGCTGGCGGTTTTCGTGGGCGCCAGCTTTTACTTCGTCCTGGTCTATCACCTGACCAATCTGTACTTCACCAAGAACCACGGCTTCGAGCGCTTCATCCTGCTGGACGGCGGCATCTATCCCTTGTTGTTCTGGGGTGGGCAGATCGTGGTCGGCTACCTGATCCCGCTGCTGCTGATCTTCGCCCCGGCCACGCGCAACAGCCGCACCGCCCTGGCCGCCGCCTCGCTGTTGGTGATCCTTGGCGCTTTCGCGCAGATGTACGTCACCATCATCGGCGGGCAGGCTTATCCTCTGCCGTTGTTCCCCGGCATGCAGGTCAGCAGCACCTTCTATGACGGCGTGGTGCATCCCTATACTCCCAGCGGTTGGGAGATCATGCTGGGCTTCGGGGGGGTGGCGCTGTCTCTCGCCATCGTGGTGTTCGGGCTCAAAATCCTGCGCTTTCTGCCGGAAAGCCTGAGCGACGACCAGCACATGGAAGCGCAACACCAGGCAGCCTGAGCCCGAAGCGGCCGCGCGCCGGCCGCCAGCGGGCCGCTAACCCTCGCCATGCCTTCCCGCTTCCTCGTCTCTGCCGCCCATAAGTCTTCGGGCAAAACTACGCTCAGCATCGGCTTGGCCGCGGCGCTGGCCGCCCGCGGCCGGGCCGTGCAGACCTACAAGAAAGGCCCGGATTACATAGACCCCATGTGGCTGGGCTTGGCCGCCGGACGCGCCTGCTACAACCTGGATTTTTACGTCATGGCGCGCGAGGAGATCACGGAATCATTCGCGCGCCACGCCTGCGGCGCCGACATCGCGCTGGTGGAGGGCAACAAGGGGCTGTACGACGGCCTTGATCTGGAAGGCGGCAACAGCAATGCCGCATTGGCCAGGCTGCTCGACCTGCCGGTCATCCTGGTCATCGATGCGCGCGGCATGACGCGCGGCATTGCCCCCCTCATCCTGGGCTACCAGGCCTTCGATCGCGCCTTGCGCATCGCCGGCGTCATCCTCAATCGGGTGGGGGGCGTTCGGCACGAAGGCAAGCTGCGCGCCGTCATCGAGCATTACACGGACGTGCCGGTGCTGGGGGCGGTGCACGAGGATCCGGCGCTGCAAATCCGCGAGCGCCACCTGGGGCTGGTGCCCAGCAACGAAGCGGGCTTGGCGCGCGAGCAAGTGGAAAACATCGCGGCTAGGGTCGCGGCCCAGGTCGATTTGCCCCGCCTGATCGAGGTGACGCGCGGCCCCGCCATTGCGGCGCCGCCGCCGCTCCCGGCTCCGAAGCCTGCCGCATATCGTATCGGCATCCTGCGCGACCGCGCCTTCGGCTTCTATTATGCCGACGATCTCGATGCGCTGCGCTCGGCCGGCGCGCAGCTTCTGGCCATCGATGCGCTGGCGGATGCCTCGCTCCCGGCGGGCTTGGACGGACTGGTGCTCGGGGGCGGGTTTCCCGAATCCTTCATGGCCGAGTTGGAAGCCAACGCCGGCCTCAGAGCACAGATCCGGGCCGCCATCGAGGCAGGCCTGCCCGCCTATGCCGAATGCGGCGGCCTCATGTACCTGGCGCGCAGCCTCAGTTGGGGCGATAAGCGACATGCCATGGTAGGTGTCATACCGGGGGACGTGGTGATGCACGACAAGCCCGTGGGCCGGGGCTACGTGCGGTTGCGGGACACCGGGCTGGGTCCCTGGGGCGGGCCGGCCGGCCGGGGGATGCACGCCCATGAATTCCATTACTCCAGCCTGGAGAATTTGCCTGACGGACTGGAGTATGCTTACCAAGTGGAGCGCGGCTACGGGGTGGATGGCCGGCATGACGGCATCGTTTACCGCAACCTGCTCGCCTCCTACACGCATCTGCGCGCTGCCAGCAACCACAGTTGGGTGGAGCGCTTCATGGCCTTGGTTGCCAAACAGGCTGCCGGAGGCCGCCGGAAGGCCGCAGGGCCGGCCGCTACAACCCGAGAGGAAGCAGGATGATCACCATTACCCCAGAGGCCGCACGCCAGATCCAGTATTCCGTGACGCAAAGCGATGCGGCCGGCATGGCGTTGCGCATCGCCGCGCGTTATACGCCGGATGGCCAAGTGCAGTACGCCATGGGATTCGACGACGTGGGGGAAGACGACCTGGAAGTGAGCTGCGGGGACGTGCGCATCGTCTTCGCTCGGCAAAACGAGGCATTGTTGAATGGCGTGACCCTGGACTTCACCGAGGTGGCCCCCGGGCAGTCCCTCTTCGTGTTTCTCAACCCCAATGCGCAAACCAAGGGCGGCGGCTGCGGATCGGGCGGCTGCGGTTCCGGCGGCTGCGGATCGGGCGGCTGCGCCTGACTGCGTCCGGAAGCACCGTGCACAGCTACGACGTGGTGGTGATCGGCGGCGGTCCGGGCGGCTACCGCACGGCGATTGCCGCTGCGCATCTGGGGGCGCGGGTCGCACTCGTGGAGCGTGACCGCCCCGGCGGGACCTGCCTCAACCAAGGCTGCATACCCAAAAAGTCGCTGCTGCACCTTGCCTCTCTCCTGGAGGATGTGGCTGCCCTGCAGGGCAGTGGGCTCGCCGGCGAAGTACGCGGCGACTTGTTGGCCGCCCTGGCGCACAAGGACCGCGTGGTCGCCGGCATACGCGACAACTTTCCCCTCTGGCTCAAGCGCCTGGGTATCCGCTATCTGGCGGGTGAAGCCTGGCTGGCGGGGCGCGGGCGCGTGGCGGTTCATCTGCCCGGTGCTTCGCCTCCGGGCACACCCCGGATGCTCGCCGCCGGCCGCATCGTCCTCGCGCCGGGCTCGCAGGCCTTGACCCTGGAGGCGCAGGGCGAGGCAAAGGGATTGCTGGGGACGTCACGGCAATTCCTGGAAAGGCAGGCGCGAATTCCCGCACGCGTGCTGTGCGTGGGGGGCGGCCCCATAGGCATGGAGTTCGCCTATCTGTTCCATCAGTTCGGCGCCCGGGTGCAGGTGGTCGAGCGCGAGCCGCGCATCTTGCCGCACAGCACTTTGTCCGAGCGGGCCTGCCAGACCCTGCTGGGCAAGTTCCAGCGCCTGGGTATCGAAGTACGCAGCGGCGTCGAGGCGCACCGCTTCACGCCCCGAGCCGGCGAGATGGAGGTGGCCTGCAGCGACGGCAGCCGCGCATGCTACGACTATGTCCTCGCGGGGGTGGGGCGCGGTCCGGCCACGCAGGGGCTCGGGCTCGCGGAAGCGGGCGTGGAATGTGACGCCCGGGGATACATCCTCACGGATGCCTGCCTGCAAACCAGCATGCCGGGAATTTATGCTGTAGGCGATGCCAAGCGCTCTCCCATGCCGGCACCGATGACGGCAAATGTCGCCCTGCACGACGCCAAGGTCGCCGCAACCAACGCCGTCGAGGACAAGACTGTCCGGGTCAATTACCTGAAGGTTCCCTTCGTGGTGCATTCCGCGCTGGAAATCGCGCAGGTGGGGCTCACCGAGGCGCAGGCGGAGGCGGCGGGATTCGAGCCCGAGGTTGCCCGTTCTACTTTTGCGGGCTGCGGCAAGGCGCGCGCCTGCCATGATTTCGAGGGCTATGTGGAAATGGTGCATGACGGCGAGACGGGCCAGATGCTGGGCGGCACCATCGTCGGCCCGGAGGCCGGCGAGCAAATCCACATGCTGTCGGCGGCGCTGCAGTCGACTGCGGGGCTTTGGTTCTTCAAGGACATGAGTTACAGCCATCCGTCCTGGTGCGAGGAACTCGAAAATGCGGTGGAGTCGCCTGCGGCCGAACTGGCCCGTCATGCCAACCCTCTGTTCAAGCCCGGCATACTCGCCAGCCTGGCGTAAACTTTCCTGCCTATGAATTATTTTCCTGTTTTTATGGATCTGCGCGGTCGCCGCTGCCTGGTGGCGGGAGGCTCGGAGACCGCTGCCCGCAAGGCGGAGCTGTTTTTGCGGGCCGGCGCTCGGGTCACGGTGGTGGCGGACGAACTGCACGAGGCTTTCGGCCATCTTTCCGGCCGCGAACGCCTGACCCGTGTCGCCGGGCCTTTCGAACCGGGCATGCTCGACGGCGTCGATGCCGTCATCGCGGCCGAGGCGGAGCGGGCCAAAAACGAGTCCGTGGCCCGGGCGGCGCAGGCCCGCCACGTGCCGGTCAATGTCGTGGACACCTCGGAGTTGTGCTCCTTCATTCTGCCCTCCATCATCGATCGCTCACCCCTGGTCGTGGCCGTGTCCAGCGGCGGCGAGGCACCCGTGCTGGCGCGCCTGCTGCGCGCCCGTCTGGAGACCCTCATTCCTGCGGCCTATGGCCGCCTCGGCGCTTTGGCGGCCAAATTCAAGAGCGCCGTGCGGGAAAAAATCCTGCCCGGCGAACGGCGCGCTTTTTGGGAGAAGGTATTCCAGTCACCCATCGCCGAAATGGTCTATGCGGGGCGGGACGCCGAGGCGGAAAGGCGCCTGGAACAAATGCTGGAGGAAGATGCCGGGCACAAGATCACCCAGGGCGAGGTGTATCTGGTCGGCGCCGGGCCGGGCAATCCGGATCTGCTCACTTTCCGCGCCCTGCGCCTGATGCAGCAGGCGGACGTCGTGGTGCACGATCGCCTGGTTTCGCAGCCCATCCTCGACATGTGCCGGCGCGAGGCCGAACGCATCTATGTAGGCAAGGAGCGCGACGACCACGCCCTGCCGCAGGAGCAGATCAACCTGCTGCTCGCGCGCCTGGCCAAGGAAGGCAAGCGTGTGCTGCGGCTCAAGGGTGGAGACCCGTTCATCTTCGGCCGCGGCGGCGAGGAGATCGAGACGCTGGTGCAGCACGGCATCCCCTTCCAGGTGGTGCCGGGCATCACGGCCGCGTCCGGGGTGGCCAGCTACGCCGGCATCCCGCTCACGCACCGCGATTACGCGCAGTCCGTGGCCTTCGTCACGGGCCACCTCAAGGAAAATACGGTCAACCTCAATTGGGGGGGCATCGCCCGCGCGGACCAGACTCTGGTGATCTACATGGGTCTCAAGGGGCTGCCCATGCTGTGCGCGGAACTCATCCGCCACAATCTGCCGCCCGACACGCCCGCCGCCATCGTGCAGCAGGGCACCCTGCCGACGCAGAAAGTGGTCACGGGCACGCTCGCGACCTTGCCGCAGCGGGCCGAGGCGGCCGGCTTGCATGCACCGACGCTCATCATCGTCGGCCATGTCGTGACCCTGCGGGACAAACTCAAATGGTTCGAGGGCGCTCAGGAACAAGCGGCCTGATGCGAGCGCGATCATCGTTAAAGGAAAACACATGAAACATGCCGAAATCGCGCCGGCGGCCATTGATGGCCGCGGCCTCAGGGTGGCCGTGGTGGCCACGCGCTGGAACGCCCCGGTGGTCGAGGTGCTGGTCGACGGCGCGTACCGCACATTGCGTGAATGCGGCGTGGCGGAGGATGACATCCATCTGGTGCGGGTCTCCGGCGCCCTGGAAATTCCCCTCGCCCTGGCCGTCCTTGCGCAAAGTGAAAAGTATGATGCCCTGGTCGCGCTGGGATGCGTCATCCGCGGCGATACCTATCATTTCGAAATTGTGGCCAATGAATGCAATGCCGGCATCTCGCGCGTGCAACTCGACTACACGCTGCCGGTGGGCAACGGTGTGCTTACGGTGAACAGCGAGGCCCAGGCTGAAGCCCGCATGGCGGAAAAAGGCGCGGACGCGGTGCGCGTCGCGGTCGAAATGGCGCAGCTCATGAAGCAGTTGCGGCGCCCAGTATGAAGGCCAGCCGCAAGCTTTCGCGCCGCTTCGCGCTGCAGGGTGTCTACGCTTGGCAGCTTACCGGCGCGGACCCGGTGGAGATTGCCGCGCACCTGCGTGAGAACGAGGAGTTCGGCAAGGCCGACGAAGCGTTTTTTTCGCGCTTGTTTCACGGCGTGACGGAATCCGCCGCCAGCCTCGATCCCAGGCTGGCGGCGCATGTCGACCGCCCCATCGCCGAGCTGTCGCCCGTCGAGCTCGCGATCCTGCGCCTGGGTGCCTTCGAACTGGCCGAGTGCGTCGACGTGCCTTACCGCGTCGTGATCAACGAAGCGGTCGAACTGGCCAAGCAGTTCGGCGGCACCGATGGGCACAAATACGTCAACGGCGTGCTCGACAAGCTGGCCAAGGAGCTGCGCGCGGCGGAGATCGAATATGGCAGGAAGATGGCCAAATGACCTGCCTGCGGGCGGGCCGGTGACCATGTCGCGCTGAGCGCATGCCCGGGGAATTCGAACTCATCGCCCGCCATTTCACACGCCCGGTGACGCGCGCGCGCCTGGGGGTGGGCGACGACTGCGCGCTGTTCGGCTCCACGCCCGGCCAAGTATGGGCTATCACCACGGACATGCTCATCGCCGGCCGGCATTTCTTTCCCAGCGACGGTCCCGGCACCATCGGCCACAAGGCCATGGCGGTCAATCTTTCTGACCTGGCGGCCATGGGCGCCGCGCCGCGCTACGCGCTGCTGGCCATCGCCCTGCCGAGCGACGACGAGAAATTCCTGCGCGGCTTCGCCGGAGGGTTTTTCGGCCTGGCGCAGAAGTATGGCGTAGAGGTGATCGGCGGCGATACCACGCGCGGCGGCTTGCTGACGTTGTCGGTGACCGCCCTGGGGGAGGTGCCGGAGGGCCAGGCGCTGCGCCGCGACGGCGCCCGGGTGGGCGACGATGTCTGGGTTTCCGGCACCCTGGGGGATGCGGCGCTCGCGCTGGCCCATCATCAGGGCGGGGTGCAGCTGACCACGGAGGAAGCGGTGGCCTGCTTCCCGCGCCTGTACGTACCCACGCCGCGCATCGAGCTGGGCATCGCCTTGCGCGGCATCGCCAGCGCCTGCATCGACGTCTCCGATGGCTTCGCCGCCGATCTGGGGCATGTACTGGAGCGTTCCCAAGTCGGGGCGCGCGTCGTGTTCGAGGATTTGCCGCTGTCCTCGGCAGCTGCGGCTCATGTGGAGGAAGCAGCGGCGCGCGATTGCATTCTGGCCGGGGGGGACGACTATGAATTGGTGTTCACGGCGCCGCCGGATCGACGCCTCCAAATAGACGAAATTGCCGAACCGCTGGGCCTGCGCCTGAGCCGCGTGGGTAGCATCGTGGCTGGCAGCGATCTGACCGTCTTGCGCACCGGCGCGCCCATGACCTTGGCACGCGCAGGTTTCGATCATTTCGGCACGGCCTCGGCCGGGCCGGGGGGGGGTTAGTTGGCCGCAGTGCCGCGTCCCGATGCGCGTTTTCTGGTCGCGCGGCCGGCGCATTTCTTCGCTTTGGGCTTCGGCAGCGGCCTGGCTCCGTGGGCGCCAGGCACCTTCGGCACATTGGCGGCCCTGCCCTTGTACCTGCTGCTGCATGCCCTGCTGGCCCCCCTGCCGCTGCTGGCAATGCTCGCCGTTTTTTACGCCCTCGGCGTGCGCTGGTGCCAAGTGGCCGGAGAGGATCTTGGGGTGGCGGATCACGGCGCCATCGTCTGGGACGAGATCGTCGCCGTCTGCCTGGTGTGGGCGCTGCTGCCGCAAGGCGGGCTCTGGCTGCTGCTGGGGTTTCTGGTTTTCCGCGCCTTCGACATCCTCAAACCTTGGCCCATACGCTATTTCGATGCTAGGCTCAAGAACGGCTTTGGCGTGATGTTCGACGATCTCCTCGCGGCGGCTTACAGCCTGCTGCTGCTGAAAGGTCTGCAATGGCTCGCGTGAGCGACGATGAGCTCCTGCAATTAGCCCATATCCTGGGCCAGAAGCTCCATGCCAAGGGCTGGATGCTGGCTACCGCGGAATCTTGCACGGGCGGCTGGCTGGCCCAGGTGGTGACCGCCATCCCCGGGTCTTCCGCCTGGTTCGACCGTGGTTTCATCACCTATTCCAACATGGCCAAGCAAGAGATGCTGGGCGTGCGCGCGGTCACGCTGCAAGCCTACGGCGCGGTATCGGAGGAAACGGTGCGGGAAATGGCGGCAGGTGTGTTGGAGCACAGCCGCGGCCATATCAGCGCAGGCATTTCCGGGGTCGCCGGACCCGGCGGCGGCACCCCGAAAAAGCCGGTGGGGACGGTATGCATCGCCTGGGCGACGGGGGATCAGGCGCCCTTTTCGACGGTCTGCCGGCTGTCAGGGGATCGGGAGGAGATCCGTTCGCGCGCCGTTGCCGCGGCCTTGCGCGGCTTGATCGAATTGATCCCCTGAGGGAACGGCCGCTACGTCGCGGGCTGGTGAAACGCCCAGGCGGCAAAGGGCTCGATCTCGTCGCGGTTCAACAGCATCAGATGGTAGGCGTTGGGATTCAGGCTGTGGTCGGGCGTGCTGTCGATGTTCAGACGCTGCAATAGATAACCCAGCAGGGCGCGCCGCACCCTGATTTCGATGATGCCGCCTTCGGCGCCGTAATCCAGCAGCAGGCTCGCGCGCCTGGGCGCGTCCAGGCCGCGGTGCGGCGCGAGCTTCAATGTCACGGTTTCCACCCAGTCGTCGTCATACTGCGCGCTCGATTCGGCCGCCGCGTCCAGGCATTGCGCCTCGGTAATGCGCGAGAGGACGAAATCGCGGAAATCGCAGCCGTCTTCGCTATAGGCCCGTACATGCCAGCGCAGGCCGGTATCGACCAGCGTGTGCGGTTCCAGCACGCGCGGCGCATCGTGTTCGCTGCGGGACAGCGAACGATAGTTCACCTGCAGCTTGCGCTGGCCATGGATGGCGCGGGTGATCTGGGCCAGCACGTGTGGGCTGGGTAGCCGCGCGGGCAAGGGGAGCTTGCCCGTGGGCAGGCCAAAGATCGATTCCGTTCCATAGGGTCCGCCGGCCACGGCCAGATTGGCTGCGATCATGGGCAGCACTACCGCGGGTGCCAGGTCGGCAAAGACGGCGGTAAATTCAGGACCTGGCACGAAGCCGAACACGTTATGACGGTAGATCAGGTTGCCGGGGGCGAGATCGTTGTAGAGCTTGAGGTCCTTGGTGGCGGCCGGGTCGGACAGGTCGAAAGCGCGGGCGACGTCGCTGCGAGTCACCACGCCGCAATACCAGGCCGTGATTTCTATGTATTGCAGGCGCTGGCGCGTGGCCCACTTCACGTCCAGATGCATTTTCTCTTTTGAAATCATTTGGCTTCCCGACCAGAGCCCGCTTTGCCAGGGATTATAGGCGGACGGCGCCAGGAATATATCGACTTGTTTGGTATTTTTTACTTACATGGTATTTTTTATTGACACGCCGTAAAATATAACCTACATTTCGTTTACCCCAACCAACCCAGGAGTTCCCCCATGGCCACCACAGCAGCGACGGAAGACAGGATGAAAGCGCTGGGCGCGGCGCTTGCCCAGATCGAAAAGCAATACGGCAAGGGTTCCATCATGCGTCTGGGCGATCACGACGTGGTCAAGGATTTGCAAGTCGTCTCCACCGGCTCGCTGTCCCTGGACATCGCCTTGGGCGTGGGCGGGCTGCCGCGCGGCCGGGTAGTGGAGATCTATGGGCCGGAGTCCTCCGGCAAGACCACGCTCACGCTGCAGGTCATCGCCGAGATGCAGAAGCTGGGCGGCACCGCCGCCTTCATCGACGCCGAGCACGCGCTCGATCCAGTCTATGCCGGCAAGCTGGGGGTGGATGTGGAAAATCTGCTCATTTCCCAACCCGACACCGGCGAGCAGGCGCTGGAAATTGCCGACATGCTGGTGCGCTCCGGCTCGGTGGACGTCATCGTCATCGACTCGGTGGCCGCGCTCACGCCCAAGGCCGAGATCGAAGGCGAGATGGGCGAGCCGCAGATGGGCCTGCAGGCCAGGCTGATGAGCCAGGCGCTGCGCAAGCTCACCGCCAACATCAAGCGCACCAATACGCTCGTCATCTTCATCAACCAGATCCGCATGAAAATCGGCGTCATGTTCGGCAATCCGGAAACCACCACCGGCGGCAATGCGCTCAAGTTCTATGCCTCGGTGCGGCTGGACATCCGCCGCGTCGGCAACATCAAGAAAGGCGACGAAGTCATCGGCTCGGAAACCAAGGTCAAGGTCGTCAAGAACAAGGTTTCGCCGCCCTTCCGCGAAGCCTTCTTCGACATCCTCTACGGCGAGGGCATTTCGCGCGAGGGCGAGGTCATCGAACTGGGCGTGCAGCACAAGGTCGTCGACAAGTCCGGCGCCTGGTATGCCTACGGCGGCGAGAAGATCGGCCAGGGCAAGGACAACGCGCGCGAATTCCTCAAGGAGAATCCGGCCGTCGCGGCGGAAATCGAGGCGCGCATTCGTGAGATTCTGGGCGTGAACAACCCGGTGGCCGCGGCGGCTGAACGGGAGGAATAAATCGACGCCGCAGCGCTGCGCGACAAGGCGCTGCGCCTGCTCGCGCGGCGCGAGCACAGCCGCGCTGAGCTGGCCGCCAAGTTGGCCGCCGCGGGAGGGTTGCCGGGCGACATCGAAACCCTGCTCGACGATCTGGAAGCGAAAAACTGGCTCTCCGACCGCCGCTATGCGGAAAGCTATGTGGCCGACAAGCGCGGCCGCTACGGCCGCCTCAAACTCAGCCACGAGTTGCGCCGGCGCGGCGTGGCGGAAGCCATCATAAAAGAGGTGCTTGGCGGCGCGGACGAGGACGAGGCGTTGCGGCTGAAGGCCATCTGGCAAGGCAAGTTCGGCGCTCTGCCGGGAGATGCGCGCGAGCGCGCCAGGCAGCAGCGATTTTTACTCGGCCGTGGCTTCAGCCCCGCCGCAGTGCACAGACTTTTGGGCGGAGAGGGGGAATGATCCCCGGGGAGAGCTTGACCGTCGGGCCAGCACCTCAGAGCGACAGACGTTTGAACACGCGCTCCGGGATGCTGCGGATGACTAGCATGATGGCGCGCCAGAACCAGGGCGTATAAAGCACGTCCTGTCCGCGCTCCATGGCGGCCAGGATGTCCGCCGCCACGCGCTCCGGGCTGGCCCACAAGGGTCCCTTGGGGAAAGCCGCGGTCATGGGGGTGTCGACGAAGCCCGGCTTGACGGTCAGCACGCCGACCCCCTGGGCAAAATAGCGGTTGCGCAGCCCCTGCAGGAACACCGAGAGGCCGCCTTTGGCGGCGCCATAGACGTAGTTGGACTGGCGCCCGCGGTCGCCGGCCACCGAGCTGATGACCGCCAGCACGCCATTTTTCTGCGCGGCCAGCCGGTGCGCGATCTGCTGGGCGAGCAGCATGGGGCTCAGGCCATTGACGAGCAGGGCATCGCGCGCGAGCTGCCAGTCGTTTTCGCACTCGGGCTGCGACGGCAGCGTGCCGTGGGCGATGAGCACGCCGTCGACTTGGCCGAGCCGTTGCCAAGCCCCATCCACCAGAGCGGGATAGCTGTCGAAGTCTGCGGCATCGAAAGTCGTCCAGCTGACCTCGGCGGCGCCGCGGATCTTGAGGTCCCGCGCCAGGCTTTCCAGCCGCTCGCCGTTGCGGGCGGCCAGGTGCAGGCGCCCGCCGCGCGCGGCATGGCGGCGCGCAACGGCTTCGGCGATGGCGGAAGTGGCGCCGACGATGAAGAGGGTTTGCAGGGATGAAGTCATGGAATCTCCAGGCGCCTCGATTGCAGCGAGGCGATGCGTTCGGCGTGGTGGCGGGTGCGCACCTGGGCCATTTCCTCCCAGCGCGGATAGCCGCGCTTGAAGGTGGCGGCGCTCATGCGCGCATCCTTGGTGAGATAAAGCCGCCCGCCGTGATCCAGCACGATGGCGTCCAGGCGCTCCAGCAGCTCACGCACCTTGGGCGTGTTGCGGAAATCCAGCGCCAGGGTGGGACCCGCCATGGGAAAGGACAGCGGATTGTCGTTGCCCGGGCCGAAGATTTTCAGCACCGCAAGGAAGGAGCCCTCGCCGGCCTGGGCGATGGTTTCGAGCAGCAGCTTCATGCCCTCGCGTCCGCTCTGCGCCGGCAGCACGCATTGGTATTGCAGAAAGCCGGGCTTGCCGTACAGGCGGTTCCAGTCTCTGATGCCGTCCAGCGGGTAGAAATAGGGACGGAAATGGCTGCGCCCGTCCACCTCGCGGCGCAGTTGGCGATGGTAGTAGAGCGTGTTGAACGCGGCCACGCTGTAGCGGTTGAGCAGCCCGGCGGGAAAATCCACCGGCACGCTGCGGATGTGGTCGGCCGTGTCGGCAAGTTCTCCCTTGGCGTCGTGTTCCCCCAGCATGAGAAGGGAGCGTCCCAGGGCGCGGCCGCGCGCCAGGCAGTCTATCCAGGCCACGGAGTAGGTTGCGTCGCGGCGGGCTTCGAACAAGTCCAGGGCGTCGTCGAGATTGTTCGCCTTGAGGGTCGTGGTGCGCATCCAGGCGCTGGCGATGCGCTGCAGGCGTAGGCGCACGGCAAGGATGATGCCGGTCAGGCCCATGCCGCCGCAGGTGGCGCGAAAGAGGTCGGCATGGCTGGTGCGGTCGCAATCCAGTACTTCGCCATTGCCCAGCAGCATCTTCAAGCCCAGTACATGGGCGGAAAAACTGCCCGCGCCGTGATGGTTCTTGCCGTGCACATCGGAGGCCACCGCGCCGCCCACGGAGACGAAGCTGGTGCCGGGCGTGACGGGGAGAAACCAGCCCTTGGGGACGAACACTTTGAGCAGGGTGTCGAGGCTCACGCCGGCCTCGCATTCCAGTTCGCCGGTTTCGTCATCGAAGGCCAGCAGCCGGTCCAGCCGCAGGGCGGACAGCACCACCGGGGCCAGCGCGCTGTCGCCGTAGCTGCGTCCCAGGCCGCGGGCGATAAAGGCGTCGGAGTCCGCCACGTCGCGGCGCATCACTGCCAGCGTGTCGGGCGCCAGCACTTGCGCTTCGACCACCGGACAGCGCCCCCAGCCGGAGAGCTTCATGCGGCCTTGAACACGAAGCGGCGATCCAGGTGGTACTTGATCCAGTAGCCCAGCGCCAGGCCCAGCACGCCACCCAGGTAGCGCATGAGGCGATTGTCGAACAGCCACTGGAAGCCGAATTCGAAGCCCCAGAAGATCGCCGTGGTGGCCACGCCCATGAGGCTGTAGAGCATGAACAACTGGGCGTCGTGCCCAATGTGGCGGGTGCTGTAGCGGAAGATGTAGCGTTTGTCCAAAAGGTATTTCACCAGCAGGCCGACGCCGGTGCCTACCAGCACGGAGAAGAGGACGGCCAAGGGCCCCCGGTAGAGCAGGACGGCGATCTCCTGGCTCAGGATGTTGATGGCAATGGCGATGGCGGCTAGCCAGCCATAGAGCAGCGCGAGTTTCATGGCCGCGTGGCCGTATCCGTATAATGGGCGCGAGTGAGCCCGCATCATAAGACTTTGTCCGCCCCCCGCCTATCCCTTGCCGGCCTCGTTGCGCTGCTGCGGCCGCGTCAGTGGGTGAAGAACGTGTTCGCCCTGGCGCCCCTGGTGTTCGCGGGGAAATTTCTCGACCCGGCTGCGGTGGGGCTGGCTGTGGCGGCGTTCGCTTTGTTCAGCCTGACGGCCTCGCTGGTGTACATCATCAACGATATTCATGATCGCGAGCAGGATCGTCGTCATCCGGTCAAGAGCCGCAAACGTCCCATCGCCGCAGGTCTCGTATCGGTGCCGCAGGCCACCGGCTTGTGGGTGCTTGTCGCTGCTGGCGTGGCGGCCGGGCTTTACGAACTGCCGCGCCTGGCGCCTGTGATACTCGGTTATCTGGCGCTGAATCTGGCCTACACCTTCGTGCTTAAACACCAGCCGGTCATCGACATTTTCACCATTGCGATAGGTTTCGTGCTGCGGGTCTATGCGGGGGCGGTGGCCATTGCCGTGCCGGTATCCTCCTGGATGTTCGTCACCACGCTGTGCCTGGCGCTCTACCTGGCCGCGGTCAAGCGCCGCCAGGAACTGCTGCAAACGGGCAATGAGGCGCGCAAGGTGCTCAAGAGTTATTCGGTCTCGCTGGCCGACCGCTATGCGGAAATGGCCGCCACCGGGGCGCTGGTGTTCTACAGCCTGTTCGTGGTGACGGCCCGGCCCGAACTGGTGTGGAGCATACCCTTCGTGCTCTATGGATTGTTCCGCTACTGGTATGTGGTGGAAATCATGGAGGGCGGCGAATCGCCCACCGATGCCCTGCTCAAGGACTGGCAGCTCATGGTCGTGGTCGTACTCTGGGGCGCGGTGAGCGCCTGGGGCGTCTGGCACGGAGTGCACTCGTGAGCGGCTGGGCTTATGCCTTGACCCCATTGGCCGCCTGGCTTGCGGCTGGCGGGCTCAAATTCGCCGTCAACAGCCTGCGCGCACGCCGGCTGGCCTTCGATCTGATCGGCTATGGCGGCATGCCCAGCAATCACAGCGCCATCGTCAGCAGCATGGCGGCGCTCATTGCAATCCGTGAGGGCGTCGGCTCCGCCGCGTTCGGTGTGGCGCTGACGCTGGCCTTCGTCGTCATGATGGACGCCAATGGCCTGCGCCGCCAGGTGGGCAGGCAGGCCGAGCGCATCAATCGCGCGTCGCCTCCGCGGGCGGGCGAACGGCCGCTGCGCGAGCGCATGGGGCATACGCGCCCGGAAATCGCCGCCGGCATCCTGACGGGCCTGGCGGTGGCTTGGGCCGTCAATGCCCTCTGGCCTTGAGGCTGGCCGTCAGACGGTACAGCGTGCCGCAATAGGGGCAGAGGATCTCGCCCTTCGCCTCGATGGGCAGAAATACTCGCGGATGGTCGCTGAAGCCGGCCTTGCGTCCGGTGGGGCAGTGCAGCGGAAGATCCTCGGCGTCCACCTCCACCACGCGGCGGCCTTGCTCGATCAGATCGCGCATGTCAGACGAGGGTCAGCCAGCCTTCGTGCGCCGGGCTGCGGCCGTGCACGCAGTCGAAGTACATGGCCTGGAGCCGCTCGGTGATGGGGCCGCGCCGGCCCGATCCTATGGTGCGGTTGTCCAGTTCCCGGATGGGCGTCACTTCGGCGGCCGAGCCGGTGAAGAAGGCCTCGTCGGCGACGTAGACCTCGTCGCGCGTGATGCGTTTTTCGATCACCGGCAGGCCCAGCTGCCCGGCCAGTTGGATGATGGTGTCGCGCGTGATGCCCTCCAGCGCGGCCGTGAGGTCGGGCGTATAAAGCTTGCCGTTGCGCACGACGAAGATGTTTTCGCCCGAGCCTTCGGCGACGAAGCCGTCCACGTCCAGCAGCAGGGCTTCCTGGTAGCCGTCCATCTCCGCCTCGCGGTGGGCGAGGATGGAATTCATGTAGTTGGCGTTGGCCTTGGCCTTGCACATGGCGACGTTGACGTGGTGGCGCGAGAAGGACGAGGTCTTGACGCGGATGCCCTGCTCCAGCGCTTCCTTGCCCATGTAGGCGCCCCAGGCCCAGGCGGCGACGATGACGTGCACCGAGAGGGTCTTGGCCGAAATGCCCATCGCCTCCGGGCCGTAGAAGGCCATGGGCCGGATATAGCCGGATTCGAGTTTGTTTTCCCGCACCGCGGCCTTCTGCGCCTCGTTGAGCGCCGCCTTGTCGAAAGGCAGCTTCATGCCCAGGATGTGGGCGGAGCGGAACAGGCGGTCGGTGTGATCCTGCAGGCGGAAGATGGCGGTGCCGCGATCGGTCCGGTAGGCGCGCACCCCTTCGAAGACGCCCATGCCGTAGTGCAGGGTGTGGGTCAGAACGTGGGTGGTGGCCTCGCGCCAGGGCACGAGTTTGCCGTCATACCAGATCACGCCGTCGCGATCGGCCATGGACATGGTGAAAACTCCCGGGCTGGAAAAGCAAAAATTGTAACCGAAGCGGCTGCTTCCACGGCGGGGGACGACGCGGCTACACTTGCAATTTTTGCGCTGCGCCATGAAATTTATTGATCCGAAACGAGCGAAGCCGACTGTCCGGCAGTGGTTTGCCTGGCCACAGCGTTTCTACCCCCTTGACCCGTTTCGGATCAATAACATTGAACCTCGGCGGTTGTTGAGGAAAATTCGAGTTCTTGAATTTTCCTTCAATAACCGGTCTGTCCTGTTGGGCCTGACGCTCGTGCTGGCCTCTGCGCTGGCGCGAGCGGCGGATTTCGATTACTACGTGCTGTCCCTTTCGCTGGCGCCTGCGTTCTGCGAGATGAAGGCGCACGACTATCGGCCGCCCCGACAGTGCGCCGCGCTCACGGCGGCTTCCTTCCGCGCCACGCCCCTCACGCTGCACGGCCTGTGGCCGGACCGGCGCGACGGCCGGCACCCGGATTGCGCGCCGGGCTGGGTGCGCGGCGGCTTCTGCCGTATGGCGCCGGTGCCGCTTTCGGCGCTGCTTGCGCGCGAGCTCGACCGCTTCATGCCCGGCCGCGCCGATTGCCTGGATCGCCACGAATGGGCCAAGCACGGTGCCTGCACCGGGCTTTCCGCCGAAACCTATTTCGCCGACGCGGCGCGCCTGACCGCGCGCGCCGATCGCGCGCTGGGGCCCACCATTGCCGCTTATGCGGGGCAGACCATCCCCCTGGAAACCTTGCGCGCCGCGCTCGATAAAGCCGATCCCGCGCTGCGCGCGGCGACCCAGTTCGATTGCCGCACGCCGCGCGGCTACGGGCGGCTATCCATGCTTACCGAGGTGCGCATTTATTTCACGCGCGGCGCCGACGGCCAGCCGGGGAATCCCCTGCCGCTGCGCGCTCTCGGGCGTGATTTCAACTCGGGCTGCCGCGCGGGGCGGGCGTACGTCGATCTGCCCTGAGCGTCACGCGCCTACCAGATCCAGGTCTGCGAGGATTTGCCTGGCGCGGTGCACGTAAGTGTGCTGCGCCAGCACGCGGGCGCGCCCTGCCTCGCCGATGCGGCGCGCATACGCTTCGTCGGTGAGCACGCGCTGGCATAAATCGTCGAGTTCGTCGGGGGACTTCCAGACCAGGATTTCGCGCCCCGGCTCGAAGCACAGGGCGACATCGCCGGGGTCGTCGTTCAGTACCGGCGTGCCGCAAGCCAGTGCCTCGAAGCTGCGCTGGTTGAGTCCGCGCACGATGTTGTGCTCGTGGCGGATGTTGAGCGCGGCCTGGTGCCGGGCATAAAGCCCCGCGGCGCGCTCCAGGGGGATGCGCCCGGCGTGCACCCGCTGCGGGGCGGCGCCGGGGCGCCAGTGGCGCCCGTACAGGTCGATGGGGCAGGTGAGTTCGTCCACGATTGCCTGCCGTTGTGCGGTGACGTTGGCGACGAATACCAGTCGGGGTATGCGCGGCCAGGGGCCTGGGCGAAACAAATTGACATCGGCGGCATGGGGCAGGAAAACGCCGTTGGCGGGGAAGCCGTATTCTTCGGCCAGATCCAGGAAGCCGGAATCGGCGTGGAACAGCCGATCAAAGAGCGCGGCGGCTGCGGCCTGGCGGTCGCCGAAGCGGTCGCCGACCATGCCGATGATCAATGATTTCGCTGTCGTTTCCCGTGCAGCTTGAACCAGGCGTATCGATATTTGCAGGGGGTAAAAAATGATTACCGCCTGCGGACGCCAAAGCTCTATTTCACGCCGCAGAGCCGCTGCCTGGCGGTCCAATGCCGCTTCCAACCCCAGCTTGTGCTGCAGCCTCCAAAGCAGCGGGCCGCGGTTCAAGGCGAAGGTACGGGTTTCCCAGCCCAGCTCCCGGAACCCGGCAGCCAGGCCGGCAGACCATAGGATGACGCCGCTTTGCTTGTCGACGAAAAGGGCTTTCATCGACCTGCTCGCATAAATGGATGCGGCCTCAGTCCGTTCTCGCCATATAGGCGACATACATCGCCGTCACCCACCAGATAAGCAGGGAATAGCCGGCCGAGTAGATGGCCATGGTGGTGTTGATGGGGAAATAGAGCGCCAGCAGGCCGAAGCCGAAAGCGATCAGCCCCCCTCGCCGTGCGTCGGCCGGCTGTTGTCTGCCTGCGCGCCATAAAAGGGCGAGGGCGGCCACCAGGCCGGCGAGGCCGAGGAAGCCGGACTCCACCGTGACTTCGAGATAAAGCTGATGCGGATGGGTCGGGTCCTGGCCCCGCGCCACCCAGAAGTCGCCGGGTGCGGCGTAGCGGTAGTAGGCATAGCGGAAGCCGCGCGGCCCCACGCCCATGGGGTTGGCTTCGATCATGTTGATGGCGGTGCGCCAGATCGGCAGGCGCTCGGCAGAGGCTTCATCGATGCCGCGGTAGTCAAGCTGGAAGAGCGGCAAGGTGGCATTGACGCGCTCGGCGAACTTGGGCGCATAGTGATAGGCCACCACACCGCTCAACCCGGCAGCCACGATCATGGCCGCAGCCAGGCCTAGTGCCCTGGCCCGGCTGTGGCGCAGATACATGAACCAGTAGGCGGCCAGTACGATGCCGTACATGATCCAGCCGGCACGGCTGCCGCCCAGCAGCACGGCGCCGGTGAGCAGCACGAAGCTCACGCCCAGCAGCCAGCGCGGCCAATGCAGGCGGGCGTATTCCAGCAGGATGGGCGCGAGTATGGGCAGGAAAACGCCATAAGCGAGGCCCTTGATGAAAGGCCCGGTGACGCGGCTGGGATAGACGTGGCCCAGCAGATCGCGCCCGAACGCGGCCTGGATGAGGCCGTCCACCACCCAGAAGGCGACGAGGTAAGCGCAGATCCTGAAAGCGAGCTTGCGCACCTGCTCGTCCTGCAGGGCGTAGATGATGAAGAGCCCGGCCAGGTAGAGCCGCGGATAGGTCAGCACCGTGTTGAGGGCGCGCGGCAATTCGACGGCGTGCAGCAGTGCCAGCGTCATGGGCACGATGAACAGCAGGAACACGATGCTGAAGAGCCGCGCGTTGCCGCTCCACACGAAGGCCTTGCCCTGGCGCATCCAGAGGCCGGCGGCCCAGAGCGTCATGATGCCCATGGGCAGTTCCGACATGCGCCCGATGGGCATCAGCAGCAGCGGGCCGGCGACGAGCCAGGCGCGGAACACCGGGGAGGCGGCAAGTGACCGAAAATTCATTTGGGAAGAGATCGAGACAAAAACCTACGCATCTTAACCCGGCGGAGGAATGGAGTCAGTCTTGGCTTGGACCAAATAGCCAGCTCCACAGCGTTGCCACGCGGGCTTGCCACGGGGCCGCGGCGGGAGCTTCGACGCGCGCATACGCATCGCCGCGCAGCTTGGCCGCATGCTGAAGCCGGCGCAATTCGCGGTAAGCCTGCGCAGCGGAGGCGGCGACGTCGCGCGGCAGCAGGTCGAGTTCTGCGCAGCGCCCGAGCAGGGCGATGTTGCCGACATTGTCGAGCAGCTCCGGGTGTCGGCGGGCGTGGGCCAGCACCAGATATTGCACGGCGAACTCCACATCCACCAGGCCGCCCGGATCGTGTTTGAGGTCGAACAGGTCGCTGCGGTTGGGGTGGCCGGCGCGCATCTTCTCGCGCATGGCGAGCACGTCCGCGCGTAATTTTTCTGCATCGCGCGGCTGGCACAGCACGCGGCGGCGCAGCGCCTCGAAGGCCTGGCCGATCGCGGCATCGCCGGCGGCAAAGCGGGCGCGCGTCAGGGCCTGGTGCTCCCAGGTCCAGGCGTGGTTGAGCTGGTAGTCCTCGAAAGCCGCAAGCGAACTCACCAGCAGGCCGGCGCCGCCGTCCGGGCGCAGGCGCAGGTCGGTTTCGTACAGCACGCCGGCGGCCGTTGCGGTGGCGAGCCAGGTGTTCAGCCGCTGGGCATAGCGGGCATAGATTTCTCCGGCGTCGGGATGGTCGTCCTCGTAGAGGAACACCAGGTCGAGATCGGAGGCGTAGCCCAGTTCCTTGCCGCCCAGTTTGCCGTAGGCGATGACGGCGAAGCGGGGGCGGGCGACATGGCGCCCCCTGAGCCCCGCCCAGACCGGCGCCAGGCTTTCCTGCAAGACCATGTCGGCGAGCGCGGAAAGATGATCGGACAGGCGTTCCACGCTCAGCCTGCCGGCGACGTCCTGGGCCAGCAGGTGCAGGGCCTGTACCTGCTTGAAACGGCGCAGCGCGTCCATTTGCGCCTCAGTGTCGCTCGCGGTTTGTTCCAGCAGCGCACGCAGTTCCTGTGCCAACGCCGGCCAATCCGGTTCGGCATACAGCTCGCGCGGGTCAATGAGCTGATCGAGCAGCAAGGGCTGCCGCGTGACGAGTTGCGCGGCCCAGGGTCCTGCCGCCAGGATCTGCACCAGTTGGCGCAGCGCCGCGGGATATTCGGTCAGCAGGGCGAGATACGTGGCGCGCCGGGCGATGGCCTCGATCAGATCGAGAAAGCGCAGCAGGGCGGCATCGGGTGCGGCGCTCTGCCCCGCGATTTCCAACAGCGGCGGCAGCAGCGCGTCGATGCGCCGCCGGCTTGCTTCCGGCAGAGGCTCGTAGACCTTGGCGCGGAACCACTGCAGGCGCGCGAGCAAGGCAGGACAATCATGGTAGCCTGCCCGCGCGAGCAGGGCGCTGCGCTGCGCTGCGTCGCCGTCGCGCCAGACCGCTGCCAGGGGGTGGCCGTCCTGTACGGTCTGGGGCGCTGCGAATACCTGGTCGAAGTGGCGCGTGACGTTCTGGCGGTGTTGCGCGAGGGTGTCCAGGAATGTTGGGCGCGAGGCATACCCCATGGCCGCGGCGAGTGTTTCCTGGATGTCCGCAGCTTCGGGCAGGCGCTGGGTCTGGGCGTCTTCGCGATATTGCAGGCGGTGTTCCAGGCAGCGCAGAAAATCGTAGGCGGAAGAGAGCTCGGCCACGGTGCGCTCGGGCAGCAAGCCCAGCCTGCCCAAGAGCGCCAGCACTGCCAGGGTGGGACGGATCTGCAGTTGCGGCAGCGCGCCGCCGCGGATCAGTTGGAACACCTGGGCGGTGAATTCGATTTCGCGTATGCCGCCGGGCCCCAGCTTGATGTCACCGGCCTTGTCCTTGCGCGCGACTTCGGCGCGAATCTGGGCATGCAATTCCCTGAGCGCGGCAAAGGCGTTGAAGTCGAGATATTTGCGGAATACGAAGGGCCGCACGACGGCCATCAGCTCGTCGTGCCGGCCGCCGGTGATGGGACGGGCCTTGATCCAGGCATAGCGTTCCCAGGCGCGGCCATGCAGGGAGAGATACTCCTCCAGCATGGCGTAGCTCATGACCGGCGGCCCGCCGTCGCCCCAGGGGCGCAGGCGCAGATCGACGCGGAACACATAGCCGTCAGCGTCGGCTTCGGACAGCGCGGCCGCCAGGCGGGGCGCCAGCTTGGCGAAGAATTCGTGATGGGACAGGGGTTCCGGCCCGCCCGTCTTGCCGTCCTCCGGGTAGAGGAAAACGAGGTCGATGTCGGAGGAGACGTTGAGCTCCCCGCCCCCCAGCTTGCCCATCGCCACCGTCACCAAGTCCATGGGCGTGCCGTCCGGGTTGCGCGGCTGGCCGTGGCGCTGGCCCAACTCGGCGCTGTGCCACGCCAGCGCGGCGCCAAGGGCGTGCTCCGCCAAGGCGGAAAAAACGCCGGTCACTTCCGCCAGATCGGCCCGGCCCGTCAGATCGCGGCCGGCCGTGGCGAGCCAGACTTCGTGCTTGAGCCGACGCAGGGCACGGTGCAGGGCGGCGGCGTTTTCCCAAGGCCCCGCGAGCGCGGCCGCCATGCGCGCCGGCGCATAAGGCTCGGCCACCAGCTCGTCGAGCCGGGCCGCCAGATCGGGGCGGGCCGCGAGCAGCCTTGTGCCGTAGGGGGAGCAGGCTTGCAGGGCGTCCGCAGCGGATGGGAATAGGGGCATAGCTGGATAGAATAGCGGACACGCCATACCAACCCAAGGGAGACCCCAGCCATGACCAGCATCATGTCGATCCTGACCGAAACCCGCGTGTTTCCTCCGCCTGCCGGATTCCAGGCGCAGGCCAACGTGGCGGGCATGGACGCCTACCGGGCCCTGTGCGCGGAGGCGGAGCGGGATTACGCGGGCTTCTGGGCGCGTCTGGCGCATGAGCACATCGCCTGGAAGAAGCCCTTCACGCAAACGCTGGACGATGCACGCGCGCCTTTCTATCGCTGGTTCCACGACGGCGAGCTGAACGCCTCCTACAATTGTCTGGATCGTCACCTGGAGGCGGGATTGGGCGAACGCACGGCCTTGGTGTTCGAGGCCGACGACGGCGCCGTGACCCGCGTGAGCTACCGCGAACTGCACGCCCGGGTCTGCGCCTTTGCCAACGCGCTCAAGGGGCTCGGGGTGGCCGTGGGCGACCGCGTCGTGATCTATCTGCCCATGAGTATCAAGGCGGTGGTGGCCATGCAGGCCTGCGCCCGCATCGGCGCGATCCATTCCGTGGTGTTCGGCGGTTTCTCGGCAAAAAGCCTGCACGAGCGCATCGTCGATGCCGGCGCCAAGCTGGTCATCACCGCCGATGCCGGGCTGCGCGGCGGCAAGACCGTGGCCCTCAAGGCCGCGGTGGACGAGGCGTTGGCCCTGGGGAACTGCGCATGCGTGCAGGCGGTGGTGGTGTATCGGCGCGCCGGCGCCGAAGTTGCTTGGACTGCCGGGCGCGACCTGTGGTGGCACGAAATCGTCGAGGGCCAGCCCGAGACCTGCGAGCCGGTATGGGTCAATGCCGAGCACCCGCTGTTCATCCTCTATACCTCGGGCTCGACCGGCAAGCCCAAGGGCGTGCAGCATTCCACCGGCGGTTATCTGCTGGGTGCCATCCTGTCCATGCTCTGGGTATTCGACGCCAAGCCGGACAGCGACGTTTACTGGTGCACGGCCGACGTGGGCTGGGTCACCGGCCATACCTATGTGTGCTACGGGACGCTGGCCCTGGGCATGACGGAAGTCATGTTCGAAGGCATCCCCACCCATCCCCATGCCGGCCGCTTCTGGGAGATCATCGCCAGGCACAAGGTGACGACGTTCTACACCGCGCCCACCGCCATCCGCTCGCTCATCAAGCTGGGTGCCGACCTGCCGGGCAAGTTCGATCTCTCTTCGCTGCGCCTGCTGGGCACCGTGGGCGAGCCCATCAACCCGGAGGCCTGGATGTGGTATCACGAAATGGTGGGGCAGAGCCGCTGCCCCGTCGTCGACACCTGGTGGCAGACGGAGACGGGCGCCAACATGATCGCGCCGCTGCCGGGCGCCACGCCGACCAAGCCGGGGTCCTGCACGCTGCCGCTGCCGGGCATCGCCGCCGCCATCGTCGACGAACACGGTGCGCCGGTGGAACCGGGGCAGGGGGGCTATCTGGTGATCCGCAAGCCCTTTCCTTTCCTGCTGCGCACCTTGTGGGGCGACGACGCGCGCTTCGTGCAGACCTATTTCCCGGCCGAAATGGGCGGCAAGACCTATCTGGCCGGCGATTCCGCCCATCGCGACTCCGACGGCTATTTCTGGATCATGGGGCGCATCGACGACGTGCTGAACGTGTCCGGCCACCGTCTGGGCACCATGGAGATCGAGTCGGCCCTGGTGGCGCATGCGCGTGTCGCCGAGGCTGCCGTGGTGGGCAAGCCGCACGACATCAAGGGCGAGGCGGTGATGGCCTTCGTGGTGTGCAAGGGGGAGCGTCCGCAAGGCGAGGAGGCGAAGCGGCTGGTTGCTGAATTGCGCGATTGGGTAGGCAAGGAGATCGGCCCCATCGCCAAGCCAGACGACATCCGCTTCGGCGACAACCTGCCGAAAACCCGTTCGGGCAAGATCATGCGGCGCCTGCTGCGCGCCATCGCCAAAGGCGAGGAAATCACCCAGGACGTCTCCACCCTGGAAAACCCGGCCATTCTCGACCAGCTCAAAGCGGCCGTTTAGGCACCGCCCTCCGGACGGCGCGGTCGGGCTACTCGCCGCGTTCGCGCCGGCGCTGCGCCAGGGCCTGGTGCATGAGCATTTCCGCTTCCAGGGCCGAGTGCTTTTGGCGGCGTTCGGCGCGGCGCGCTTCGCTCTTGAGCACGAACACGTCGATCAGGCACCACAGGGTGAGCACCACGCCGGCGGCGAAGGCGGCTTCGCCGGATTTCATCGACCAGGCGAACAATCCCAGCATGGCGAGGCCGCTCAGGTAGCTGCGCGCCATGAGGCGGTGCACGCCGACGAAACCCAGAAAGAGCGCGAGCCAGGACAGCGTGCGCAATTCATGGGCATCGTGGTCGGAGAAATCAAACAGGCTCTGCAGCATGACATCCTCGCCAGCGGAACATCGTGAGTATTTATCGGCGCGGCCGCCGGTGCCTGTAGAGACAGACGATGAACGGCCGCGGTTCCGGCTGCGTTAGTGAAGCCATGCTGAAAGCACGCGCTGGTTTTTATATTGATTTAAGCGTGCGGCCGGAATTAAGTGCGGACTCAGCAATATTTCAAGGAAGTTTCACCAAATCGCGAGGGGCGCCGTGCGTCAATGGCGGGGCCGCGCAAGTGCGCGCGTTTTTTCTTGTCCCTACGCTGAGGAGCCTCATGAAAAACACACTATCCCCCTCCCGTTTCTTGCGCCGTACCCTGATCGGTGTCGCTGCCGTGGCCGCATTGGGCGGTGCAGCCGCTGCGCAGGCCGCCGTGCAAATCCAGGAGACCGGTTCCAGCCTGCTCTACCCGCTGTTCAATCTGTGGGTGCCCGATTTCGCCCATACGCATCCCGGCGTGCAGATCTCCACGGCCAGCACCGGCAGCGGCACCGGGCTCTCGCAGTCCATCGCCGGCCTGGTGCAGGTCGGCGCCTCCGACGCCTACATGAGCGGCGCGATGATGAAGCAGCACCCCGATATGCTCAACATTCCGCTGGCCATTTCCAGCCAGATGGTGAACTACAATCTGCCCGGCCTGAACGGCCGCCATCTCAAGCTGTCCGGTCCGGTGCTGGCGGGCATTTATTCCGGCAAGATCACGAACTGGGATGATCCGCAGATCCGCGCCCTGAACCCCGGCGTCGCGCTGCCCAACCACGTGATCATTCCCGTGCACCGCACCGACGGCAGCGGCGACACCTTCATCTTCACGCAATACCTGTCGTTCTCCACGCCCTGGTGGAACAACAAATACGCTTATGGCACCAGCATCAGCTGGGCGCCGGTGCAAGGCGGCATCGGTGCCGAGGGCAATCCCGGCATGGTGGACGCGGTCAAGGGCAATCCCTATTCGGTGGCCTATATCGGCGTGAGCTACAAGGCGCAGACCGAGGGGGCGCATCTGGGCGAGGCCCTGCTGAAAAATCGCGCGGGCAATTTCGTGCTTCCCGAGGTCAAGACGGTGAAGGCCGCAGCGGCCGCCATGGTGCCCAAGACGCCGGCTGATCAGCGTATCAGTCTGATCTACGCGCCGGGCAAGGAAAGCTATCCCATCATCAATTACGAGTACGCCGTGGTCAAGGCCGACCAGCCCAATGGGCAAGTCGCCGGCGAGCTGAAGACCCTGCTGTCCTGGGCCGTGGCTTCGACCGGAGGCAACGCCGAGAAATACATGCGTCAGGTGAACTTCGTGCCGCTGCCCGCCAATGCGGCGCACCAGAGCCTCGCCCAGATCGCCAAGATCCACGGCTGATGTCCGCTGATCCGGGGCTGACCGCCGCGGCGCCCGCCGCCGGCGGTTTGCGCCGCAGCTTTTCCTGGCGTCCGCGCTTCGGCCATTTGTTGGCGCTGCTGGCGGCTGTGCCCATGCTGGCGTTATTGGCGCTGTTCATATTTCTCGTGCTGTACGCCAAGCCGGCAATGCCCATCGACGGCTGGCATTTCCTCGTGCGCGACACCTGGAACCTGGGCAATCTGTATGCCGATCCGGTGACCGTGCACGGCCGGCAGATGCTTCCCGGTGCGTCCTACGGCATTCTTTTCCTCATCGTCGGCACCCTTGCCAGCGCCGCGCTGGCCGTGGTTTTCGCGTTGCCGCTGGCGGTGCTGTCGGCGTTGCTTCTGGCCGAGTTGCTCAAGGGCATCCCGGCCTTTCTGGTTTCCACCCTGATCGAGTTGCTGGCTGCGGTGCCCAGCGTGGTCTACGGGCTGTGGGGCTATGTCTTTCTGATCCCCTTTCTCGATCATCACCTGTATGGCTTTCTGGAGCACCGGGTGGGGCCTTGGCTGCCGTTTTTCGCCGGCCCGCGCGGCAGCGGCTACGGCTTGCTCACCTCCGCCATCGTGCTCGCCATCATGGTGGTGCCGCTCATCACCGCGACCTTGCGCGACGGCCTGGCGGCCACGCCGCGCGAACTGCGCGAGGCGGGGCGCGCGCTGGGCGCCACCGGCTTCGAGTCCGCCTGGCGCGTGGTGCTGCGCGGCCAACGCACGGTGCTCTTCGGCGCCACCATCCTGGCGCTGGGGCGCGCGTTGGGCGAAACCATGGCGGTGCTCATGGTGAGCGGCAACGCGCTGAACTACCTGCCGCACAACATCTACGCGCCCATCTCGACCATGGCGGCCTTCATCGTCTCCCAGCTCGATTCCGCCCTTCAGGACCCCACCGGCATGGCGCTGCGCGCTCTGGCAGAAATCGCCCTGGTGCTGCTGGTCATCACCGTCGCGGTCAATCTCGCGGCACGCCTGCTGCTGCAGTTTTACGGACGGCGCAAATGAGCGGCGCGATCCTGCGGCGGCGCTGGCAAAGCGCCCTGGGCTGGGCGCTGGCCGCCCTGGCCGGGATGCTCCTGGTGGGCGTGCTGCTGCACATCATGCTGTTCGTGCTCATGCGCGGCGGGGGTGCCTTGAGCCTTGAGATGTTGCTGACCGACACCCAGGGCGTCGCCGGCGGATTGCGCAACGCCATCACCGGGTCGCTGCTGCTTTCCGGCCTGGGCTTGGCGCTGGGGGTGCCCATCGGCGTGGGCAGCGGCATTTATCTGGCGGAACGGCGCGGCAGCCTCAATGCGCGCGTGCTGAGCCTGGTGGTCGATGTGCTGGTCGGCGTGCCGTCCATCGTGCTGGGCTATTTCGGCTATGTCACCCTGGTGCTGCATCTGGGCTGGGGATTTTCCCTGGCCGCGGGAGCGCTGACGCTGGCTTTGCTCATGCTGCCCTATATCGCGCGCAGCACCGATCTGGCCTTGCGCAACCTGCCGACCTCGCTGCGCGAGTCCGCCTATGCATTAGGCTGCGGCGAGGGCCGGCTGGTCATGCGCATTCTGCTGCCGGCGGCGGCGGGGCCCGTGTTCACCGGCATTCTGCTCGCCTTCGCCATCGGCCTGGGCGAAACCGCGCCGCTCATCTACACGGCAGACTGGTCCAATTATCTCTGGAACGGAAAATTCCTCCACGCGCCCGTGGGTTATCTCACCTATGTGATCTGGAGCTACATCCAGGAGCCGTTCGCATCCGCGCACCAGCTCGCCTACGCGGCGGCGCTGATCATCATGCTGCTGGTGTTTGCCCTGGCCCTGGGCGCACGGCTGGTGCTGCTGAAACGCTACGCCCCGGCCGCTTAAAACGTCTTACCAGAACTGGTACCAGGGCCGCCCGCTCATGTTCACCGGATGGGTGAGGTAGGGGCTGTTCGGGTAGTTGAGCTTGAGCACCGCATAGGCGTCGTCGCGCAATTGCGTGATGCCCAGCTTGCCGTAGGCTTCCGCCATGATGGCAAGCGCCTGCTGGCGCGCCGGCGCCTGCGGGTAGTCCTCTACGGCCGCCTTGGCGCGGTTGGCCGCCGCCACATAAGCCTTGCGCGTGTAATAGTACTTGGCGATGTCGACGTCGCTCATGGCCAGCACGTTGATGAGGTACTTCATGCGCGCCAGCGCGTCGGGAGTGTATTTGCTTTTGGGAAACCGGGTGGTCAGCTCCTTGAAGGCCTCGAAGGATTCCCTCGCGGCGCGCGGATCGCGCTGGCTGGGGTTTTGCTCGATCATCCCGCCAAACAGACCGACCGTGCCGTTGAAATTGGCCAGGCCCTTCAGATAGTAGGCATAATCGACGTAAGGACTGCTGGGGTGGAGGCGGATGAAACGGTCGGCCGCCGCTACGGCGGAGGCGGGCTCTTCGTCCTTCCAGTAGGCGTAGGCCACGTCCAGCTGCGCCTGCTCGGCGTAGGGACCGTAGGGATAGCGGCCTTCGAGCGTCTCGAAGTATTGGATGGCCTTTTGGTAATTGCCGTCCGCCAGATTGCTCTTCGCCTTGCTGTAGAGTTTCTGCGCCGACCACCCGGCGGTTTCATCGGCATTGTATTTGGGAAGCAGGCTGCAGCCGTTGAGCAGCAGGCTGGCGAGAGCGGCTACGGCAATGAGGCGCAGGCCGGAAGTTGGGCGGGAGTTCAAGGGAATGTCGGAAGACGATTGGGACGACGAGGAAGATTATAAGGGAATTTCCAGGGGGGAACGGGTTTGTACGGTGCCTGCCTCTCTCGGGGGCCAGCGGCTCGATCAGGCTCTGGCGCAGCTCATGCCGGATTTTTCCCGCAGCCGTCTGCAGAAATGGATAGAGTCCGGCAAGGTGCAGGTCAACGGCGAGCTGTGCGCCGCCAAGGACAAGATGTGGGGCGGCGAGGTGATACGCGTGTGGCCGGAGCCCGAACCTGGCAGCACGCCCGATGCGCCTGAAGCCATACCGCTCGACATCGTCTTCGAAGATGCTGCCTTGCTGGTCGTGAACAAGCCGGCCGGCATGGTCGTGCACCCCGGCAACGGCAATCCGCGCGGCACCCTGCTCAACGCGCTGCTGCACCATGCGCCGCAGCTCGGCGCCATCCCGCGTGCGGGCATCGTGCACCGCCTGGACAAGGACACGTCCGGCCTCCTGGTGGTGGCCAAGACTCTCAAGGCGCAGACCGATCTGGTGCGCCAGTTGCAGGCGCGCAGCGTGAAGCGCGAATACTACGCGCTGGTGCAGGGCGAGGTGGACCGTGCCGGCACCGTGGATGCGCCTCTGGCGCGCCACCCCATCCACCGCACGCGCCGTTCGGTGCATCCGCTGGGCAAGCGGGCGGTGACGCATTACGAGGTCATGGAGCGCTACCCCAGCGCCACCCTGCTGCGCTGCAGTCTGGAAACGGGCCGCACGCATCAGATTCGCGTGCACATGGCGCACATCGGCCATCCCCTGGTGGGCGAGAAAGTCTATAGTTCGGTGCGCCGCGGCCGCGGCATGCGCTTCCCGCGCCAGGCCCTGCATGCGCATCGCCTGGGGCTGGTGCACCCCTACAGCGGCGGCAGGCTGGAATGGGAGGCACCGATGCCCGGCGACATGGCCGGTCTGCTGGAAATCATGCGCCACGGCGGCACCTGGGGCGGTTGATGGCCTTGCGGCGAGGCGGCGCAGATGCCGGGCGCGAACTGTCCTTCTGGCGCCGGGGAACCGGCAGCCTTTGGCTCTGGCTCGTATTCTGGCTGGCGCTTTGGGCGGTGCTGTGGGTGGGGGCGGTGCGGGCGGCCGACGTCGACAGCGCCATCCTCATCCAGGATTCGCCCCTGGCCGGCTTCCAGTTCCATGCCGGCAAAACGGTGTGGAAGGAATTGCGCGTGGGCGACGAGCTGGCGCTGGTGCGCGAGCCCGATAATCCTCACGACGCCAGGGCCGTGCGCGTGGACTGGCGCGGGCGCAAGCTGGGGTACGTGCCGCGCCGCGAGAACGCCGACGTGGCGCGCCTGCTGGATCGCGGGGAGCTGCTGGCGGCGCGCATCAGCCGCCTGACATCGAGCCGCAATCCCTGGGAGCGCGTGCGCTTCGAGGTGCTCGCGCCGGTGGCGAAACCGGGTGCGCGGTAAGACGCCGTGTGGTCCCCGCATGAATCTGCAAACCGCGCCTGCGTCATGGGCACAGAGCCGCCGAGGAAGAAACCAAGTCTTGCAAGGCTTGTGCCGCAGCCGGCCGTCCCGTGCGGGCGAGCGGCTCCGGCTTGCCCGCCGGAGCGCGCCCTGCAAGGGAGAGAACGGACAGGGCGATAAGAGCATTTCATGATTCGGGGCGGCGAGTCGCCATGTCCGTTAGCGAAACCCATCCGTAGGCACGGCCTGCGTGGACTCTTTTCTCCATGTTTCTGTTCTCTGGGGCGGGGAATTTAGGATAATCGGCCCATGTATCTTCTGGCCCTGGAAACCTCCAGCGAATTCTGTTCCGTTGCGCTCGCTATGGAGGAGGATTGCCTCAGCCGCGAGATGGAGGCTGGGCAGCGCCACAGTGCCGTGCTGCTGCCTATGATCGACGCTTTGCTCGCCGACGCGGGGGTGGCGCGGCGGCAGCTCGACGGCATCGCCTTCGGTGCCGGGCCGGGATCGTTCACAGGGGTGCGCATCGCCTGTTCTGTCGCCCAAGGCCTGGGTTTGGGCCTGGGCTTGCCGCTCTATCCCGTCGTCACGCTGGAAGCCATGGCGGAGATGAGCGGGCACGACCGCGTCATCGCCGCCCTGGATGCGCGCCTGGAGGAAATCTATGTCGCGGTCTACCGGCGCGCCGCGCAAGGCTGGGAATGTCTGCTGGCCCCCAGCCTGACCACGTTGGACGCGCTGCCGGCGCCTCCGGGCGGCGGCTGGGCCGGGTTGGGCTCGGCCTTCGCCATGAAAGATGGCGCGCTGGCTCGCCGCCTGGGCGGGCATCTGGCCTGGAGCACGGCGGCAGTCCATGCCGAAGCAGAGGGTGTCGCGCGCTTGGCGCGTCTGCTGGCCAGGCGCGGCGCGGGGGTCGACGCTGCGCTGGCGCGGCCGCTCTACCTGCGCGACAAGGTTGCCCTGACCATCGCCGAGCGGAGCGCGCGGCCATGAGCGCACAACTCGATGCGCAGATTCGTATACGCCCCATGCTGGACAGCGATCTGGCGCAAGTTTTGCGCATCGAACGCGCCAGCTACGATTTTTCCTGGACGGCGGGCAATTTCCACGACTCGCTGCGCGCCGGCTATTCCACTTGGGTAGCGGAGCAGGAGCGCCAGGTGCTCGCCTACCTGGTGCTCCTGCTGGGCCATGAGGAAGGCCATATACTCAATCTAACCGTGGCGCCCGAGTGGCGCCGTCTGGGCATAGCCACGGAATTGCTGCGGCATGCCGCGCACACCGCCCGCTTCCACCGTGCCGACGCGCTGTTTCTCGAGGTGCGCCCGTCGAACGAGGGTGCGCGCGCCCTGTACCGGCGGCTGGGATTCAGCGAACTGGGCGTGCGCCGGCGCTATTATCCGGCGGTGGATGGCCGCGAGGACGCCATCGTCATGAGGCTCGGGCTGTGACGCTGCCGCGCGCGATGATATTGAAAGAGCTGGGCCTGTGGCCGCGCTGGCGGCTCAGGGAAGAGCGCCCTCCCGAGCAGGAGGAAGGCCGCGCGCAGACGGTGGCGCGCATGGACTGGGACCGACTGACCCACGCCATCCTGCAATGCACGGGCTGCGTCCTGCATCAGACGCGCACCCAGGCGGTGCCCGGGGCAGGGGACCGCGGGGCCGACTGGCTGGTCGTCGGCGAGGCGCCGGGGGCGGAGGAAGACGCCAGGGGTGAGCCCTTTGTCGGCCAGGCTGGGCGGTTGTTGGACGCCATGCTGGCGGCCATCGATCTGGCGCGGGGCGAGAATGTCTACATCGCCAACGTCCTCAAGTGCCGCCCGCCAGGCAATCGCAACCCGTCCCCCGAGGAGGTCGCCGCCTGTCTGCCATACCTGTTGCGCCAGATCGAACTCATCCGGCCCAAGATCATCCTGGCCCTGGGCCGTTTCGCGATACAAGTCCTGCTCGGCACGGAAGATCCGATCGGCCGCCTGCGCGGCCGGGTACACGATTTTCGGGGCATCCCGGTGGTGGCCAGCTACCATCCCGCCTATCTTCTGCGCAGCCCTGGGGAAAAGGCCAAGAGCTGGGAGGATCTCTGTCTGGCGCGGCGCGTGTTGGCGCAGGGTCGTTAGCGGCCTGTCCGGTGGCTTGCGTCAGAAGGCAGGGTGCGCCGGCGGAGTCCACTGGTATAGCCAGGTTTCACTCAAGGCCTGGCCGTCTGTACGCAGATAGAGGCGCAGATTGATCGGCGTCGTTTCCTTGTCAGTGGGCCTGAGATCGAACATCGCTCGTAATCCATGCACCGATTTCAGAGGACGGACGGAGGCGAGTTCGATCTTGCCTCGGGACGCGGTGATCACCGGCTCGACCTTCGTGTTCCGGCCCAGCATGGGGATATCGCCTCCGGCAAAATCAATCACAAAGCGCCAGGAGAAGTATTTTCGCTTCTGCCCCACAACCCCGCCCAAGCCGGTGCGGGTGGCAACTACCTGCGCGCGCGGCGACGAGACCGGCGGCTGCGAACCCCAGTAAAGCCGATAGGCAAACAACAATTCCTGGCCGGGGCGCGGCTTCTCGGAGGGATTCCAGAAGGCAACGATGTTGTCGACGGTTTCATCGGATGCCGGCAATTCGATGAGCTGCACGCAGCCCTTGCCCCAGCCGGATCGCGGTTCGACCCAGAGATCGGGGCGGCGTTCATAAAATGCGCTGTCGTCCTGGTAATGGTCGAAATCCCGGTCGCGTTGGAGCAGGCCGAAGCCGCGCGGATTTTCGTCGAGATAGGCGTTGACGCGCGGGCTTGCGGGGTTGGTCAGCGGCCGCCATATCCATTCGCCCTGGCCGGTCCACAGGGACAGCCCATCCGAATCGTGAATTTCCGGCCGCCAGTCATCATCGATGCGGTGATCGTTTTCGCCGTAGAGAAACATGCTGGTCAGCGGCGCAATGCCGAGCCGCTCGATCGGCTTGCGGGGATAGAGCGCGGCATCGACGTCCATGACCAGCGTGGCCGCCGGATGGATGATGAAGCGGTACGCCCCGGAAATGCTGGGAGAATCCAACAGCGCATAGACCGTGATTTTCCCTGATTCGGGTTCGGGCTGTTCAAACCAGAAAGCCGTGAAGCGCGGGAACTCCTCCGGCCGCTCCATGCCGCTGTCGATCGCCAGGCCGCGCGCCGACAGACCGTATTGCATAGTTCCGCCGACTGCGCGGAAATAGCTTGCGCCCAGGAAGGCGGCGACATCGCGCCGGTGGTCGAGATGGTAAAACAACTGGAAGCCGGCGAACCCAAGATCCCGCCGCAGGTCGGCGCCCTTCAGCCCGCTTTTCCCATAATCGAACATCGCCGGATCATAGGCGATTTGCTGCGCCTGGTTGTCCTTGACCGCATACATCTTTACCGGCGTCTTGTAATAGAGGCCAAGATGAAAAAATCTGACCTCGAAGCGCAGCCGATCCCCCGCCCACAAGGCATGACCGGGCCGGTAGCGGATGGCCTGGAATTGATCCCAATCCAGTTTCCGCACGCTCTCGGGGAGAGTGTCCGTCGGAGGAACATAGGCCGAGGCGGCCAGCGTACGCGCTTGCCCCTTGAGCCAGGCGTAATCGAAGTGGCGGGGTTTGCCCAGGGTTTTGAGCGGGGCGTGCGCGGCGCTGCTGCGGCCCGGCATGAGAAAGGCGGCGAGGCCAAGGGCGGCAGAGGCTTTCAGGAAGCTGCGTCGATAGGTGCCAGGCATAAAGAGTCCGTGCCCCCGAGTTTTGAACCTGGAAAATTTGAACCTGGAAACCATGGCCAGACGCATCCAAAATGGGGGCACCGAGGCGTGCAGAAAAATCGGTATTCACGCAGTCCGCATCCCGCAATGGGCGGTCAGCTTCGATTTCCGGGGTGAATGCAGGCCCTGCGCCAGGCAGGGTGGGCTTCCGCCGAAGCCCAGACTTCGAAATGCAGCCGCGAAAGCGCAGCGGGATCGTTGAGCAGGTGCATTTTCCGGCTTGATTCGAGTGCATCGGGCCCGCGCCTGAGAGCCTCGTCCACCAGGCGCTCGCGCCGGCTGTCGGCGGCGAAAAGGGGGCGGGAGCGGGGCGCTCCGGCGGCGCAGATCAGGGCATTGGTTGCCGGATCAACTATGGCGTCGATGAATCCGGGTTGCGTGGCCGCGTGCGCCGTGTATTCGTATGTCCGCTGCAGTTCCTCGGGCGGCTTGAGTTCTTCCGGAATCAGGAAAAACCGCTGTTTACGAGAATACGAGCCAAGAGATACCCGGCTGGAAAATACCGAAATCGGTATCGACAGCATCAGCGCACCGACCACCGGCAGCAGCCACAACAGGTAGGAGGGTTTGAGCCAATACACGCCTCCCGCCCAGACCAGGCCCAGGAGCGTATGCCAGCCATGGCGGTGCAGCGCTTCGCGCCAGCCGGTCTTGGCGTCTTCACGCGACGGCGATTTCCATTTGATCTCCGTGCCCAGCAGCGCGGCCAGAACGAAGCCGGTATGGAATAACATGCGGATCGGCGCCAGCAGGGCCGAAAAAAGCGATTCCATCAACATGCTCGAGATCAGGCGCAGTTTTCCGCCGAAGCACTTTGCGCGGCTCCAGATCAGCATGACGCTGAGTATCTTGGGCAGAAATAGCAGCGCCGCCGTTGCCAGGAAAAGGATGATCGCCCGCCGCGGATCCCATTCCGGCCACAAAGGAAACAACTGAAAGGGGTGAGTGAAGTAGTCCGGCGCCACGAGCGTATGCACCGCAAGCTGGGCGGTGGAGAGGAATAAAAAGCCCAGCCACAGCGGACCGGATAGGTAGGCGGCTGCGCCGGTCATGAATACCGCGCGATGCGCGGGGTGCACGCCTTTTGCCAAGAACATGCGTAAATTCTTGAGATTGCCCTGGCACCAGCGGCGGTCGCGCTTGAGCTCGTCTACCAGGTTGGGCGGCACTTCTTCGTAGCTGCCGGGCAGGTCGTAGGCGATCCAGACGGTCCAGCCGGCACGCCGCATCAGCGCCCCTTCCACAAAATCATGCGAGAGTATTTCTCCCGACAATGGCCCGCGGCCGGAAAGGCGGCCGAGCGCGCAATGGCGCATGAAGGGGGCGACGCGGAGAATCGCGTTATGGCCCCAATAATAGGACTCCCCCAGTTGCCAGAAATGCAATCCGGCTGCGAAAATCGGCCCGTAAACCCGATTCGCGAATTGCTGCATGCGGGCATGGAGCGTATCACGCCCGGCGACCCGCGGCACGGTCTGAATAATGCCCACGCCGGTATTGGCCTCCATCAGGCGCACCAGACGCGCCAGGCATTCGCCGCTCATCACGCTGTCGGCGTCGAGCACGACCATGTAGCGATAGTTGGCCCCCCAGCGCCGACAGAAGTCGGCGATGTTGCCGCTCTTGCGTTTGATGCGATGCTGCCGCCAGCGATAGAACACTCGTCCGAAACCATGCACGGCACGGCAGAGCGCGACCCAGGCGTTGATTTCGGCCACGCGATGGTCGGCGCTGCCGCTGTCGCTAAGGACGAAGAAATCGAAGTGACGCAGTTCGCCGGTACGCGCCAGCGATTCGTAAGTTGCGCGCAATCCGGCGAATACGCGCCCTACGTTTTCGTTGCAGATCGGCATGATCACCGCGGTGCGTGCATCATCGCCGATAGCCGCATCGGCGGCCGCGCCGACGGAAATGGCGTAGCGGTCGCCGCCCGCGAGCTTTAGCACGAAACCCGCGATCGCGGTCCAGAAACCTATCGCGACCCAGCCGGACAACAGTGCAAAAAGGATCAGGATGGCGACCTCCAGAACTCGCTGGCCGTGATAAGGCAATACGGCCGTCATGGCGGTGGTGGAAAAATAGACTTGGGTAAAGATCAGCACGAGCAACGCGAGGCGCCGTATCGTGCCGGCAGTTTGCCAACCCTGCGGGGCGGAGTCGGCCGGGGGCGCTTTTTCGTCTGATGGGCTGCCTGACGCCGTTTGGGGGCGGCGCGGCGCAAACAGGCCAAAATCCGGCTTGGGGGGCCAATCCGACGGCGCCATCGTGCGCCGCCGGATCGCCAGCTGGGTGGGCAGGCGCAACGGCATCTGTCCGCCGGCGCCGCCCAAGGCTCCGCACCCTGTCGGCAGGGCTCCTTGGCCCAGGGCTTGGCGAGCCGGCACGGAAGCCAATGCCGGATTGGCGGGGTCGATACGCTGCCCCGGGCCGGCAAGCGCAGCGTGCAGCTCCGCCATGGCATCGCGTTGATGCAGGGCGCATCGCGGGAATATCCGTGACAAAAGTGCGCGGGATTGCCCCGGCGCCAAAGGCAGCCGGTCCAGGTAGCCTTTGCAGACATCCCGGATCGGGAAGCCTAGCCTCAATCGGGCGGCAGTATGTAGCTCCACGTCTCTGATATCCTCTTGTTTCCGTTGTGCAAAGAAGCGCGCATTTCCACCGGCTTGGCGGCGTCGAGCCGCTGCAGGCGCAATATCAGCCGCCAACCGCCGATTGCCTCGTTGCGAAACAGTTTCTGTTCTATCAGCTTGCCGTTTGGACCGACGGAAATGACCGCCTCGGGCTTGAAATCGGGAGCGCCGCAATCAGGGCAGGCGCCTTCGAAATCGACTGCCAGAGAGATGCTGCCGTCGGGCGCATGGGTATAGTCACGCCCATACAGCGTTTGCGCCACCCACAACTCGGGCGGCCGGGTCTCCTGATCCTTTTCCCACGATATCGAGTAGGCGATGTCGTAGGGGGCTTTCGGCGCGGGAGGCTGAGCCGGCACCCAGTAGGCGACGATGTTGTCGTTGGTTTCGTCAGGCGTGGGGATCTCTACCAATTCGATGCGGCCGGCGCCCCATTGGGTTTTTGGTTCGATCCAGGCGCTCGGCCGCAGTTCGTAGCGCGAACCTGGGTCTTCGTATTGAAAAAAACTGCGCTCGCGCTGCATCAGGCCGAAGCCGAGGGGGTTGGTGGTTGCAAACGAAGTGACCAGCAGGCGTTTTGGGTTGGCCAGAGGACGCCAGATCCACTCGTGGTTGGCCATATGAATCGAAAGCCCGTCGGAGTCGTGCACCGCCGGCCGAAAGTCGTCGTGGTCGGGATGTTGCCCGGGGCCGAAAAAGAACATGCTGCTCAAGGGCGCTATCCCCAACTTGCCTACGGCGCTGCGCAGATAGAGGCGAGCCTTTACTTCCACCACCGTGTCGACGCCCGGCCGCAACACAAAACGGTAGGCACCCGTTGCGCGGGGCGAATCGAGCAGGCCGTAAATGGTCAAAGTTCTATCCGTGGCGCGCGGGCGCATCAGCCAGAATTCCACAAACCGCGGAAATTCCTCGCCGGATTCAAGCGCCGTGTCGATCGCCAAGCCGCGAGCCGACAGGCCGTAGCGCTGCCCTTTCCCGAGGGCGCGAAAATAGCTCGCGCCCAGAAACGACAGCACTTCGTCTTTGCGCTTGGCTGAATTGATCGGAAAACGCACTCGAAAACCCGCGAAGCCCAGGCCGCGCAGCTTGCCGGGATCGATCTTGTTGGGGCCATAGTCGAAGGCGGCCGGATCAAAGGGAATTTCGTGCACCCCGTGGGCCGTGACTTCGTTGATTTTGACCGGCAGGTCGAAATGCCAGCCTAGAGGGAAAAAGTCGACCTCGAAAGCATCCTTGGTGTCGTGCCAGAGGGCCTTTTCCGGTTTGTAGTGGATTTCGTGGTAACGTGCGTAACCAAGATTGCGCAGTTCCGCCGGGAGGGCGACTTCAGGTTTCTTGTACGATTGTTCCGCCAACTGGCGGGCGCGCTGCGCCACATCTTGAAAATCGAATGCCGATGCGGGGATGGGCATGAAGCCGAGCAGCAGGCCGGCGATGCCGGCAAGCCCTAGGAGCAGCCCGCGGTGCGGGGAAAGTGTTGGAGCAGCCATGTGAACGCACGAGATTCGGAGAAGGATATAGAAACGCGAACATCCCTAGGGTGGTCTCCGAGTGCGCCGACGCCATCATTGTTCTTTCCATTTTTTTCAAGTTTAGCGGCGATTCTAAGCTCGCTGCAAGACCGGTCGCGAGTATATTGATGGGAGCCCAAGTACTTGGGCTCCCATCAATAATTAAATCCGACAAGGTTTAATCTCAGATCAATAATGAATGGCGCATCTATAGAACCCCCTGCGAGTCCTTGCGCAATCCTGCGATTCTTCACGCCCGTCCGTTGCGTGCGCGACGGACGGGCGGTGTTGCGGATGTTATTTAGAAGACCCTTAATTAAGGAGACCCGCGATGCCTCCTCACGTGTTTTGGTGGGTATTGGCCTTGCTGTTGGTGGCGCTGGAACTGACCACCGGCACTTTCTATCTGCTGCTGTACGGTGTTGCTGCTGGGGCGGCCGGTCTGGCCGGCTGGCTGGGAATGGGCGTCGAGTGGCAGTTGCTCGTGGCGGCCGCTATTGCCGCGGCCGGGACGTTCGCCTTGCGCCGCTGGCGCAACCCCAGCAGCGGCGGACCGGGGTTGCAGGATCTGGACATCGGCCGGCAGGTGCAGGTGGAGTCGTGGAGCGCAGGCCGCGGCCAGGTGCGCTATCGCGGCACGGAGTGGGATGCCGAGGCCGAAAATGCCGCGGTGGATCCCGCCCGGCCGCTTTACGTGCGCGCCATCCGCGGCACCATGCTGGTAGTGGGCAATTGATCAAGAAAACGGGGAGGAATAAACATGGGTAGCGTATTGCTGGTACTGCTCATCGCCGTCATCATCGTCGTCGCCCAGGGGGTGCGCGTGGTGCCGCAGCAGCACGCCTGGGTGGTGGAGCGCCTCGGCAAGTTCCACGCCGTGCTGGCGCCGGGCTTGAATCTGGTCATTCCCTTCGTGGATCGCGTCGCCTACAGGCACGTGCTCAAGGAAATCCCGCTCGACGTGCCCAGCCAGGTGTGCATCACCAAGGACAATACCCAGCTGGCGGTGGACGGCATCCTCTATTTCCAGATCACCGATCCGCGCCAGGCATCCTATGGCACCAGCGATTACGTTGCCGCCATCACGCAGCTGGCGCAGACCACGCTGCGTTCGGTCGTCGGCCGCATGGAGCTGGACAAGACCTTCGAGGAGCGCGATGAAATCAACCACCACGTGGTGGCGGTCATCAACGAAGCGTCCATCAACTGGGGCGTGAAGGTGCTGCGCTACGAAATCAAGGATCTCACGCCGCCCACGGAAATCCTCCACGCCATGCAGCGCCAGATCACCGCCGAGCGGGAAAAGCGCGCGGTGATCGCCTCCTCCGAAGGCAAGATGCAGGAGCAGATCAATCTCGCGACGGGCGAACGCGAGGCCGCGATCAAAGAGTCCGAAGGGGAGCGTACTGCTGCCATCAACCGCGCCCAGGGCGAGGCCGAAGCCATCAAGGCCGTGGCCGACGCCACCGCCCAGGCCATCACGCGCATCGCCGAGGCCATCCAGCATCCCGGCGGCATGCAGGCGGTGAACCTGAAGGTGGCGGAAAAATATGTGGACGCCTTCGCCGGGCTCGCCAGGGCCAACAACACCTTGATCGTACCCAGCAACATGGCGGATCTGAGTTCCCTCATCGGCTCCGCCATGACGGTGATCAAGGAGACCCGCGCCTGATCCTTATGGTCGGGGTCGCCGGGGGATGTCCGGGTTATCCCTGGTGCGAAAAACTGGGCGGCGCCATCGGGTTGCCCAGGTGCATGAGATAGGGGTCGGTGGTGGACTGATCGCCCAGTTGGGCATCGACCGGCATCACGCTGCACAAGTCTGGCGTGGCGTCGGCGGCGCTGCCCCTGCACAGCGATGCGATGTAGGCACTGCGTATCTGGTAGGCAGCCTGCCCGGCGGAATGCACGTAATAGCGCTGCGCCAGATCGAAAGCGGCATTGCCGGCCGCCACCCGGTCCAGGCCATAGAGGGCCAGGCTCTTGGTCAGGAGCGCCGCCGGATAATAGGGGCCGAAGTGCAGCGAATTGTCCAGCGACACCAGGGCCTGCTTGTATTGGCGCAGGCTCAGTTGGGCTTCGCCCAGCGCCGTATAGGCGAAGGAGAGAAACCATTTGTTGCCCTGCGCTAGTTGCGGGCCGTGAGCGGAAGTTTGTCCGGTCTGCATGGCCAGGCCGTCGCCGATGAGTTGGGAGGCTTCCTTGAAGTTGCCGGTGCGCAGCTGCCAGAAGCCGTACAACACCTTGAAATAGGCGTTGTCGGTGCCCGCGGGGTCGCGCTTCTTCCAGTCGGTGAGGATGCGGCCGGCGATGTCCATGCGCTGATAGCGGATGGCGGCGCCGGCATAGCTGTAGCGCACGAAATCCATGTCGGGATGCTTGGCGTAGGCCCAGCCCCACAGCGTCAGATCGTTCCGCCAATGCGGCTGGTCCTGCCGCACGCTGACGAGGGCATAGACCGTCCAGGCTGCCGCCAGCGCGGGCAAGGCGTAGCGCAGGGCCGTGGCGGCGGGGGAAAACCTGGGCGGCGGCAGGCGCATGAGGCCGATGGCGAGGAAGGCCAGCGGCAGCACCAGGAAGCGCTCGTGCCCGATGTTGCCGCCTATGGTGAGCGGCAGGATGTTGAGCACGGGCAGCAGGGCGGCGAACCAGGCAACGAAGAGGATGCCGGGCACGGAACGGCGCCAGAGCGCGGCAGCGGAAGCCAGCGCGGCCAGAGCCAGGGCGCCTAGACCCACCCAGCGGTCGGCGAGCGTCATCTGCTCCGGACTGAACGGATGCATGGGATTGATGCTCGCGAAGGGCCACAGGCTCATTTTCACGTAGAAAATCAGGGTCTGGCCCACGAAAGCCGCATGGCCGACGGCATGGTGGAAATCGGATTCCACGCCGGCGTCGTAATGCACGAAGCCGGGCATGGCGATCTTGCGGATGACGAGGTAAGCGATGCCAGTGGCGAGCAGCAGGGCGTACATGCCCGCGTCGCGGCGCCAGACGTGGCGCGGAAGATCGCGCCAGGAGACGTCGCGATCACGCCCGGCCAGGAGTAGCAGGAAGACCAGCAGGGGCAGGGTGGCGGCCATCTCCTTGGACAGCGCGGCGAGGAAGAAGCATGCCGATACTGCCAGGGCGCGGCGCCAGTCGGAGAGCTTGAGCGCCGCCAGCAGGGCGGCCAGGGAGAAGAAGGTGACCATGAGGTCGAAGCGCCCGGCGACCCAGGTGACGGGCTCGATCAAGGCGGGGTGCAGGCCGTAGATCAGGCCGGCGACGATCGCTTTCAGCGTGGGGCGCGGCGTCCCGCGCACGAAGTGGCGGGCGAGCGCCATCACCAGGCTGACGTTGGCCAGATGGAGGAGCAGGTTGATGCCGTGAGCCCAGGCCGGGCTGGTGCCCAGGGCCAGGAATTCGGCGGCGAAGCTCGCCAGTACCAGCGGACGCATGTAGGTGGTGCCGGGCAGGATGGGTTGCCACAGGGCATGCCAGATGAGGCCGGGCGTGCGCAGGTCGGGGGTGTTGAGGAAGAGCGAGTTGTCGTCCCAGACATAGCCGAAGTGGATGGCTTGCCCGAAAGCGAGGCCGATGGCGAGCAAAACGAGGGCAGGGGGCAGCCAGCGGGGCGGAGGAGGCAGCGTCATGATGGCCGGGGCGAGGATACGGGAGCAGGCGAAAACCTTCAAATTCTACCGGTTTTCGTCTCCGCGGGCGCGTTTGCGAAGCTGCCGCGTCGGCGATTCGGCAGAGTGTTGGGGGCGCGAGACAGGGGCGCTCGGCGCGGTTGTGCCGGAGTTTATGCCCGGCGCGTCAGCGTGGCTTCAGGAGCCTGATCTTCCAGGGCGGCGAGTATGGCTTCGTTGAGCAAGGCCAGTTCCTCGGTCTGGCCGCGGGTCGCTGCGGCGTTGGCGCCCAGTTCCTGGATGCGCTGATCCAGGGTTTCCGTGGCTTCGTGGATGCGCCGCACGCTGTCCAGGCGGCGCTTGAGCTGCAAGCTGCGCTCTCTGACCTGGGTGTCCATGGGCGCCATCTGGGCTTTGAGCCAGCTGTGGGTTTCGCGGTTGGCGATTTCGAAGGCCAGCACCACGCGGCTCGCCAGGGTGTCGAAGAACTTGCTTGTCAGGCGGTGATGCTCCTGGGTGATCATTTGCAGCACGGTATTGAAGCGCTCGTTGAAGACTTGCTCCAGTTGCAGGATTTCGCGGCGGTATTTTTCCAGGCTGAACGCGGGCGGGCTTACTGTGGCGAGGCCGAAATCCTCGCTGAATTTGCGGTACATGGCGCTCATCATGGCTTGGATTTCGGCCACTTGATGATCGGCGCCGCGCAACTTCTCCCTGACGTCGGCGAAGAACGCCTTCATGGCATCCAGCAGCGTCTTGGAAAAGCGGCTGGACTCCATGATCTGGCGGGTCTTGCGCACTTCGGCGCGCAGGGCTTCCCTGCTCAGGCGCGCCTTGAGGCCTTTGGCCTGCTCGGCGAAGATGCTGCGCAGCGCGCTGAATTGCTTGAGGCCGGCATCGAAGCTCTTTTTGTCCGCGTTCGCCTTGACCATCATCTGCAGGATGACGTCGCGGTTCTTGCCGCGCAGCCCTTCCAGTTCCTCGATCTGATCCTCGATGTTGGCCAGCCGCGCTTCGAGCAATTCCGTGGTCTTGACCACCATGTCCTGCAGCGTGCCCTGGGTGGCCTCGCGCACCAGCTGCTGCTTGGCAGGAATGAGTTGGCCGGAGAGCGCCGCCTCCAGCGCCGGCAGGCGGCTTTTGGCGAGCAGGGCGTCGTCGTGCTGGACCTTGGCCACCAAGGCCTTCTGGGCCGAGACGGGGAACACCTGGCCGTTGGGGAGTTCGAGCAGCTCGGCCGTGTGGCGCGCCTGGCGCGCGATTTCCGCATTGACCTCCTCGGGGCTTTTGAGGTCGTCCCACAGGCCGTCTATCTTGTTCAGAACCACCAGGCGCCCGCGATGGCCGCTCTGGTTGGGCGCGATGTGGTGGCGCCAGATGGTGATGTCGGATTTCGTCACCCCGGTGTCGGCCGCCAGGATGAAGAGCACGGCATGGGCGCTGGGCAGGAGGTTCAGCGTCAGTTCGGGTTCCGTGCCGATGGCGTTGAGGCCGGGCGTATCCAGGATCACCAAGCCCTGTTTGAGCAGGGGGTGCGGGAAATTGATCACCGCATGGCGCCAGCGCGGGATGTCCACCGTGCCGCTGCGTGCGAGCGCCCGGGCGATCTCCTCGTCCTGGGGATTGACCAGGCCGTATTGTTCCGCCACATCGCCGCCCACCGTCAGGGTTTCCGCGAGCGTTTGCAAGGCTCCAGCCATCTGGGCGGTGGATTCGACGTGCAGTGGCAGCACCGTCCAGCGCTCCGGCTGCGCCTTGAAGTCGGCGACCGTGCCGGCTTCCGCCCGGGTTTCGATGGGCAGCAGATGGATGGCGGGGGCTTCGCCTTCGCTGTATTGCAATTCCGTCGGGCACATGGTGGTGCGCCCGGCGGCGGAAGGCAGCACCCGCTGGCGGTAGTCGGCGAAGAAAATGGCGTTGATGAGTTCCGACTTGCCGCGGGAGAACTCCGCCACGAAGGCGACGTTGAGGCGGTCTTCCCGGAGCTTGTCCTGCAGTTGCTTGAGGCGCAGGTCCGTTTCGGCATCGCCCAGTTCCTGATGATTGAGCCAGTCCGCCAGGCGCATGATCTGGCGCGAAACGGCGTTGCGCCAATGGCTGTAATGCTCGAAGTCGGCTGCCAGGATCGATGTGGTCATGTCGCGTGCCCCAAACACGTGCTCCGGGATGTATCGATTACGGAGCCGGTATCTGAAACTTGAGCCTGGCTTCAGGGTGTCAACAGGCTCTATTTTTGGCACTGCGGGCAATAATACGACGCCCGCTGGCCTTGCACGATGCGCCGGATGGGGGTGCGGCATACCCGGCAGGGGGATCCGGCCCGGCCGTAAACCTTGGCCTCGATCTGGAAATAACCCGGTTCCCCGTCGGCCCGCCGGTAATCCCGCAGGGAGCTGCCCCCTGCCTTGAGCGCGGCCGCCAAGGTGCGTTTCACGGCTGCCGCCAGGCGGCCGCAGGCGGAGCGGGTGAGCCGCCCCGCCGCAACGCGCGGACGGATGCCGGCGCCGAACAAGGCTTCGCTGGCGTAGATGTTGCCCACCCCCGCCACCTTGCGGCTGTCCATCAGCACCGACTTGATGCCGGCCTTGACGCCGCGGCTCGCCAGGAAGAGGTATCCGCCGTCGAATTCCGGCCCCAGCGGCTCGGGTCCCAGGTGGTGCAGCAGGGGATGATCCTCGATGGCTCCGGTGTGCCACAGCACGGCGCCGAAACGGCGCGGGTCGCGCAGGCGCAGCAGCTGGCCGCGCGCGAACAACCAGTCCACATGATCGTGTCTGCCGGGCGATTCCCGCGGGTCAACGAGCCGCAGGCTGCCCGACATGCCCAGATGCACCAGCAAGGTGCCGCCGCCGAAATCGAACAGCAGATACTTGCCGCGCCGCGCGATGTCCCTCAGCGTGCTCCCTTGGAGGCGCTTTGCCAGGGCGGGATCGATAGGCCAGCGCAGGCGATGGTCGCGCACCGTCATGGCGCTCAGGCGCAGGCCGACCAGATGCGGGGCCAGGCCCCGCCGGGTGGTTTCCACTTCTGGCAGTTCGGGCATGGGCGCATGGTAGCGGAAAAGCCCGCGCTATGACCGGCCATGCACTAGGTGTAGGATTGCCGGGCCGAAGCACCTCCTCCGAACTTTAGATATGCCCCTCCTGAGAACGCTACCCTGGGCCGCCGCGCTCTGCTTGCTGGCTGCTTGCGGCCAGCAGCCGTTACGTTCGCCGGCACCTGCCAAAGCGCCATCGGCCGCGCCGGTTTCCGCGCCCCCCCGGACGGCGCCCGAAAAGCTGCCAGACGTGGCGCTGACGCCGCAGCTGCTCTATCAATTTCTGGTGTCGGAAATCGCAGGCCAGCGCGGCATGATAGGCGTGGCGGAGCGGGGCTACATGACCATGGCTCGGGAAACCGGCGATCCGCGCATCGCCCGCCGTGCGGCTGACATTGCGTTCTTCGCACGCAATTACAAGGCTGCCGAGGCAGCCAGCCGCATCTGGCTCAAGGCCGATCCGGATTCGCTGCGCGCCGCGCAAGCGCTGGCGGCAGCCCAACTGGGCCAGAATCAGTTCGCCGCCGCCGAGCCTGCCCTGCGCACCCTGCTGAGCCGCGAGGGAGCGCCCGGTTTCCTGCAACTGTCGATGCTGCTCGCCAAGACCACCGACGCCCAGGGGGCTTACCAGTTGCTGCAGCGCCTCGCGGAACCTTATCCGCAGATGCCCGAGGCCTGGTTCGCCCTGGCGCAGGCAGCGCTCAAGGCGGGCCATCCCGCCGCGGCGCGGGAGGATCTGACCCAGGCCGACAAGCTGCGCCCGGGCTGGGAGCCGGCCGCGCTGCTGCGCGCGCAAATGCTTGCCGCGCATTCCGTACCCGAAGCCCTGATGTTCCTGAAAGCCTATTTGCAGCGCTATCCGCAGGCAGCCGATGTACGCCTGGTCTATGCTCGCCTGCTGGTCGCGGCCGGGCGCGTCCTGGATGCGCGCGTGCAGTTCGCCATGCTGGCCAGGCAGCTGCCCAACAACGCCGAAATCGCTTATGCCGCCGGTCTGCTCGCCCTGCAGACGGGCGACTTGCCGGCGGCGCGCGATGAGCTCGCGCGCGCCGCGGCGCTGCGCTTTCCCGGCAAGGACGCTCTGGCCTATTACCGGGGTCTCGCCGACGAGGGATTGGCGCGGCCCCAGGACGCCCTGACGCAGTACCGCAAGGCCACGCGCGGCGAGTATCTGATCGCCGCGCGCAGCCGCATGGCGGAGATCCTGGCCAAGGAGGGCAAGCTCGACGAAGCCCGCGCCCTGTTGCAAGCCACGCGGCCGGCCAGCGATGCGCAGCGCATCCAGCTCATCCAGGCGCAGGCGGCCCTGCTGCGCGGCGCCAAGGATTACGCAAAGCTTTACGAATTCCTCGGTGCGGGCCTCAAGCGCTTTCCCGAATCCCCGGATTTGCTCTATGACCACGCCATGGCGGCGGAGAAGCTCGACAAGCTGGAGGTGGTGGAGACGGATTTGCGCAAGCTCATACGCCAGCAGCCGGACAACGCGCAGGCCTACAACGCGCTGGGCTATACGCTGGCGGAAAAGACCGATCGCCTGAAGGAAGCGGCAGGGCTGCTCGACAAAGCGCTGAGCCTGGCGCCCGACGATCCTTTCATCCTGGACAGCGTCGGCTGGCTGAATTTTCGCCAGGGCCATCTGGCGCGTGCGCGCGAATATCTGGAACGCGCCTACAAGCTGCGCGCCGACCCCGAAATCGCCGCTCATCTGGGCGAGGTGTTATGGATGCAGGGCAGCCACCAGGCCGCGTTGGATTTGTGGAAAACCTCTCTGCAAAGTCATCCGCAGAACGAGGCCCTGCTGCAGGCGCTGAAAAAATTCCGGCCTTGAGGCGCGCCGGCGCTCTGGCTTTGCTTCTGTTCCTCGCCGGTTGCGCGAGCGCGCCGGCGCCGCCGCCGGCAGCCGCTGCGCACGGCCCTCCTGCCTTTGCGCTGGATGGCCGCATAGGCGTCAGGGACGGCGAACATTCCTTCTTCGGCAACCTGCACTGGCGCGCCGCCGCGGGCGGCGACGAATTGATCCTGGCCACGCCCCTGGGCCAAGGGGTGGCGCGCATCACCCGCAGCGCTGACGCGACGGTGCTGCAATGGCCCGATGGCCGCAGCGAGATGGCGGCCGATCCCGAAGACCTGCTGAAAAAAGTCCTCGGTTTCCGCTTGCCGCTGGGGGGCCTGGATTATTGGGTGGAAGGCCGGCTCGACCCGCACCGGCCCGGCGAGGTGGTCAGAAACGGGGAGGGCCGCATCGAGCGTCTGTCCCAGGATGGCTGGCAGGTGCATTACCTGGCTTATGCGGGTACGCGCCCAGCCAGGCTCAGGCTGCGCCGCGATGACATCGAGGTGACTCTCATCGTGGACCGTTGGGAGCGCTGATGGAGACTTTTTTCGCGCCCGCCAAGCTGAATTTGTTCCTCCACGTCGTGGGACGGCGCGCCGACGGCTATCATCTGCTGCAAAGCGTGTTCCGCCTGCTCGACTACGGCGACGAGGTGGACGTGGCTGTGCGCACGGATGGCGCCATCCGGCGCCTGACGCCGATCGCCGGCGTGGACGAGGTGCAGGACTTGACCCTCAAGGCGGCCCGTCTGCTGCAAGCGGAAAGCGGGACGGCCCTGGGCGCCGACATTGCGGTGCGCAAGCGCCTGCCCCTGGGCGGCGGCCTGGGCGGCGGCAGTTCCGATGCCGCCGCTGTGCTGCTGGCCTTGAACGGCCTCTGGGGACTGAACTGGCCCAGGCCGCGCCTGGCCGAACTGGGCCTGCGCCTGGGGGCCGATGTGCCGTTTTTCGTGGGTGGCAGCAACGCCTTCGTCGAAGGCATCGGCGAACGCCTGACCCCCATCGCGCTGCCGCCTGCCTGGTATGTGGTGCTGATCCCGCCGGTGCACGTGGCGACGGCGGAAATTTTCGCCCTGCCGGAGCTCAAGCGCGACCGCGCGGCCATCCGGCCGCAGGATTACCGGCCCGGCTTCGGGGTGAACGACCTGCAGGCGCCGGTGGCGGCGCGCTATCCGGCGGTGGCAGGGCATCTTGCCTGGCTGGCGGAGTTTGGCGATGCCCGCATGACCGGATCGGGCGCCTGCGTCTTCCTGGGCGCGCCCGACGCCGTTCGCGCGCAGGAGATACTCGCGCGGCGCCCCGCGGGCATGGCCGGCTTCGCGGCCCGCGGCTTGAACAACCCCCCCTTGCTTTGCTAGAATCCGCGTCCTTCACAGGGGAGTCGCCAAGTGGTAAGGCATCGGATTTTGATTCCGACATTCGCAGGTTCGATCCCTGCCTCCCCTGCCAAACAGGGTGTGATTGATGTGACGAGCCGCTGACGCGGCTATTTTTGTTGCGGTTTCCAGCGAACCTTGCGGGCGGATACACGGTGGCTACGGAAAATTTGATGGTCTTCACGGGCAACGCGCATCCGCGCCTGGCCGAAGATGTGGTGCGCCATCTGAATCTGCGCCTGGGGCGCGCCACCGTGGGCCGCTTCTCCGACGGCGAAATCCAGGTGGAAATCCTGGAGAACGCGCGCGGCAAGGACGTTTTCGTGCTGCAATCCACCTGCATGCCGACGAACGAGACGCTCATGGAAGTGATGGTCATGGTCGATGCGCTCAAGCGGGCCTCGGCGGCGCGCATCACCGCCGCCATTCCCTACTACGGCTATGCGCGCCAGGACCGCCGCACCCGCTCGGCCCGGGTGCCCATCACCGCGAAGGTGGTGGCGAACATGCTGCAGGGCGTGGGCGTGGACCGGGTGCTGACCATGGACCTGCACTCGGACCAGATCCAGGGGTTCTTCGACATCCCGGTCGACAACATCTACTCTTCGCCCGTGCTGCTGGGCGACATCTGGAAGCACAACCACCCCGATCTGATGGTGGTGTCGCCCGATGTCGGCGGGGTGGTGCGGGCCCGCGCCATCGCCAAGCGCCTGGAATGTGACCTGGCCATCATCGACAAGCGCCGCCCCAAGCCCAACGTCGCCAAGGTCATGCATATCATCGGCGACGTGGCGGGGCGCTCCTGCATCATCATGGACGACCTCGTGGACACCGCCAACACCCTGTGCGAGGCGGCGCAGGCATTGAAGGACAACGGCGCGGCCCGCGTATTCGCGTACTGCACCCATGCCGTGCTGTCGGGCAGCGCCGCCACGCGCATCGCCAGCTCGGCGCTCGACGGGCTGGTGGTGACCGACACCATACCCTTGCGCGATGACGCGCGCGCCTGCGGCAAGATCCGCCAGCTTTCCATCGCCGGGCTGTTGGCCGAGACGATCAGCCGCATCAGCAACGAAGATTCCGTCAGTTCGCTCTTCATCGAGTGAACTGCGGGCCCCGCCGGCCGGAAGCGGCGGGGCCTGTTTTGCAACGCTTCCGGCCTTCTGGTCGCGGAAGGTTTTTTGGAGTTGAACATGCAAATCGAAGTCATCGCCTTCAAGCGTGACGCTCAGGGCACCGGTGCGAGCCGCCGCCTGCGTCGCTCCGGCTTTGTGCCGGCGGTCATCTACGGTGGGGAGAGGGCCCCCGCCATGATCCAGCTGGATCACAACGCGCTCTATCACGCCCTGCGCAAGGAGAGCTTCCACTCCTCCGTCCTCAACATCAAGGTGGACGGGCAGGCGGAAATGGCCGTGCTGCGCGACGTGCAGATGCATCCTTACAAGCAGCAAATCCTGCACGTGGATTTGCAGCGCGTGGACAAGGATCAAAAGATCCATGTCAAGGTGCCGCTGCACTTCGTCAACGCGGAGCAGAGCCCCGGCGTGAAACTGGGCGGCGGTATCCCCAGCCACGTCATGACCGAACTGGACGTGGCCTGTCTGCCGGGCAATCTGCCGGAATTCATCGAGGTCGACATGGGCAGTCTTCAGGTGGGGCAGTCCGTCCATCTCAACGACGTCGCGCTGCCTGCGGGGGTCGAACCGGTGGCCCACCTGAAGACGGAAAACCCCGTGCTTGCCTCCATCGCCTCCTCCCAGAAAGGTGTGGAAGAGGAAGCGCCGACTGCGGCGCCGCCAGCCGAGGGCGCGCCCCAGGCCTGAAGCGCGGCGTTTTCCCGGCACTGACCCATGGCCGGCATCCGCCTCATCGTCGGCCTGGGCAACCCCGGAGCGGAGTACGCCCAGACCCGGCACAACGCCGGGTTTTGGTTTATCGAGCGCCTGGCTGAGCAGGAGGCCTCGGCGATGCGCCCGGACAGGCGCTTTTTCGGCCTGGCGGGGCGTTGCGGCGATGCCTGGCTGCTGGCGCCGCAAACCTATATGAACCGTTCGGGAGGGTCGGTGGCTGCCATGGCCAATTTTTACCGCGTGAGCCCGGAGGAGATACTGGTGGCGCACGACGAGCTGGATTTGCCGGCGGGGGGCGTGCGCCTCAAACGCGGCGGCGGCCATGCCGGTCACAATGGCCTGCGCGACATCGCCGCGCGGCTGGGCAGCGCCGATTTCTGGCGCCTGCGCCTGGGCATCGGCCATCCGCGCGTCCTGGGCCTGGATCAGGCGGTGGCCGATTACGTGCTGCATCGGCCGCCGGCCGCTCAGCTGGCGTCCATAGAGGCGGCGCTCGAACGTGCTCTGGCGCTGGTGCCCGAGTTTTTGCGCGGCGATTTTTCTGCCGCCATGCAACGTCTGCACACCCAAGAACCATGAGCCTGAAATGCGGCATCGTCGGCCTGCCCAATGTCGGCAAGTCCACTCTTTTCAACGCCCTGACTAGCGCGGGCATCGCGGCGGAAAACTACCCTTTCTGCACCATCGAACCGAACACCGGCGTGGTCGAGGTGCCCGATCCGCGCCTGGCCCGGCTCGCTGCTGTGGTCAAGCCGCAGCGCGTGGTTCCTGCCGTGGTGGAGTTCGTCGATATCGCCGGCTTGGTGGCGGGGGCTTCCAAGGGCGAGGGGCTGGGCAACCAGTTCCTGGCCAACATCCGCGAAACCGACGCGATTCTTCATGTCGTGCGCTGCTTTCACAACGACAACGTCATTCACGTCGCCGGCCGGGTGGATCCTCTGGCGGACGTGGAAACCATCGCCACGGAACTGGCCCTGGCCGATTTGGCGAGCGCCGAGAAAGCGCTCGCGCGCCACGAGAAGCCTGCGCGCGCCGGCGACAAGGAAGCAAAAAAAATGGTCGCCGCCCTGGAAGCCGTGATCGCCGCGCTCAACGAGGGGCGGCCGGCGCGCGCCGCCGGGCTGGACCAGGAGGGGCTCGCGGCGGTCAAGCCGCTTTGCCTGATGACCCTGAAACCCACGTTGTATGTCGCCAACGTCGGCGAGGAGGGTTTTCACGACAACTCCCTGCTCGATGCGCTCAAGGCCTATGCCGCCAAGGAAAACGCCCCGGTGGTCCCGCTGTGCGCGGCGCTTGAGGCGGAGCTGCAGGAGCTTTCCCCGGATGAGCGCGTCGAATACCTCAAGGAGCTCGGTTGGGAAGAGCCCGGCCTCAATCGCCTCATCCGTGCGGCCTACGATTTGCTGGACCTGCAAACCTATTTCACCGCCGGGGTCAAAGAAGTACGTGCCTGGACCATCAGGAAAGGCGACACCGCGCCGCAGGCGGCCGGGGTCATCCATACCGATTTCGAACGCGGATTTATCCGTGCGCAGACCATAGCCTTCGAGGATTTCATTGCCTGCGGCGGCGAGCAGGGTGCCAAAGAGGCCGGGAAAATGCGCGCGGAGGGCAAGGACTACGTGGTCCGGGACGGCGACGTGATGAATTTCCTGTTCAATGTCTGATTGCCGAGTTTGACACGTTTTCCCCCGCAACCGTATAATCCCGCGCTTTCGTTTGGGTGGGGTTCCCGAGCGGTCAAAGGGAGCAGACTGTAAATCTGCCGGCTCTGCCTTCGAAGGTTCGAATCCTTCCCCCACCACCAGAGTTTAGCAGCGGGAAGCGTTCGTTCCCGGCCGGGCGGGTGTAGCTCAATGGTAGAGCTGAAGCCTTCCAAGCTTAAGACGAGGGTTCGATTCCCTTCACCCGCTCCATTGTTTTTGTTTGTGCGTCCGTGCCGTTGAGCGGGCGAAAGAGCCAGGCCCATGTAGCTCAGTGGTAGAGCACTCCCTTGGTAAGGGAGAGGTCGGCAGTTCAATCCTGCCCATGGGCACCAGTTGCCATCGGTCGAGTTGGGGGTGTGTTATGTCCAAGGAAAAATTTGAGCGCACGAAGCCGCACGTGAACGTAGGGACGATCGGGCACGTGGATCATGGGAAGACGACGCTGACGGCGGCGATCACGACGATATTGTCGAAGAAGTATGGTGGGACGGCGAAGAACTACGCTGACATTGACTCGGCGCCGGAGGAGAAGGCGCGGGGGATCACGATCAACACGGCGCACGTGGAGTACGAGACGGCGAAGCGGCACTACGCGCACGTGGACTGTCCTGGGCATGCCGACTACGTGAAGAACATGATCACGGGTGCGGCGCAGATGGACGGCGCGATATTGGTGGTGTCGGCGGCCGACGGCCCGATGCCGCAGACGCGGGAGCACATATTGCTGGCGCGCCAGGTGGGGGTGCCGTACATCATCGTCTATATGAACAAGGCGGACATGGTGGACGATGCCGAGCTGTTGGAGTTGGTCGAGATGGAAGTGCGCGAACTGTTGTCGAAGTACGACTTTCCTGGGGATGACACCCCCATCGTCATTGGTTCTGCCCTGAAGGCCCTGGAAGGGGATCAGAGCGACATAGGCGAGCCGAGCATCTTCAAGCTGGCCGACGCCCTGGACAGCTACATTCCCGAGCCCGAGCGGGCCATAGACCAGCCTTTCCTGATGCCCATCGAAGACGTGTTTTCCATCTCCGGGCGGGGCACGGTGGTGACTGGGCGGGTGGAGCGCGGCATCGTCAAGGTGGGCGAGGAAATCGAGATAGTGGGCATCCGGCCGACCCAGAAGACCATCTGCACCGGGGTGGAGATGTTCAGGAAGCTTTTGGATCAGGGGCAGGCGGGGGACAACGTAGGCGTGCTGCTGCGCGGCACCAAGCGTGAGGAAGTGGAGCGGGGGCAGGTGCTGGCCAAGCCGGGGAGCATCACGCCGCACACCAAGTTCACGGCCGAGATTTATGTGCTTTCCAAGGAAGAAGGCGGGCGTCACACGCCGTTCTTCAATGGCTACCGCCCGCAGTTTTACTTCCGCACGACGGACGTGACGGGGAGCATCGAACTGCCGGCGGGGACGGAGATGGTGATGCCTGGGGACAACATCAGCATCACGGTGAGCCTGATATCGCCGATTGCGATGCAGGAGGGTCTGCGCTTTGCCATCCGCGAAGGCGGCCGCACCGTCGGCGCCGGCGTCGTGGCAAAGATTATCGAGTGAGGTTCGACGCGCGGGCGTTTTGCCTGCGCGCCGGGTTTTTGATTGCAGGCCAGTAGCTCAATTGGCAGAGCGTCGGTCTCCAAAACCGAAGGTTGGGGGTTCGAGACCCTCCTGGCCTGCCAGATTTCGCAGGAAACGAGTGCGCGGCGACGCTGAACATGGCGGATAAAATCAAGTTGCTGATCGCGGCCCTCCTCGTTGCGGCGGGGGTGGCGGGCTTTTATCTATTGGCTGCGTATCCGACGGTATTGCGCGTGCTTGCCGTGCTTGCCGGAATGGGCGCCGCCGCTGCGCTGGCCTATTTCACCGAGGCCGGGAAGGCGTTTGCCGCATTTGCCAGGGAGTCCTGGGTGGAGGCCAAGAAAGTGGTTTGGCCCAGCCGCAAGGAGACCATACAGTCCACGAGCCTGGTGATCGGGTTTGTGGTGGTGATGGCGATTTTTCTCTGGCTGGTGGATGCGGGCCTGGCTTGGGTAGTGCGCTTGGCTATGGGGCAGGGGGCCTAACGATGCGTTGGTATGTGGTTCACGCCTATTCGGGCTTTGAAAAGAGTGTTGCCAAGACCTTGGCTGAGCGCATCGAGCGCTCGGGCATGAAGGATCGCTTTGGCGAGATACTGGTGCCGGTGGAAGAGGTTGTGGAAATGAAAGGCGGCCAGAAGGCCGTCTCCGAGCGCAAGTTCTTTCCCGGCTATGTGCTGGTGCAGATGGAAATGAACGACGACACCTGGCACCTGGTGAAGAGCACGCCCAAGGTTACCGGCTTCGTCGGCGGCAGCGCCATGCGCCCCACGCCCATTTCGGACAAGGAAGTGCAGGCCATCCTCGACCAGATCCGCGAAGGGGTGGAAAAGCCCAGGCCCAAGGTATTGTTCGAAGTGGGGCAGGCGGTTCGCGTGGTGGACGGCCCCTTCACGGACTTCAACGGCACGGTGGAAGAGGTCAATTACGACAAGAGCAAGCTGCGCGTGTCGGTGCTTATTTTCGGCCGCGCCACGCCTGTGGAACTGGAGTTCGCGCAGGTCGAGAAGGTGTGAGGCGGCGCATGCGCCGTTTTTGGAGCCGATGCCGGCAGGCGCAGGCCGCCGGCATCGGAAATGAGGAGCGCCGCGACCCCGGGTACAAAGCGCGTTTGAACTCGATATTGGAGCGAAATCATGGCTAAGAAAGTAGTTGGCTACATCAAACTGCAGGTGCCGGCGGGCAAGGCGAACCCCTCGCCGCCCATCGGCCCGGCCCTCGGTCAGAAGGGCCTCAACATCATGGAATTCTGCAAGGCCTTCAATGCCAAGACCCAGGGCATGGAGCCGGGCTTGCCGATTCCCGTCGTGATCACCGCTTTTGCGGACAAGTCTTTCACCTTCGTGATGAAGACTCCGCCTGCCACCGTGCTGATCAAGAAGGCGATCAAGCTGGACAAGGGCAGCGCCAAGCCGCATACCGACAAGGTGGGCAAGATCACGCGCGCGCAACTGGAAGAGATCGCCAAGGCCAAGATGCCTGACCTGACCGCAGCCGACATGGACGCGGCGGTGCGCACCATTGCCGGCTCCGCCCGTTCCATGGGCGTCGAAGTGGAAGGGGTTTGAACATGGCCAAGCTTTCCAAACGCCAGCAGGCCATCAAGGCCAAGGTCGATCGCAGCAAGCTGTACCCGGTGGCCGAAGCGCTGGAGCTGGTCAAGCAGACTGCTACGGCCAAATTCGACGAATCCATCGACGTGGCGGTGAATCTCGGTGTGGATGCGCGCAAGTCCGATCAAATGGTGCGCGGTTCGGTGGTGCTGCCCAAGGGCACCGGCAAGAGCGTGCGAGTCGCGGTGTTCGCCCAGGGCGCGGCCGCCGAGACGGCGAAGAACGCCGGCGCTGACATCGTCGGTTTCGACGATCTGGCTGCCGAGGTCAAGGGCGGGCGCATGGATTTCGATGTCGTCATCGCCACCCCGGACGCCATGAAGGTGGTCGGCCAGTTGGGGCAGATCCTGGGCCCGCGCGGCCTCATGCCCAACCCCAAGGTCGGAACCGTGACGCCCAACGTGGCCGAGGCTGTGAAGAACGCGAAGGCGGGCCAGGTGCAATATCGCAACGACAAGGCGGGTATCGTGCACTGCACCATCGGTCGTGCGTCGTTCGCGCCGGCAGATCTGCAGCAAAACCTTCTGGCGCTCGTCGACGCTCTGCAAAAGGCCAAGCCCGCCGCCGCCAAAGGCATTTATTTGAAGCGCATGACCGTCTCCAGCACCATGGGAGTGGGCATACGCATCGACCAGGCCAGCCTTGCCGGCTGACCCGGCGACAGAACTTTGGGCCCGTCCGGCGCGGTACGGCCGGGCGGGGTTGTCAAAGACCGTAGGTATTCGAAGGGATTTAATTTCGGGGAGCAGGCGGCGGCGGAACGCATTTTCTGCCGCTTGCTCCATCGGGGCCTACGCAGATGGCGCACCCAAGCAGGATTCCCCTGTCAAGGTCGCCGAAAGGGGCGGAGTAATACGCCTCCATGTTAGGAAGGAGTTGGACCTTGAGTCTCAATCTTGACGAGAAAAAGGCCGTCGTCGCCGAGATCAGCGCCCAGGTGGTGGGCGCCCAGGCGATGGTCGTGGCTGAGTATCGCGGCGTCACCGTGGCGGACATGACGCGGTTGCGGGCGAAAGCCCGCCAGAGCGGCGTGTATCTGCGGGTGTTGAAAAACACCCTGGCGCGCAAGGCGGTCAGGGAGACGCCCTTTGCCAGTCTGGCCGACCAGATGGTCGGCCCCCTGGCCTATGGCATTTCCCGGGATCCCGTTGCCGCGGCCAAGGTGATGCAGGAGTTCGCCAAAGCCAACGACAAATTCGTCATCAAGGCCGGTGCCATGCCCAACAAGGTGCTTTCCACCCAGGAAGTCACCGCCTTGGCCGCCATGCCCAGCCGCGAAGAACTGCTGGCGAAGCTTTTGGGCACCATGCAGGCGCCCATCGCCCAGTTCGTGCGCACCCTCAACGAGGTGCCGACGAAGCTTGTCCGCGGTCTGGCGGCCGTGCGCGACCAGAAACAAGCGGCCTGATTGTTTTGTCCGAGTTTTCATCGATTATTTGACAGGAGTTATGAATATGGCTACCAAAGCTGAAATCCTTGACGCCATCGCCGGCATGACGGTTCTGGAATTGTCCGAACTCATCAAGGAAATGGAAGAAAAATTCGGCGTCAGCGCCGCCGCGACAGCGGTGGCGGTGGCCGCCCCCGCCGCGGGCGGCGCCGCTCCGGCGGCCGAGGAAAAGACCGAGTTCACCGTGGTGCTGGCCGCCGCGGGGGAAAAGAAGGTCGAAGTCATCAAGGTGGTGCGCGCGGCGACCGGCCTGGGCCTGAAGGAGGCCAAGGACCTGGTGGATGGCGCTCCCAAGCCGGTGAAGGAGGGCGTGAACAAGGCCGATGCCGAAGCGCTCAAGAAGCAGTTGGAAGATGCGGGCGCCAAGGTCGAACTGAAATAAGCGCCCAGGCCCGGCTCCGCGGGATGCGTCCCGCGGAGGGCAAACCCAAAAACCCAACCCGGAGTCCCGGACTGCCGGGCATTACGCATTTGCGGCGCGGGTTTTTGGGTGTGCCGGTACGCGCGCAAGATTGTTGCCCGCAAGAATGTTTCAGCAAGGCAGTCCCGCCGTCGCTTTATCCCTGAACCTCAAGGAGATTCCATGGGCTATACCTTCACCGAAAAGAAGCGCATCCGCAAGAGCTTCGCCAAACGCTCGAATGTGCTGCCCGTACCTTTCCTGCTGGCGACCCAGCTCGATTCCTATCGTGCGTTCTTGCAGGCGGAGCGGGCTCCCGGTGAACGTCTGAACGAAGGCCTGCAGGCCGCGTTTACGTCCATTTTCCCCATCGCCAGCCATTCCGGCAACGCGCGCCTGGAGTTTGTCAGCTACAGCCTGGGCGAGCCTGTCTTCGATATCCGCGAGTGCCAGCAGCGCGGGCTGACCTTTTGCGCCCCGGTGCGGGCCAAGGTACGCCTCGTGATCATGGACCGCGAGGCAGCCAAGCCTACGGTGAAGGAGGTCAAGGAGCAGGAGGTTTACATGGGCGAACTGCCGCTCATGACGCCCAGCGGCTCCTTCGTCATCAACGGCACCGAGCGCGTCATCGTCTCCCAGCTGCATCGCTCTCCGGGGGTGTTCTTCGAGCACGACCGGGGCAAGACGCACTCTTCCGGCAAGCTGCTGTTTTCCGCCCGCATCATTCCCTATCGCGGCTCCTGGCTGGATTTCGAGTTCGACCCCAAGGACTATCTCTATTTCCGCGTCGACCGCCGCCGCAAGATGCCGGCCACCATCCTGCTCAAGGCGCTGGGCTACGGGCCGGAAGCGATCTTGGATATGTTCTTCAAGAAGGACACCTTCCACGTCAACCGTCAGGGCATACAGTTCGAGCTGGTGCCGGACCGCTTGCGCGGCGAGGTGGCGCGCTTCGACATCTGCGGCAAGGACGGCAAGGTGATCGTTGCCAAGGACAAGCGGGTGACGGCCAAGCACATCCGCGAACTGGACGCCGCCGGAGTGAAGATGTGGGCCGTTCCGGTGGAGTTCGTCGCCGGGCGCATTCTGGCGCATGACGTGATCGACAAGGCCAGCGGCGAGCTGCTCGCGCGCGCCAACGACGAGCTGACCGAAACGCTGCTGGAGAAGATCGCGGGTGCCGGGGTGGAGCGTTTTCAGACGCTGTACATCAACGACCTTGACCAGGGGCCCTACATTTCCCAGACCCTGCGCATCGACGAGACGACCGACCAGCAGGCGGCGCGCGTCGCCATCTACCGCATGATGCGGCCGGGCGAACCGCCGACCGAAGATGCGGTGGAGGCGCTGTTCAACCGCCTGTTCTTCAGCGAGGAGGCCTACGATCTCTCCAAGGTCGGGCGCATGAAATTCAACCGCCGCATCGGGCGTGACGCCCTGGTGGGATCGAGCGTGCTGTCCAACGACGACATCATGGAAGTCATGCGGCTGCTCGTGGGGCTGCGCAACGGCCAGGGCGAGGTGGACGACATCGACCACCTGGGCAACCGGCGCGTGCGTTCCGTGGGCGAACTGGCCGAGAATCAGTTCCGCGCCGGCCTGGCGAGGGTCGAGCGAGCGGTCAAGGAGCGCCTATCCCAGGCCGAATCCGAGAATCTGATGCCGCATGACCTCATCAATGCCAAGCCCGTGTCGGCCTCCATCAAGGAGTTTTTCGGCTCGAGCCAGTTGTCGCAGTTCATGGACCAGACCAATCCGCTGTCCGAGATCACGCACAAGCGCCGGGTGTCGGCCCTGGGACCGGGCGGCCTGACGCGCGAGCGCGCGGGCTTCGAAGTGCGCGACGTGCATGCCACCCATTACGGGCGGGTGTGCCCCATCGAGACGCCGGAAGGACCGAACATCGGCCTCATCAACTCGCTGGCGCTGTTCGCACGCACCAACGAATACGGCTTCATCGAGACGCCCTACCGCAAGGTGGTGGACCACAAGGTGACCGAGCGGATCGATTACCTCTCGGCCATAGAGGAAAGCCAGTACGTCATCGCGCAGGCCAACGCGCCGCTCGACAAGCACGGCCGCTTCGTCGACGAGCTGGTGTCCTGCCGGCACAAGAATGAATTCACCCTGTCCACCCCGGACAAGGTGGAGTACATGGACGTGGCGCCGGCGCAGGTGGTGTCGGTGGCGGCCTCCCTCATCCCCTTCCTGGAGCACGACGACGCCAACCGCGCCCTCATGGGCTCCAACATGCAGCGCCAGGGGGTGCCCTGTCTGCGGCCGGAAAAACCCCTGGTCGGCACCGGCGTCGAGCGCACCGCCGCGGTGGATTCCGGCACGGTGGTGACGGCCCTGCGCGGCGGGGCGGTCGATTACGTGGATGCGCGGCGCATCGTGGTGCGCGTCAACGACGACGAGGCGCGCGCCGGCGAGGTGGGCGTGGACATCTACAATCTCAACAAATACACGCGCTCCAACCAGAACACCAACATCAACCAGCGCCCCATCGTCAAGGTGGGCGACCGCGTGGCGCGCGGTGATGTGGTGGCCGACGGCGCTTCCACCGACTTGGGCGAACTGGCCCTGGGGCAGAACATGCTGGTGGCCTTCATGCCCTGGAACGGCTACAACTTCGAAGACTCTATCCTCATCTCCGAGAAGGTGGTGGCGGAGGACCGCTTCACCTCCATCCACATCGAAGAGCTGTCCGTGGTCGCGCGCGACACCAAGCTCGGCCCCGAGGAAATCACGCGCGACATTTCCAACCTGGCGGAGCGCCAGCTGGCGCGCCTGGATGAGTCGGGCATCATTTCCATCGGCGCCGAGGTCGAGGCGGGCGACGTTCTGGTCGGCAAGGTGACGCCCAAGGGCGAAACCCAGCTCACGCCGGAAGAAAAGCTCCTGCGCGCCATCTTCGGCGAAAAGGCTTCCGACGTGAAAGACACCAGCCTCAAGGTGCCGTCCGGCATGAGCGGCACGGTCATTGACGTGCAGGTGTTCACGCGCGAAGGCATAGAGCGCGACAAGCGCGCGCAGAGCATCATCGACGGGCAGCTGGCCGACTACAAGAAAGATCTGGCCGACCGCATGCGCATCGTCGAGAACGACGCCTTCAGCCGCCTGGCGCGCCTGCTCATCGGCAAGGCCGCCAACGGCGGCCCGAAGAAGCTCGCCAAGGGCAGCAAGGTGGCACAGGACTACCTCGACAGCCTGGCCTCGCCGCATGACTGGTTCGACATCCGCATGGCCGACGAGGAGGTGGCCGCGCAGATGGAGGCGATCAAGGACTCGCTTGCCGCCAAGCGCGTCGAATTCGACGCCATGTTCGAAGAGAAGAAGAAGAAGCTCACCCAGGGCGATGAACTGCCGCCCGGCGTGCAGAAGATGGTGAAGGTCTATCTCGCGGTCAAGCGCCGGCTTCAGCCCGGCGACAAGATGGCGGGCCGCCACGGCAACAAGGGTGTGGTGTCCAAGATCGTGCCTGTGGAAGACATGCCCTACATGGAGGACGGCACGCCGGCCGACATCGTCCTCAACCCGCTGGGTGTGCCATCGCGCATGAACGTGGGGCAGATACTGGAAACCCACCTGGGTTGGGCGGCCAAGGGCCTGGGGCTCAAGATCGGGCGCATGCTGCAGGCGCAGCAGAAGGCCAGGGGAATACGCTCCTTCCTGCAGGAGGTCTACAACGGCACCGGGCAGAAAGAGCAATTGGACAGCCTCGGCGACACCGAAATCCTCGAATTGGCGGAGAATCTCAAGCGCGGCGTGCCTTTCGCCACGCCGGTGTTCGACGGCGCGAAAGAAGAGGAAATCCGCCATATGCTCAGGCTCGCGGACCTGCCCGAAGGCGGCCAGGTGACCCTGTTCGACGGCCGTACCGGCGAACCCTTCGAGCGCCAGGTCACGGTGGGCTACATGCACGTGCTGAAGCTGCATCACCTGGTGGACGACAAGATGCACGCCCGCTCCACCGGCCCCTACAGCCTGGTGACCCAGCAGCCGCTGGGCGGCAAGGCGCAGTTCGGCGGCCAGCGCTTCGGCGAGATGGAGGTCTGGGCGCTGGAAGCCTACGGCGCATCCTACACACTGCAGGAAATGCTGACGGTGAAATCCGACGACGTGAACGGCCGCACCAAGGTATACGAGAACATCGTCAAGGGCGATCACAAGATCGATGCCGGCATGCCCGAATCCTTCAACGTGCTGGTTAAGGAAATTCGCTCGCTCGCCATCGACATCGACCTGGAACGCTATTGAACTCAGCCCGATGGCGGGGATTGCCCCGCCTGACGCCGCACGGAGAAGCCCATGAAAGCACTGCTCGATCTATTTAAACAGGCGACCTATGAAGAGGAGTTCGATGCCATCAAGATAGGCATCGCCTCGCCGGAGAAGATCCGCGCCTGGTCCTATGGCGAGGTGAAGAAGCCGGAGACCATCAACTACCGCACCTTCAAGCCGGAGCGCGACGGCCTGTTCTGCGCCAAGATATTCGGTCCTGTCAAGGATTACGAGTGCTTGTGCGGCAAGTACAAGCGCCTCAAGCACCGCGGCGTGATCTGCGAGAAATGCGGCGTCGAGGTCACCTTGTCGAAGGTGCGGCGCGAGCGCATGGGGCACATAGAACTGGCTTCGCCGGTGGCGCACATCTGGTTCCTCAAGTCGCTGCCGTCGCGCCTGGGCATGGTGCTCGACATGACCCTCAAGGACATCGAACGGGTGCTCTACTTCGAGGCCTATGTGGTGATCGAGTCGCATCTGGAAGATCCCAAGCTCAAGCGCGGCCTGATCCTGACCGAGGACGACTACCTCAACAAGCTCGAGGAGTACGGCGACGAATTTACCGCCATCATGGGCGCCGAGGGCGTACGCGAGCTGCTGCGCTCGATCGACCTGCCCAGCGAGGTTGAAAAGCTGCGCGCCGAGTTGTCCAGGACAGGCTCCGAGACCAAGCTGAAAAAGATCTCCAAACGCCTCAAGGTGCTGGAGGCCTTCCAGCGTTCCGGCATCAAGCCGGACTGGATGGTGCTGGAGGTGCTGCCGGTGCTGCCGCCGGAACTGCGTCCTCTGGTGCCGCTGGATGGCGGGCGCTTCGCCACCTCCGATCTCAACGATCTGTATCGCCGGGTGATCAACCGCAACAACCGGCTCAAACGGCTGCTTGAATTGAAGGCGCCCGAAATCATCGTGCGCAACGAGAAGCGCATGCTGCAGGAGGCGGTGGATTCGCTGCTCGACAACGGGCGCCGCGGCAAGGCCATGACCGGCGCCAACAAGCGCCCGCTGAAGTCCCTCGCCGACATGATCAAGGGCAAGAGCGGCCGCTTCCGGCAGAACCTGCTGGGCAAGCGCGTGGACTACTCCGGCCGTTCGGTGATCGTGGTGGGCCCGCAGCTCAAGCTGCATCAGTGCGGCCTGCCCAAGAAGATGGCGCTGGAATTGTTCAAACCCTTCATCTTCCACAAGCTGGAAGTCATGGGGCTGGCCACCACCATCAAGGCGGCCAAGAAGATGGTGGAGGACGAGGAAGCCATCGTCTGGGACATCCTCGAGGATGTCATCCGGCAGCATCCGGTGATGCTCAACCGCGCACCCACCCTGCACCGCCTGGGCATCCAGGCCTTCGAGCCGGTGCTCATCGAGGGCAAGGCGATCCAGCTGCACCCGCTGGTCTGCGCCGCCTTCAACGCCGACTTCGACGGCGACCAGATGGCGGTGCACGTGCCGCTCTCCCTGGAGGCGCAGATGGAAGCCCGCACCCTGATGCTGGCATCCAACAATGTGCTGTCGCCCGCCAACGGCGAACCCATCATCGTGCCTTCCCAGGACATCGTGCTGGGCCTGTACTACATGACGCGCGAAAAAATCAATGCCCGGGGCGAGGGCATGTTCCTGGCCAACGTGTCTGAGGCGCGGCGCGCCTACGAAACCGGTGCGGCGGAACTGCATGCGCGGGTCACCATCCGCATCAAGGAAGCCAATATCAAAGACGGCGAGCGGGTGGAAACGGTGAAGCGCGTGCAGACCACGCTGGGGCGCGCGCTGCTGTCCGAAATCCTGCCCCCCGGCTTGCCTTTCTCCTTCGTCGACAAGGCGCTCAAGAAGAAGGAGATCTCCCGCCTCATCAATGCCAGCTTCCGCCGCTGCGGTCTGCGCGAGACCGTAATCTTTGCGGACAGGCTGATGTACACGGGATTTTCCTATGCCACGCGCGCCGGCATGTCGATCGCCATCCGCGACATGCTCATCCCGGCCGAAAAGGAGCGGATCATCTCCACCGCCGAATCGGAGGTGAAGGAGATCGAGATGCAGTACACCTCCGGTCTGGTGACCCAGGGCGAGCGCTACAACAAGGTGGTCGACATCTGGGGCCGCGCCGGCGATGCGGTGGCCAAGGCGATGATGAGCCAGCTCGGCTCGGAAAAAGTGGCCGACCACGAAGGCAAGCAGGTGTCCCAGGAGTCCTTCAACGCCATCTACATGATGGCCGACTCCGGTGCGCGCGGTTCGGCGGCGCAGATACGCCAGCTCGCCGGCATGCGCGGCCTGATGGCCAAGCCGGACGGCTCCATCATCGAGACGCCCATCACGGCCAACTTCCGTGAAGGCCTCAACATGCTGCAATACTTCATTTCCACGCACGGCGCGCGCAAGGGTCTTGCCGATACCGCGCTGAAGACCGCCAATTCCGGCTACCTGACGCGCCGCCTGGTGGACGTGACGCAGGATCTGGTGGTGACTGAGGACGACTGCGGCACGCACGACGGCATGGTCATGAAAGCCCTGGTGGAAGGCGGCGAAGTGGTCGAGCCGCTGCGCGAGCGCATCCTCGGACGCGTCGCCGCGGTGGACATCGTCAGTCCGGAAAGCCAGGAAACCTTCCTGGAAGCCGGCACCTTGCTGGACGAGGCGGCGGTGGAGGCCATCGAGGTGCTGGGCATAGACGAGGTCAAGGTGCGCACGCCGCTCACCTGCCAGACCCGCTACGGTCTGTGCGCCAAGTGCTACGGCCGCGATCTCGGGCGCGGTCATCTGGTGAACGCCGGCGAGGCCGTGGGCGTCATCGCGGCGCAGTCCATCGGCGAGCCCGGCACCCAGCTCACCATGCGGACCTTTCATATCGGCGGCGCGGCGTCCCGTTCTGCGGCGGCGAGCCAGCTGGATGCCAAGTCCAACGGCACCGTGCGCTATTCCGCGACCATGCGTTACGTCTCCAATGCGCGCGGCGAACTGGTGGTCATCGCCCGCAACGGCGAACTCATGATCATGGACGACAACGGCCGTGAGCGCGAGCGCCACAAAGTGCCCTACGGCGCCACCCTGGCGGCTGCGGACGGTGCCAAGATCAAGGCCGGCACCATTCTGGCGACCTGGGATCCGCATACCCGCCCCATCGTCACCGAATATGCCGGCCGGGTGCGCTTCGAAAACGTCGAAGAGGGGACGACCGTGGCCAAGCAGGTGGACGAAGTCACCGGCCTGTCCACCCTGGTGGTCATCGACCCCAAGCGCAAGGCCGGGGCGGCCGCGAAAGGGCTGCGTCCCCAGGTCAAGCTGCTGGACGAAAACGGCCGCGAGGTGAGGATCGCCGGCACCGACACCCTGGTGAACATCACCTTCCAGATCGGCTCCATCATCACGGTGAAGGATGGCCAGGACGTAGGTGTGGGCGACGTGCTGGCGCGCATTCCCCAGGAAACCTCGAAAACCCGCGACATCACCGGCGGCCTGCCGCGCGTGGCGGAACTGTTCGAGGCGCGTTCGCCCAAGGATGCGGGCATGCTGGCGGAAACCACCGGAACGGTGTCCTTCGGCAAGGACACCAAGGGCAAGCAGCGTCTGGTCATCACCGATTTCGACGGCCAGGCGCATGAATACCTGATTCCCAAGGACAAGCACGTGCTCGCCCACGACAGCCAGGTCGTCAACAAAGGCGAGGTCATCGTGGACGGCCCGGTCGATCCCCATGACATCCTGCGCCTGCAGGGCGTCGAGGCGCTGGCGCGCTACATCATCGACGAGGTGCAGGACGTCTACCGCCTGCAGGGCGTGAAGATCAACGACAAGCACATCGAGGTCATCGTACGCCAGATGCTGCGGCGCGTGAACGTCCTGGACCCGGGCGACGCCGCCCTGATCCCGGGCGAGCAGGTCGAGCGCTCCGAGGTGCTGCAACTGAATGACGAAATGGCTGCGCAGGGCAAGGCGCCGGCGACCTACGAGCCGGTGCTTCTGGGCATCACCAAGGCGTCTTTGTCCACCGACTCCTTCATTTCCGCCGCTTCCTTCCAGGAGACCACGCGGGTACTCACCGAGGCAGCCATCATGGGCAAGAAGGATGACCTGCGCGGTCTGAAGGAGAACGTCATCGTCGGGCGCCTGATTCCCGCCGGCACCGGCCTGGCCTACCACACCACGCGGCGGCGCCAGGCGGCGGGCGAGGATCTCGGCGCCGGCCATCTCCTGGAGGAGGGAACCCCTTCCACCGACCAGGAAGTGGCTTGACACAGGGTATCCGATCACCTAGAATCCGCGGTCTTTACTGGGGCCTTCCTGGTGATCGGCCCTCTTGAATCCGTGACGGGACGGCGCATGCCGTCCCGGTTGTTTTGAGAGTAGCCAACAGAAACCATGCCAACCATCAATCAGCTGATCCGCAAGCCGCGCGAAGCTCCGCAGGCGAAAAGCAAGGTTCCCGCCTTGGAGTCCTGCCCACAAAAGCGCGGGGTGTGCACGCGCGTGTACACCACCACTCCGAAAAAACCCAACTCCGCCTTGCGGAAGGTCTGCAAGGTCCGCCTGACCAACGGTTTCGAGGTGATCAGCTACATCGGCGGCGAAGGCCATAACCTGCAGGAGCACTCGGTGGTGCTGATCCGCGGCGGCCGCGTGAAGGATTTGCCGGGTGTGCGCTATCACACGGTGCGCGGATCGCTGGATACCGCGGGCGTCAAGGATCGCAAGCAAGCTCGTTCCAAGTACGGCGCGAAGCGCGCCAAGCAGGGCAAGTAATAGGAGTCACACAATATGCCGCGTCGTCGCGAAGTGCCCAAGCGGGTCGTGTTGCCAGATCCCAAATTCGGCAACCAGGAAGTGTCCAAGTTCATGAACACCATCATGAACGCGGGCAAGAAATCGGTTGCCGAGCGCATCGTCTACGGTGCCTTCGAACAGATCGTAAAAAAATCCGGCAAGGATCCCCTGGAAGTGTTTTCCACGGCGCTCAACAACGTGCGCCCCATGGTTGAAGTGAAATCCCGCCGGGTGGGCGGCGCCAACTATCAGGTGCCCGTCGAGGTTCGTCCGTCGCGCCGCACCGCGCTCGCCATGCGCTGGCTGCGCGATGCCGCGCGCAAGCGGGGCGAGAAGTCCATGGGCGCGCGCCTGGCCGGCGAGCTGCTGGATGCCTCCGAGGGCCGCGGCTCGGCCATGAAGAAGCGCGAAGAGGTGCATCGCATGGCCGAGGCCAACAAGGCTTTCGCGCATTTCCGGTTTTAATCAGGCAGCTTCCCAAGCAGGTAATCAGACGTGGCCCGCACAACCCCCATCGAACGCTATCGGAACATCGGAATCTCCGCCCACATCGACGCGGGCAAGACCACGACGACCGAGCGCATCCTTTTCTACACCGGCGTTTCCCACAAGATCGGGGAAGTGCACGACGGTGCCGCGACCATGGACTGGATGGAGCAGGAGCGCGAGCGGGGCATCACCATCACCTCCGCCGCCACGACCTGCTTCTGGAAAGGCATGGACGGTAACTATCCCCAGCACCGCATCAACATCATCGACACCCCGGGGCACGTGGATTTCACCATCGAGGTGGAGCGCTCCATGCGGGTGCTGGACGGTGCCTGCATGGTCTATTGTGCGGTCGGCGGCGTTCAGCCCCAGTCCGAGACGGTGTGGCGCCAGGCCAACAAGTATGGCGTGCCGCGCTTGGCTTTCGTCAACAAGATGGATCGCCAGGGCGCCGATTTCTTCAAGGTTTACGACCAGATGCGCATGCGCCTCAAGGCCAACCCGGTGCCCATCCAGGTGCCCATCGGCGCCGAGGAGCATTTCGAGGGCGTAGTCGACCTGGTGAAGATGAAGGCCGTCTACTGGGACGACGCGTCTCAGGGCATGAAGTTCGAGTATCGCGACATTCCGGCCAATCTGCTGGAAGAGGCGAAGAAGTGGCGCGAAAAAATGCTCGAGGCGGCGGCTGAATCTTCCGAAGAGCTGATGAACAAGTATCTGGAAGAGGGTGATCTTTCCGAGGCCGACATCAAAAAAGGCCTGCGCGCGCGCACCATAGCCGGCGAGATCGTACCCATGATGTGCGGCACCGCCTTCAAGAACAAAGGCGTGCAGGCCATGCTCGATGCGGTCATCGACTATATGCCTGCCCCGACTGATATTCCGCCGGTTAAAGGGGAATTGGAGAGTGGCGGCGAGGGCGAGCGCAAGGCGGCCGACGACGAGAAATTTTCCGGCCTGGCCTTCAAGATAGCGAACGACCCCTATGTCGGGCAGCTGATTTTCTTCCGTGTCTATTCCGGCGTGGTGCAGTCCGGCGACACGGTGTACAACCCGGTCAAGGGCAAGAAAGAGCGCATCGGGCGCTTGGTGCAGATGCACGCGAACAACCGCGAGGAGATTTCCGAAGTGCGCGCCGGCGACATCGCCGCGGCCATCGGCCTGAAAGAGGTCACCACCGGCGATACGCTGAGCGATACCGAGGCGGTGATCACCCTGGAGCGCATGGAATTCCCGGAGCCCGTCATCCATGTCGCGGTGGAACCCAAGACCAAGGCGGATCAGGAAAAGATGGGCGTGGCGCTCAACCGTCTGGCCAAGGAGGACCCGTCTTTCCGCGTGCGCACTGACGAAGAGTCCGGCCAGACCATCATTTCCGGCATGGGCGAACTGCACCTGGAAATCATCGTCGACCGCATGAAGCGCGAATTCGGCGTCGAGGCCAACGTGGGCGCCCCGCAGGTGGCCTACCGCGAGACCATCCGCTCCGCCGTGGAGGTCGAGGGCAAGCACATCAAGCAATCCGGCGGCAAGGGTCAGTATGGCCATGTGGTGCTGAAGCTCGAGCCCCTGGGCGAGGGCGGCGGCTACGAGTTCGTGGATGAGATCAAGGGCGGCGTGATTCCGCGCGAATTCATTCCCTCCGTCGACAAAGGCATCAAGGACACCCTGACCAGCGGCGTGCTGGCAGGCTTCCCGGTGGTGGATGTGCGCGCGCGGCTGGTGTTCGGCTCCTACCACGACGTCGATTCTTCGCAGATTGCCTTTGAATTGGCCGCTTCGATCGCCTTCAAGGACGGCATGCGCAAGGCGAGCCCGGTGCTGCTCGAACCCATGATGGCCGTGGAAGTGGAAACCCCGGAGGATTACATGGGCGACGTCATGGGCGACTTGAACCGCCGCCGCGGCATCATCCAGGGCATGGAAGACCTGCCCACCGGCAAGGCCATCAAGGCGGAAGTGCCGCTGGCGGAGATGTTCGGCTATTCCACCGATCTGCGCTCCATGTCGCAGGGGCGGGCCACTTACAGCATGGAATTCAAGCATTACGCTGAGGCGCCCAGAAACGTGGCTGAGGCCGTGATCAGCAGCAAAAAGTAAACCTCATAACCTATTGAGCGAGAGTCATCATGTCCAAGGAAAAATTTGAGCGCACGAAGCCGCACGTGAACGTAGGGACGATCGGGCACGTGGATCATGGGAAGACGACGCTGACGGCGGCGATCACGACGATATTGTCGAAGAAGTATGGTGGGACGGCGAAGAACTACGCTGACATTGACTCGGCGCCGGAGGAGAAGGCGCGGGGGATCACGATCAACACGGCGCACGTGGAGTACGAGACGGCGAAGCGGCACTACGCGCACGTGGACTGTCCTGGGCATGCCGACTACGTGAAGAACATGATCACGGGTGCGGCGCAGATGGACGGCGCGATATTGGTGGTGTCGGCGGCCGACGGCCCGATGCCGCAGACGCGGGAGCACATATTGCTGGCGCGCCAGGTGGGGGTGCCGTACATCATCGTCTATATGAACAAGGCGGACATGGTGGACGATGCCGAGCTGTTGGAGTTGGTCGAGATGGAAGTGCGCGAACTGTTGTCGAAGTACGACTTTCCTGGGGATGACACCCCCATCGTCATTGGTTCTGCCCTGAAGGCCCTGGAAGGGGATCAGAGCGACATAGGCGAGCCGAGCATCTTCAAGCTGGCCGACGCCCTGGACAGCTACATTCCCGAGCCCGAGCGGGCCATAGACCAGCCTTTCCTGATGCCCATCGAAGACGTGTTTTCCATCTCCGGGCGGGGCACGGTGGTGACTGGGCGGGTGGAGCGCGGCATCGTCAAGGTGGGCGAGGAAATCGAGATAGTGGGCATCCGGCCGACCCAGAAGACCATCTGCACCGGGGTGGAGATGTTCAGGAAGCTTTTGGATCAGGGGCAGGCGGGGGACAACGTAGGCGTGCTGCTGCGCGGCACCAAGCGTGAGGAAGTGGAGCGGGGGCAGGTGCTGGCCAAGCCGGGGAGCATCACGCCGCACACCAAGTTCACGGCCGAGATTTATGTGCTTTCCAAGGAAGAAGGCGGGCGTCACACGCCGTTCTTCAATGGCTACCGCCCGCAGTTTTACTTCCGCACGACGGACGTGACGGGGAGCATCGAACTGCCGGCGGGGACGGAGATGGTGATGCCTGGGGACAACATCAGCATCACGGTGAGCCTGATATCGCCGATTGCGATGCAGGAGGGTCTGCGCTTTGCCATCCGCGAAGGCGGCCGCACCGTCGGCGCCGGCGTCGTGGCAAAGATTATCGAGTGAGGTTCGACGGGGCTCGAAAAAAGGTATAATTACGCGTTTTGCGCCGGGCGCCTGATTCACGAAAGCAGTTATGCAAAGCCAAAAAATTCGCATCCGCCTCAAGGCGTTCGATTACAAGCTGATCGATCAGTCCGCCATCGAGATCGTGGAGACGGCCAAGCGCACCGGCGCTGTGGTAAAGGGGCCGGTGCCTCTGCCGACGTCGATCGAGCGTTTTGACGTCCTGCGCTCCCCGCACGTCAACAAGACCTCGCGCGATCAGTTCGAAATCCGCACCCACCGGCGCCTGATGGACATCATCGATCCGACGGAAAAGACGGTGGATGCGCTGATGAAGTTGGACCTGCCCGCGGGGGTTGACGTCGAGATTCGACTCTAGCAGGCGATGTTAAACGCGCCCCGACGCTGGGGCGCGGATTGGAACTAACGACGCCGGTCAATTGTAATCGGCACCTGGAAACCGCCCTGCGGGGCATTTTGGGAAAGAATGACATGAGCATCGGACTTGTCGGCCGCAAGGTTGGCATGACCCGCATATTCACCGAGGACGGCTTGTCCGTTCCGGTGACCGTGCTGGACGTGTCGAACAACCGCGTCACTCAAATCAAGACCGCCGCCGCTGACGGCTATACTGCCGTTCAGGTGACTTTCGGCGAGCGGCGCAACAGCCGCGTCAGCAAGCCTTTGGCGGGGCACTTTGCCAAGGCCGGCGTCGGCGCGGGCGAGATTCTGCGCGAGTTCGACGTGAGCGACGAGGTTGCCGCGCAATATCAAGCCGGCGTCGTCGTCGGCGTGGATATTTTCCAGGCTGGGCAGAAGGTCGACGTTGCCGGCGTTTCCAAAGGCAAGGGCTTTGCCGGCACCATCAAGCGCCACAACTTCGGCTCGCAGCGCGCCAGCCACGGCAACTCCCGCTCCCACAACGTGCCCGGCTCCATCGGCCAGGCGCAGGACCCGGGGCGCGTGTTCCCGGGCAAGCGCATGGCGGGGCATCTGGGCGACGTCAAATGCACGTCGCAGAATCTGGAAGTGGTGCGCGTCGATGCCGGGCGCGGCTTGCTCCTCGTGAAGGGTGCGGTTCCAGGCGCCAAGGGCGGCCATGTCACGGTGCGGCCGGCTGTGAAAGGAGGGGCGTGATGGAGCTCGCCGTCATCAATGAACAGGGCGGCCAGGCCGCCAGCCTGCCGGTTTCCGACGAAATTTTCGGGCGCGACTACAACGAGGCCCTGATCCATCAGGTCGTCACCGCCTTCATGGCCAATGCCCGCTCGGCTTCCAGCGCGCAGAAGGATCGCAGCGAGGTGCGCCACAGCACCAAGAAACCCTGGCGCCAGAAGGGCACCGGCCGCGCACGTGCCGGGATGACGTCCAGCCCGCTTTGGCGCGGCGGCGGCAAGATCTTCCCCAACGGCCCGGAAGAAAACTACAGCCATAAAATCAACCGCAAGATGTACCGCGCCGGGGTGTCGGCCATCCTGTCGCAGTTGGCGCGTGAAGGCCGCATCAAGGTGGTCGAAGAACTCAAGGTGGACGCGCCCAAGACCAGGCTGATGGCGGATAAGCTCAAGAAGCTCGGCTACGGCGGCAAGGTCATGATCATCGCCGACGCGGTGGATGACAACCTTTGGATGTCATCGCGCAACCTGCCCCAGGTGTATCTGGTCGAGCCGCATCAGGCCGATCCCTGGAGCCTGGTGAAGTACGGCAACGTGCTCGTTACCCGTGCCGCGGTCAAACAACTCGAGGAGATGCTGTGATGGGCGCCGTATCGCAGGAGCGTCTGCTCAAAGTCATTTTGTCGCCGGTCATCTCCGAGAAGAGCACCCGTGTGGCGGACAAGCTCAACCAGGTGGTTTTCAAGGTTTTGCCGGATGCCACCAAGCCTGAAATCGCCGCCGCCGTCGCCTCCCTGTTCAAGGTCGAGGTGGTGGGGGTGCAGGTGGCCAACGTCAAAGGCAAGACCAAGCGCGCGGGGCGTGTTCCCGGGCGCCGCAAGGACTGGAAAAAGGCCTATGTGAGCATCAAGCCTGGCCAGGAACTTGATCTGACCGCAGGGCGCTAGGGGGAGAGCTATGGCACTGGTAAAAGTCAAACCCACCTCCGCCGGCCGCCGTGCGGTCGTCAAAGTGGTCAACAAGAATCTGCACAAGGGCAAGCCCTTCGCCGCCCTGGTGGAAAAACAGAATCGCGGCTCGGGGCGCAACAACAACGGGCACATCACCACCCGGCACAAGGGCGGCGGCCACAAGCAGCACTACCGCATCGTCGATTTCCGCCGCAACAAGGACGGCATCGCCGCGCGCGTCGAGCGCCTGGAATACGATCCCAACCGGTCGGCAAACCTGGCGCTGGTGTGCTACGCGGATGGCGAGCGGCGCTACATCGTCGCGCCCAAGGGCGTGAAGGCCGGCGATCAGTTGATGAATGGCGCCGAGGCTTCCATCAAGGCGGGCAATTGCCTGCCGCTGCGCAACATTCCCGTGGGGTCGACGATCCACTGCGTTGAAATGCTGCCGGGCAAAGGCGCGCAGCTGGCCCGTTCGGCCGGCGCTTCGGTGCAGCTTTTGGCGCGCGAAGGGCTGTATGCGCAGCTGCGTCTGCGGTCCGGCGAAATCCGCAAGGTGCATGTCGATTGCCGCGCCACCCTGGGCGAGGTGGGCAATGAAGAGCATAACCTGAGATCCATAGGCAAGGCGGGCGCCAACCGCTGGCGCGGCATACGCCCGACGGTGCGCGGCGTCGCCATGAATCCGGTGGATCATCCGCACGGCGGCGGCGAAGGCCGCACCGGCGAGGCGCGCGTTCCGGTCAGCCCGTGGGGCACGCCCACCAAGGGTTATCGCACACGCAAGAACAAGCGTACGGACGGCATGATCGTGCGCCGCCGTTACGCGCGCTAAACGAGGTTGAAACCATGACACGTTCCGTCAAAAAAGGCCCCTTCGTCGACGATCACCTGTTTCGGAAGGTTGAGAAGGCGCGCAGCAGCAACGACAAGCGGCCCATCAAGACCTGGTCGCGCCGCTCCATGGTGATGCCGGATTTCATCGGCCTGACCATCGCCGTGCACAACGGCCGCCAGCACGTTCCGGTGTTCATCACCGAGAATATGGTCGGGCACAAGCTGGGCGAGTTTGCCTTGACGCGTACCTTCAAGGGCCATGCGGCCGACAAGAAGGCGAAGAAATAAGGAGAGCATGATGGAAGTTTCTGCCCGCTTGCGCGGTACCCGGCTTTCCGCTCAAAAAGGCCGCCTGGTGGCGGACATGGTTCGCGGTCTGCCGGTGGACAAGGCGCTCAACGTACTCGCCTTCAGCCCGAAAAAGGGCGCGACGGTGATCAAGAAAGTGCTCGAATCGGCGATTGCCAATGCCGAACACAACGAGGGTGCGGATATCGACAGCCTCAAGGTGAGGACGATCTACGTCGATCAGGGCGCCACACTCAAACGCTTTACCGCCCGCGCCAAGGGGCGTGGCAACCGCATTTCGAAGCCGACTTGCCACATCACCGTGACGGTCGGGGACTGAGGACAGCACACATGGGACAAAAAATCCATCCGACCGGCTTTCGCCTGGGCGTGCAGCGTTCGTGGACCGCGAAGTGGTATGGCTCGAACAAAAATTTCGCCGGCACCCTCAATGAGGATCTCAAGGTGCGCAGCTTCCTGCGCAAGAAGCTGGCGCATGCTTCGGTAAGCAAGATTCAGATCGAGCGCCCCGCCAAGAACGCGCGCATCACCATATTCAGCGCCCGCCCGGGCGTGGTGATCGGCAAGAAGGGCGAAGACATCGAGGCTCTGCGCAGCCAGCTGGCGCACCTCATGTCGGTGCCCGTGCATGTCAACATCGAAGAGGTGCGCAAGCCCGAAGTCGATGCGCAGATCATCGCAGACAGCATCGCTCAGCAATTGGAAAAGCGCGTCATGTTCCGCCGCGCCATGAAGCGGGCCATGCAGAACGCCATGCGGTTGGGCGCCCAGGGGATCAAGATCATGAGTTCCGGGCGCCTGAACGGGGCCGAGATCGCGCGCACCGAATGGTATCGGGAGGGCCGCGTACCGCTGCATACCTTGCGCGCCGAGATCGATTACGGATTTTCCGAAGCCAAGACCACCTATGGCGTGATCGGCATCAAGGTGTGGGTTTACAAGGGCGACAGCCTGCAGCGCGGCGAACAGCCCGCGGCGGCAGAGCCGGAGAAGCGCGGCAAGAAACCAGGAGTGAAGCATGCTGCAGCCAGCTAGAAGGAAATACCGCAAGGAACAGAAAGGCCGCAACACCGGGGTGGCCACGCGCGGCGCCAAGGTCAGCTTCGGCGAGTTCGGGCTCAAGGCGGTTGGTCGCGGCAGGCTGACGGCGCGTCAGATCGAGGCGGCGCGTCGTGCCATGACCCGCCACATCAAGCGCGGCGGGCGCATCTGGATACGCATCTTCCCGGACAAGCCCATCTCCAAGAAGCCTGCGGAAGTGCGCATGGGCAACGGCAAGGGCAGCCCCGAGTACTATGTGGCGGAGATCCAGCCCGGCAAGGTGCTTTATGAAATGGACGGCGTGACCGAGGAGTTGGCGCGGGAGGCCTTCCGGCTGGCGGCAGCCAAGCTGCCCATCGCCACGACTTTTGTCAGCCGCATGATCGGGAGTTGAGCATGAAGGCAAGTGAATTGCGCGCCATGGATGTGGGTGGGCTGAATGCCGAACTGGAAAACCTGCTGCGCGCGCACTTCGCGCTGCGCATGCAGGTGAGCACGCAGCAGTCCAACAAGACCGCCGATCTTGGCAAGATTCGCCGCGACATCGCGCGCGTCAAGACAGTTTTGCGTGAAAAGGTGCAGGCATGACGGAAACGGTGAAGTCGGTGCGCACGCTCATGGGGCGGGTGGTCAGCGACAAAATGGACAAGAGCGTCACTGTTCTGGTGGAGCGCCGGGTGAAGCACCCGGTCATCGGCAAGGTGATACGGCGCAGCAAGAAATACCACGCCCACGACGAAAACAACGAGTATCGTGAAGGTGATCTGGTGGAAATCCAGGAAGCGCGCCCCATGTCGAAAACCAAGAGCTGGCGCGTTGCGCGCCTTGTGGAGCGGGCGGTTTCCTGAGGCTTGCATACCAGCATACTATGCTGGTACACTAAGCAGCTTTCGTCTCCGGTGGCCGTCGTGCGGTCCGGGGCAGTTTCCCTCTAGCGAACGGGGTCCAAGACTGGCGGCATTGCCGGCCAAGTTGGAGGAAAAATCATGATACAAATGCAGTCCATACTCGATGTGGCTGACAACACGGGTGCGCGCTCGGTGATGTGCATCAAGGTGCTGGGCGGCAGCCACCGGCGTTATGCGGGCATTGGTGACATCATCAAGGTGAGCATCAAGGATGCTGCGCCGCGCGGGCGGGTGAAGAAGGGCGACGTTTACAATGCCGTGGTGGTGCGCACCGCCAAAGGCGTGCGGCGCCCGGACGGCTCAGTGGTGCGCTTCGACGGCAACGCGGCCGTCCTGCTCAACAACAAGCTTGAACCCATCGGCACCCGCATCTTCGGGCCGGTTACCCGTGAACTGCGCAGCGAGCGCTTCATGAAGATCGTTTCTCTCGCACCCGAAGTCTTGTGAGGCAGGAAAATGGCTCGGATACATAAAGGTGACCGCGTGGTCGTTCTAACCGGCAAGGACAAGGGCAAGCGCGGCAGCGTGCTGCGCATGCTGCGCGACGGCGGCGTCGTGGTGGAGGGTGTGAACCGCGTCAAGAAGCACGTCAAGCCCAATCCCGCGCGCAATGTTCCCGGCGGCATCGTGGAAAAGGAAATGCCCATACACGTCTCCAATCTGGCGCTGCTCGATCCGGCGGCGAACCGGGGTGCGCGGGTGGGTTACAAGATTCTGGACGACGGCCGCAAGGTGCGGGTCTTCAAGTCCAGTGGCGAAATGATCGACGCTTGAGGCGGGATATGGCACGTCTGCACAAATACTTTCGTGAAACGGTCGTTCCCGAACTGATCGGGCGTTTCGGGTACAAGTCCGCGATGGAAGTTCCGCGTATCACCAAGATCACCCTCAACATGGGGGTGGGCGAGGCGGTGGCGGACAAGAAGGTTATGGAATTCGCGGTTGGCGACATGCAAAAGATTGCCGGCCAGAAGCCCGTCGTCACCAAGGCGCGCAAATCCATCGCCGGCTTCAAGATCCGCGACGGCTACCCCATCGGCTGCAAGGTCACGCTGCGGCGCGCCCGCATGTACGAATTCCTTGATCGCCTCGTGAGCATCGCCATTCCGCGCGTGCGTGATTTTCGCGGCCTCGCGGCGCGTGCCTTCGATGGGCGCGGCAACTACAACATGGGCGTGCGCGAGCAGATCATTTTTCCCGAAATCGAGTATGACAAGATCGACGCCCTGCGCGGCATGAACATCACCATCACCACGACCGCGAAAACCGACGAAGAAGGCCGCGCGCTGCTGGCCGCCTTCAAGTTTCCATTCAAGAGTTGAGATATCCGCATGGCCAAGAAATCGCTAGTCAATCGCGAAGCTAAACGCGCCCGCCTGGTGAAAAAATACGCCGCCAGGCGCGCGATGCTGAAAAGCCAGGCCAAGGACGCCAAGTTGAGTCCGGAAGAGCGTATGGCGGCTCAGCTGGCGCTCCAGCAGTTGCCGCGCAACGCCAATCCGACGCGTCAGCGCAATCGCTGCCAGTTGACCGGGCGCCCGCGCGGCGTGTTCAGTAAATTCGGCTTGGCGCGCAATAAGCTGCGCGAAGCGGCCATGCGGGGCGAAATTCCCGGCATGGTCAAGGCGAGCTGGTAAGGGGTGGAATATGAGCATGAGTGATCCTATCGCCGATATGTTGACGCGCATACGCAATGCACAGGCCATGGAAAAAGCGGAAGTGACCATGCCCGCCTCAAAGGTCAAATCGGCCATCGCCAAGGTTCTCAAGGATGAGGGCTACGTCGAGGATTTCCGTCTCGATGGCCAGGGCCCGCGCGCGCAGCTCGTCATACAGCTGAAGTATTACGCTGGGCGGCCGGTCATCGAGCGGATCGAGCGTGTCAGCCGTCCCGGGTTGCGCATCTACAAAGGCGCGGACCAGCTTCCCAAGGTCATGAATGGCCTGGGCGTTGCGGTGGTTTCCACCTCCAAGGGCGTCATGACCGATCGCCGCGCGCGCGCCCAGGGGGTGGGCGGCGAAGTTCTGTGCATCGTCGCCTGAGGGGATTTCCATGTCGCGTATTGCAAAATATCCCGTCGCCCTGCCAAAAGGCGTGGACGTTGCCGTCGGCGAGCAAATCGTGGTCAAGGGCCCATTGGGCACCCTGAAGATGGCCGCCGCGGCCGGCGTGGAAGTCGTGAACCGGGACGGCCAGTTGCTCTGCAAGGCCATGGACGGCTCCAATCACGCCAACGCCATGTCCGGCACGATGCGGGCGCTGCTCGCCAATATGGTGGCGGGCGTGAGCAAAGGCTTCGAAAAGAAGCTCACCCTCGTCGGCGTGGGTTATCGCGCGCAGGTGCAGGGGGCGGCGCTTAATCTCAGCCTGGGCTTCTCGCATCCGGTCGTGCACAAGATGCCAGAAGGCATCAAGGCCGAAACGCCGACGCAGACCGAGATCGTGATCAAAGGCATCGATCGCCAGTTGGTCGGGCAGGTCGCCGCGGACGTCCGTGCCTATCGTCCTCCCGAGCCCTACAAAGGCAAGGGCGTTCGCTATGCGGACGAGGTGGTGGTTCTCAAGGAAACCAAGAAGAAGTGACGGGGCTTAGAGTATGAACAGCAAAATGACGCGCGCGCGGCGCGCCGGCAAAACCCGCGCAAGGATAGCGGCTGGGGGCGCGGTGCGTCTAACCGTGTATCGCAGCAACTGTCATATCTATGCGCAAATCATCTCCGGCGACGGCGGCCGCGTGCTGGCCAGCGCGTCCACGGCGGAGAAGGATATGCGGGCGCAGTACGCCAACGGCGGCAACGCGGCCGCCGCCGCGGCGGTGGGCAAGCGCATCGCAGAGAAGGCGAGGGGCGCCGGCATAGAACGCGTCGCGTTCGACCGGGCAGGCTACAAGTATCACGGGCGTGTCAAGGCACTGGCCGAAGCGGCGCGTGAAAACGGATTGAATTTTTGACGGGGCGGCATATGGCTCGTAACGAAACCCAGGAAGAGCGCGGCGACGGCTTGCGCGAAAAGATGGTGGCGGTGAACCGGGTCACCAAGGTGGTCAAGGGTGGCCGCATACTCGGCTTCGCCGCGCTCACCGTGGTGGGGGACGGCGACGGCGCCGTCGGCATGGGCAAGGGCAAGTCGCGTGAGGTGCCCGTGGCCGTGCAAAAAGCCATGGAAGAGGCGCGGCGCAAGATGGTGAAGGTCAGCCTCAAAAATGGCACTTTCCATCATCCCGTGGTCGGCAAGCATGGCGCCTCCGTGGTGCTCATACAGCCCGCATCCGAAGGCACCGGCATCATCGCGGGCGGCGCCATGCGTGCGGTGTTCGAAGTGATGGGCGTGGAAAACGTCCTGGCCAAGAGCTTGGGATCCACCAACCCGTACAACGTGGTGCGCGCAACCCTCAACGGCCTGATGCAGATGTCCACGCCGGCGGAAATTGCCGCCAAGCGGGGGAAATCCGTCGAAGAGATTTTGGGGTAAGCGATGAGCACTGTGAAAACCTTCAAGGTTACCCTGGTGAAGAGCTTGATCGGCTGCAAGATCAATCACAGGCTGTGCGCCCGCGGGCTGGGTTTGCGCCGCTTGGGCCGCAGCGTGGAGGTCGCCGATACTCCGGCCAATCGGGGCATGGCGAACAAGATTGCGTATCTCCTGAAAACGGAGGATTGAATGGAACTCAACACGATCAAGCCCGGTTGCGGGGCGCGCCATGCCAAGCGGCGCGTGGGCCGCGGCATAGGCTCGGGGCTCGGCAAGACCGCGGGGCGCGGCCATAAGGGTCAGCATTCGCGTTCCGGCGGGTACAAAAAAGTCGGCTTCGAAGGCGGACAGATGCCCTTGCAGCGCCGTCTGCCCAAGCGCGGTTTCGCGTCGCTCACGGCCAAAGACGTGGCCGAAGTGCGCCTGGCGGATTTGGTGCGCGTGCCCACCGCGGAAATTGATCTGCTTACCCTGAAACAGGCCGGTGTGGTGCGGGGCGACGCGAAAGCGGTGAAGATCATCCTCAAAGGCGCGGTGACGAGGGCCTTCGCGCTCAAGGGACTGCTCGTCAGCAAAGGCGCGCGCGCCGCCATCGAGGCGGCGGGCGGCAGCGTCGCGGAATAATTACCGGCCCCATGGCAACGGCATCCACCCTAGGCGGCCTCGGCGGGGACAAGTTCGGCGACTTGAAGCGCCGGCTTTGGTTCCTGCTGGGTGCGCTGGTGGTCTATCGCATCGGCGCGCACATTCCTGTGCCGGGCATAGATCCCAGCGTGCTGGAGCGGCTGTTCCAGTCCCAGCAGGGCGGCATATTGGGCATGTTCAACATGTTCTCGGGCGGCGCCCTGTCGCGCTTCACCGTATTCGCCTTGGGCATCATGCCCTATATTTCGGCATCCATCATCGTCCAGCTGTTGACAGTGGTGTCGCCGCAGTTGGAGGCCCTCAAGAAGGAGGGTGAGTCGGGGCGCCGCAAAATCACCCAATACACCCGCTATGGCACCGTGGTGCTGGCCTTTTTTCAGGCCACGGGCATTTCCATCGCGCTGGAGTCCCAGCAAGGGTTGGTGCTGGATCCTGGTTTCATGTTCCGCATCACCACGGTGTTTACCCTGGTGGCCGGCACGATGTTCCTCATGTGGCTGGGCGAGCAGATCACCGAGCGCGGCGTGGGCAACGGCATCTCCATCATCATTTTTTCCGGCATCGTCTCGGGCATGCCCCACGCCATCGGCGGCACGCTGGAGCTGACGCGCACCGGGGCATTCTCCATCCCCTTGGTGCTGCTGCTCTTCGTCGGCGCCATCGCCGTGACCGGCTTCGTCGTCTTCGTCGAGCGCGGCCAGCGCAAGATACTGGTGAATTACGCCAAGCGCCAGGTCGGGCGCATGGTGATGGGAGGACAGTCCTCGCATTTGCCGCTCAAGCTCAACATGTCGGGCGTGATTCCGCCGATATTCGCCTCCAGCATCATCTTGTTTCCGGCCACGCTGGCGGGCTGGTTCGGCTCCAGCCCGCACATGGCTTGGCTCAAGGACGTGGGCGCCACGCTGTCGCCCGGTCAGCCGATCTACGTGATCCTCTATTCGGCGGCGATCATTTTCTTCTGCTTTTTCTATACGGCGCTGGTCTTCAACCCGAAGGAAACAGCGGACAACCTGAAGAAGAGCGGGGCCTTCGTTCCCGGCATACGCCCCGGAGAACAGACAGCCCGCTACATCGACAAGGTCATGACCCGGCTGACGCTGATCGGGGCGATCTACATCACGTTAGTGTGCCTGTTGCCGGAATTCCTAATCGTCAAATGGAACGTGCCTTTTTATTTCGGCGGTACGTCCTTGCTGATCATCGTCGTCGTGACCATGGATTTCATGGCCCAGGTGCAGGCCTATGTCATGAGCCATCAGTACGAGAGCCTGTTGAAAAAGGCCAATTTCAAGGGCTTGGCGGGACGCTGATGGCGAAAGAAGATGTCATACAGATGCAGGGCGAGGTCGTGGAAAACCTTCCCAACGCCACGTTCAGGGTCAAGTTGGAGAATGGCCACGTCGTTTTGGGGCACATCTCCGGGAAAATGCGCATGCATTACATACGCATACTTCCGGGGGACAAGGTCACCGTTGAACTGACGCCCTATGACCTGACCAAGGGCCGGATCGTATTCCGCGCCAAGTGATTTCGGGAGCCCGAGAGGGCAAATTTGGAGAAAGCCATGCGAGTGCAAGCCTCGGTGAAAAAAATCTGCCGTAAATGCAAGATCGTGCGTCGCAAGGGTGTGGTGCGGGTGATCTGCGAGGATCCGCGCCATAAACAAAGGCAGGGTTAATGCGTGCTTGCATGTTGGCGCTGGTGCGGCAGCACGCTAGTGTAGTAAAATTTCAAGTTTTCTTCGGAGCGTAAGCGAATGGCCCGAATTGCTGGGGTAAACATTCCCAACCATCAACACGCCGAAATCGCGCTGACGGCGATTTACGGCATAGGGCGCACCACGGCGCGCAAGATTTGCGCGGGCGCCGGCGTGATCGTCTCCACCAAGATAAAAGACCTGTCCGACGGCGAGATGGAAAAGCTGCGCGAAGGGGTCGCCAAATACACGGTGGAGGGCGACCTGCGGCGCGAGGTGACCATGAACATCAAGCGCCTGATGGACCTGGGTTGTTACCGCGGGGTGCGCCATCGCAAAGGCCTGCCGGTTCGCGGTCAGCGCACCCGGACCAATGCGCGTACCCGCAAGGGCCCGCGCAAGGCGATCAAATCCGCGAAATAAGGACCACTGAATTATGGCCAAGACCGCTGCCGCCACCAGGGTGCGCAAGAAAGTCAAGAAGAGCGTGGCTGAGGGCATCGCCCACGTTCACGCTTCGTTCAACAACACGATAGTCACTATCACCGATCGCCAGGGCAACGCCTTGTCCTGGGCCACCGCGGGCGGTGCCGGCTTCAAGGGTTCGCGCAAATCGACCCCGTTTGCCGCGCAGGTCGCGGCCGAAAATGCCGGCAAGGCCGCGCAGGAATTCGGCGTCAAGAATCTCGAAGTGCGCATCAAGGGGCCCGGTCCGGGCCGGGAGTCCACGGTGCGGGCGCTCAACGCCCTGGGCTTCAAGATCACGGCGATTTCGGACGTCACCCCCGTGCCGCACAACGGTTGCCGTCCGCCCAAGAAGCGCCGCATTTAAGGAGAACCAAGCATGGCCCGCAACTTAGACGCCAAATGCCGCCAGTGCCGCCGCGAAGGGGAGAAGCTTTTCCTCAAGGGGGAAAAGTGCCACACCGACAAGTGCGCCATCGAGCGGCGCAGCTATGCTCCCGGTCAACACGGGCAGAAGAACGTCCGCCTTTCCGACTATGCGCGCCAATTGCGCGAGAAGCAGAAGATACGCCGCATCTACGGCGTGCTCGAAAGCCAGTTTCGCCTGACCTACAAAGCGGCCGAGCGCCGCAAAGGCGTCACGGGCGAGAACCTGCTGGGGTTGCTGGAAAGCCGGCTCGACGCCGTGTGTTACCGCATGGGCTTCGGCGCGTCGCGCAGCGAGGCGCGCCAGCTGGTGCGACACAACGGCATCGTGGTCAACGGCCGGCGCGTCAACATTCCGTCCTATCAGGTCAAGGCGGGCGACGTCGTGGAGGTGCGCGAGGCCGCCAGAGCGCAACTGCGCATCAAGGCCGCCCTGGAAGCTGCGGAAGGGCGAGGGTTCCCGGAGTGGCTGGAAGTTGACGGCAAGTCGTTCAAGGGCACTTTCAAGGCGATGCCGCAGCGCGCCGAACTGCCTCCGACCATCAACGAATCGTTGGTTGTGGAACTGTACTCCAAGTAATTCGGCTGGGCCTGGAACAAGGAAGCGTACATGTCAGCATCACAGGAATTTCTCAAGCCGCGCATCGTGGAAGTCGACCGCGTGTCGCCGTTGCATGCCAAAGTGGCCATGGAGCCCTTCGAGCGGGGCTACGGCCACACCCTGGGCAATGCGCTGCGCCGCATCCTGCTGTCTTCCATGGTGGGCTATGCGCCCACCGAGGTGCGCATTGCCGGGGTGGTGCACGAATACTCCACCATCGAGGGCGTGCAGGAGGATGTCGTGGACATACTCCTCAACCTCAAGGGAATCGCTTTCAAGCTGCACAACCGCTCCCAAGCGACGCTGCAGCTGAGCAAGGCAGGCGAGGGCCTGGTTACGGCAGGGGACATCCAGGTAGGGCATGATGTCGAAGTACTCAACCCCGAGCATGTGATTGCCAACCTTACCAAGGGCGGCAAGCTGGAAATGGAAATTCACGTCGAGGCTGGCCGCGGTTATCAGCCGGTGACGGCGCGCAAGCTGACGGAAGATACGCGCACGGTGGGCGCGATTCCCGTCGACGCCTCGTTCAGCCCAGTGCGCAAGGTGGCTTATGCGGTGGAAAGCGCGCGTGTCGAGCAGCGCACCGACCTGGATCGCCTGGTCATAGACATCGAGACCAATGGCGTGGTCGAGCCCGAGGAGGCTGTGCGCACCGCGGCGCGCATCCTGGTCGACCAGCTTTCCGTTTTCGCTCAGTTGGAGGGTACCGAGGCCGGCGGCGAAAGCCCGCGTGCGCCGCAGGTCGATCCTACCCTCCTGCGTCCGGTGGACGACCTGGAGCTCACAGTGCGTTCGGCCAACTGCCTCAAGGCGGAAAACATCTATTACATCGGCGATCTGATCCAGCGCAGCGAAACCGAATTGCTGAAGACGCCCAACTTGGGACGCAAATCGCTCAACGAAATCAAGGAGGTGCTGGCCTCCCGGGGGCTGTCGCTGGGGATGAAGCTGGAAAACTGGCCCCCGCCCGGGCTTGAGAAGCCGTAAGCTCGGAGCCGGGGCTGGAATTTGATCGAGGGGCGCTTTGCGCCCGTCGCTGTTTTATATCAAAACAACAAGTGCGAGGTGCCGTGGCAGGCGCCTTGGCCCGAGAGTTTGAAAGGACCACGCCATGCGTCACCGACTGTCCAACCGCAAGCTGAACCGCACGACCAGCCACCGTCTGGCCATGCTGCGCAACATGAGCGCCTCGCTGCTGCGCCACGAAGTGGTCAAGACCACCCTGCCAAAGGCGAAAGAGCTGCGGCGCGTCGTCGAACCGCTGATCACGCTGGGGAAAAAGCCTACGCTCGCCAATCGCCGGCTGGCGTTTGACCGCTTGCGCGATCGGGAAATGGTCGTCAAGCTGTTCGACGAACTGGGCCCGCGTTACGCCAGCCGTCCGGGGGGCTATCTGCGCATACTAAAATTCGGCTTCCGCGTGGGCGACAATGCGCCCATGGCGCTGGTCGAACTGGTGGACCGTCCGCTCGACGAAGCGGGCGCCGAGTAAGCCGGCGCAGCATGACGGAACCGGCGGCCCTTCCGCCGGTTTTTTCTTTTGGGGGCCGGGGATGATCGTGCTTTTCACCGACTTTGGCAGCCGCGATCCTTATCTGGGCCAGGTCAAGGCGCGGCTGTACGCCCACGCGCCGGGAATTCCCCAATTGGATTTGTTCAACGACGTGCCCGACTACAACCCCCATGCGGGAGCGCACCTCCTCGCCGCCCTGGCGCCACAAGTGTCCCTGCCGGCAGTGTTTTTGGCGGTGGTCGATCCGGGCGTCGGCACGCCGCGCGACGCCGTCGTCCTGGAAGCGGGCGGGAACTGGTACGTGGGGCCGGACAATGGCCTGCTGTCCGTGCTGGCGGCGCGTCAGGGGCAGACGCGCGCCTGGCGCATTACTTGGCGCCCGGAATCATTGGCGCCGACATTTCACGGCCGTGATCTTTTCGCGCCCATCGCGGCCGCCATTGCCAAGGGGGAATTCCCCGCCCAGCGCCTGGTGGAAAAAGCGCACCTGGATGTGGAGTTCGATCCCGGCGATCTGGCGCGGGTGATATATGTCGATCATTACGGCAGCGCCTGGACCGGCCTGCGCGCCGCCGCATGGACGCCGGGCACGCGTCTGCGCGTCGGCGGGCGGGAATACGCGCGCGCGGCGACCTATGGCGCAGCCGATCGCGGTGAACCGTTCTGGCACGTCAACAGCGTGGGGCTCGCAGAAGTGGCGGTCAACCGCGGACACGCCGCGACGCAGCTCGGACTGGGGGTGGGGGATGCGGTCGCCGTGCTGCGCCCCAGTTGACCGGCGCGTGCTGCGCGTCAAACGTATTCGGCCACCAGCGAAAGCACTTCGATGAACACCAGGGCGAAGAACACCCGCATCATGCCCTTGCGCACGGAAATCGGCACGGCATAGATTTTGGCCGTCGTTTCCAGACCTGCGGCGACGGGCACGCTGCTGACGACCAGGCCGAACAGTACGCATTTCACCATCCAGCCGAGCATGGTCGGGCCGCCGAAGACGTTCGCTACGGTCATGGAGAAATAAGTCGCTCCCGCGGGACTCAGGCCATATAGCCCCAGATAAGCGGCGATCAGGCTGATGCTTCCCGCCAGCAGGGAAAGGGCCAGTACGGAAAGCACGCCGCCGACGACGCGCGGTAGGAGTTCGAAATGCAGCGGGTCCACCCCGCAGTGGCGCAAGGCGTCCATTTCCAGGGTGACCCGCATGAGGGCAATTTCGGTGTTGATCGCGCTGCCGGAGCGCAGGGCCACGAACAGTGCGGTGAGGAAGGGCAGCAGTTCCAGCGTCAGCACGCGGATGACCAGGTCGTCCGCCAGATAGGAGAGCCCCAGACCGCGCGCGGTGCTGACGATGATGGCGACGATGACGCCTATGATCACCAGCGTATAGGGCAGGAACACGTAGAGCGCCTGCACTGCCGTGAAATAAACCTGGCGGATCACGTTGTCGAAGGTTGCACGGTTCCAAGTGGCCGGTGCAAGCACGGCGCCCATCACGCGATAGAGAAACCGAGCCAGCGCCTGGACGCTGGCGGTCCAGCCCACGAAATGCCTGCCCAGCCCCTCGGTAAATGCAATGAGCAAATCCATGGCGTGCCGTCTGCCGTTCGTCGCGGTGCTGCCGCGGGGCGGTCGATGCCGCCTTACTGGCCCTTGCTCCCGCCTGCGGGGCGCGGGGGCAGCAGGCGCTGCTCGACGGCGAAGACCGCGGCTTCGACGCGCGAGGTCAGGTTCAGCTTGGCGAGGATATTGCGCACGTGCAGCTTGACGGTGTCGTGGCTGATGCCCAGTGCGCGCGCGATGGATTTGTTGCTTTCGCCGCGCGCAAGATAGGAGAGAATCTGCTGCTCGCGCTGGGTGAGCTGGTCGAGCAGGTTCTGCCGGCCCTGTTTGGCGTCGAGCAGGTTCACGAGCTTGGCCGTCATCTGCGGCGCGACCACTGTTTCGCCGCGCGCGGCGCGCTGGATCGCGTCCACCACTTCGGACGGCTCCATGTTCTTGAGCAGATAGCCCTGCGCACCGGCGCGCAAGGCCGCGGCCATGTCTTCCTGGGCATCGCTCACGGTCAGGATGAGGGTGGGGAAGACCAGGCCTTCGGCACGCAGGCGCGTCATGAGTGTGATGCCGTCCTCGGGGGGCATGTGCAGGTCCATGATCACTACGTCCGGCTTCAGCTCCCCTAGCTTGATGCGTGTTTCCTCATGGTCGCCGGTCATGCCGATTACCCGCACCAGGCCGGAATGCTCCAGCAGCTCGGCCAGCCCCTTGCGGAACAGGGTGTGGTCGTCGACCAGGACGACGTTGACCGGATCGCTCATGGCGCCAGCGGCCGGCGCGGGGCCGGGAACATCAATTGCACCTGGGTGCCTTCGCCTACGCGGCTTTTTATCTTGATCTTGCCGCCCAGGCGCTCGGCCCGCTCGTGCATGATATTCATGCCGAAATGCATGCCCGGCCCCTGGTGGCCGGCGGCATAGAGGCCGATGCCGTCGTCGGTGATGCAGATCAGGTATTCACCGTCGCCTTCTTCCAGGCGCATTTCCACACTGCGGGCGAAGGAATGCTTGCAGATGTTGGCGAGCGCTTCCTGGACAATGCGGTAGACCTGGACTTCCTGGTCGGGGTTGAGCTGCATGTCCGGAGCGGCGTTGACGAACTCCACGCGCGCATTGATCTTCTCGCGGGTCTGCTGTAGCAGCTCCTCCAGGGCGGGCACCAATCCGCGCGGGTCCATGCGGTGGCGGAACTGGGAGATCAGCTCGCGCAGGCCCGAGTAGGCCGACTCCACCGCATCGTCGACGTCGCCGAGAAATTTCTCGGCAAACACTCTGTCGCCCTTGGCTACGGCCTGACGCAGCATGTCCAGGCGCATCTTCATGTAGGCCAGCGTCTGGGCGAGGGAATCGTGAATTTCGCTCGCCAGGGTCTGGCGTTCGTTCATGAGCGTGATGCGCAGGTTTTCGCGCGTCAGCCGCACGTTTTCCAGGGCCATGCCCAGGTGCTCGCTGATGGAGGCGAACAGCAGCTGGACTTCTTCCGGTATGGTGCACTCGCTGGCCATGAACAGGTTGTACACCCCCAGCACATTGCCCTTGTGCTGCAGCGGGACGGCGACCACGCGCGCGCAGCGGCTGCCGAAGGCGCCGGCGCCGAAATTCTGCTTGCACACATGCAGCACCCGGTCGTTGCGCGCCGCGCCCTGCGACACGGCCTGTCCGCAGATGCCGCAGCCAACCGGGACGATGCCTTCGCGCTCGACCACGTCCTCCGGCAGGCCGATCGCTCCGATCAGGCGCAGGCCGCGGCCGTCGGCGGTGAGCACGCGCACTGCTCCGGCATCCGCGCCCGCCAGGCGGATCATGGTGGAGAGGAAGCGGTCGAGCAGGCGCTCGATGTCGGCCTCGCTGCTGAGCGAGGAAGCGATTTCCGACAGCACGCGCAGGGCGGGCAGCTTGTAGAGCCCGTCCTGAGGCGGGGGCTCATCTGCAGCCAGAAATGACAGGACCGGCTCGGCCATCGCAGTTTTCTCCGTCCGGCAAGGCCGGAAAATTTTTATTTATGAAGCATTGCTTCAATTGTAGTGACAAGCCTCAACCAGGGAAAGCGAGGCTTGCCTGGCGTATGGTTTGGGCCGAAGATTGGCCCCAGGCATTTCGTTACGGAGCGCACATGTCTCATCTTCTCGGGCTTGCCCGCGCCGCGCGCCTGATGGGCGTTTCGCGCGCCGCCTTGCAGCAGCGCATCAAGGAGGGGAATCTTCACGCCATGGACGGCATGATTACCACCGAGGAGCTGCTCAAGGCCTACCCGGACATCAGCCTGGAGGATGCCGGAGCCTTCGAGAAGACCTTGAAGATCAAGGAGGAGGCTTTTGTCCGTCGGGTGCGGGAGCGCAGCCTGCCGCCCAAGGAAGTGCTGGCGGAACGCCTGTTCGAACAGGGGCGCGAGTTGGCGGACGTCAAGCTGCACTTGCAGCGCTACCATGCGCTGGTCACCGGGCTGCAGAGCGACCTGCAAGGGCTCATGGAGCGCTCCGGCCCGGCCGCACGGGAAGCTTTGCGCCAGGTGGAACGCTGGGTAGAGGGCGGCCTGCGGCGGGTTCTGGGCGAGACGGAAGCGCTGGATTCCCTGGCGCTCATGGATGATATGCTGCGCGTCATGTCCGCTCACGTCACGCTACGCCCCAGTCACCATGATTTCCTGGTAGAGGGCGCCGACTCGATCCTGGAGGCCGGCCTGAAAGCGGGTCTGGCGCTCAATTACGGGTGCAGCACGGGCAACTGTGGTTTGTGCAAGGCGCGCGTGATTTCCGGCCAGGTCATGAAGATCCGCCACTTCGACTACGTGCTGACTGAGGCCGAGAAGCAGCAAGGCTACACTCTCATGTGCTGCCACAGCCCGGTGGGCGACGTGACGCTGGAGACGCTGGAGGCCAACTCGGCGCAGGACATTCCCACGCAGCAGATCATCGCCAGGGTGAAGTCGGTGCAGGCGCTGAGCCCGGACATGCGGCTGCTGCACTTGCAGACGCCGCGCTCCTCGCGCCTGCGCTTCCTGGCCGGGCAAAGCCTGACCCTGGGGGTGGCGGGGGCGGGCACGGCCGAGCTGGCTATCGCCAGCTGCCCCTGCGACGATCGCAACTTGCAGTTCCATGTCGAGCGCGGCCAGGGCGACTCCTTCGGCGCCTTTGTATTCGATCGCCTGAAGGTTGGCGACAGCGTGAGCCTGTACGGCCCCTGGGGGGATTACCTGCTGGACGACGAATCGCAGCACGCCTTGCTGTTCATCGCCTTTGGCCGCGGCTTCGGCCCCACCAAGAGCATGGTCGAGCACGCCTTGGCGCGCGAGGCCGCCGAGCGCATCGATCTGGCCTGGGCGGCCGCGCCGGGCGGGCATTACATGGTCAACCAGTGCCGCTACTGGGCTGACGCGCTGGATAACTTCGGCTATCGCTCCTACGAGCTGCGCGCGCCAGACGGCGCCGAAATGGAGCGCTTCGCCGCGCGCATCCTGGCGGACTATCCGGATGCGGGGAATCATGCGATCTATCTGGCGGGGCCGGCCGAATACCTTGAGCCCGCGCTCGCCAACCTGGCCGGCGCCGGCCTGCCGCACGCACGTATGCGCGTTATCGTCTGCTGAGCGGCCGGGGGTGGCGCGCTTGGCGGTATACTTGACGCTGGCTACGGGGCCGGCGCATTCCCCCGGACGAAAGGACAAGCAGCATGGCCGATGACGAACTCAGCATGGAACGCCGCATTCTGCGCGTCATGCGCAAGACCCTCGCCAGCGTGGTGAAGGATGCTACGCCGCAACCGGGGACGTCGGGGTTCCTCTCCGATCAAACGGTGGAAGACATCAAGGAATGTTTTCTGCTGATTTCACTGCGGGAGAAGGAATTGGCCGAAGCGGCCGGCCTTGCACCCGCACGGCCGTATTATCCGGACCAGCGGAAGGCCGGCCAGGTAATTAATTTCGCACGGCCCGGCAAGCCCGACCCGGAAAAGCGCTGACAGGACGAGCGCCGCTACAAGGCCAGGGCCACGGGGCTCCGGCGGATCTGCTCCAGGAGGCCGGCTTCCACGCGTTCGGGCGCCTCGCGGTGCTGGTCGAGCAATGCCTGGGTCAGGCGCGTCCAGTGTTCGCGGCCTGCACCTACGGCTTCTTCGAGCACCGCGGTGTCGCCCCCGCCGCTCCAGGTGAGATAGGCGGCGTAGAGACTGGGGAACAGGCTCTTGCGCATGCCCTCGAATTCGGCGAAATAGAAATGCAGCGAGCCCCAGGCCTGGCGCTCCAGCAGGCGCGGCAGGGTGGACAGGCAGTCGGCTAGATGGTCGCGCATGGCGCGCGCGGCCACTTCGCTGTGGCGGTGGCCGAAGCCGCTCAGCATGGCATGCCAATCCGGGCCGAGCTCGCGCTGTGCGAGGGCTTCGCCCAGCTCGTGCAGGATCACGGCCTCGCCTTCCTGTTCGGCCATGCGCTGCAAGGCCGCCTCAGGGTCGCGCTCGTAGGCATAGCAGCGCAGCGCCGATTTGAGCGGCCCGTCAATGTTGCGGTTGCGCCATAATTCGATTTTTTCCCACAAGGCGCGCTTCAGGGCATCCTGGCGCAGATAGATGGTGCCGTTCTGGAAGGAGGCGGGCAGGGTGGTGAGGTCGCGGGCGTATTCGCAGCCTGACACCAGGATGGTGACGCCTTCGCGTTCTTCCCGGCGCACCAGTTCGCCCAGGAAGAAATGGGGCTTGTGGAAGCGGCCGATGCCGGCGCCATATACGACGCCCTGCGGCAAGAGGCTGCGGTTGATGAGTTCGCTTTCGAAGGGAGGAATTTCCTTGCCTTCCACGGGCAGCGGCGCGAAGGCATCCACGTCCAGGGTCTCCCACAGGCGCTCGCGCTCCAGCAGCCAACGTCCGATTTCGTCCTTGGGCGGATGCTGGGTGAGCGGAAGCTCGTGCTCCCAGCGGAAATATTCGCGCATTTCCAGCAGGTAGGTGCACATCGTCATCTCGCGCGCATAGGTCGCGTCGGCGACGTGGCAATTGGTCTGCACCGCTTCGACGAGTTCCGGAAAATTGCGCATGGAGCCTCCGGGCAAACGACTTTCCCGCTCAATAATCCTCGCCGGTGGTGGGCTGGGGCTCGCGCACCTGGGAGAGCGTGTCCTCGGCGTGCAGCTCATTCTCGCCGTAGACGACCTTGATGCGGTAGCCGGCATCGGCAGGAAGGCCGCGGCGCAGCGTCTTGGCCTGCGAGGATGCTTCCTGAAATTTGGCGAACTCGCCGACCTTTTCCAGGATGTTCATGGGATGGATTTTATAAATGTAGTACGGCATGTCTGGCCTCACCATTTCACGTAGTGTTTGATCGATTTCCGCGAGCCGGGTTTTTTCTTCTGGATGACGACCCCCTTCACGCTTTCCAGGCCGGGGATGGCGGTGTCCGCGTAGGCCGAGTTGAGCGCGTGCAAGGTCCAGCCCGAAGGCATCTTCACCAGCTGACGGAAGATATATTCGTCGTTGTGCCAGGCCAGCACGAACGAGCCGTCCGTGGCCAGCCCCTCGGGTTCGACGACGATGATGTCGCCGTCGGCGAACTCCGGCTCCATGCTGTCGCCCAGTACCATGAGAGCATAGGGTTCGGCATTGGTGCAGGCCGACAGCGCCGCGTCCTGCCCTGCCGGGGCGATGGGGATGATTTTTCGCTCGAATTTCATGGCGTCGCCTCTTCGTCCAGCCAGCGCACCAGATAATATACCCGGAAGCCCTCGGAGGAGCGCGAAGGCCCGATGGCCAGAGCGGCGTGGCGGTTCTGCGCGGGATCGGCGCTGGCCAGCGCGCTGGCCACGCTGTCCTGCGGGGTCACTACGCCTTCCGCGTAGCGCTTGCGTTTGCGGTTGGGCGTCTGGATGAGCACCGCGGTCTCCTTGACCAGACGCGGATCGATGTAGACCTTCATGTTGCGGCTCCCTGAAGGACGCGGATTTCGCCCTGGAGGGGCTTTACCAGCGGTTCGAGTTTGCGGCGCATGAGGGCGCCCACCGCCGTGGTGCGCAGGAGGTAGGGGTCGGCTACTTTGCCGGACAAGGCGGCGAGCGTGAGCATGGCCTGGATGCCGCGCCGTTCTGCTGGCAGGCTCTCGATGAGCTCGTCCAGCGCCGCAGGGCGCGCGGCCCCACCGGCGCAGAGCGCCTGAGCCTGGGCCTGCAGTTCTTCAATGGTTTCGCCGGGCAGTCGCAGTTCCAGGCCTTGATAGCGCCGGCCGAAGGCGTCGAGCAGGGCGTAGACCACCAGATGGGTGGAAGGCTTCTGCAGGACTTCACTGGCCGCCATAAGATAGGTCTGGCCGTTGGCCGAGAGCGTTGCGGCATAGAGCTGCGCGTAGCGATTGCCTGCGGCGGCCAGGCTGGCGAGCGCCTCCGGCCGCGCGCGCGCGGGCATGTCCGCAGGCAGCTCGTCGCCCATGAATTCAAGAAAGCCAATATAGTAGTAGGGTACCTGCCTGGCCATGCGCCAGAGCTTCTGCAGCAGCGCGGCGTCGGCCAGCCGGCCATAGAGCACCAGGCGGATGGCGTGCATGCGGTTGTCGGGGTTTTCCTCGAAGGCCAGGTGCTCGATGAGGAAATCTGCCAGCACCTGCCCCATGCCGCCCTGGATGACCGCTTCCTTTTCCAGCATCCAGCGCGCCATTTCCATGGTGGGCTGGCACCACCAGGCGCGCCGTGCCAGCTCGTCGGTGAGGCCGGGTGCGTGGGCTACGGCGACCACGGCTTCCGGCTCGCCCAGCAGCAGCAGGGCGGCGAGATTCTTGTCGCTGGTCTGCCCCATGCGCGTCCAGCGCTGCAGATAGACCGGATAGCCGCCCGGAGAGCCCAGCGCATGACCGCCGAGAAATTCCTTCACGTGCTGCACGTACTGCTCGGCGCGGCAGTTGGGGTGCAGCGGCACGCGCGCCTCGCCCGATTCGGTGAGGGCGCACAGGGTCATGCTGCTGGTGTCGATGCGCACCGCCTGCACCGGATTCGCGGTCATCAGGACGTTCAGGCGCAGGGCGTCTTCCGGAGATAGCTCGTGTTCCAATTCGTTTGCCTGGTAGGCCCGTTGCGGGCGCTGCTTGCGCCCCGCGCGGTCGGGGCGTTCAATTCAATTGTATTCTCCGCCCCCAGGGCGTGGCGCGTTTGCCCTTGATCAGCCACAGCACGGGATAGGCCGGCGGCATTTTTGGGAAGGGGGCGTCGCCATCCGTGAAGTAGAGCAGCACGTCCGGGCGGATGTCCTGGCTTTCCAGCCAATCGAACACCGGCTCGAAGCGCGTGCCGCCGCCGCCGGTAAAGGTTCTGGGAAGACGAAATTCTTCCCAAGGTTCATAAATCCAAGGACCATCTTCCGCCAGCCGGGCGTCGCAGGCCAGCAGAGTGATGCGCACCGGCAGGGCGCCCTTGATGGCGTTGATTTCTCCGGCGAACTCCGCCAGTTCCCGGTCGCCGACCGAACCGGACACATCTACCGCCACCACCACGTTGCTTTGGCTGCTGCGCAGACTGGGCAGGATCATGTCGCCTTCGCGGCGCGAGGGGCGCATGTAGTTGTAGTCGTTGCGCGCGGTGTCGAAGAGATAATGCGCCAGCAGGCTGCGCCAGGGCAGCTTGGGCTGCAGCCACTGCTCGATCAAGCGGGCCAGACTGCCACCCAGTTTGCCGGCGGCCTGGGCCTGCTGTGCGGCCGAGGCCACGTACTGCTGCCAGCGCTGCGAGAGCTGCTCGCGCTCGTGGGCGTCGAGCGGGGCGGGAAGGCCGTCGTCGGGCACCCCGGACGGATTGGTTCCGCTGCTGTTTTGCTGCTGTTCCCCGGCGCCGCCACCGCCGGCGGATTGCGGCTTGCCGCTGCGTTCGCCTTGGTGCGGGTCGCTGGACTGCTCGCTGGGGGGCTGCTGATCGGCATCGCCGCCCTGGCCGCCTTCGTCGCCGTCGTAGAGGTGCTGATCGAGCGTTTCGTTGTCCAGACTGTCGTCCAGGCAGGGGTAGATTTCTTCCGCCGTCATGCCGTCGAACTGGTTCAGCACCACCGCCTCGGCCGGTGGCATCAGGCCATCGTTGACGAGCAGCGGATTCACCGCGAAGTCGCAGGCCAGATCCCACTTATGCTGCACGCGGTGGCCGCGCCGGGCAAAGTGCTGCAAGGCGCAATGCAGGGCCTCGTGGGCAAGAATGAACTCGGTTTGCGACAGCGACAGCCGATCGATATAGGCGCGGTTGAAGTAAAACGTCTTGGCATCGGTGGCGGTGGTGCGGCACCAGCCCGGGTTGCCCTCTTTCACCGGCAGGCGCAGCACCAGGGCGCCGAGGAAGGGCTTGTCCAGGATCAGCCGGGTGCGGGCCGCCGCCAGCTTGGTTTCGGCGTCCTTAGGCAGCATGACGGCTTACTCGTACAGCACGATGTCCGCCACCTGATTAGCCCATTGCGCAAACTGGGGCGTGGCGAACAGGGCCTGGCCGATATTGCGGTGCATGTCCGAGACCAGCATGACGCCCATCTCGCGCAGCGGCAGGCGGCCGGCGTAATTGAGAATGTTGCCGTAGATTTCCTTGGCGCCGGTCTGACCCTTGACGCGCAGGGCACGGCTCACCAGTGCCGAGGCGACGGCGTACTGCAGGTCCACCTCCGTGGGCACCTCGGCCTCGCGCCCTTCGATGATGGCGTCGATGTCCGGCATGCGTTCCAGGTTTTTGAGGTAGGCCATCAGTTCGATACCGGCAGCCTGGCCCACGCAGGCGGCGAGGGCACCGGAGAGGAGATCCGGCAGGTCGGCGAATTTCCGCAGCGCGCGGTGGGCGAATTCCCAGGAGCGGGGCGTGGGGAAAGCCGTGGGGTTGCGCGCCGCGTCGAAGTCGAACAGCAGTTCGGGACGAAAGCGCAGAAAGCCGATGAGGCGGGGGTCGATGCCTTGCCCGTAGGCCCACTGCACCCAGTCTTCCAGATTGGCCTCCACTTCGAAATGGGAGAAGCGGTTGGCCAAGGGCGCCGGCATGGCGTAGGTCACGCCGCGGTCACCCTGGCGGTTGCCGGCTGCGAAAATGGCCCAGCCGGCCGGCACCTGGTAGGCGCCCAGGCGGCGATCGAGTATCAATTGGTAGGCCGCCGCCGACACGGAGGGCGGCGCGGCATTGATCTCGTCCAGGAAGAGTATGCCCCGCGGCCCATGGCGATTGGCGTCGGGCAGCATGGCGGGCACTGCCCATTCCACCGCTTCGCCCACGCGAAACGGGATGCCGCGCAGGTCGGAGGGTTCCATCTGCGACAGGCGAATGTCGATCATGGGCGCGCCATGGCGTGCGGCGGTTTCCATGACCATCTGCGACTTGCCCACCCCGGGGGGCCCCCACAGCATGACCGGAGTATGGCTGCCCTCTGCGGCACTAAGAAATTCCCGTTCCAAAACGGCGATCAATTGGCTGGGGCGCATTGTTTTTGCAGGTCCTGGCAGTCATTTCCCAAAAAATAATTTTACCGCCGAACAGGCTTCATAAATCCTTGATGGGATAAGGGGATTGGCTCGGTAGGGGGGCCGCGGCGGGTTTGCGGCGGCCGGTGGCCGCAAGGGATTGGCGCCCCGAACACGAATCGAACGTGTGACCTACCCCTTAGGAGGGGGTTGCTCTATCCACTGAGCTACCGGGGCCGGCTGCGGTGAGATCGGGAATCCGCCGTTCGGCGGCCCCGGTAAGCGTCCCGGTTTGGGGCGCGAGCGGCCGGGGAAGCCTGCTATGCCGGGTGCATATCTTATCCGAAATCCCTCCGGTTGGCCGTCGTTGAGCCACCGCCTTCGGCTTGCTCGGCGGGACTCAGGTCAGCAGCACGACGCGGAAATCATTGACGTTGGTGCGCGTGGGGCCGGTCATCACCAGGCCATCACGCGTGCGGAAAAAATCGTAAACGGTGTTTTCGGCCAAAGCACGGGCCGCGGCGTCGATATCTGCGGGGAAGCGCAGCGTGTCCGGGTGCAGCAGGGCACCGGCATTGTCTTCGCTGCCGTCTATGCCGTCGCTGTCGCAGGCCAGCGCCCAGAGATCCGGCACGTCGGTCAGCTCCAGGCCGAGCGCCAAGAGATAAGTGCTGTTGCGACCGCCGCGGCCCTCAGGGTTGACGACACGCACCGTGCTTTCGCCTCCCGACAGCCAGGCATGGGGTCTGGAATTGCCTTTCGCCAAATGATCGCGCACCAATTGGGCATGCGCGTGGGCAAGGCGCACCGCGTCATCCTCGACTTCTCCGAGATTGCAGACCGGGATGCCCTTGGATGCCAGGAAATCGGCGGCAGCGGCGAGAAACTCGCGCGCACTGCCGATGATGCGGTTTTCCACCCGGCGGAAGAGGGCGTCTCCGGGCTTGGGGGTGTCCGGTAGCCGGTCGGCTGCGCCGCTTTCAAGATGGTGCTTGACCGCGGCGGGTGCCGCGACCTGCCAGCGCGCCAGCACCGCCAGGGCATCGCCGTAAGTTCCCCAGTCCGGGGCGCAGGGGCCGCTGGCGATGTCGGAGGGATCGTTCCCCACCACGTCGGAGAGGATGAGGGCGCAAACCCTTGCCTGGGTTGCGGTCGTTACCTGACCGCCGGAAAAGCGCGTGAGATGCTTGCGCACGGTGTTGATGTCCCGGATAGGCGCGCCGCTGGCGAGCAGGGCCTTGGTGACCGCGCGCAGCTCTTTCAGCGATACGCCCGCCACGGGGGCCGCGAGCAGGCTGGAGCCACCGCCGGAAAGCAAACCTAACAGAAGATCGTCGGGCCCCAGGTCGCCGGCCAGTTCCAGCATGCGTCCCGCTGCCGCCTCGCCGCGGCCGTCGGGCAGCGGGTGGGAAGCCTCCACCACTTCAATCCGTCGCGTCGGCAGGCTGTGGCCGTAACGCGTAACGACCAAGCCCGAGAGCGGCGCGTCCGCGGGCCAGTGGTTTTCCACGGCGGCGGCCATCGCGGCGGCCGCTTTACCACCGCCGACGACCAGGGTGCGGCCGGGCGGTGGGGCGGGCAGATGGCGCGGCAGGATTTGCAGCGGATCGACTGCGGCAAGCGCGGCGCGGAAAGTGTCGAGCAGGAGGTCTTGCGGATGCGTCACGGGCGCTTGCGGGCGAGCACGGGCTCGAGATAGCGCCCGGTGTGGCTGGCCGAATTTTTCACCACGTCTTCGGGCGTGCCTTCGGCAATGATGCACCCGCCGCCGGCGCCGCCCTCGGGGCCCAGGTCGATGAGCCAGTCGGCGGTCTTGATGACGTCCAGGTTGTGCTCGATGACGACGACGGTGTTGCCTGCGTCGCGCAGGCGGTGCAGCACCTTGAGCAGCAGATCGATGTCGTGAAAATGCAAGCCGGTGGTGGGCTCGTCGAGGATGTAGAGCGTGCGCCCGGTGTCGCGCTTGGACAGCTCCAAAGAAAGCTTGACGCGCTGCGCCTCGCCGCCCGACAGCGTGGTGGCGGACTGGCCCAGGCGGATGTAGCCCAGGCCCACGTCCATCAAAGTTTGCAGCTTCTTGGCCACGGCCGGCACCGCGCCGAAGAAATCGAGCGCCTCTTCCACCGTCATCTCCAGCACCTGGTAAATGGTCTTGCCTTTGTAATGGATTTCCAGGGTCTCGCGGTTGTAGCGGCTGCCGTGGCACACGTCGCAGGGCACGTAGATATCGGGCAGAAAGTGCATCTCCACCTTGATCACGCCGTCGCCCTGGCAGGCCTCGCAGCGCCCGCCCTTGACGTTGAAGGAGAAGCGCCCCGGGCCGTAGCCGCGCCCACGTGCCTCCGGCACGCCGGCGTAGAGTTCTCGGATGGGGGTGAACAGCCCGGTATAGGTGGCCGGATTGGAGCGGGGGGTGCGGCCGATCGGGCTTTGATCGACGGCGATGACCTTGTCGAAGAACTCCAGTCCTTTGATCTCGCCGTGGGCGGCGGGCTCTTCCGCGGAACCGTAAAGATGGCGCGCCGCCGCGCGGTAGAGGGTATCGTTGACTAGGGTGGACTTGCCCGAGCCGGACACCCCGGTGACGCACACCAGCAGGCCCACCGGCAGGCGCAGATCGACGCCTTGCAGGTTGTTGCCCCGGGCCCCCTCCAGCACGAGCAGACGCTTGGGGTCCGGCTTGCGGCGCGGGCTCGGAATGGCAATGCTGCGCTTGCGCGCCAGATACTGCCCGGTAAGGGAGGCAGGATTGGCGATGACGGCCTCCGGCGGGCCTTCGGCCACGACCTGGCCGCCGTGCTCCCCCGCCCCGGGGCCCATGTCCACGAGGTAGTCGGCGGAACGGATGGCATCCTCGTCGTGCTCCACCACCAGGACGGAATTTCCCAAGTCGCGCAAATGCTTGAGGGTCGCGAGCAGGCGGTCGTTGTCGCGCTGGTGCAGGCCGATGGACGGTTCGTCGAGCACGTACATGACGCCCGTGAGCCCCGAGCCGATTTGCGACGCCAGGCGGATGCGCTGGGCCTCGCCGCCGGACAGGGTGTCGGCGGAACGATCGAGGGACAGGTAATCCAGTCCGACGTTGACCAGAAAGCCGAGGCGCGCGTCGATTTCGTGGATGATTTTTTCCGCCACCTGGGCGCGCTGACCGGACAGCTTGAGATCCCTGAAGAACGCCAGCGTCTCCTTGAGTGGGCGCTCGCTCACCTGCGGCAGGCTGGCGCCTCCCACGTAGACATGGCGCGCTTCGCGCCGCAGGCGCGTGCCTTCGCAGGAAGGGCAGGGCTTGGTGTTGAGATATTTCGCCAGCTCTTCGCGCACGGCCACGGAATCGGTTTCGCGGTAGCGCCGCTCCAGATTCTTGAGGATGCCCTCGAAGGCGTGCTTGCGCGTGCCCCAGCCGCCTTTTTCGCCCAGATAGCGGAAAGCGATTTCCTCGCGCCCGCTGCCGCCGAGCAGGATGCCGCGGATACGCTCCGGCAGTTGCTCGTAAGGCGTGTTCAGGTCGAAACCGTAGTGCAGGGCCAGGCTTTGCAGCATTTGGTAGAAGAACTGGTTGCGCCGATCCCAGCCCTTGATGGCTCCCGCGGCGAGAGACAAGTGGGGAAAGGCGACTACGCGTTCGGCATCGAAGAAGGTGACCGCGCCGAGGCCGTCGCACTCGGGGCAGGCGCCCATGGGGTTGTTGAAGGAGAATAGCCGCGGCTCCAGTTCGGGCAGGGCGTAGTCGCATACCGGGCAGGCGAATTTTGCCGAGAACAGGTGCTCGTGCCCGCTGTCCATTTCCACGCCCAGGGCGCGCCCGTCGGCATGGCGCAGCGCCGTCTCCAGGGATTCCGCCAGGCGCTGCTTGACGTCCGCACGCACCTTGAGGCGGTCCACCACCACTTCGATGGTGTGCTTTTTGTTCTTGTCCAGCTTGGGCACGGCATCCAGTTCGTGCACCTTGCCGTCCACGCGCACGCGCACGAAGCCCTGGGCGGTGAGTTCGGCAAACAGTTCCAGGTTTTCGCCCTTGCGGCCCACCACCAAGGGGGCGAGGATCATCAGCTTGGTGTCTTCCGGCAGGGCCAGCAGAGCGTCCACCATTTGCGACACGGTCTGGGCGGCGAGCGGCACGCCATGGTCCGGGCAGTGGGGCTCGCCCGCGCGCGCATAGAGCAAGCGCAGGTAGTCGTGGATTTCCGTCACCGTGCCGACCGTGGAGCGCGGATTGTGGGAGGTGGCCTTCTGCTCGATGGAAATGGCCGGCGACAGGCCTTCGATGAGATCGACGTCGGGTTTTTCCATCAATTGCAGGAATTGCCGCGCGTAAGCCGAGAGCGACTCCACATAGCGGCGCTGGCCTTCGGCATAAAGGGTGTCGAAGGCCAGTGACGATTTCCCGGAGCCGGACAAGCCGGTGATGACGACCAGCCGGTTGCGCGGGATGTCCAGGTTGACGTTCTTGAGGTTGTGGGTGCGGGCGCCCCGGATGCGGATGCTGTCCATGACTGCCGGTGATGACAAGCGAACCCAAGACTATAAGGGATTTGTCCGCGCCGTGCGCCTGCCGGGAACCTTCGAGCTTGGATATAATCCGTCAGGCTGTTTTCCGACCCCCCGAAACACCCCATGGATCATTCCGAATCCCTCAACAAGCAAGAAAAACGTGCCGCCGTCGGCCTGGCGGGCATCTATGGGCTGCGCATGCTTGGGATGTTTCTCATCCTGCCGGTGTTCGCCCTTTATGCCGCGCATATCCCCGGTGGCGACAATCACTTCATGGTGGGCTTGGCGCTGGGCACCTACGGTTTGACCCAATCTTTCCTGCAACTGCCCTACGGTATGGTGTCAGACCGCATCGGGCGCAAGAAGGTGATCGTCTTCGGCCTGATCCTGTTCGCGGCCGGCAGCTTCATCGCCGCCTTCGCCACCAATATCTATTGGATCATTTTCGGCCGCATGGTGCAGGGTGCCGGCGCCATCGCCGCCGCCTTGACGGCGCTGCTGGCCGATCTCACGCGCGAAGAGCACCGCACCAAGGCCATGGCCATGATAGGCGGCACCATCGGCCTGACCTTTGCGTTCTCGCTGGTGGCGGGGCCGCTGATCGACCACTACATCGGCGTGCCCGGCATCTTTGCGCTGACCGGGATACTGTCGCTGGCCGCCATCGTGGCCATCAAGTACTACGTGCCGGATCCGCTGCACACGAGTTTCCACAGCGATGCCGAGGCCAATCCGGCGAAATTGCGCGACGTGGTGCGCGACGGCCAACTGCTGCGCCTGGATTTCGGCATCTTCGCACTGCACGCCGCGCAAATGGGCATGTTCGTGGTGGTGCCGACGATACTGGAGCGAACCGGGCATCTCCCGCTCCGGGATCATTGGTGGGTATATCTTCCGGTCGTGATCGTGGCCTTCATACTCATGGTGCCCGCCATCATTTACGGCGAAAAGCGCGGCCGGCTCAAAACCGTATTTCTCGGCGCCATTTTCCTGATGGTGTTCGCGCAACTGGGCATGTTTCTCGGCAACCACGTCTTTGCCGCCGTGGTGGCGAGCCTCTTGGCCTATTTTGTTGCCTTCAACATATTGGAAGCCAGCCTGCCCTCGCTGATTTCCAAGCTGGCGCCGGTTTCCGCCAAGGGCACGGCGATGGGCGTGTACAATACTTCGCAGGCCTTTGGGCAGTTCACGGGCGGTGCGCTCGGCGGCCTGCTGGCGCAACGCTTCGGCTTTGCGGAAGTGTTCGCGTTCTGTACCGTGCTGATGGTGCTCTGGCTCGCTCTGGCGGCTGGCATGCGCACGCCGCCGGCGGTGAAGACCCGGATGTTCCACCTCGGCAAGCTGTCCGGCGGGGACGCCGATCGCCTCAAGCAGGCCTTGTCCGGCGTGATGGGGGTGGAAGAGGTCATCGTGCTCGCGGAGGAGGGGGTGGCCATGCTCAAGGTCAAACTCTCCGGCTGGGATGAAGCCGGAGCCATGAAACTTATACAGGGGGAAACGTGATGGCATCGCTAAACAAGGTACTGCTCATCGGCAACCTGGGGGCCGACCCCGAGATCCGCTACATGCCCAGCGGCGATGCCATCGCCAATCTGCGCATCGCCACCACCGACACCTGGAAGGACAAGGGCGGCGAGAAGCAGGAGCGCACCGAGTGGCACCGCGTAGCCCTGTTCGGCAAGCTTGCGGAAATCGCCGGCGAGTATCTGAAGAAGGGCAGCGCCGTTTACATCGAAGGCCGCATCCAGACCCGCAAGTGGCAGGACAAGGAAGGCCAGGAGCGCTACACCACGGAAATCGTCGCCAACGAGATGAAGATGCTGGGCGGACGCGGGACCGGCGGCACCGCCGAGATGGACAAGGGATCCGGCCGTGCTGCGGCGCCTGCAGGCAAAGGCAAGCCGGCGGGGGGCGGCTTCGACGACATGGAAGACGACATCCCGTTCTAGAAATACCACAAAAAAACAAAAACACCGGGGAGGAAAAAGGTTGCGGAAGAACCAATCCCGCCCTGCGGGCGGTGCGCCATGCGCAGATCCAGCACCCTGATCAGGGCGCTCTGGGCCGCGGGGGCGTTCGCCTCGCCAGCCTGCGCCGACCAGCCGGTCACGGAATCCGCTTTCTTCGCCGACGTACCGGTGGTGCTTTCGGCCTCGCGCCTGTCGCAGCCGGTGGCGGATGCGCCTGCCGCGGTTACCGTCATTACCCAGGCGGAAATCCAGGCGTCCGGCTTTCGCGATATCCCTGATCTCCTGAGGCTGGTGCCGGGATTTTCGGTGGCCGATTCCGGGCTCAATACCTGGGCAGTGGGTTACCACGGTTTCGCCGATGCCTTTTCCCGGCGCTATCAGGTGCTGGTGGACGGGCGCTCCATTTACAGTTCCAATTTCGGCGAGGTCAATTGGAATGATCTTCCGCTTTCCATAGAAGATATCGACCGCATAGAAGTGGTGCGCGGACCCAATGCCGCCGCCTACGGCTCCAATGCCTTTTTCGCCGTCATCAACATCATCACCAAGTCGGCGGGGCAGACGCCGGGATTTTACAGCTCGGTGCAATATGGCACCCACGGCATGGGCGGCGTCATGTTGCGCCAGGGCGGCAGCCTGGGTCCTGCGCTTTACCGCATCACGGTGTCGGCGCAGAAGCGTCAGCGCCTCAACAGCGTGGGGTACGACAACTCGGGCAAGCCCGTGTATCCCGACGAGACGACCAAGACCTATTTCACCAACGGCAGGCTGGATTGGCAGGTCAACAACACCGACGACGTCATGGCGCAGTTCGGCCTGACCACAGGCAACTGGACGTTTTCGCCGTCCGGCTATTCCAGCCCGGAAAACGTCTATGCCGGGTTTCTGCAGCTCAAATACCACCGCATCCTGAGCACCGATGACGAGTGGTATGTGCAGTTCTATTACACGCGAGACCGCTTTGACACGGCATTGGCCTTTCCTCCCTTCGGACTGCCCGTGTACATCCTGCAAAGCCGTACCAACCTTGATGCGCAGATGAGCCATCGCTTAAGCCCGACCCTGCGCGCGGTGTGGGGCGCGGAGGTGCGCCAGGAAACCGACAGCTCGCCTGCTTACTTCAGCACCGCCAGTACGTTTTCCGGCGTGTTGACGCGCGGATACTTGAACTTGGAGTGGCGGCCGGCGGAACGTTGGGTGCTGCAAGGCGAGGCCATGGTGGAGCACCATTATTTCACCGGCACGGACGTTTCTCCACGGGTCGCGGCTAACTATACCTTTGCGCCCGGACAGACGTTGCGCTTCGCAGTTTCCGTAGCTGACCGCACGCCTACTTTTCACGAGGAAAACAATTACTACATCAGCAGCAACAATGGCCAGCCGGTTCTCAATATCCCCAATCCCCGCCTCAAGCCGGAGCGGCTGCTGTCGCGTGAAATCGGCTATGTCGCCCAGTTTCCTCAAGTGGGCCTGGACATGGATGCGCGTATGTTTTACGACACCTTCCATAATTACATCGCTGCTCTGGATGTGCCTTTGCCGGCACCAATGTCTTTCCCTGGTCTAGGCGCGGTGACTCAAGGGGGGCAGTATCAGAACACCGGCACGATCGATATCCACGGCGCCGAATTGGAGGCACACTGGCGCCCGCACGCCGATGTCGACGTCTGGGCCACGGCGGCGCGCGTGTTCGCCTATCCGGATGCCCAGGTCAATGCCGCCGACCCCGACGTGGCCGTCTCGGCGCCGCGCACCACCGGCAGCCTGCTGGCCAGCTACCGCTTCGGCAACGGCTGGCAGGCGAGCGTAGGCACCTATTTCAACGGCACCATGAAGTGGCTCTCCGACGGCGATTGGACGAAATCCTACACCCGAGTGGACGCACGCCTGGCCAGACGCTTCCGTTGGGCCGGCCACGACGCCGAGGCGGCCCTGGTGGCGCAAAGCCTGACCGGCTCGTATTCGGAGTTTCGCCGCGAATATGTTTTCGGCGGCCGTTATTACGGCAGCCTGTCCGTGCACTGGTAGGCCTTTTCGGGTTTATAATTCAGCCAGTTACCGTTTTAGCGGAGCGCTACCATGCCGATTTATGCCTATCGTTGCAGCGCCTGCGGCCATACCGCCGACGTCATGCAGAAAATGTCCGATGCCCCCTTGACCGCCTGCCCCGCCTGCGGCGCCGAGAGCTTTGCCAAGCAGCTCAGCGCTGCCGGTTTTCAGTTGAAGGGCGGCGGCTGGTATGCCACCGACTTCAAGGGCGGCGCTGCGCCCAAGAAAGAAGAGGCGCCGGCACCCGGCTGCGGCGCCGGCGGGTGCCCGGCCTGCAGTTGAGGCGGGCCAGGAGCCGTTAAGCGCCGGGCATTGCCCGGCGTTTATTTTGGGTGCGCCCGGCAGGGCGCACCTGCCAGGACATGCCATGCAATACTTGAAACGTTATTTCATCACCGGCCTGCTGATCTGGGTGCCGCTGGCCATCACCCTCTGGGTGCTGGATCTCATCGTCGGCACCATGGACCAGACCCTGCTCCTGCTGCCCCAGCATTGGCGCCCCGAAGTCTGGCTGGGCCGCCAGATTCCCGGCCTGGGGGCCATACTGACGCTGCTGGTGATCTTCCTCACCGGGCTGCTGACCGCCAATATCATCGGCAAGCGCCTAGTGGCGTTGTGGGAGGCCGTGCTCATGCGCATTCCCATCGTCAAGTCGATTTATACCAGCGTCAAGCAGGTGTCCGACACCCTGCTGTCGAGCGACGGTCACGCCTTCAGAAAGGTGCTGCTGGTGCGCTACCCGCATCCCGAGGCCTGGAGCCTGGCCTTTCAGACCAATGTACCGGCCGAGGTCGGTGCCGTGTTTGCCGAGGAACACGTCGGCGTGTTCATCCCCACCACGCCCAGCCCGGTGAACGGCTTTTATTTCTACGTGAAAAAAAGCGAAATCCGCGAGCTGCCCATCAGTATCGACGTCGCCCTCAAATACATCGTCTCCATGGGCGTGGCGGCGCCCGCCGAGCATAAAACCTCCAGGAAGCTATTCCCATGATGCGCACCCATACCTGCGGCGGTGTCACTGCCGCGCACATCGGCCAGACGGTCACGTTCTGCGGCTGGGCGCACCGGCGGCGCGACCATGGCGGCGTGATCTTCATCGACTTGCGCGACCGCGACGGCCTCGTGCAGATCGTCTGCGATCCGGACATCGGAGAGGGCTTCCGGCGCGCCGAAGAGGTGCGCAGCGAGTACGTGCTGCGCATCTCGGGGCTGGTGCGGCATCGGCCGGAGGGCACGGTGAATTCCCATCTGGCGACCGGCGAGGTGGAAGTCCTGGCGCAGGACATCGAAATCCTCAACAGCGCCGCCACGCCGCCGTTCCAGATCGACGAGGACAACATCAACGAAAACACGCGGCTCACCTACCGCTACCTCGACCTGCGGCGCGAGCCCATGCAGAAGAACATGAAGCTGCGCTACCGGGTCGCCAAGACCATGCGCGACTACCTGGACCGGCAGGGCTTCATCGAGGTCGAAACCCCCATGCTCACGCGCTCCACGCCCGAGGGCGCGCGCGATTATCTGGTGCCCTCGCGCGTGCACAGCGGCATGTTCTATGCCCTGCCGCAATCGCCGCAGCTGTTCAAGCAATTGCTCATGGTGGCGGGGTACGACCGCTATTTCCAGATCACCAAATGCTTCCGCGACGAGGACCTGCGGGCCGACCGCCAGCCCGAATTCACCCAGGTTGACCTGGAGATGTCCTTCGTCGACGAAGAGGACGTCATGGGCCTGGTCGAAGGCATGATCCGGGCGACCTTCCGCTCGGTGCTGGACGTCGCCCTGCCCGACCCTTTTCCGCGCATGACCTGGCATGAGGCCATGTCGCGCTACGGTTCCGACAAACCCGATCTGCGCGTCAAGCTGGAGATCACCGAGCTCACTGACGTAATGACAGAAGTAGATTTCAAAGTGTTCTCCGGTCCCGCTAATGACCCCGCAGGGCGCGTAGCAGCGCTTTTGGTTCCCGGTGGCGCGGATATCAGCCGGGGCGAAATTGACGCCTATACCGAGTTCGTCAAGATATATGGTGCTAAAGGGCTTGCTTATATTAAGGTCAACGAAAAATCGAAAGGAAGGGATGGTCTTCAGTCGCCCATCGTTAAGAATCTTCACGATGAGGCCTTGCGTATGATTCTAGTGAGGACAGGTGCAGCCGATGGAGATTTGATTTTCTTCGGTGCCGACAAAACGAAGATTGTTAATGATGCTTTGGGCGCGTTGCGGGCCAAGCTTGGGCATGAACTAGGTCACGTTGACGGCAGAGCCTGGGCGCCACTGTGGGTGGTCGACTTCCCAATGTTCGAGTTCAACGAGGACGAGAACCGCTGGGATGCCCTGCACCACCCATTCACCAGCCCCAAGGACGGCCACGAGGACTACCTGACGAGCGGCCCCGGAGAGTGCCTGTCCAAAGCTTACGACATGGTGCTGAACGGCTGGGAGATCGGGGGCGGTTCCATCCGCATCCATCGCGAAGAGGTGCAGGAGAAAGTCTTCAACGCCCTCGACGTCGGCCCCGAGGAACAGCGCGGCAAGTTCGGCTTCCTGCTGGATGCGCTGCAATACGGGGCGCCGCCGCACGGCGGCCTGGCCTTCGGTTTGGATCGCCTGGTGGCGCTCATGGCGGGCGCGGAATCCATCCGCGACGTGATCGCTTTCCCCAAGACCCAGCGCGCCAACGACCTGATGACCAGCGCGCCCAACGCCGTGGACGAGAAACAGCTGCGCGAGCTGCACATCCGCCTGCGCCAGCCGGCGGGCGGACAGGCCTGATCAGCGCTTCAAGGCCTTGAGCACGGTCTGCTCGAAGATCTCGGCCTTGGAGGTGCTGGCAACGGCGGAAAGGATGCGCTTGCAGTTGGCCACTTCCGCCAGCAGGGTTTCTTCAGTGGCGGCGTTGCGCAGCTTGGCGACCTGGGGAGAATTCGCCCCGGTGAGCGAAACGAGGATGTCGACGGCTTGCTGGCGCGCGATGTCCAGACGGCTTGCGCCCATGGTCGGCTGCTCCAGCGCGGCGTTGATCTTGTCGACCAGATCGTCGTGCTCGCCGGGCCGTTGTGGGGCCACCTCCTGGGAGGCGATGAAGCCCATCTCGCGCAGGCGCAGCAGGTTCTCCTCCAGGTCGGCGAACGTCTTGAAATGCGCGCGCAGCTGGCCGAGATCCATCTGTCCGTCGAGCACGAACAGCAATTGCCGGCAGCGCGGCCGCAGGGGGTGGGTGGGTTTGAACCTCTCCTCGCGTCCCTTGGGGGTCAGGCTGAAGCGTGTGCGGTCGTCCATGGCTGTCTCTCTTCCTCTGGGTAACTTTATCGTTGTGCGACATCGTTGTATAAATGTACTACGGAAAGAATAAGGCAGAACTGAAGCCCCATAAGCTGCCCGAATCCGTGCTGGTGGTCATTCATGCGGACGACGGCCAAGTGCTGCTGCTGGAGCGCGCCGATCATCCGGGATGGTGGCAGTCCGTGACCGGCTCGCGCGAGGCGGGAGAGAGCCTGCTGGACACCGCGCGGCGCGAAGTGTTCGAGGAGACGGGCCTGGACGTTGCCGCGTATCCGCCGGTGTCCTGGGGTTACAGCAATGTGTACGAAATTTTCCCCTGCTACCGCCATCGCTACGCGCCGGGCACCACGCACAATACCGAGCACGTGTTCGGCATGCGCTTGCCGCAGCCCATGCCGGCGCGGCTGAGCCCCGGTGAGCATGTCGCTTGGCGCTGGCTCCCCGCCGCGGACGCCGCGGCGCTGTGTTTCTCGCCCAGCAATGCGGCGGCCATACGCCGGCTGCTTGAGTAGCGGCGGTGCCTTGCTATGATGCATGCCATGACCACCAGCACGATCCGGGTCGCCAGCTACAACATCCATAAGGGTTTGTCCCAGTTCAACCGTCGCCTGATCGTCCACGAACTCAAGGAAAGGCTGCGGCTGCTGGGTGCCGACATTGTTTTTCTGCAGGAGGTGTTGGGCGACCACGAGGCCCATCCGCAGCGCTTTCCGCACTGGCCGGGCCGGCCGCAGCATGAATTTCTCGCCGACAGCGTCTGGCATGACTATGCCTACGGCCGCAATGCGGTGTACGACGAAGGCCATCACGGCAATGCCATCCTGTCGCGTTTTCCCATCGTGCAGTGGGACAACGAGGACATTTCCGCCCACAGCCTGGAGTCGCGCGGCATGCTGCATTGCCATATCCAGATTCCCGGCTGGAAGCGGCCGCTGCATGCCATCAACGTCCATCTGGGGCTGACCGAGGGCGGGCGGCGGCGCCAGCTGGATATGATACGCAGCCGTATCCTGGCCGAGGTGCCCGCCGGCGATCCGCTCATCCTGGCCGGAGACTTCAACGACTGGCGCGTGCGCGCCTGCCGCTACCTGGGCACCAATCTGGGGCTGCGGGATGCATTTCAGATCCACCAGGGGCACCCGGCGCGCAGCTTTCCGGCCTTCATTCCGCTTTTGCATCTGGACCGCATCTATGTGCGGGATTTGCAGGTGGAGGCGGCGCAGGTTCATTCCGGGCGCGACTGGCGGCGGCTGTCCGACCATGCGGCGCTGACCGCCACGCTGCAGCAGCCCTGATGCAGGGAAGGAGCGCGTCCCGGTTTGTCGCGGGACACAGCGCGCGTCTGCTCGAAAACGGCGCCGAGTTTTTTCCCGCGCTGCGGGCAGCCATAGAGGCGGCGGAGCGGGAAATACTCCTGGAAACCTACATACTCAAGCGCGACGAGGGGGGCGAGCCGATCATCTCCGCCCTGCTGGCGGCGGCGCGGCGCGGCGTCGCCGTCTATATGCTGGTGGACGGCTTCGGCTCGCGCCATCTGGAGTCGGCGCAGATCGAGGCCTGGCGGCAGGCCGGACTGCGCGTATATCTCTATCGTCCCTACCGTTTCCTGCATTGGAACCGCCTGCAACTGCGGCGTCTGCACCGCAAGCTGGCGGTAGTGGACGGCCGCGTCGCCTTCGTCGGCGGCATCAACCTGCAAAGCGACTACGATGCGCCCAATCAGGCGGTGCCGCGTCTCGACTACGCGGTGCGCGTGGAGGGGCCGCTCGTCGCGGCCATCCGCGCCGTCATGCGGCGCCTGTGGCGCGCCATCAACTGGGCGCGTTTGGGTGCGCTGGGGCGCGACCCGCCGGTGCACCTGCCCATGCCGCGCGTCGCCGGGCCCCTGGCGGCGCTGTTTCTCTGGCGCGACAACCTGCGCCACCGCTACAGCATCGAGCGCGCTTATCTGGACGCCATCCTGTCCGCGCGCGACGAGGTGCTCATCGCCAATGCCTACTTCGTGCCCGGGCGCCGCTTCCGCCGCGCCCTCAAGGCGGCGGCCATGAGCGGCGTGCGCGTGCGCCTGCTATTGCAGGGGCGCGTCGATCACATCGTCGAATATCTCGCCAGCCGCGCCCTGTACGGCGACCTGCTGGCCGCCGGGGTGGAGATCCATGAATACCGCGCCGCGCTGCTGCACGCCAAAGTAGCGGTGGTGGACAGCCGCTGGTGCACGGTGGGCTCCAGCAATATCGACCCTTTCAGCCTGCTGGCTGCGCGCGAAGCCAACCTGGCCTTTGACGATCCGGATTTCGCAGCGCAGCTCAAGCGACGTCTGGAGGCCCAGATCGCCGCCTATGCCCGCGCGGTCAATCCGGATCATTGGCGCCGCCGGGCCTGGCATCGGCGCCTGCTGGCCTGGCTGGCCTATGGTGTGGTGCGCCATCTGGTGGGCCTTTCCGGCTACTGGGGGTTCGACGCGTCGCGGCGTCGCCGGCGCTGAAGCCGGAGGGCGCGTTATCCTGCTTTCAGGCGATTTTGGGCTGCACGCGCCGCGCGCACTCTTGCGCGCGCTGGCGCGCTTCTTCGACCGTGTCGGCGCCGGCCAGCGCGACGCCCATGCGCCGGCGCGCAAAGCTTTCCGGCTTGCCGAACAGACGCAGGTCGGATTCCGGCACTTGCAGCGCCTCGGCCACGCCGTCGAACACGATGCCAGTGGCGTCCACGCCGCCGTAGATCACGGCGGAGGCCGCCGGGCGCCGCAAGGTGACATCGACCGGCAGGCCCAGGATGGCGCGCGCGTGCAATTCGAATTCGCTCAGCTGCTGGCTGGCCAGCGTGACCAGGCCGGTGTCGTGGGGGCGCGGCGAGACTTCCGAGAACCAGACCCGGCCGCCCTTGACGAACAGCTCGACGCCGAAGATGCCCAGCCCCCCGAGGTTGTCGGTCACCGCCTGGGCGATGCGGCGGGCTTCCCGCAAGGCTGTATCGCTCATGGGCTGGGGCTGCCAGGATTCGACATAGTCGCCCCTTACTTGCACATGGCCGATGGGTGCGCAGAAATGGGTCTCCGTGGTTCCGACGGCATTTTTCGCGCGCACGGTAAGCTGGGTGATCTCGTAGTCGAAGTCGATAAAGCCTTCCACGATCACGCGTTCGCCTCCCACGCGGCCGCCGCTCATGGCGTAGTCCCAGGCTGCGGCGACTTCGGCAGGATTATCGATGCGGCTTTGCCCCTTGCCCGAGGAAGACATGACCGGTTTCACCAGACAGGGATAGCCGATGCCGGCGTCGATGGCCGCCTGCAGTTCCGGCAGGGAATCGGCGAAGCGGTAGGGAGAGGTGGGCAGCCCCAGTTCCTCCGCGGCGAGGCGGCGGATGCCCTCGCGGTTCATGGTAAGCCAGGCCGCCCGCGCCGTGGGGATGACCTGGGCCAGGCCGGCATCCTCGATGCGCAGAAGCTCTTCGGTGGCGATGGCCTCGATTTCCGGGACGATGAGATGCGGGCGCTCTCTTTCCACCAGGGCGCGCAGCGCCGCGGCATCGGTCATGTTGATCACCTGGGCGCGATGCGCGACCTGGTGCCCCGGAGCGCCGGGGTAGCGGTCCACGGCGACGACTTCCACGCCCAGGCGCTGCAAGGCGATGATCACTTCCTTGCCCAGCTCGCCGGCGCCCAGCAGCATGACGCGGGTGGCGGAAGGAGAAAGCGGGGTGCCGATCTTCATGGCCGTGCTCGTCCGTAAGGGAGCGCCGATTGTAGCGGAAGTGCGGTGGCGGCTACGGGCGGGTATGCTGTTGCCGGGCAGTCAGCGCGCGGCTAAGGAACTCTCGGGTTCCATCCGTGCCAATGTAGGGCAAGGCATGAGGGATGAACATGGATTACCGCAAACTCGGCAGCAGCGATTTGACCGTATCCGCGATTTGCCTCGGCACGATGACCTTCGGCGAGCAAAACACCGAGAGCGAGGCGCATGCGCAGCTCGATTACGCTTTTGACCGGGGCGTGAATTTTCTCGACACGGCGGAGATGTATCCCGTGCCGCCGCGGGCGCAGACCTGTACGCGCACCGAGAGCATCGTCGGCAATTGGCTGGCCAAACGGCGCCGCGACGAGGTCGTGGTCGCCACCAAGATCGCCGGGCCGCGCCGCAGCCTGGAGTGGATACGCGGCGGCCCGAGTTCCATGGACCGCAGCAATTTGCGCGCCGCCTCCAGACCGACTACATCGATCTTTACCAGTTGCACTGGCCGGAGCGCAACGTGCCCATGTTCGGCCAGTACCAGTTCGATCCGGGCAAGGAAAGCCAGGCGCTGCCCATAGGGGAACAATTGGAGGCGCTTGCCGAACTGGTGCGGGAAGGCAAGATCCGCTACATCGGCCTGTCCAACGAGACGCCTTGGGGCGTCATGGAATTCCTGCGTCTGGCCGAGGAACTGGGCCTGCCGCGCATCGTGAGCGTGCAGAATGCCTACAATCTGATCAACCGCGTGTTCGAATACGGCATGAGCGAAATCGCCTTCCGCGAGCGGCTGCCCCTGCTGGCCTACTCGCCTCTGGCCTTCGGTTTGTTGTCGGGCAAATATTTGCCCGACCCCGGAGCGAGCGGGCGCGTCACGGCGTTCAAGGGCTTCGCACAGCGCTACGACAAGCCCGGCGTGCCCGCAGCCGTGGCTGCCTATGCCGAGCTCGCCGCGCGCCATGGGCGCAGCCCGGCCAGCCTTGCGCTGGCTTTCGTATACCGCCGCTGGTTTGTCGCCAGCACGCTGATCGGCGCGACCAGCCCGGCGCAGCTCAAGGAAAACCTGGACGCCTGGAACGCGCCGCTGAGCGAGGAATTGCTCGCAGAAATCGAAACCACCCATTTGCGCCAAGGCAATCCGGCGCCTTAGCGTGCGGCATCGGCTCAGCCGGCCAGCGCCGCTTCGATGCGTTCCAGCGCCTCTCGGACAATGGCGCGCGGGGCGCCCAGGTTGAGGCGCATGAAGCCGCGGCCCGCGCTGCCGAACGCAGCGCCCGGGCTCAGTCCTACGCGGGCGCGATGCACGAAAAAATCCTGCAGGGCGCTATCGCTCATGCTCATCGCGCGGCAGTCGAGCCACAGCAGGCAAGTACCCTGGGGGGTGATCGCCTTGATGCGGGGCAGCCGCTGCGCGATGAAATCCAGGGTGTCGTCGCGCGTCTCGGTCAGATAGGCCAGCAGATCGTCCAGCCACGCGCTGCCATGGCGATAGGCCGCTTCGCAGGCGGCGATGCTGAAGGGATGGTTGGCGGACAGGTGCAGTTGCGCGAAGCTTTGCTCCAGCGCCGTGCGCTGTTGGGCATCCGGCACGATGAGGGCGGAGATGCCCAGGCCGGCGATATTGAAAGTCTTGCTCGGCGCCGCCAGGGTGACGACTTCGTGCGCCGCGGCCAGCTTCGCCGTCGGTGTGTGGCGACGGCCCGGATAGACCAGATCGTGATGGATCTCGTCGGAGACCACCGACAGCCCGTGGCGCCGCGCGATGTCGAGCAGGCTGCGCAATTCTTCCTCGGACCACACGCGCCCCACGGGGTTGTGGGGCGAGCACAGCAGCAGCATGCGCGCCTCGCGGGCGCATGCTTCGAGATGCTCCAAGTCCAGGCGGTAGGCGCCTCGGTCATAGACCAGCGGATTCTCCACGAGCCGTCGCCCCGTAGTGGTGACGGCGGAAAAGAAGGGCGGATAGATCGGCGGCTGGACGATGACGCCGTCGCCCGGTGCGGAAAAGGCCAACACCGCGGCATGCAGCGAAGGCACCACGCCGGGCGCCCAGAGCACCCCGTTCGGCTCGATGGTCCAGTCGTGGCGCGATTCCATCCATTGCGCTATCGCCTCGGACAGGCTGTCGGGTCGGGTGGTGTAACCGTAAACGGGGTGGGCGGCGCGCGCCTGCAAGGCCTGCACGATGGCCGGTGCGGCGGCAAAATCCATGTCCGCCACCCACAGGGGCAGGACGTCTTCGGTGCCGAACTGGCGTGCGCGGCCGTCCCATTTCAGCGCATGGGTGCCGGTGCGCTCGATGATGCGGTCGAAGTCGTGTTTCATGCGCACCGCTCCCATACCGTCACTTCGGAAAGCGTGTGCTGGAACTTGCGCCGCGTTTCGCGGATGACGAAAGGCAGATCCACGGGTTCGCCCATCAGTCGAAAGTGCGCGCCGAGCGCTGCTCTGAGGCCATCGAGCGTGGTGCAGCTTTCGCCGTCTTTCTTGTAACCACCCAGCCATTCCTCGCGCGCCGTGTGCTCCGCCAGCCAGGTATAGGGCGAGGCGATCATCAGCAGGCCGCCCGGATTGAGTCTTTCATGCACCCCGGCGAGGAATTTCCTCGGGCTGTACAGGCGGTCGATGAGGTTGGCGGCCAGGATCAGGTCATAGCCGGCAAAGGCCGGTTTGAGGTTGCACGCATCGCCCTGAAAGAAGCCCACTTTGCCGCGTACCGCCTCCAATCCCAGGTCGGCAAGACGGCGCTCATGGTAGCTGACGAGTTCCCCTTCCTCGGCCAGGGTATAGCGCAACACGCGTTGGGCGGCCATTTGCACGCCCAGGCCGATGAAACGTGCAGAAAAATCGATGCCCGTCACTGCGTCGAAGCGGCGCGCAAGTTCGAAAGTGGCGCGGCCTGCCGCGCAACCCAAGTCCAAGGCTCGCCGGCAAGGCCGGTCGCCCATGGCGCGGATGGCGTGTTCGGCCAGGGCGCGCGGAAAGTTGGCAACGCCGAAATACTCGTCGCCGTAATGAAACTCGGCATATTCGGATAGCAGTTGATCCGTTTCATACCTGGACGCGGGCGGTGCGGGCGGCCGCTCGCCGACGACGTAGCGGAATCCGGCATGCTGGAAAAAATGCCGGCGGAAGGCGTAGCGCGCGCTGCGCAGGCTTTCGTTGCCGCAGGAAATCCAGGAGCCGCCCAGCATGAGATTGTGGCGCCCGTCGAACGTGGGCGTGCTGAAGTCGTCGTAAAGGGGATGCACGCGGAATCCCTCGAAGGGATAAATGGGTGTGTCGCTCCATTGCCAGACGTTGCCGGCCACGTCGCAGAAATCGCCCTGCCGGAAGGTCGTCACCGGGCAGGGCGAAGCCCAGTGGTCCAGATGCAGGTTAGCGTTGGCCCGCTGATCGGGAGGCACATCGCCCAGGCCGGCCATCTCTCGCAGGCGATGCCATTGGTCCTCGCTCGGCAGATGCACCGGGCGGCCCAACTCGCGCGCCTGCCAGGCGCAATAGGCGCGTGCCTCGTGGCAATTGACCTCCGCGGGCCAGTCCCAGGGCATGGCTACTTCTTCGAGCATGAGGCGCAGGCGCCAAGAGGCGCCGTCTTTCACCCAGAAGCTCGGGTGGTCGGCATCGGCATAGCGGCTCCAGGCACGCCCTTCCTCGTCCCAGTAGCTGTCGTCGGCGTAGCCTCCGGCCTGGACGAAAGCCAGGAATTCCGCATTGGATACTAGCTGTCTGGAGGCCAGGAAAGACGCGACGTCGGCACTATGCCGGCCGTACTCGTTGTCCCAGCCATAGTGCGGCAAGTCGGAGCCGGCCTCAATACTGTTCGTTTAGATAAATGTGTCCTATATTCCATCCATCCCGTGACGGGAGGGTGGTATGGCACGTACCAAGGCAACTCTGGGCCTCGGCGCCCGACTGAGCGACTATCTGAGCGCGAGC
>JAJZRU010000006.1 GCA_021802555.1 Pseudomonadota bacterium
ACCCGCGGGCAATATGCACCATTGCTACATCGGTCTTCCGCGGCGCCCCATCCCACCTTGCCACAACGCAGCCACCACGTGTTTCTTCGGCGCGATTTGCGGCACCGGGCCGATTACTTCGCTAACCCCTCATATTCTCTCCGCAAGCCAGCTAGCTCCATTAGCCTCGCTTGAAACTTGCCGTCACCTCCTTCGGTATTCCAGCGATGTTGGACAGCGTTGAGATCATTACGGGCTGTATCCAGTGCGGCCTGCCGAACCCGTTTCTCGGAGGAAGGCGTTTCGCTGCCAAAGAAGAGGATGCCGCTGACAATCATTGCCAGGATGAACCCAGTCGGCCAGAACACAAGACATCCTACGAATATCGCGACAGCGGCAGCCTTCCTAAGGAACGCCACTGTCTTCGCCCGCACTGCTTCTGGTGGCAGGGGCTTAGGCCGAACCTGGAAGGCGGGCGGGTTCACAGCGGGGGCACCTCCAGGTGAATCAACAGCCACAATCCGGGCCCAGGCCTGCCCAAGGCTGAAAGTGCCTGTGCCACCTGCCGCGGGGACGAGGGATATGAAGAAATAGATCCCGGAATGTTGTTCCTGTGCGCACCAAGGGCAGGAAGTCAGCCCCCCAAAGTACTTGTGAACTGAGTCTTGCCCGCAGGTGCGGAGTTGCCCTCTCAGCGAGTCCAGCTCAGCTACCCACTCTCTTGCTAGAGGCCTGCCGTCTGGCTGCGCTCCTTGCTCGGTAAAAGCACGCTCAAAAAAGGTTGCGATTGCACCGGGCAGCATGGCTGGCGTCACGCTGTTCGGGGGTGGGGCCATTCCTTTGCTCGCAGCATTGCGGCCGAAGGCATACCGGAACTGCGCTATAGCCTTCTCCAGTGGCATGTCCCCTGACCCCGAGTAGACGCCAGAGAAGGGGTGCCGCCCCATCAGCAGAACGTGAAAAATGAGGATCGCCAGCCCGAAGTTGTCATGGTTTTTCGTGCGGCGCAGGCCCCGGAAAGTAGAGTGCCCTTGCAATTCTGGGGGTGTGAAGTGCGGGACGCCAACCTCACACAGGTAGTGCTTGCCGCTCGCGACGACCTGGAAAGAATCGCAGTCAATCAGCTTGACGACGCTGTTCCCTGCAACAAAAACCAGGTTAGGGTTGACGTCTCCAATAATGTGACCGTGGCTATGAATGGTTTCAAAGGCAGCGGCCATGTTTCGGGCTGTGTTGACCAGAAAACCCCAGTCTTTGTCGGGGTGGCGCTGTTTACGATGACTAGGACTGTAAAGGTGATGGATCGGCTCTGAGCCGGACACCTTTGGCATCAGGAAACCTCGGACAGGGCCCCCTGCGCTAGTGTGCAGAGTACCCGTAGGCCACGCAGCGATTTTCTTCAGGGCCTCATCGCCCCCTTGAGCCATGCCAACCAACTTCATCTGCTTTTCGTGACCTACGGTCGCATGGTAGACCTTCGCCACCACGTCGCTCCCCGCGGCCGGGACTTCGTAGACGGCTCCTTCTCCGCCAGATCCGAACTTCTTACCGAGTGGGATGCGCCGACCATCGCGGTCGAAAAGGTCAGTCACGGCTCACGGCGGGTAGCCAGCACGAGCGTCTTGTCATCGTCTGTTCGCTCGTTGATCCGCGTGCTGCCAAGAAACTGGGCAAGCTGTTCCCCCAAGTCGTCGCATTCTCCAGCATTTCGTTTTCGAAGCACTCCGAGCATGGGTTCGAAGAACGGAGCGTGTGGCGCAAGCTGTTCAAAAGACAGTGCCAACCGCTGAAGGCCATCGCTGAACAACGCCACCTCATCGACTCGAGCGCTCGTGATCGCGACTTGGAGGTGCTCAAGCGCATCCTCGTCGGTGACAAAATAAGTCATGTTCGCGTAAGGGCCAGACTCCGGCCAAAACACCACGCCATAGGAGTAGCCACTGGAGGCGACGATGGCCCCGTCCCCGATCTGGAAGAAGACAGCCCCGCCAGGACCGACTACAGCGGCAAGGAGAGTGCAGGCAAAGTCTCTGGCGGTCAGCGAGCGGGCCTGAGCTTCCTCGTGAATTGCTCGACGGACAGCCTCAACCCATTCCCTTACGATGGGGGCGGTCGGCTGAAAGGAAGTTACAGCGTTGAGAGATGCTTCAATGCCGGACAGGGATACAAGGCACGCCAATTCCGCACCTCTACCCCCCTCTTTTGCGCTGCCGGCTCCGTCCGACACCACGCAAATCAGATAATCCTGGCCGTCCACTCCCCGAATAATTTCCGAGTAGCAGTCGTCTTGGCAGGGAATGTTTGCTTCTGTATGGGAGGTTCCTACGACTGACGCGCTAACAACCTTCCACATCAAACCTCAGCCCAGCCAGTTGGGGGAGCGATCGGCACGGCAGTGCCTGGGACAGACTGGGAGACCGACTTCATGGAGTTAGAAAGCCATTGGAAGAGTTCCCGGAACTTCAGGCCGCTGAGTTTCAGCGGCTCTCGCACCGATATCTGACTAAGAACATCCATGTTGGCGCCCTCTATCCCGACCGCGAAGAACGCGAAGGATTTAGAGGCTTCCCCTTCGCGCACAAGAGCTGCGGCTGATTGCCATTCGTCGGTAGGGCCGCCGTCGGTAATCAGGAACACCCACGGGCGGTAAAACGAAATGCCATTGGCCCGGTATTCAGCTTTGCGTTGCCGGATGAGTTCAAGGCCTTGCTTGATAGCCGCCCCCATCGGGGTATCACCGTTGGCAGAAAGGCTCGGAGGATAAAAGTTCGAGGCGGTGTGGAACGTAGTTTCCACGTTAACGGGGCCAAAAGTGACGATAGCGACCTCCACCCTTTTCATGGCCAATGAGTCAGCGGCCAACTCGTCCTTAAAGGTCATCAAGCCCGCGTTTAACTCTGCGATGGGTGTGCCATTCATTGAGCCGGAAGTGTCGAGCAGCAGCAGACAAGGGCAACGCGGCTCCGGGTTGTCGGCAAAGCTGTCCGTGCCGAACGGTATCTGATCAATAGCGGTGTTATCGTTCATTAGTTACTCCTCCCTGTCCTTATGAATTTAGGGCTGGACCCCCTGGACCCCTCGGTACACCGAGGGGAAGTATATGCCCATGACCCATCACTCGTCACACCACAAGCGAGGCCTTAATAGTGAATCGCCTCCGGTCAGCTAGAAAATTTTGACCCCTAATCTGTATGACTGCTTCGGCCGAATTGGAGACCGCGGCACGGCGCCGCTCTTGGCGGTACCTCGCTCATCGCGCGTCGAGGCGTTGCGCCGGAATGCAACTCGATGCCGCAGCAGGATTCGGCGGATCAGACAGAGCGGCCGGGCTTGAGTGTCCCTGCGTGGCGGGCGTGGCGGGCGTGGCGGGCGTGGCGGGCGTGGCGGGCGTGGGGGGTTCGACGCGCGTTTTCGCGCCGTGCCGCGGCCTGAGTTTGTGGTAAGGTCGGTAAGTCGTCTGTTCCTCGGCTCCATCCCGATCCATGTCGACCGTCAAACCACGGCTGTTCCTGTCCCTCTTCTTGGCCTTCGGGCTGGCGTTGTGCGCCGCGCACGCGGCCATGCTGGATCGGGCGGCCGGGTTGCTGCGGGCCGGGCATCTGGGGCGGGCCGACCATGCGATTGCCCAGGTGCTGGCCGCGCAGCCGGACTCTGCACGGGCGCATTATCTGGACGCGCGGCTGCTCGCCGCGGAAGGCAAATGGCCGCTCGCCGAGGACGAACTGGAGCGCGCGCGTCGCCTCGACCCGACCCTGGGGTTTGCGCCGAGGCCGCAGGTGCAGGCGCTCGCCAAGGAGGTGCTCCGGCATCGGTGGAAAAACCCGGCGGGGCTCGCAGGCTATGGTCAGGCCGCCTTGGCGGTGCTGTTCGTTCTGGTGTCGGGCTACTTGATCTTCGGCGTGTTGCGCGGCCGGCGCCAACCGCCGAAGACCTGAGCGCCGCGCCACATCGCGACGATGCGGCAGCCATCGGCCGAGGACCGGTTTTTCGAGGGCATGCTTAGGATCGAGTGCGTGAAGTCGCCGCTGCAGCAACAGGGCATTCAGCAGCTCGTCGGTGTCGACGTCAGCTCTGCGCCGCGTTGCAGGTCGGGACGGGCCGCCCCAATGGCTGCGCCGGTCATCCTGGCGCGTTGAATGACGGCCCAATGCGGGGCAAGCAGCGAAATCCTGGGTTGAAAGGTTGCCCTGCACCAGCAAGGGTACTGTTCCCACTGGCCGCGAGTTCACCCGCAACAGTTGCGGCAGGAGGGGCCGCTACGACTGCTGCGCGTCTCCTGGCGTGAGCACCAAGCGCCCGTCCTTCACCGGGATGCGCGCCCCCGGCGGATGGTCCATGCGCACCGTGCCTTGCCGGCCGTCCAGGCGATAGGTCACGTTGTAGCCGACGGTGCGGCTATGGCTGCGGTACAGGGTGCGGCAGCGGGTTTCCATGACCGTGCGGCGATCGGATTGCTGCATGTTTCTTTGCACTTGGTTGCCGGCGTAGCCGCCGGCGGCGGCGCCGGCCACGGTGGCCAGGGTGTTGCCGCTGCCGCCGCCGATCTGGTGGCCCAGCACGCCGCCGAGGACGGCGCCTACGGCGGTGCCGGCGATGCGGTTGGGGTCGCGCACGGGCGCCTGCTCGCTCACGGCGATGTCGCGGCAGACGCGCTGCGGCACGCGCGTGGTCTCGACGGCCGGATGTACGGCCAGCACTTGGGCATAACTCGGAGGGGCATGCAGTACCTTGTAGCCCGCGACCCCGCCCACGGCGGTGACGGCGATGGCGCCGGCGGCAAAGCCCGTAATCATGGATTTGTTCATGTCGTGCTCCCCGTGGGCCATGCGGGTTCCGCATGGCCGGAATGATGATGCCAAGCTTATCCCGGATCGGCGCACCGGTCGCGCGGCTTACGGAAATGTAAGGAGGCGCTGGGGCTCAGCCCAGCCCCAGCGTACCCCAGATCTCGTCCACGCGCGCTTTGACGGCGGCGCTCATGGCGATGGGGCGGCCCCATTCGCGCTGGGTTTCCCCCGGCCACTTGTGGGTGGCGTCTATGCCCATCTTGCTGCCCAGGCCGGATACCGGGCTGGCGAAATCGAGGTAGTCGATGGGCGTGTTTTCCACCAGCAGCGTGTCGCGCGCGGGATCGACGCGCGTGGTGAGCGCCCAGATCACTTCCTTCCAGTCGCGCACGTTGACGTCCTCGTCGGTCACGAGCACGAACTTGGTGTACATGAACTGGCGCAGAAAGCTCCACACGCCGAACATCACCCGCTTGGCATGGCCGGGATACTGCTTTTTCATGGACACCACGGCCATGCGGTAGCTGCAGCCCTCGGGCGGCAGGTAGAAATCAGTGATTTCGGGAAACTGCTTCTGCAGCAGCGGCACGAAGACTTCGTTCAGCGCCACGCCCAAGATGGCCGGCTCGTCCGGCGGCTTGCCGGTGTAAGTGCTGTGGTAGATGGGCTCGCGGCGCATGGTGATGCGCTCGATGGTGAAGACGGGAAAGTGCTCGACTTCGTTGTAATAGCCGGTGTGGTCGCCGAAGGGGCCTTCCGGCGCCATGTCAGCGGGGTGGATGACGCCTTCCAGCACGATTTCGCTGGAGGCGGGCACTTGCAGATCGCTGCCCAAGCAACGCACGACTTCGGTCTTGCCGCCGCGCAGGAGGCCCGCGAACTGGTATTCGGAGAGCGTATCCGGGACGGGCGTGACAGCGCCCAGGATGGTGGCCGGGTCGGCGCCCAGCGCCACGGCGATGGGAAAAGGCTCACCGGGGTGCTGCTGCCGGAAGTCGCGGAAGTCCAGGGCGCCCCCCCGATGCGCCAGCCAGCGCATGATGACGCGATTGCGGCCGATGACCTGCTGGCGGTAGATGCCCAGATTCTGCCGCGCCTTGAGCGGCCCGCGCGTCACCACCAGGCCCCAGGTGATGAGCGGGCCGGCATCCTCCGGCCAGCAGGTTTGGATGGGCAGGCGCGCGAGATCCACGTCCTGACCTTCCCAGACGATCTCCTGGCAGGGCGCGGAGCGCACTTCCTTGGGCGCCATGTTGAGCACCTGCTTGAGTACGGGCCATTTTTCCCAGGCGTCCTTGAGCCCCTTGGGCGGTTCGGGCTCCTTGAGATAGGCCAGGAGCTTGCCGATTTCCCTGAGCCGCGCGGGGTCTTCCTCGCCCATGCCCAGGGCCACGCGCCGCACGGTGCCAAAAAGATTGGCCAGCACGGGCAGGCTATGGCCCTTGGGATGCTCGAACAGCAAGGCCGGGCCGCCGGCGCGCAGCACGCGGTCGGCGATTTCGGTCATTTCCAGTTTGGGGTCGACTGGCGCGGAGATGCGCTTGAGCTCTCCCATTTTTTCCAGTTGCGCGATGAAGTCGCGCAGGTCGCGGTATTTCATGCGCGGATTTTCTTGATGAGCGCGGAGGTGGAGGTCTGATGCACGAAGGGGATGGAATGCACCGTGCCGCCCCAGCCCAGGACTTCGGCGGCGCCGACGATGGCGGCCGCGGGCCAGTCGCCGCCTTTCACCAACACGTCGGGGCGCAGGGCCAGGATCAGCTTGAGCGGGGTGTCTTCGTCGAACCCCGTTACCAGGGACACGGATTCGAGCGCGGCCAAAAGCGCCATGCGGTCGGGCAGCGCATTTACCGGCCGATCCTCTCCCTTGCCCTGGCGCCTCACCGAGGCATCGGAATTCACGCCCACCACCAGGCTCGCTCCCAGCGCCCGGGCCTGCGCCAGGTAGGTGGCATGGCCGCGATGCAGCAGGTCGAAGCAGCCGTTGGTGAACACCAATGGCCGCGGCAGCCCTGCTGCGCGCGCCGCCAAGTCATCGGGCGGGCAGAGCTTGGCTTCGAAGGCGGGCGCGGAATAGGGCAAGGCGGTGCGGCGGGCCGGCTCGATTCAGTCGGTGTACTGGAAGGCGGGGACGACTTTGGCCACCCCGCTGGTGGTGGCGGCCACGTTGATGGCCGACTGGCCTTCCTGATGGCTCACCAGGCCCATGAGATAGACCACGCGGTTCTGGGTGACCACCTTGATGTGATTGAAATTGACGTCGCGGGTGTTGATGAGGCGCGTCTTCACGGCGGCGGTGATGGCCGCGTCATTGGCTTCGGAAGGGAAGGTCTGCTCGCCCGCCACCTCCAGCTCATTGAAGATCTGGCGCACGTCGGTGACGCCGGCCACGGTGCTTTGCACCTGCGTCTTCACCGCCTCGCTGGGCACCTGCCCGGTCAGCAGCACCCAGCCGTTGAAGCTCGTGACGCTGACGTTCATGCCGGGCTGCGGGAAGGTCTTGCTGATGAGGCGCGTGGCCTTGAATTCGATTTCCTGGTCGTTGATGTAGGTGCCCAGGGTGCGCTTGTCGTCGGCCACCATGGCGCCGCCCGCGGCGCCGCCCGCCACGACGGCGGCGCAGCCCTGCAGGCCGGGGCCCAAAAGACACAGCAGCGCGAAGCTGACTAGGGATTTGTTCATTCAGTCCACTCCTAGCAAAAGGTTGTCGATGCCGTCGCACAGGCAGTGTATGGTCAGCAGGTGCACTTCCTGGATGCGCGCGGTGCTGTCCGCCGGCACGCAGATGAGAATATCGTCCTCGCCCATTTGTTCCGCAAGCCGGCCGCCGTCGCGCCCGGTCAGGGCGATGGTGCGCATGCGGCGCTCGTGCGCAGCATCCACCGCGCGCAGCACGGATTCCGAATTGCCGCTGGTGGAAATGGCCAGCAGCACGTCGCCTTCGTGGCCCAGCGCCAGGGTCTGGCGCGCGAAGACGTTGGCGTAGCGGTCGTCGTTGGCCACCGAGGTGAGGATGGAGGTGTCGGTCGTCAGGGCGATGGCCGCCAGGCCCGGCCGGTCGTGCTCGAAGCGGTTCACCAGCTCGGAGGCGAAGTGCTGGGCGTCGGCCGCCGAGCCGCCGTTGCCGCAGGCGAGCACCTTGCCGTCGGCCAGCAGGCATTGCACCAGCGCATCCGCCGCGCGCGCGATAGGCGGGGCGAGGGCGTCGGCGGCCTCCAGCTTGAGGCGGGCCGATTCGTTGAAATGGCGCAGGATGCGATCTTCCATGGCGGGCGATTATGGCATATCGGCAAAGGCGTCCGGCAGCCACTGCGGCACGCCCGCGCCCTCGATCGCCACCACGTCGAAACGGCAGGGCGGCGGCTCCCCGCCGCGCCCGGCAAGGTAATGGCGCGCGGCGGCGATGAGGCGTTTCTGCTTGCGCAAGTCCACGCTGGCGGCCGCGCCGCCGAAGCCGGTGTGGCTGCGCCGGCGCACTTCGACGAACACCAGGGTGTTGCCCTGCCGCATCACCAGGTCGATCTCGCCGTGGCGGCAGCGATAGTTGCGGGCGATCAGTTGCAGGCCCGCGTCCCGCAGCAGGCGCTCGGCCCGTTGTTCGCCTTGCATCCCCAGCAAACGTTTGAGCATGCGAAAATCCCTACGTGGACAATAACGCCGACCTTGCCGCCGGATTGTATCTGGTGGCCACCCCCATCGGAAATCTCGCGGACATTACGCTGCGCGCGCTGGAGGTGCTGAAGGCCTGCGCAATGGTAGCCTGCGAGGACACGCGGGTGAGCGCCGTGCTGCTCGCCCACTACGGCATCGGCAAGCCGCTGTTGTCCGTGCGCGAGCACAACGAGGCGCGCGCCGCCCAGCGCATCGTGGCGGCGGTGGCGGAAGGCGCCGCGGTGGCCTACGTGTCGGACGCCGGCACACCGGCGATTTCCGATCCGGGGGCGCGCCTGGCCGCGGCGGTGCGCGCGGCCGGTCTGGCGGTCATCCCCGTGCCCGGCCCATCGGCGCTGGCGGCGGCCCTCTCCGCCAGCGGCCAGGCGCTGGACCACTGGCTGTTTTACGGTTTCCTGCCCGCGCGCGCGGGCGAGCGGCGCCAGGCGCTGCAGGCCTTGCGCGCGCTGCCTTATGCGCTGGTGTTTTATGAATCGCCGCACCGCATCGTCGCAGCGGTCGACGACCTGGCGGACCTCCTGGACCAAGACCGCACGCTCACCGTGGCGCGCGAGCTGACCAAGCGTTTCGAGGCCGTGCACACCCTGCCGCTGGGCGAAGCGCCCGCCTGGCTGCGTGCCGATGCCAACCGGCAAAGAGGGGAATTCGTGCTCATCCTCGGCGCGCCCGCGCAGCCTGCCGAGGACGCCGAGACGCTGCGCGGCACCCTGACGGTGCTGCTCGACTATCTGCCGGTGAGCCAGGCGGCGCAGGCGGCGGCGCGTCTGACCGGGGCGAAGAAAAACGCCGCCTACAGTCTGGCCCTGGAAATGAGGACTGCAAAATGAGCGACACCCTCAGCCTCGTCCGTCCGGACGACTGGCATCTGCACCTGCGCGACGACGCGGCCCTGGCGGCGGTGCTGCCGCACACGGCGCAGCGCTTCGCGCGCGCCATCGTCATGCCCAATCTGCGGCCGCCGGTGCGCACAGTGGCGGATGCGGCGGCCTACCGTGACCGCATACTCGCGGCCTTGCCGGCCGGAGCGGAATTCGAGCCGCTCATGACGCTCTACCTCACCGACAACACGCCGCCTGCGGAAATCGTGCGCGCGCGCCAGTCGGGGTTCGTGCATGCGGTGAAGTATTACCCGGCGGGGGCGACCACCAATGCCGATTCCGGCGTCACCGATCTGCGCCACTGCCGCGCCGTGTTCGCGGAGATGGAAAAGCAGGGGCTGCCCCTGCTGGTGCATGGCGAGGTCACCGATCCCGCGGTGGACGTGTTCGACCGCGAAGCCGTCTTCATTGAGCGCCATCTGATTCCGCTATTGCGCGACTTCCCTGCGCTCAAGCTGGTGTTCGAGCATCTCACCACGTGCCAGGGCGTCGAGTTCGTGATGGACGCGGGGCCGCGCGTCGCGGCGACGCTCACCGCCCATCACCTGCTCTACAATCGCAACGCCATGTTCGCCGGCGGCATGCGCCCGCATTACTATTGCCTGCCGGTGCTCAAGCGCGAGGAACATCGCCGGGCTCTGGTGCGCGCGGCCGTCTCGGGCAGCCCCAAATTTTTCCTCGGCACCGATTCGGCGCCCCATGCCCGGTACGCCAAGGAAGCGGCCTGCGGCTGCGCCGGCATCTACGCTGCCCACGCCGCGCTGGAGCTGTACGCGGAGGTTTTCGAGGCTGCCGGCGCGCTCGACAGGCTGGAGGCCTTCGCCGGCTTCCATGGCGCGGATTTCTACGGCCTGCCGCGCAACCGGACGCGCGTGACGCTCAAGAAGCAAAGCTGGCAGGTCCCGGAATATTTCTCCTTCGGCGCCGATACGCTCGTACCCCTGCGCGCCGGCGAGGCGGTGGGATGGAGTCTGGCGTGAACATCGGGGCGGCTGCTGCGCGCCGGAACCGAGGCATAATAATGTTCGGGAAAGCCCGCCAGGCAGCCGCTGCTTCCGCCAGGAAGGAGAGGAAAGTCCGGGCTCCACAGAGCAGGATGCCGGCTAACGGCCGGACGCCGCGAGGCGAGGAATAGGGCCACAGAGACGAGCAAGCCCGGGCAACCGGGTGGACGTGAAACGCGGCAACCTCCATCCGGAGCAACACCAAATAGGCAGGCTGTGACGTTGCTCGCCGAGCCTGCGGGTAGGTGGCTTGAGCCCGGCAGCAATGCCGGGCCTAGAGGAATGGCTGTCCACGACAGAACCCGGCTTATCGGCGGGCTTTCCCATCCTATATAAATCAATCTGTTGCGTCAATTCTCTAATTTGTTTTAAAAGAATTGAATTGCAATGACTTATTTTTTAATCCCCTTCGTGGTCAAGCTCAGGGTTTGCTAAGTCCTTGACGACGCGGAAAAAACTGCCCGGTTTCCGCTTGACCCGGATTTTTTGTTTCTCTATAGTGGCGATTAGTGGTGATTTGTGGATTTTAGTGGGAAAATCCTGCGCCACGAAGGGGGAGACGGATGTTTCGCGGAGCCAGCACGGTCAGCATGGATGCCAAGGGGCGCTTGGCGGTCCCGGCACGCTATCGGGACATGCTGCTTGCCCAGGGTGCCGGCAAGGTCGTGGTCACCGCCGATCCCACCGGATGCCTGCTGCTCTACCCTTTTCCCGACTGGGCGCCCATCGAGCAGAAGCTCAACGCGCTTTCCAGCTTCAATCCTCAGACCCGCCGCATTCAGCGCCTGCTGGTCGGCTACGCCCACGATCTCGATCTGGACGCCAGCGGGCGTCTGTTGTTGCCGCCCATGCTGCGGGAATATGCGGCCCTCGATAAGAACGTGGTGGTGGTAGGCCAGGGCCAGAAAATGGAGCTGTGGAGCGAAGCGGGCTGGCGCGCCCAGGTCGATGAGGCGCGCGCGGTGGACGGAGCGGCCATGCCGGCGGAACTGGATGGCTTCAGTCTGTGACCGCGCTCTCCCACGTGCCGGTGCTGGCGGCGCAGGCCCTGGCCGCCCTGGCGCTGCGCGCAGACGGCATTTATGTGGATGCCACCTTCGGTCGCGGCGGACACAGCCGGCTGATATTGCAGGCCCTGGGGCCGGCCGGGAGGCTGGTCGCTCTGGACCGCGATCCGGCGGCCATCGCCGCGGGCAGGGAAATCAGCGACCCGCGCTTCACCCTCGTCCATGCGCGTTTCGCACAGCTGGTCGAGGTGCTGGATGCCCGGCGGCTGGACCTGGTGGATGGGGTGCTGCTCGACCTGGGCGTGTCTTCCCCGCAATTGGACGAGGCCGCGCGCGGCTTCAGCCTGCGCCTGGACGGGCCGCTGGACATGCGCATGAACCCGGCGGAAGGAATGAGCGCGCGCGCGTGGCTGGCGCAGGCGGGGGAGCGGGAAATCGCGGAGGTGATACGTGACTATGGGGAAGAGCGGTTTGCTAAGCCGATTGCGCGCGCGCTTGTGGCGGCGCGAGCGGCAGCGCCTGTCGACACCACGGCGCGGTTTGCGCAAATCGTTGCGGGGGCCGTGCGTACCCGTGAGCCGGGCCAGCACCCGGCGACGCGCAGTTTTCAGGCTGTTCGGATTTATCTCAACCGCGAGCTTGAAGAATTGATGAGCGTGCTGCCCCAGGCGGTGGAGCGCCTGAATCCCGGGGGGCGCCTGGCGGTGATCAGTTTCCACTCCCTGGAGGATCGCATCGTCAAGCGCTTTCTGCGCGCCGAAGCGGCGGGCGACCCTCTGCCCGACAAGCTGCCGCTGCGCGAGGCCGAGCGCACGCCGGGCCGGCTGCGCCTGATCGGCCGCGCCGTGCGCGCCTCGGCCGAGGAAATCGCCGCCAATCCGCGCGCCCGCAGCGCCGTGCTGCGCGCGGCCGAGAGGCGCGCATGATCAAGCTGGACCTGATCCTCGCAGTCGCGCTGCTGGCGAGCGCCGTCGCCCTGGTCAAGGCGCGCGACGAATCGCGCCTGCTGTTCGTCGAGCAGGATCAGCTCGCGCGCCAGGCGCGCGAGCTGAATCTGCAATGGAGTCAGCTCAAGCTCCAGCAAAGCACTCTGGCGGCCCAGGCGCGCGTCGAGCACATCGCGCGCAGCCAGTTGGGCCTGGCGAACCTGTCCGACAAGCAGGTGCTGCTGATGTCCTACGGCGCGCCGCAGCCATGAATCATGCCGCCCGCAACCGCGCTTCGCGCCGGATACTGCATCTGCATCTGGAACCCTGGCGCACCTGGCTGGTGGCCGGCGTGTTGGGCCTGTGGGCCGTTCTGCTGATCGGCCGCGCGCTCTATCTGCAGGGCCTGCAGCACAACTTCCTGCAGGACAAGGGTGACGAGATCGCCGCGCGCCGGCTGACCATCCCTGCATATCGCGGCATGATCCTGGATCGCGACGGCCGCCCGCTGGCCATCAGCCGGCCGGTGGAAACCCTGTGGGGCTGGCCCAAAAAAATAGACCGATACGATGCGCATCAGCTGGCGCGTCTGGCGGGCGCGCTGGGGGTGCCGGTGGCGGAGCTCAGGCGCCGCATCGCCACGCCCGGCGACGGCATCCTCTCGCTGGACCGCGATCTGGACCCCAAGCAGGCCGCGCGCATCACCGAGCTGAATCTGCCGGGCCTGCAGCTGCAGCGTGAATTCCGCCGCTTTTATCCGGACGGCTCGGTGGCGGCCCATGTGGTGGGGTTCACCAACGTCGATGACGTCGGCCAGGACGGCATCGAGCTGGCCTACAACGACTGGCTGGAAGGGCGGCCGGGCTCGCGCCACGTGATCCGCGACCGGCGCGGCCGCATCGTTGCCGAACTGTCCCCCGAACGGGACGCGCGCCAGGGCGGCAATCTCACCCTGTCCATCGACCTCAAGATCCAATACATCGCCCACAAGGCGCTCAAGGAAGCATTCGAGGCCAGCCATGCGGAAGACGCCGGCATCGTCGTGCTGGACGCGCGCACCGGCGAGATCCTGGCGATGTCCAGCATGCCCGACTACGACCCCAACCACCGCGCCAATCTCACTCCGCGCCTGGTGCGCAACCGCGTGCTCACGGACAGCTACGAGCCGGGCTCGGTGATGAAGCCCTTTACCGTGGCCGACGTGATGGAGCACGGGCTGGTGACGCCGGACACGGTCATAGACACCGCGCCGGGCTATGCCGTGGGCGGCAAGGTGATACGCGACGACGAGGATTTTCCGGAGCAGACGGTCACGCAAATCCTGCAGCGCTCCAGCAACATCGGCGCCGTGCACCTCGCCATGATGCTCACGCCGCAGCAGTTCATCGACAATTTCCGCAGCGTGGGCTTCGGCGCATATCCGGACACCGGTTTTCCCGGCGAGAGCAACGGCTACCTGCATCCCTGGCGCACGCTCAAGCCGGTGGATCAGGCGACCGAGGCCTATGGCTACGGCGTGTCGGTGACGCTCATGCAGCTGGCGCGCGCTTACATGGCTTTCGCCAACAACGGCGTCATCATGCCGCTCACCTTCCTCAAGCGCGATCCGGCTGACCCCGTGCAGGGCGTGCGGGTCTATCCGGCGCCCATCGCCGCGGCGGTGCGCCGGATGCTCATGACGGTGACGCAAGACGGCGGCACGGCGGTGAGGGCGGACATCCCCGGCTACACCGTGGCGGGCAAGACCGGCACGGCGCACAAGTGGGTCGGCAACCGCTATGCGCAGAACCAGTATTACGCAACCTTCGTCGGTATGGCTCCGGCCACGCGGCCGCGCTTCATCGTCGCCGTCATGTTCAACGACCCCAAGGGCCCCAATTATTACGGCGGCCTGGTGGCGGCGCCGGTGTTCGCCAAGGTCATGGGCACGGCGCTCAGGGAGTTCAATGTGCCGCCCGACGAACCCATGCCTCCGCCGGCCGTGCTGACGGAGAGAGCCGCGCCGCGGGAGCCTGCCTGATGGAAGAGCCTGTGATGCGGCTATTGCAGCAGACCGGCGCGCGGAATCTCACCGCCGACAGCCGTACCGCGGGTCCCGGCGCGGTGTTTGCAGCCTATCCGGGGACGGCGCGCGACGGACGGGACTTCATCCCCCAGGCCATCAGCCGCGGCGCCGCGGGGGTGTTGTGGGAGGCGCGTGATTACGTCTGGGATCCGGCCTGGCGCGTGGCCAACGCGGCCGTGGAGCGGCTCAGGGAAAAGATCGGGGACATTGCCGCCCAAGTGTACGGCGAGCCCTCGCGCGCGCTGCGCTTGACCGGCGTGACCGGTACCAACGGCAAGACCTCGGTGGCGCACTGGATTGCCCAGGCCCAGGCCCGCCTGGGGGAGAAGACGGCGGTCATGGGTACGGTGGGCAACGGCTTTCCCGGGCAGCTTGTCCCGGCCGGCAACACCACTCCCGATGCCATCGAACTGCAGAAGGCGCTGTCCGGCTACGTCAGGGAGGGCGCGCGTGCCTGCGCTCTGGAGGTCTCTTCTCACGGCCTCGACCAGGGCAGGGTAAACGGCTGCCACTTCCACACAGCCGTGTTCACCAACCTGTCGCGCGATCACCTCGATTATCACGGCGACATGGCCAGTTACGCGGCGGCCAAGGCCCGCCTGTTTTCTTGGCCGGAGCTGCAATACGCGGTGCTCAATCTCGATGACCCCCAAGGCGCCGCGCTGGCCAGGGAACTCAAGGGCCCGCGCGTGATCGGCTACTCGCTCGCCGCGGCCGGCGCGCTGCGCGGGCGCATCTCCAGGAACGATCTCGGCGGACTCGCGCTGGCCATTACGTCCGACTGGGGCGGGGCCGAGCTGCATGCTGCCGTGCTGGGCGCTTTCAACGCCAGCAATCTTCTCGCCGCGCTGGGTGCTCTGCTGGCCGCCGGAGAGGAACTGCCGGCCGCCTGCCAGGCACTCGCTGGCGTGCAGCCGCCGCCCGGACGCATGCAGCTGCTCGGCGCTTGGGGGCAGCCCACCGTGGTGGTGGATTATGCGCACACCCCCGATGCGCTGGAACAAGTGCTCAAGACCCTCAGGCAGGCGGCGGGCGGGGGGCGCGTGATCTGCGTGTTCGGCTGCGGCGGCAATCGCGACCGCGGCAAGCGCTCCCTCATGGGCCGCGTCGCCGAAGCATGCGCCGACCTGGTCATCGTCACCAGCGACAATCCGCGCCGCGAGGACCCCCTGGCCATCCTTTCCGACATCGTTGCCGGCATGGCGCGCCCCCCGCGCGTGGAGGCGGATCGCGCGCGCGCTATTTTCGAGGCCGTGGGCGAGGCCCGCAGCGGCGATGTCGTGCTCATCGCCGGCAAGGGCCACGAAAGCTATCAGGAGATCGAAGACCGGCGCCTGCCCTTCGACGATGCCGAGGTGGCGCGCCGTGCCCTGGCGGCGTGGGGAGGGCGGCGTGCCTGAGAGCATGCTGAGCCTGAGCGAGGCCGCGCGCGCCATGCAGGGCGAGCTGCGCGGCGCCGACGGGCAATTTTTCCGCGTCTGCACGGACAGCCGCCAGTTGCGCGCGGGCGATCTTTTCGTCGCCCTCAAGGGCGAGAAATTCGACGGCGCGACATTTGCCCCGGCGGCGCTGGCCGACGGGGCTGCCGGAGTGGTGGTGCAGCGCGCCGCCGCTGCCGATCTTGAGCCGGCCATCCAGGTGGACGACAGCCGCTTGGCGTTGGGCCGCCTGGCCGCCCACTGGCGCGACCGTTTTACGCTGCCCGTCGCCGCCGTCACCGGCAGCAACGGCAAGACCACGGTGAAGGAGATGCTGGCCGCCATCCTGCGCGCCTGGGCGGGCGACGCAGTGCTGGCTACGGAAGGCAATTTGAACAACGACATCGGCCTGCCCATGATGCTGCTGCGCCTGCGCGCGGAGCATCGCTGCGCCGTGCTGGAAATGGGCATGAACCATCCCGGTGAACTGAGCTATCTGGCGCACCTCGCCCGCCCCGACGTCGCCCTGGTGAACAACGCGCAAAGCGCCCATGTGGGCATGTTCGCCTCGGTCGCAGAGATCGCGCGCGCCAAAGGCGAGATTTTCGAAGGCCTGTCCGCAGCGGGCGTCGCAGTCATCAACGCCGACGATCCCCATGCCGCGCTCTGGCAGGACATGAACCGCACGCGCCGCCAGCTCAGCTTTGGCCTGCATGCCGGCATGCTGCGCGGGCGTTGGCAAGCGCAAGGCTATGGTGCGAACCTCGCCATCGACGGTCTGGGGGCACCTCTGCAAATGACTTTGCGGGTGCCGGGCGAGCACAACGCCCGCAACGCGCTGGCGGCCGCCGCTTGTGCGCACGCGCTGAGCGTCCCTGCGGAAGCCGTGAAAGCGGGGCTGGAGAGTTTCTCCGGGGTCAAGGGCAGGCTGCAGCGCAAGGCGGCCCTGTTCGGCGCAACGCTTTTGGATGACACCTACAACGCCAATCCGGATTCGGTGAAAGCGGCGCTCGAAGTACTCAAGACCCTGCCCGGGCGCCATGTGCTGGTGCTGGGCGACATGGGGGAGTTGGGTGCGCAGAGCGCGGCGCTGCACGCGGGCATCGGCCTGGCGGCGCGCGCCGCGGGCGTCGAGCGGCTGCTGGCCCTGGGCGAGCAGAGCGCGGAGGCGGCGAAGGCCTTCGGCGCGGGCGCCATGCACTTCGAGCGCATCGAGGAATTGCTGGCCGAGATCGAAAACCTGCTGGCGCCGGACGTGACCGTACTGGTGAAGGGTTCGCGCTTCATGCAGATGGAGCGTGCGGTGCAGAGCTTTGCGGAGGCCGGGCAATGAGGCGGGCGTGGCGCGCCGCGGTGGCGAAGGCCGGGCGGAGGGGGGGCTGATGCTCTTGTGGCTGTTCCAGCATCTGGGCCAGGACATACGCTTCTTCAACGTGTTCAGCTACCTGACCCTGCGCGCCGTGCTGGCGGTGCTGACCTCGCTGACCATCTCCTTCCTGGTCGGGCCCTGGATGATCCGCCGCCTCACGCTCATGAAATTCGGCCAGGCGGTGCGCGACGACGGCCCGCAAAGCCATTTGGTGAAGGCCGGCACGCCGACCATGGGCGGCGCCCTCATCCTCACCGCCGTCGCCGTGTCCACCCTGCTGTGGATGGATCTGTCCAACCATTATGTGTGGATCGCGCTGCTCACCACCCTGGGTTTCGGCGTCGTCGGCTGGGTGGACGACTACAAGAAGATCGTGCACCGGAACCCCAAAGGCTTGGCCGCGCGCTGGAAATATTTCTGGCAGTCCGTGCTGGGTTTGGGAGCGGCCTGCGCCATCGTCTATACCACCGATCTGCCGGCCCAGACCGAACTGATCGTGCCCTTTTTCAAGCACGTCGCCATTCCCCTGGGGGTGACGGGCTTCGTCATCCTTACTTATTTCGTCATCGTCGGCGCCAGCAACGCCGTGAACCTCACCGACGGGCTGGACGGCCTGGCCATCATGCCGACGGTCATGGTGGCCGCGGCCCTGGGCGTGTTCGCCTATGTCGCGGGCAATGCCGTGTTCTCGCGTTACCTCGGCCTGCCGCACATTCCGGGCGCCGGCGAGCTGCTCGTGTTCTGCGCCGCCATCGGCGGTGCCGGGCTCGCCTTTCTCTGGTTCAATGCCTATCCCGCGGAGGTCTTCATGGGCGACGTGGGCGCGCTCGCCCTGGGCGCGGCGCTGGGCATCGTCGCCGTGATCGTGCGCGAGGAGATCGTCCTGTTCGTCATGGGCGGCGTGTTCGTCATGGAAACCCTGTCCGTCATGATCCAGGTCGCCTCCTTCAAGCTCACCGGCAAGCGCGTGTTTCGCATGGCGCCCCTGCATCACCACTATGAACTGAAGGGTTGGAAGGAGACCCAGGTCGTGGTGCGCTTCTGGATCGTGACCATGATGCTGGTGCTGATCGGCCTGTCGACGCTGAAACTCAGATGAGCGCGGCCATTCCCGATTTCGCCGGAACAAAGACCCTGGTGCTCGGCTTGGGCGACACCGGCCTGTCCTGCGCCCGCTGGCTGGCGGCGCACGGTGCGGCGGTGAGCGTGGCCGACAGCCGTGAGGCGCCGCCCCATGGCGCCGCGCTTGCGCGCGAACTGCCCCAGGTGCCGCTGTACACTGGCGCGTTCGACGATGCGCTGCTGCAAAGCGCGGATCTGCTGGTGGTGAGCCCGGGCGTGCCGTTGGCTACGCCGGCAGTGGCGCGTGCCGTGACGCAGGGCATCGAAACCGTGGGTGACGTGGAGCTGTTCGCGCGCGCCATCCATCTGCGCAACGCGCAGCGCGGCAAGACGATGAAGCTCATCGCCATCACCGGCAGCAACGGCAAGAGCACCACCACCGCCATGACCGGCGAACTGGTGCGCGCCGCCGGCCTGCGCGCCGTGGTCGCGGGCAACATCGGCCTGCCGGTGCTGGATGCCCTGGGCGACGTCGAAGCGGGGCGCACGCCCTGGCCGGACGTCTGGGTGCTGGAGCTGTCCAGCTTCCAACTGGAAACCACTGCGAACCTGGCCGCCGACGCCGCCACGGTGCTCAATCTGAGCGAAGACCATCTCGACCGCTACGCCGGCATGGACGCCTATGCGCGCGCCAAGGCGGGCATCTTCCAGGGCGGCGGCGTGCAGGTGCTCAACCGCGACGACGCCCGCGTCATGGCCATGCGCATCCCCGGGCGGCGCGTCATCAGCTTCGGCCTGGCGAGCCGGCCGGGAGCGGAAGAATACGGCTGCTGCGACGGCGAACTATGCCGCGGGCGCGACCAGATCATGCCGCAGAGCGATCTGCCGGTGGCCGGCCTGCACAACGTTGCCAACGCCTTGGCCGCCCTCGCCCTGGCCGACGCGGTCGGGCTGGCGCCGGAGCATGCGCTGTCCGGCCTGCTGCATTTCCACGGCTTGCCGCACCGGGTCGAGAAAGTCGGCGAGCTGGGCGGCGTCGATTTCTACGACGATTCCAAGGGCACCAACGTGGGCGCCACCGAGGCCGCGCTGTACGGCATGGGGCGCAAAGTGGTCGTCATCCTGGGCGGCGACGGCAAGGGCCAGGACTTTACCCCGCTCCAGGCTGCCGCGGCCGCGAATGCCCGCGCAGTGGTGCTCATCGGCCGCGACGGCCCGGCCATCGGCGCCGCCATCGCCGGGGCGGGCGTGCCCGTGGAAAGCGCGGCCACCCTGGAGGCCGCCGTGGCGCGCGCCGCCGCCCTGGCGCAGCCGGGCGACGCGGTGCTGCTCTCGCCCGCCTGCGCGAGCTTCGACATGTTCAGCAATTACGTCCATCGCGCAGAGGTGTTCCGCGCCGCGGTGGCGGCTTTGGGAGCGAGCGCATGAAGCTCTACGGCGCCCAGCCCATACGCCTCACCGGCGAGCTGGACTATGGCCTGCTGTGGCTCACTTGCGGATTGCTGGGCTTCGGCCTGGTGATGGTCTACTCCGCCTCCCTGCCGACCGCCGAAGCGGCGCGCTTCACGCATTACAACGGCTATTACTACCTGATCCGCCAGAGCGTCTTCGTCGCTCTGGGCGCGGCCGCGGCGGTGGCGGTGTTCCAGATCCCCATGCGCACCTGGCAGCAGTTCGCGCCTTATCTGTTCTTGGCCGGCCTGTCGTTGCTCGCCGTGGTGCTCATTCCCGGCATAGGCAAGAAAGTCTACGGTTCGCAGCGCTGGATCTCGCTGGGCTTCGCCAATCTGCAGCCCTCCGAATTCATGAAGCTCCTGGCCGTGCTGTACGCGGCGGACTACACCACGCGCAAGGCGGCCTTCATGAACGACCTGAAGAAGGGGTTTCTGCCCATGGCGGGCGTCATGCTGGCCACCGGGGCGCTGCTGCTGCTGGAGCCGGATTTCGGCGCTTTCGTGGTCATCGTCTGCATCGCCATGGGCATCCTGTTCCTGGGCGGACTCAATTGGCGCGTGTTCGCCGTGCTGGTGGTGGTGCTCATCATCGGCTTTGCCGTGCTGATCGTCACTTCGCCCTACCGCATGCAGCGCGTGCTGGGTTTCATGAATCCCTGGGCCGACCCTTATGGCCGCGGCTACCAGCTGGCGCACGCACTCATCGCTTTCGGGCGCGGCTCCTGGACCGGCCTGGGCCTGGGCGACAGCATCGAGAAGCTGTTTTACCTGCCCGAGGCGCAGACCGATTTTCTCATGGCCGTCATCGCCGAGGAACTCGGCTTCGTGGGGGTGCTGGCTGTGGTGCTGCTGTTCTCCTGGTTGATCGCTAAGGCTTTCCTGATCGGACGCCGCGCCGCGCGCCTGGAGCGCCATTTCAGCGCCCTCACCGCGCAGGGCCTGGCCATCTGGCTGGGCGTGCAGGGCGGCATCAACATCGGCGTGAACATGGGGCTGCTGCCCACCAAAGGGTTGACCATGCCCTTTCTCTCCTTCGGCGGCAGCGGCATCGTCGCCAACTGCATCGCCGTGGGGTTCCTGCTCAGGATCGATTGGGAGCACCGGCAGATGATGCGCGGGAAGACATTCTGATGGCCGCGGCGCGCACGCTCATGATCATGGCCGGCGGCACCGGCGGCCACGTCTATCCGGCGCTGGCCGTGGCCGAGGAACTGCGCGGGCGCGGCTGGCGCGTGGTTTGGCTGGGCACGCGGGCCGGCCTGGAAGCGCGCGTCGGGCCGCAGCACGGCTTCGACATGATCTGGCTGGCCATCGCCGGCGTGCGCGGCAAAGGCCCCGTGCGGCTCTTTCTGTTGCCTCTCGCTCTGCTGCGCGCGTTCTGGCAAAGCCTGCGCGCCATCCTTGCCTGCCGCCCCGATGTCGTGCTGGGCATGGGAGGCTATACGGCTTTTCCGGGCGGCATGATGGCCAGTCTGCTGAACCGGCCGCTCGTGATCCACGAACAGAACAGCGTCGCCGGACTCGCCAACCGCCTGCTTGCCTGCCTGGCGCAGCGTGTGTTGACGGCTTTCCCGGACGCTTTCCAGGGGCGCGACAAGCCTATCCCCTGCCGCCGCGCGGCGGGCCTGTGGGTGGGCAATCCGGTGCGCGGCGAGATTTGCGCCGGCATGGGGGCAGCCCGCTATGCCGGGCGCACGGGGCTTCTGCGCCTGCTGGTGGTGGGCGGCAGCCTGGGCGCCGCGGCGCTCAACGAACTGGTGCCGCGCGCGCTGGCGCTCATCCCGGCCGAGCGGCGCCCGCAAGTGATCCACCAGTCCGGCGCCAAGCATCTGGAAAGCCTCCGACAGCATTACGCCGCGGCCGGCGTGCAGGCGGAGCTCAAGGACTACATCGCCGACATGGCCTGGCATTACGACTGGTGCGACGCGGCGATCACGCGCGCCGGCGCCATGACCGTGGCCGAGCTGGCCATTGCCGGCGTGCCGGCCGTGCTGGTGCCTTTCCCCTACGCGGTGGACGATCACCAGACCGCCAACGCGCGCTATCTGGAACGGGCCGGGGCCGCCTGGCTCATGCCCCAGAGCGGGCTCACGCCGGAGCGCCTCGCCGCCCACCTTTCGGGCCTCGACCGCGCCCAGCTTGCCGTCATGGCGCAGAAGGCTCTCGCCTGTGCCCGGCCGCAGGCGACGCGCGACGTGGCCGACGTCTGCGAGGAGCTGGCATGAAGCACGCCATCCATCATCTGCATTTCGTCGGCATCGGCGGCGCGGGCATGAGCGGCATCGCCGAGGTGCTGGCCAACCTGGGCTACACCGTGAGCGGCTCCGATCTGGCGCAAAACGCCGCCACCCGGCGCCTGCAAGCTTTGGGCGTGAAAGTGATGCAGGGCCACGCCGCGGGCTACATCAAGGATGCCGATGCCGTGGTGGTGTCCACTGCGGTGGCGGCTGACAACCCCGAGGTGATCGCGGCGCGCGAGGCGCGCATCCCCGTGGTGCCGCGCGCGCTGATGCTGGCCGAACTCATGCGCCTGAAGCAGGGCATCGCCATCGCCGGCACGCATGGCAAGACCACCACCACCAGCCTGGTGGCGTCCTGCTTGTCGGAAGCGGGCATGGACCCGACGTTCGTCATCGGCGGGCGGCTGAACGCCGCCGGCGCCAACGCGCGCCTGGGGCGGGGCGAATTCATCGTGGTGGAGGCGGATGAATCGGACGCTTCCTTCCTGCAGCTCAATCCCGTGGTGGCGGTGGTGACCAACATCGACGCCGACCACATGGACACCTATGGCCACGACTTCGAGCGGCTCAAGCAGTCGTTCGTCGATTTTCTCCTGCGCCTGCCTTTCTACGGCCGCGCGGTGCTGTGCCTGGACGATGCCAACGTGCGCGACATTCTGCCGCGCGTGGCCAAGCCCGTCACCACCTACGGCTTCGCCCAGGATGCCGATCTGCGCGCCGAGAACGTCGCGGCCGCAGGCACCGGCATGCGCTTCGACGTGATCCAGAAGAACGGCACCACGCTGCGCTATCCCGTGGCGCTCAATGCCCCCGGCCGGCACAATGTATTGAACGCCCTTGCCGCCATCGCCGTCGCCAGTGAAGTGGGCGCGCCCCTGCCGGCCATCCTCGCCGCGCTGGCCAATTTCCGCGGCGTCGGGCGCCGCTTCCAGCGTTACGGCGACCTGTCCGCGGGCGGGGGCGGGCATTACACCCTGGTGGACGACTACGGCCACCATCCCGCGGAAATGTCCGCCACCCTCGCCGCGGCGCGCGGCGCCTTTCCCGGCCGCCGCCTGCTGCTGGCCTTCCAACCCCACCGCTACACGCGCACGCGCGACTGCTTCGAGGATTTCGTCAGGGTGCTGTCGGAGGCGGACGGCCTGCTGCTGACTGAGGTCTACGCGGCGGGCGAGACGCCCATCGTCGCCGCCGACGGGCGCGCGCTGGCACGCGCCGTGCGCCTGGCCGGCAAGGTCGAGCCCCTGTTCGTGGAAAGCATCGACGACATGGCGGCTGCCATCGCCGCGCAGGCGAAGGACGGCGACGTGGTGCTGGTGATGGGCGCCGGCTCCATCGGCCAGGTGGCGCCGCGCCTGGCGCAGGGGCACAACCATGCAGGCTAGGCTGCATTGCCCGGCGGAACAGGACCCCTGCGGCGCTGCGTCGGCGGGCAAGGTGCTGCGCGGACGCTTTCTCTACAACGAGCCCATGAGCCGCCACGTTTCCTGGCGTGCGGGCGGCGCGGCGCAGCGCGCCTACGTACCCGCCGACATGGCCGATCTGTGTCTGCTGCTCAAGGGCCTGGCGCCGGAGGAAACCGTGCACATGGTGGGGCTGGGCAGCAACCTGCTGGTGCGCGACGGCGGCGTGCGCGGCGTGGTGGTGCTGCTCCATAACGTGCTGCGCGCCCTGGCCCTGGAAGCGCGCACGCACGGCATCCCGCCGGCGCCGGCGGAGGCGGACCCCGGCACCGTGGTGTATGCCGAGGCCGGGGTGGCGGCGCCCAAGCTGGCGCGCTTCTGCGCCAACCATGATCTTGCGGGCGGCGAGTTCTGGGCCGGCATCCCCGGCACGGTGGGCGGGGCGCTGGCCATGAACGCCGGCTGCTACGGCGCGGAAACCTGGCAGCGCGTCGTCCAGGTGCTGACGGTGAATCGCGCCGGGCGCCTGACCGAGCGCCTGCCGCAGGACTACGTCGTCGACTATCGCCACGTGAGGCTGCGCGCCGAGCAGGAGGAATGGTTCCTGGCCGGCTGGTTTCGCCTGCCGCGCGGCGACGGCGCGGCGGCGCGCGACACCATACGCGAGCTGCTGCGCCGCCGCATCGCCAGCCAGCCCTTGCACCAGCCCAACGCCGGATCCGTGTTCCGCAATCCGCCCGGGGATCACGCCGCGCGCCTGATCGAGTCCTGCGGCCTCAAAGGTGTGCGTGCAGGGCAGGCCCAGGTGTCGGAAAAGCACGCCAATTTCATCGTCAACCTGGGTGGCGCGACGGCCGCCGATATCGAGCAGCTGATGGAAAAAGTGGAAGACAGCGTCGAGGCGCGCACCAATGTCCGCCTGGTCAGGGAAGTGCGCGTCATCGGGGAGCGGGCATGAGTACGACGAACAAATTCGGCAAAGTAGGCGTGCAGCGCGGACACGGCGGGTGCGGAGCACCCTGGGGCGGGAAGCGCTGCGAAGCACGCCGGGGATGGGCCACGCGATGAAGAAATTTGGCAGAGTAGGCGTGCAGCGCGGACACGGCGGGTGCGGAGCACCTCGGGGCGGGAAGCGCTGCGAAGCACGCCGGGGAGGGGCCACGCGATGAAGAAATTTGGCAGAGTAGGCGTGCAGCGCGGACACGGCGGGTGCGGAGCACCTCGGGGCGGGAAGCGCTGCGAAGCACGCCGGGGAGGGGCCACGCGATGAAGAAATTTGGCAGAGTAGGCGTGCTCCTCGGCGGCAAATCCGCCGAGCGGGAGATTTCCCTTTTGAGCGGCAGCGCGGTCCTGGATGCGCTGGCCGGCGCCGGCGTGGACGCCCACGGCTTCGATCCCGGCGAACGCGATCTGGCCCAACTGGCGGCACAAAAATTCGACCGCGTCTTCATCGCTCTGCACGGCCGCTACGGCGAGGACGGCTGCATCCAGGGCGCCCTGGAAATGTTGGGCATTCCCTACACCGGCAGCGGCGTGATGGCCTCCGCCATCGGCATGGACAAGTGGCGCACCAAGCTGCTGTGGCAGGCCGCGGGCCTGCCGACCCCGGCGTCGGCGCTGCTTGCGGCCGACACCGATTTCGCCGCCGTGGCTCGGCGCTTGGGGCTGCCGCTGTTCGTCAAGCCGGCGCGCGAAGGTTCCAGCATAGGCATGAGCAAGGTGCGGCGGGCGGAGGATCTCAAGGCCGCATGGGAGGCGGCGGCGGAATACGACGACCTGGTGCTCGCGGAAACCTTCGTCGACGGCGGGGAATACACCTGCGCCATCCTGGGCGAGCGGGCGCTGCCCCTCATACGCCTGCTGCCCAAGGGCGAGTTCTACGACTACGAGGCCAAATATTTCCGCGACGACACGGAATATCGCTGCCCGAGCGGCCTGCCTGCCGCGCAGGAGGCCGCTGTCCAGGCTTTGTGCCTGGAAGCCTTCCGCGTCGTGGGCTGCCGCGGCTGGGGGCGCGTGGACGTCATGCTGGACGCCGGCGGTGCGCCTTATCTGCTGGAAATCAACACCAGCCCGGGCATGACCAGCCACAGTCTGGTGCCTATGGCGGCCGCCACCGCCGGGCTGGATTTTGCCGGCCTGTGCCTGGCCATCCTGGAGCAGATCCTGTGAGAGCCCCCGTTGCCTACCAGGCCCTGCCGCTCTACAAGCTCGCCACGGCGCTGTATTTGAGCGCGGCCGTGCTGCTGCTCTACGGTGGCGCGGTATGGGTGCTGCACCGGCCGCTGTTCGCGCTCAAGAAAGTCGAAATCGTCCATCCCCTGGTGCACATCAGCACGGCCGAGGTGCGCCGCGCGGTGGACGGCAGCGTCGCGGGGAATTTCTTCACCATCGATCTGCCGGCCGTACAGCGCGCGCTGGAGGCGCTGCCCTGGGTTGCGGGCGCTCGCGTCAGCCGCCTGTGGCCGAACACGCTGCGCGTGGTGCTGGCGGAGCGCACGCCCTATGCGCGCTGGCAGGGCGGCGGGCTGGTGAGCGACAACGGCACGGTGTTCGCCGGCGATGTGCCGGGCGATTTCCCGCTCTTCGCCGGCCCGACCGGCAGCGGCCAGGAGATGCTCGACAGTTACCGTGCCTTCCAGAACATCGTCGCGCCCCTGGGCGTGCGCATCACGGAGCTGGATTTGTCGGCGCGCCAGGCCTGGCGCATGACCTGGTCGGACGGCACCGAGCTGGCCTTGGGCCGGGTGGACGTGCCGGCGCGCCTGGCTCGCTTCGTGGCGTTGTACGGGCCGCTGGTGGCGCGCCTGAACGCCAAGCCGGTTTATGTGGATCTGCGCTATGCGGATGGATTCGCCGTGCGTCTGCCGGCGAGAACGGGGGCGGCCAGGGCCGCTTCGGGCAGGAACAAGCAATGAAACAACGCGACCTCAGAAATCTCATCGTCGGCCTGGACATCGGCACGTCCAAGATCGCCTGCATCGTCGCCGAAGCGCTCCCCGACGGCGGCGTCGAGGTGGCCGGCTTCGGCTCGCACCCCTCGCGCGGCCTGCGCCGCGGCGTCGTGGTCAACATCGAGGCCACGGTCACGGCCATCCAGCGCGCCCTGGAGGAGGCCGAGCTGATGGCCGACTGCAAGGTGCGCGAAGTCTACACCGGCATCGCCGGCAGCCATATCAAGAGCTTCAACAGCCACGGCATGGTGGCCATCAAGGACAAGGAGATCGGCCAGTTCGACGTCGACCGCGTGGTGGACACGGCGCGCGCGGTCAACATTCCCATGGATCAGCAGATCCTGCACACCATCCCGCAGGAGTTCGTGGTGGACGGCCAGGAAGACGTGCGCGATCCGCTGGGCATGAGCGCGGTGCGCCTGGAGGTCAAGGTGCACATCGTCACCGGGGCGGTGTCGGCGGCGCAGAACATCGTCAAATGCGTGCGCCGCTGCGGCCTGGAGGCGCGCGACCTGGTGCTGCAGCCGCTCGCCTCCAGCCTGGCGGTGCTCACCGAGGACGAAAAGGAGCTGGGCGTATGCCTGGTGGACATCGGCGGCGGCACCACGGACATCGCCGTGTTCGCCGGCGGCGCCATCCGCCACACCGCGGTGATCGCCGTGGCCGGCGACCAGGTCAACAACGACATCGCCGTGGCCCTGCGCACCCCGCCCAGGGAGGCGGAGGACATCAAGATCCGCCACGGCTGCGCCCTGCGCCAGCTGGCCGACGCGCGCGACATGATCGAGGTGCCCGGCATCGGCGACCGCCCGCCGCGCCAGTTGTCGCGCCAGACGCTGGCCGAATTCATCGAGCCGCGCATGGAGGAACTGTATCAGCTGGTGCAGGCCGAACTGCGCCGCTCCGGTTTCGAGGAGATGCTGTCCTCCGGCATCGTCATCACCGGCGGCTCGGCCGCCATGCAGGGCATGGTGGAGCTGGGCGAGGAAGTCTTCCACGCGCCCGTGCGGCTGGGCTATCCGCGCCTGCAAGGGCTGCCGGAGAACCTCAGAACGCCGCGCTACGCCACGGCGGTCGGCCTGCTCATGGCCGGCCTGGAGGCGCGCGGCAAGGACAACCCGGTGAAGCTTACCGCCGGCAGCATGAAGGAGATCTTCGAGCGCATGAAGTCATGGTTCAAGAACAGTTTTTAGGGCTGCCCCCTGGGCGGCGTGGCGCAGCGGGGCAAGGGTTCAGATCCGGCGACCCGGTTTGAATGCAGTCGTGATTAACCGAAGGAGAGAGTGAATGGCCAATATGTTTGAGTTGATGGACGAGCAGACCCAGGACGCGGTGATCAAGGTCATCGGCGTGGGCGGGTGCGGCGGCAACGCCGTGGATCACATGATTTCTTCCGGGCTGACGGGGGTGGAATTCATCGCCATCAACACCGACGCCCAGGCGCTCAAGCGCAACCAGGCCAAGGTCCAGCTGCAGCTGGGCTCGGGCGTGACCAAGGGCCTGGGCGCCGGCGCCAATCCGGAAATCGGCCGCGAGGCCGCGCTGGAGGACCGCGAGCGCATCGCCGAGATGATCGACGGCGCGGACATGCTGTTCGTCACCGCCGGCATGGGCGGCGGCACCGGCACGGGTGCCGCGCCCGTGGTGGCCGAAGTGGCCAAGGAGCTGGGCATCCTCACCGTGGCGGTGGTGACCAAGCCCTTCGCCTTCGAGGGCAAGCGCGTGCGCGCGGCCAACGCCGGCATCGAAGCGCTGGCGCGCCATGTCGATTCCCTCATCATCATTCCCAACGACAAGCTCATGCAGGTGCTGGGCGAGGACGTGTCCATGCTGGACGCCTTCAAGGCCGCCAACAATGTGCTGCACGGCGCCGTGGGCGGCATCGCCGAAGTCATCAACTGCCCCGGCCTGGTCAACGTCGATTTCGCCGACGTGCGCACGGTGATGAGCGAGATGGGCATGGCCATGATGGGCTCGGCCAGCGCCAGCGGCGAACACCGCGCCAAGACCGCTGCCGAGCAGGCCGTCGCCAGCCCGCTGCTGGAAGACGTGAACCTGAACGGCGCGCGCGGCATCCTGGTCAACATCACCGCTTCCTCCAACATCAAGATGCGCGAGGTGCACGAGGTGATGAACACCATCAAGGCTTACAGCGCCGACGAGGCCACGGTGATCGTCGGCCAGGTGATCGACGAGAGCATGGAGGAGAACCTGCGCGTCACCATGGTGGCGACCGGCCTGGGCAACCCGGTGGCGCGCACCCAGTCCAAGCCCATGCATGTCGTGGTGCGCAACGGCACCGACAACCAGCCCATGGCCATGGGAGGGGACGACGCGGACATGCCCAACGTCATGCGCAGCCGCCGCCAGCAGACGGTGCAGGCGATGGTGGAATCGGGCGTGGAGATGCTCGACATCCCGGCCTTCCTGCGCAAGCAGGCCGACTGAGCCGCGCACCGGCGCCTGCGGTCCCGGGCTGCGGGATGCGGACTCTCTCCCCGCATCCCGCAGCGGGCCCGCCTGCCGCCTTGGAGGCGGCGCGCCGGGCGATTAAAATAGCGGCATGATACGTCAGCGCACCCTGAAGAATTTGATCCGCGCCACCGGCGTGGGACTGCACACCGGCGTCAAGGTGGAGATGACCCTGCGCCCGGCGGCGGAGAACATCGGCATCCTGTTTCGCCGCATCGACCTCGATCCGCCCGCCGACATCCCGGTCGATCCCTATCGCATCACCGATACGCGGCTGTGCTCCGCCCTGGAAGGCCCCGTGGCCAAGGTGTCCACGGTGGAGCACCTCATGTCGGCGCTCGCCGGCCTGGGAGTCGACAACGTGGTGATCGACCTCGACGGCCCGGAAGTGCCCATTCTGGACGGCTCGGCGGCGCCCTTCGTGTTCCTGCTGCAATCGGCCGGCATCGTCGAGCAGGCCGCGCCCAAGCAGTATCTGCGGGTGCTCAAGCCCATTGTCGTAGAGGAGGGGGACAAGCGGGTCAGCCTCGCGCCTTACAACGGCTTCCGCCTCGAATTCACCATCGACTTCGACCATCCGGTGTTCGAGCGCACCGGCAAGACCGCCGTGGTGGACTTCGGCGAAACGTCCTACATCAAGGAAGTGGCGCGCGCGCGCACCTTCGGCTTCATGCAGGAAGTGGAATATCTGCGCAGCAACGGCCTGGCCCTGGGCGGCAGCCTGGACAATGCCATCGTGGTGGACGACTACCGCGTGCTCAATGCCGACGGCCTGAGATATGAGGACGAGTTCGTCAAGCACAAGATGCTGGATGCGATCGGCGATCTCTATGTCCTGGGCAAGCCCATCCTTGGCCTTTATGAAGCACACAAATCCGGCCACGCCCTCAACAACCGGCTGCTGCGTACCCTGCTGGAAGATGCCCAGGCCTGGGAAATCGTCAGCTTCGCGGCGGAAGAGGCGCCGCCCGCCATCCAGCGCTGGCACGCGCAGCCGGCCTGACGCCGCGCCGGCGGCTACAAATTCATTAAATAAGACTTAATCGTCTTTTATTGGCAACATCCGAAAACATGGATAGATCTGTGCGCGCCGTCGATGTTGACTGTGCGCAACAATGGGTTATTAATACACATATATCGAAATATATTTGATGGCAAATCCGTGCGTTCCCTTGCCGCTTTTCTGCTTCTCGTTCTGACCGCCCTGCAGCAGCCGGCGTGGGCGGACGCGCCCGATGGTGCCAAGCTGTTCGCGCAGAACTGCGCGGTCTGCCACGGCGAAACGGGTAGCGGCGGCATAGGCGTACCCCTGTCCCTGCCTTCCTTTCAGGCCACGGTAAGCAACCGCTATCTGGCTGCGACCATACGCGACGGACGTCCCGGCCGGGTGATGCCGGCCTTCGCGCAGTTGAGCGACGCCGAAATCGCGGCCATCGTCGGCTACATTCGCTCTTGGTACCGCGGCCCGGTGCCGCACTACGGCGATGCGCCGGTGGCGGGCAACCCAGCGCACGGCAAGCAGTTGTTCGCCGCGCATTGCGCCATGTGCCACGGCGTCGACGGCCAGGGCGGCAGGGGAACGGGGGTCACTTTCTCGCGCCCGCGCGGACTGCCCATCATGCCGCCCGCGCTCAACAACGCCGGCTTCCTGGCTTCGGCGCCGGATGCCATGATCCGTGCCGTGCTCATCCACGGCCGTGCCGGCACCCCCATGGTCTCCTTCGTCAAGGCCGGATTGAGCCGGCGCGACGTCGACGACTTGGTGGCCTACGTGCGCAGCTTCCAGAGCGGGGCGCAAACCGTTGCCGGCAGCGTCGCAGGCCTCAAGCCGGATCTGATCGTGCAGTCGCCCTACGATCTGAAGACCACGATAAAAAATCTCACTCAGGCCATCAACAGCGACAACTTCTTCGTCGGCCGAAGCCAGCCCGTGGAATACGGCCTGACCACGCCGGACAAGGCCAACCCTCACCAGATCATCGTCTACTTCTGCGACGTCCCCTTCCTCAACAAGGCGCTCGCCATCGATCCGCGCGTGGGCCTGTTCCTGCCCTGCCGCATCACCGTGGTGGAGCACGCGGGCAAGGTGATGCTGATGGCGGTGAACCCGGAAGTGGTGAGCAGGCTGTTCAACAACGGCGAGCTCAATGAATTGTGCAAGGAGATGCACGACCGCTATCTCGCCATCATGCAGGAGGCGACGCTGTGAGCCCGCGCCTGTGGCTGGCGCGCTGCGCCGTGCTGCTGGGCCTGCTGCTAGCCGCGCCGGCGCACGCCGAGGGCCTGCTCATGGCGCGCAGCCAGCAGATGTTCCCGGAAGCCATGACCACGCTGCAAGACGCCATCACGGCGCGCGGCTACACCATCACGCGCCTGCAGCAGGTGAATGAAAATCTCGCCAAGATGCACTTCAAGAGCGACATGTACCGCGTGGTGTTCTTCGGCAAGTACAGCCAGATCGACCGGCTCACGCGCAAGCATCCCGAGCTGATTCCCTATTTGCCGCTGAGCATCACCATCTTTGCCGAAGGCAACCAGTCCATCGTGGTGGCCATGCCGCCGCGTGCGTTGGAAGAGATGTTCCCCGACCCGGCCCTCAAGCCGGTGTTCGAGGGCTGGCAGCGCGACTACCAGGCCATCTTCGACCAGGTGAGGGAAACCACGGGTTTCTGAAGCCGGCGCGGAGAGGGTTGACAGTGGAGATGGAGGGCCTATAAAAACACAAAAAAGGATATACGGGTCATTTTGTTTTAATTTTTAAGCTTTATTTAAGAAGTTTTATTTGATTTTATGTTGGGTGCCGCTTGAGTGGGCGTGTTTTCAACCTTTAGGGAGTTTTCCATGAGTATCCTGTCTCGCAGTATCGCTCTCGGTCTGGGCCTGTCCGCAGCGGCCCTGGCCTTTTCGCCTTCCGCCTGGGCGGTGCCCAGCTTCGCGCGCCAGACCGGCCTGGCCTGCGCCGCCTGTCACACCACCTATCCGGAACTGACCTCCTTCGGCCGTTTGTTCAAGCTCAACGGCTATACGCTGACGGGGCTGCAGCAGGTGCAGGCCAGCGCCGGGGGCGGCATGCCAGCGCTGAAGATCAACGAGATTCCGCCCTTCTCGGCGATGTTCCAGACCTCCTACAGCAACGTGGGCAAGGCGCGGCCCCAGGCTGGCGGCGGTTATGTGCAGAACAACACCGTGCAGTTCCCGCGCCAGATGAGCTTCTTCTTCGCCGGCGAAATGTCGCCTCACATGGGTTCGTTCATCCAGTTCACCTATGAACCCAGCCCGGATCATTTCACCATCGACAACACCGACATCCGCTACGCCAACCACACGACCTTCGGCGGCGACGACTTGATCTACGGCCTGGACTTGAACAACAACCCGACGGTGGAAGATGTCTGGCAGTCGACCCCGGCCTGGGGTTTCCCCTTCATCCATTCATCCATTGGCTATGGCTTCGGCTATTCGCCACAGATATTCAATCTGGGCCAGACGGTGGCGGGCCTGGGCGGCTACGCCATGTGGAACAACACGCTCTATGCCGATGTCAGCGTGTACCGCTCGGAGATACCGGGCAGCCCGACGCGCCTGCCTACCGTGACGCCGGCGCTGGTCAATGGGGTCGCGCCTTACTGGCGCGTGGCCTTGCAGCACAATTTCGGGCCGAATTATTTGGAAGTTGGTACCTATGGAATATATCTGAACGCGACGCCGACGAATAACGGCAGCGGCACGGTAATTGCGTCCACCTCGGCGACCGACTCCTATTTGGATACTGGCGTGGATGCCCAGTACGAGCGTCAATTCGGCGACAACTCTTTGGTGGTGCGCGGAACCTATGTGCATGAGAAGCAGACGCTGAATGCGAGCTACTCGCTGGGCGGATTGGTGAGCAACCGCTCCAATTCCCTCGATACCCTGCGCCTGAACGGCACTTACCATTTCGGCGACAGCAAGTCGCTCTCGGTGGGTTACTTCAACACCTGGGGCACCAGCGACAAGCTGCTTTATAACAGCGGCACCGCGGGATCAGGTTCCATCAGCGGCAGCCCGGATACGACCGGGTATTTGCTCCAAGCCGCCTATCTGCCGTGGCAGAACATCCAGGTCGGCGTGCAATACACCGGGTACACCAAGTTCAATGGCGCCTCCTCCAACTATGATGGCGCAGGACGCAGCGCGTCGGACAACAACACTGTGTTCCTGTACGGCTGGTTTATGTGGTAACCCGCGTTCCGTCCGCCCCATCTTTCGGGGCGGGCGGATTTTCGAGGTCGCTTAAAAAAGGAACACATCATGGCCAAACAACGAGCAGGACCGCTTAAACCCCTGCGCCTGGCGGGGCTGCTGGCGGCAGGGTTGCTGCTAGGCAGCGCCCCGGCCTGGGCCGCCGGGGAGAGCAACGCTGCGCTGTTGCGCGAGTTGCGCGAACTGCGCGGCGAGGTGCACGGCCTCGCGGCGCGGGTGAATCAGTTGGAGCAGGCGCAGCATCCCGCGGCGCCAGCGCCCGCCGCCACTCCTGTGCCGGCATCCGACAAACAGGAGCTGAACGAGCTGCGCGCCCAGGTCAAGCAGTTGCAGGCGCAGCAGGCCGAGTCCGCCAAGGCAGCGCAGGCGGCGGCGCGCCAGGCGGCGCAGCAGATCCACAACAAGGAAAGTTCGGTGCGGGACAACTGGCACAAAATCCAGTCCGGCATGTCTGAACAAGAGGTGGCGGCCTTGCTGGGCCAGCCGGCGCAGAAGTTCATGCTCGGCAGCCAGCAGGTCTGGTATTACGCCTATCCGGGCTCGGGCAGCGGCTCGGTGATTTTCTCGCCCGGGCATCGTGTGATATCGAGCCAGAGCCCGCCGGCATTCGGCTGGGGCTTTTTCTGAACGCGAGCGCGGGGGCCGGCGTATCGAGCCCGTCCGCGGTTGTCGGTGGTGCTGTCGGGTATTTGCCCGGCGGCAGTTGAAGTGCAGTGTATGGAGATCGAAATGAAGGACCTCAAACAACTCGAAGTGTTGAACGAAAAAGTCAGCCGTCGCGGCTTTCTCAAGGGCAGCGCCCTGCTCGCGTCCATCGCCGTGGTGACCGCCACTGGCGTGATGACGCGCGAAGCCGTGGCCGGAGTGCCCAAGGCGGCGATGCATTACCAGGACCATCCCAACGGGGACAAGGAATGCAGCAAGTGCATCCAGTTCATCCCCGGCCCCAGCGCCACGGCCAATGGCAAATGCAAGATCGTCGACGGCGCCATCAGCCCGCACGGCTATTGCGACGCCTTCTCGGCCAAGGCCTGATCCGGCGCTCATCGGCGGCCCGCGCCGCGCGGGCCGTTTTTCCAGCGCACCCGGCGCGCTTTTCGGTCTAACCTAAGCCAGCCGGGGAGGGGCGTCGGCAGCGTCCCGGGGGCTGGGGGCGCGTAACTTGACGGGCGGGTGTGCCGTCGAAGCGGCGCAGGCCTTGGCCGCGTGCGCCTGCGGCGCCAAAATGGCGGGCGGAGCGTGCCCGGAGCCCGTTTTCGACGTCCGGCCTATCGGTTTATCGATAAGAAATATTTATCACAACAGAGTCTTGGCAAACCATTAGATTAATCATTTAATAAGTTTATGGATTGACGAAATGTTGCTTTGGCGTCGCAAAGGACGCCTTCCTGTTTAGCCGTAAAAATGCTGGAAGCGAACGCGGATAGCAAGCAAAAATGCGCGCCTTCGCCGTTTCCGTCCGGTTGATTGTATTTAATTATCTTCTAATTTCCTAAGCCTTTTCTTTTTGCCGCGCGGCTTGCGCCGGTGCTCCGCTGCTAATCTGTCAATTCAATTCTTTGATGACACTTATGTGTTCCATAAGGCATGATGCCCGTCGCCCGGCGTATGGGTGGCCGCTCGCCCAAGAGCCGGCGGGCCGCCCGACGCCGCTGTCCATATCTAATGACTCGTTAAGGAAATACGGACGTGGAGAACGCTAAGCAAACTAGGCGCGGCTGGTTGCCGCAGGGGGCGCTGGCCTGCACGGCCGGTTGCGGGGGCGGACATTGGGCTCTGCTGGACCCCATGGGCCCCATCGGAGCGGATGAGAAGACCCTCATCCTCACCGCCTTCGGCCTCATGCTCATCGTGGTGGTGCCGGTCATCGTCATGACGTTCGCCTTCGCGTGGAAATACCGCGCCTCCAACAAGGCGGCGACCTATCAACCCAAATGGGATTATTCCGGCAAGATCGAAACCATCGTCTGGATCGTACCGGCGGTCATCGTCGCGGCGCTCAGCGTGCTCGTTTGGAAGTCCTCCCACGATCTGAGCCCCTACAAGCCCATCGCGTCCAACATCCCGCCGGTGCGGGTGGAGGCGGTGGCGATGGATTGGAAATGGCTGTTCATCTATCCCGACCTGGGCATCGCCACGGTGAACAAACTGGTCATCCCGACCGGGGTGCCGGTGAGTTTCCGCATCACGTCCGATACGGTGATGAGTTCCTTCTTCATCCCGCGCCTGGGCAGCCAGATCTACGCCATGGCGGGCATGCAGACGCGGCTGCATCTGGTCGCCGCCCATGACGGCACCTACGAGGGGCTGAATACCCAGTTCAGCGGGGCCGGTTTTTCGGGCATGTATTTCGACACCGTGGCGACCTCGCGGCAGGGCTTCGACGCTTGGGTGAAGCAGGTCAGGCAGGCGCCCGGCACGCTGGATGCGGCTGCCTTCAAGGCCCTGGAAACGCCCAGCCAGAACGATCCGCCGGCCTATTTCTCCGCCGTCAAGCCCCATTTGTTCGACGACATCATCCAGAAATACATGGCTAACCCTCCCCGGCCGGCGCAGGCGCCCGGCATGAAGATGGGCGTTTGAAAGGCTCACGACTATGGATTCCGCACTTTTCGGCAAACTCACCGTTTCCGCCATTCCCTTCGACAACGCCATCGTCATGTGGACGGTGGGCGTCGCCCTGACGATGGGCGCCGTGATCCTGGGGCTCGTCACCTACTATGGCAAGTGGAGCTATCTGTGGAAGGAATGGCTCACCAGCGTCGATCACAAGCGCATCGGCGTCATGTACGTGATCCTCGCCCTCGTCATGCTCTTGCGCGGCTTTGCCGACGCCATCATGATGCGCGCCCAGCAGGCCGTCGCCGAAGGGCCGTCGCAGGGCTATCTGCCGCCTTACCACTACGACCAGATCTTCAGCGCCCACGGCACGATCATGATCATCTTCGTGGCCATGCCCTTCTTCATCGGCCTGATGAACATCGCCGTGCCGCTGCAGATCGGCGCGCGCGACGTGGCCTTCCCCTTCATGAACGCCATCAGCCTGTGGCTCACGGTGATCAGCGCCGCCCTGGTGATGGTGTCCCTGGGCGTGGGCGATTTCTCCCATGCCGGCTGGACCGGCTATCCGCCGCTTTCGGAGTCGCAGTACAGCCCCGGCCCCGGCGTGGACTACTGGATCTGGAGCCTGCAGCTGGGGGGCATAGGCACCCTCATGACGGGCATCAACTTCTTCGTCACCATCGTCAAGATGCGCGCCCCGGGCATGACCTACATGAAGATGCCGGTGTTCACCTGGGCGATTTTCGTCACCACGGCGCTCATCATGATGGCCTTCCCGGTGCTGACCGTGACCCTGGGGCTGCTGACCCTGGACCGCTACCTGGGCATGCATTTCTTCACCAATAACCTGGGCGGCAATTTGATGATGTTCCCCAATCTGTTCTGGATCTGGGGCCATCCCGAGGTGTACATCGTCATCCTGCCCGCCTTCGGCATGTTCTCCGAAGTGGTGGCGACCTTCTCGCAGAAGCGCCTGTTCGGCTACCATTCCATGATCTATGCCAGCATCGCCATCGGCGTGCTGTCCTTTGCCGTGTGGCTGCACCACTTCTTCACCATGGGCGCGGGCGCCGACGTCAACGCCTTCTTCGGCATCGCCACCATGATCATCGCCGTGCCCACCGGCGTGAAGATCTTCAACTGGCTGTTCACCATGTACCGCGGGCGCGTGCAGTTCACCACGCCGGTGCTGTGGACCCTGGCCTTCATCGTCACCTTCACCATCGGCGGCATGACCGGCGTGCTCATGTCCGTGCCGGCGGCCGACTTCGTGCTGCATAACAGCGAGTTTCTGGTCGCGCATTTCCACAACATGCTGATTCCGGGCGCTTTGTTTGGGTACTTTGCCGGCTACGCCTACTGGTTCCCCAAGGCCTTCGGCTTTCGCCTGGACGAGAAGTGGGGCAAGCGCGCCTTCTGGGCCTGGGCCATCGGCTTCCTGGTCGCGTTCATGCCGCTCTACGCCCTGGGCTTCATGGGCATGCCGCGCCGCCTGAGCCACTACGACAACCCGGCCTGGCAGCCGTATCTCGAGGTGGCCGCCGCGGGCGCCGCGATCATCTTCGTCGGCATCGTCTGCCAGGTGATGCAGTTGATCGTGAGCATCAAGAACCGCGCCGCCCTGCGCGACGTCACCGGCGATCCCTGGAACGGACACACCCTGGAGTGGGCAGTGGCCTCGCCGCCGCCGTTCTACAACTTCGCCGAAATTCCCGTGGTGCACGATCTGGACGCTTTCACCGACATGAAGGAGAAGGGCATCGCCTACCAGCGCCCGGCCAAATACCGCGACATCCACATGCCGCGCAACACGCCGGCGGGATTCATCATCGGCATGTTCGCCTTCAGCTTCGGCTTCGCCATGATCTGGTACATCTGGTGGCTGGCCCTGGCGAGCGCTTTCGGCATGCTCATCACGCTGATCGTGCGTTCGCTCAACGACAACGTGGATTACTACGTGCCGGCCGCCGAGGTCGAGCGCATCGAGAACGAACACCATCGGCAAATGGCCGATGCCGGCGCAACGGGCGTCAACGCCGAGCCGGCCCCGTATTTCGCGCACCAGGTATGACCCATGACCGCTGAAGTTCTGACCTATCCCGCCGCGCACGCCGATCACGGGCACGACGCGACCGCCACCCAGACCTTCGGGTTCTGGCTGTACATCATGACCGACTGCGTGCTGTTCGCGTCGATCTTCGCCACCTTCGCCGTGCTGAGCCACAACTACGCCGGCGGCCCGACCGGCAAGGAACTGTTCAACCTGCGCTACGTGTTCGGCGAGACCATGTTCCTGCTGTTCTCCAGCGTGACCTACGGCTTCGCCGTCCTGGCCATGAACCGCGATGCGCGCAACCAGGTGATGGGCTGGCTGATCGTCACCTTCTTCCTGGGCCTGGGCTTCATCGGCATGGAGGTGAACGAGTTCACCCGCATGATCCTGGAGGGCAACGGCCCCGACCGCAGCGGCTTCCTGTCGGCTTTCTTCACCCTGGTGGGCACGCACGGCACGCATGTGAGCTTCGGCCTGATCTGGATGGCGGTGATGATCTTCCAGGTCGCGGGCAAGGGCCTCACCACCCCAGTCCGTTCGCGCCTGATGCGCCTGAGCATGTTCTGGCACTTCCTGGACATCGTCTGGATCGGCGTGTTCACCATCGTCTATCTGCTGGGAGCCATGTAATGCAGCCACACGCTCACGCCGACGCTTCCGGGGCCAGCCACGGCACGCTGAAAAGCTATCTGACGGGCTTCGTCCTATCCATCATACTCACCGTCATCCCCTTCGGTCTGGTGATGAGCGGTGCGCTGCCCGCCGGCTGGATCCTGGTGGGAATTTTCCTCGCCGCCATAGTGCAGATCCTGGTGCACATGCATTACTTCCTGCACCTCGACACCTCGTCCGAGCAGCGCTGGAACGTCATGGCCATGGCCTATACGGTGCTGATCATCGCCACCCTGGTGGGCGGCAGCATCTGGATCATGTACAACACCCGCATCCGCATGATGGACGCATCGCTCATGGCCGGCACACCTGCGGCGCCGGCGGCCACCGCCGCTGCTGCAAGCCGGGACATGGCGGGCATGGACGCGCGCTGACCGTGGATTTGCGCAACTACCTGCGCGTCGCCAAGCCGGGCATCGTGCTGGGCAATCTGGTGTCGGCGGGGGGCGGGTTTTTCCTCGCTTCGCGCGGGCATATCGACGTGCGGTTGCTGCTCGCCACGGCACTGGGGATCTCCCTGGTGGTGGCTTCGGGCTGCGTCTTCAACAACGTCATCGACCGCGACATTGACGGGCGCATGCAGCGCACGCGCAACCGCGTCCTGGTGCGTGGGCTCATGTCCCCGGCGGCGGCACTGGCCTACGGTGCGCTGCTGGGGCTGGCGGGCTTTGCCCTGCTCTACCGCGCCACCAACGCGCTCACCGTGGCCATCGTGCTGTTCGGGTTCGTCGTCTACGTGGGCCTCTACAGCCTCTACCTCAAACGCAACTCGGTCTACGGCACGCTGGTGGGAAGTTTGTCTGGCGCGGCGCCGCCGCTGGCGGGCTATTGCGCGGTGAGCAATCACTTCGACCTCGGCGCGCTGATCCTGCTGCTCATCTTCAGCCTGTGGCAGATGCCGCATTCCTACGCCATCGCCATCTTCCGCCTGCAGGACTACACTGCGGCCGCCATTCCGGTGCTGCCGGTGGCGCGCGGCGTCGGTGCCGCCAAAAAACAGATCGTGCTCTATGTCGCCGCCTTCCTGATGGCCGCGCTGCTGCTCACGGCGGGGCGCTACACCGGCTTCGACTATCTGGCGGTGGCCGCGGCCATGGGCGGCTACTGGCTCCACATGGCGTGGGCCGGGCGCAAGGCGGCCGACGACCGCGTATGGGCGAGGAAGATCTTCGTGTTCTCCATCCTCATCATCACGGCCTTGTCGGTGATGATGTCGGTGGATTTCAGCCTGCATCCGCTGGCGCAGCCGCACTCCATCGGTGGAGTGTTCAGCCGCCTGGGCGGCGGCCACGCTCTGGTGGCCTTGCTGTCTTAAGCTGAAACAACGCGCCGTGCTCAGGGCTCGGACGGAGCCCGAGCCGCGCCGCCGGTCAGTTCGATGAAGCGCGCCTTGTCGGCGGCGTACTGCGCGCGCGTTTGCACCATGGTCTCGCGGTTCTGCCGGATTTCCGAGACGAGCGAAGCCTGGTCGCTTTGCGCGCGCGCGAGCTCGGCGCCGAGATAGGGCGGCTCGGGCTTGTTGGCGCGGGTAAATTCGTCCGCGCGGCCGCGCAGCTCGGCGAGGGTTGCGTCGACTTGGTTCAGGCGCACCTGCAAACTGTTGATGATGAGCTGGTAGTTGTCCAGCGCGCGGTTGCGCGCCAGGTCGATTTCTTTGGCCGTGGTGTAGGTGGCGAGCAACGCCTGATCGCGGCGCCGCTGTTTGCGCTTGGCTTCCTGCTGCGCCCGCTCCGCCGCGGCGGCGGCGTCCTGGACCTTTTTCTGCGCTTCCGAATCGTGATGGCGCACGACGATGCCGTCCTTGCTCAGCACGTCGTTGCCGCGCCCGCTGTCGCGCACCGGCAGAGTGTCGCTGTAATGCACCTTGCCCTGGGCATCGACCCAGCGGTAGATTTTCGCTTCGGCGGGCAGCGCAACGGCGGCCAGCAGGAGGCCCAGCAAACCCCGGCTAAGCGCCGTATTGAGCGCGGTAATCCTGTACCGCGGCAAGCTCTTGAGCATATTGGCCATCGCTACGCAAAAACTCCACCAAGTCGTCCAGACAAACCACCGGCACCACCGGCAACCTCAAACCGTCGCGCACTTCCTGCACGGCAGACTTGCTGCCCTGGCCGCGCTCCATGCGGTCCAAGGCGATCACCACTCCGGCCGGCGCAGCGCCGTGGGCGCGGATCAGTTCCAGCGACTCGCGCACCGAGGTGCCCGCCGAGATCACGTCGTCCACGATCAGCACCCGGCCTGCCAGCTTTGCCCCCACCACCGTACCGCCCTCGCCGTGGTCCTTGGCCTCCTTGCGGTTGAAGGCAAAGGGCACGTTGCGTCCCTCGCCCGCCAGCGCGATGGCCGCGGCCGCCGCCAGCGGGATGCCCTTGTAGGCCGGGCCGAACAGCATGTCGAAGGGCAGCGCCGAGGCGAGGATGGCTTTCGCGTAGAATCCTCCCAGGCGCTTGAGCTTCTCGCCGTCGTTGAACAGCCCGGCATTAAAGAAATAAGGGCTCAGGCGCCCTGCCTTGGTGGTGAATTCGCCGAAGCACAGCACCCGGGAAGCCAGGGCGAACTGCAAGAATTCTTGCTTGTAATCGGACATGGACGGGCAATCTTGAGGGCCCAGCAGTGGGCCGCGAGTGAATAACATGAAAATTATATCGGCCAATCTCAACGGCATCCGCTCCGCCGCTGCCAAGGGTTTTTTTCCCTGGATGCACGCCCAGCACGCCGACGTCGTCTGCGTGCAGGAACTCAAGGCCCAGATCGGCGATCTTTCGCGCGAAATGCTCCAGCCGGGCGATTATTACGGCTATTTCCACTGCGCCGAGAAAAAGGGCTACAGTGGCGTGGGCCTCTACGCGCGGCGCCAGCCCGACGAGTTGATCGAAGGCCTGGGCATACCCGACATCGACGTCGAAGGGCGCTACCTGGAAGCGCGCTACGGCAAGCTTTCCGTGGTGTCGCTGTACCTGCCCTCCGGCTCCAGCGGCGAGCACCGCCAGGCCGCCAAGTTCGCCTTCATGGAGCACTTCTACCCCCATCTGGCGCGCCTGGTCAAAAGCGGGCGCGAGGTGATCCTGTGCGGCGACTGGAACATCGCCCATCGGGAAATCGACCTCAAGAACTGGAAATCCAACCAAAAGAACTCCGGCTTCCTGCCCGAGGAGCGCGCCTGGCTCTCCAAGGTGTTCGACGAACTGTGCTGGGTGGACGTCTACCGCCGCCTGTATCCGGAAGCCACCGGCGAGGCCTACACCTGGTGGAGCAACCGCGGCCAGGCCTGGGCCAAGAATGTCGGCTGGCGCATCGATTACCACATCGCCACGTCAGGCATTGCAGCGAAGGCCACCTCCGCCAGCGTCTACAAGGACCAGCGTTTTTCCGACCACGCGCCGCTGATTGTCGATTACGATTATGAGGCTTGAGCCATCCACCGAGGCCGCGATGAAAAAACAGACCGTGCTGCATCTGTTGTCGGATCACAAAGAGACGATACGCCAGCGTTTTGGCGTGCGGCATCTGTCGCTTTTTGGCTCCACCGTGCGCGACGAGGCGCAGGATGCCAGCGACGTCGACGTGCTGGTCGAGTTCGACGGACCGGCCACGTCAGATCGCTATTTCGGCTTGCAGTTTTATCTGGAAGATTTATTTGGCTGCCCGGTTGATCTGGTCACGGACAAGGCCCTGCGTCCGGAACTGCGGCCGTACATCGAAAAGGAAGCGGTCCGTGTCGCGTGAATGGCGCTTTTACGTCAGCGACATGATCGAATTCGCGGAAAAGGTGCTGGCCTACACCCATGAAATGGATCAATGCCGTTTCGAGCAAAGCGGCCTCAACTACGATGCCACCCTGCGCAACTTGGAACTGATCGGTGAGGCCGCCACCCCCATTCCGGATCATGTGCGTCAATTCGCCAGCCGCATCGACTGGCGACGCATCGTCGCCACGCGAAACCGGCTGATTCATGGCTATCTAGGCATCGACAACGATACGCTCTGGAGCATTATTCAGACCGATATTCCGGCCGTGCTGAACGATCTGCATGTCCTCAAGGCCGCGGCGGATGCGGGGCAAATCATCGACCTTGCCCAGTGACGGCGGAATCATATAGCCAAGGGCGCCGCCTGACCGTCCATGCCGCTTAGCTGGAACGAAATCCGCAGCCGCGCCCACGAATTCGCGCGCACCTGGGCGGGCGAGGCTTCCGAGCGCGCCGAGGCGCAAAGCTTCTGGAATGACTTCTTCGCCGTGTTCGGCATCGAGCGCAGGCGCGTGGCCGTGTTCGAGAAGCAGGTGCAGATCGTCCGTGCCGGCGAAGCGCTCAAGCACGGCCGCATCGACGCCTTCTGGAAAGGCATGCTGCTCATCGAGCACAAGAGCCGCGGCGCCGACCTCGACCGCGCCTTCGCCCAGGCGGCGGATTACTTCGACGGTCTGCCCGAGCGCGACCTGCCGCGCTACATCCTGGTGTCGGACTTCGCGTGCTTCCGCCTGTACGACCTGGAAGAGGACAGCGCAACCGAATTCAAGCTCGCCGACCTGCCCAGGCGCATCAAGCACTTCGCCTTCATCGCCGGCTACCGCACCCAGGTCATCCGCCCGCAAAACCCGGTCAACATCAAGGCCGCCGAGCGCATGGGGCGGCTGCACGACCGCCTCAAGGCCAGCGGCTACCAGGGCCACCCGCTCGAAGTGCTGCTGGTGCGCCTGCTGTTTTGTCTGTTCGCCGAGGACACCGGCATTTTCCAGCCGGCGGGCGCCTTCCGCGCCTGGCTGGACGAGCGCACCGCACCGGACGGCTCCGACCTCGGCCCGCAACTCGCGCAGTTCTTCCAGGTGCTCAACACGCCCGAAGACCGGCGCTCGAAAAACCTCGACGAGCAGCTTGCCGCCTTTCCCTATGTCAACGGCAGGCTGTTCGAGGAGGCGCTGCCCATCGCCGCCTTCGACGCCGCCATGCGCGAAGCGCTGCTGGACTGCACGGCGCTCGACTGGAGCGCCATCTCGCCCGCCATTTTCGGTGCGCTGTTCCAGAGCATCATGGACGACAAGGCCAGGCGAAATCTGGGCGCGCACTACACCAGCGAAGAAAACATCCTCAAGCTCATCAAGCCGCTGTTCCTCGACGAGCTGTGGGCCGAGTTCGAGCGCGTGAAGAACAACAGGAACCGGCTATTCGAGTTCCACAAAAAGCTGCGCTCGCTCACCTTCTTCGACCCTGCCTGCGGCTGCGGCAACTTCCTCGTCATCGCCTACCGCGAACTGCGGACGCTGGAACTGGAAGTCTTGCGCACCGTGCACCAGGAGCAGGGCTCGCGCTTTCTCGACATCCACCAGGAAATCCAGCTCGACGTGGACCAGTTCCACGGCATCGAGATTGAGGAGTTTCCCGCCCAGATCGCCCAGGTGGCGCTGTGGCTCATGGATCACCAGATGAACGTGCGCGTGAGCGAAGAATTCGGCCTGTACTTCGCGCGCATCCCGCTCAAGACCAGCCCGCACATCGTGCACGGCAACGCGCTTACGCTCGACTGGAACGATGTGCTGCTGGCCGAGCGGGCCAGCTTCGTATTCGGCAATCCGCCCTTTGTCGGCGCCAAGTTCATGGGCGACGAACAACGCGAGGATGCGCGCCGCGTCTTCGCGGGCATCCATGGCGGCGGCCTGCTGGATTTCGTCGCCGCCTGGTATGTGAAGGCGGCGCGCTACCTTCACCCCTCTCCCGCAAGCGGGAGAGGGGCAGGGGGTGAGGGAGCGGGCATGGGCACTATCGTCAGACGCCCGCCCGCTCGCCTCCCCGATGACAAGCTGGGCTTCGCCCGGCAGCTTCGCCAGGCGCAAACCGATGCCGAAACATTGATGTGGCACATGCTGCGCAATCGCGCTCTGAAAAACGCAAAATTCCGGCGCCAACATCCTGCCGGTAAATACATCCTTGATTTCTATTGCCCTGAGCATCGGCTTGCCGTCGAACTGGACGGAGGTCAGCACAATGGCTCCGAACGTGATGCGCAACGCGATGCCTGGCTTGCGGAACAAGGTGTCACCGTCCTGCGTTTCTGGAACAACGAGGTGCTGCAGGAAACCGAGGCGGTCCTGCAATGCATCTGGCAGGCATTGCCTGATATCGAGGCGCCTCCCTCACCCCCAACCCCTCTCCCGCTTGCGGGAGAGGGGGGCAAGATTCGCTGCGCCTTCGTCTCCACCAACTCCATCACCCAGGGCGAGCAGGTGGGCGTGCTGTGGGGCTGGCTATTGGGCCACGGTATGCACATCCACTTCGCCCACCGCACCTTTCAGTGGAGCAACGAGGCGAAAGGCGTGGCGGCGGTGCACTGCGTCATCATTGGCTTCGGCCCCTTCGACGTGGCCGGCAAGACCATCTATGAATACGAGGACATCAAAGGCGAACCGCACGCGGTGAACGGGGCGAACATCAATCCGTATCTGGTGGATGCGCCGGACGTGTTGTTGGAAAAGCGCAGCAAGCCGATTTCTGCCGTACCATCCATGTCGTTTGGCAACCAACCCATCGACGGCGGCAATCTCATCCTATCCGAGGAAGAAAGGAACGATCTGTTGGAGCTGGAGCCACAGGCTGCGCCATACGTTCGGGTGTTTTTGGGCGCGGAAGAATTCCTCAACAGACTACCCCGATATTGCCTATGGCTTAAAGACGCGACGCCGGACGAACTGCGCCGCATGCCCTCGGTACGCAAGCGAATCGAGGCCGTGAAAGCGTTCCGTGAAGCAAGCAAACGCCAAGCGACGCAGGAGCTTGCGCAAACGCCATCGCAATTCGCATTCGCATCACATCCGAGCACAGACTATTTGTTGGTCCCCAGCGTCAGTTCAGAGCGGCGACAGTTCGTGCCCATTGGCTTCATGCCGCCCGAAGTGATTGCAAGCAATCTTTGTCTGATCGTGCCCCAAGCGACGCTCTACCACTTCGGCGTGCTGTCCTCCACGATGCATAATGCCTGGATACGCTACGTCGCCGGTCGCTTGAAAAGCGACTATCGTTATTCGGCAGGCATCGTCTACAACAACTTCCCCTGGCCCGATTCCCCCATCGACGCCCAGCGCGAAAAAATCGAAGCCGCCGCCCAAGCCGTGCTCGACGCCCGCGCGCAATTCCCCGATGCCTCGTTAGCCGACCTCTACGATCCGCTCACCATGCCGCCCGCGCTGGTCAAAGCGCATCAGAAGCTCGACGCCGCAGTGGACGCCGCCTACGGCAAGAAGAGCTTCAAGAGCGACGCCGAGCGCGTGGCCTTCCTGTTCGAGCGCCATCAGGCGCTAACGGCGCCGGTGCAGGTCGCGGCAAAACTCAAGCGCGGGCGGTTATAGTTGTCGGGTGAGGGCGAGATCAACGGCCTTCACCCACTGTTGGCAAACTTGTCATAATCTAGGTTGTCCGAAAACTCCCGCTGGCGGCCACTCATGGCGACTACTGTATTGACCGATAGGGATATCGAAGGTCTGCTGAGTATGCCCAAGCAGGTCGAGAATCCTGGTGCCAAATTCCGTACGGAGAAAAAGCATGCCCGCAAGGATTATCGGCTGATAAGTGGCGACGGAATACATCGGTTTGCTTTGTTCGTTCGGCAAAGCACGGTGTTGCCGGAGAACTTCTCAGCAGGCCTGCGATGGTTGCCCAAGAGCGGGGAGGATGTGACCCTTATCCGTTTCAACGGCCCGAGCCATCCGCATTCCAACTCGATTGAAGGCGATCGGTTCGAGTTTGTTTGCCATGTCCACCAGGCCACGGAGCGCTATATTGCCGCCGGGAAAAAGGATGAAGGCTTTGCCGAGCGGAACGGGGAAGTACAAGACGCTGAACGGCGCGCTCCATTGTCTGGTTAAGCGCTGCAACATCTCCGGCTTGAATACCCAGCCGGAAGAAGCGGATTTGTTTGAATGATGAATATCGAGGAAATCAGGAAGACGCTGTGTTCGACCCTTTGCGCCGACGTGAACGTTATCGAGCGGGGCGAGGGGCTTCTTTTTGTCGCGACGCCTTTCGCTTTTGCAGATGGCGATGCGTATTCCATTTATCTCAAACAACTTCCCGCAGGAGGATTTCGCATTACCGACATGGGTGGAACCCTGATGCATTTGAGTTATGAAAACGATATCGACAAGTTTCGCGAGGGAACGCGGGGCAAGGTATTCAATCAGGTTTTGTCGGAAATGGATTTGGCCGAAGAGGATGGGGAGTTCTATATCGATATCTCCGCTACTAGCCTCGGCACGGGGCTTTTCCGTTTCGGGCAAGCACTGACGCGCTTGCATGACCTGACGTTTCTTAACCGGGTACGGGTAGAGAGCACTTTCTATGAGGATTTGCGGGAGAAACTGCGCGGCTACGTCGATGCCGAGCGCATCCACGAAGGCTATATTGTGCCCGGCGTGACGAGTGCCGCTGACTATCCTGTGGACTATTTTATCGAGGGTGGCGCGTTGCCTGTGTATCTGTTTGGTGTTCCCAACCGAGACAAGGCGCGCCTGGCGACCATCATCTTGCAGCACTTGATCGCGGCTGGCAGCAATTTCAATTCGATGATTGTCTTTCAGAATGCATCGGACATTCCCTCGCGAGACCTAAATCGCCTCATGAATGCCGCCAACGATATGATTGCATCCCTGGACGCTTCCGGCGATTTCGAGCGGAAGCTGTTGCAGCGGGTGAAATAAGCGAGCCTGAATTGTTCGCCAGTCAGGCGGCGCGGCGTTGCTCGAAGCGGAGGGCTTCTTCGATTTCTTTTTCGCCAACGCCGTAGTCTTCCGCCATGTCTTCCAGCGAATCGCCTGCCTGGAAGCGATCGAAAATGATTTCTGTCGGCACAGCCGACTTGGTCAGCACAGGCCGGCCAAATGACAGGGAAGGATCGATCACGATGGTCTTGGGTTGCTCGGCGGCATGTCCGTAACTGCGGCTGTACGGGAATAACCGAACCGGATTGCCCTTGCGATCCCTTTCAATGCGCGCCAGCGCGTCCATGAACTCGTCGCGCAGAGCTTCCTGGCCCTGCTGCGAAACATTCAACAGCTTTGAGGCCTGCTCCACGAACAGATCGATGCCGTTGGTCATGAACTGGCGATCGATAAGCGGCCTGTCGGCACCCAACCGGTTGCGCACGTATTCAACGGCATCACGCACCTTGTGCAGCCGCACCCCGTGTATCTGTCGGATGGCCGCAAGGACATGCAATTCGCACAAATTGGCGAAGGACAGCAATTTGGCGTTTGGGTCGGCGGCTTGAATCACCGCCTTAAATTGCTTGGTCTTGCCATCACTGCGGTAACTCTGGCCAAAGCTCCAGGCTTTGACTGTTGCCAAGGGGAGGCTGAGCATATAGGCGGCCTCGTTGGCCGGATAGGCGGGCTTATCGAAAACGGTGGCCTTTGTCAGACGTTGAGTCATGGGCGGCATCTTATCACTTCGATTTGACGGATGGCCGCTGCCTGCTTTTCAGTGCCGTGCCGCCCGGTTCACTACCCTTTCCCTGAGTGGCGGCCCTGTCGAGACGCCGCTTTCCAGAATGCGCCGGCCATGGGTGGCGCTCGCGTAAAATGGCGCTCCTCATGTCCGCACTGTTTCCCGCGCTCCCCGCCCCCTTCGCCCGCGCCCATCGCCTGGCCGCCGTGCTGTTCCTCGGCTTCGCCTCGGGTCTGCCGTTGGCGCTGACCGGCCAGGCCATGCAGGCCTGGCTCACGGTGTCGGGCGTGAACCTCGCCACCATAGGCTTCCTGGGTCTGGTGGGCGTGCCCTACACCTTCAAGTTTCTCTGGGCGCCGCTCATGGATCGCTTCGAGCCGCCCTGGCTGGGGCGGCGGCGCGGCTGGCTGGTGTTGACCCAGTTGAGCCTGGCGGGCGTGCTGCTGCTCATGAGCGGACTCAATCCGGTGGCGCAGCCGGCGCTGTTCGCCGCTATTGGGGTGGGCGTGGCGTTTCTTTCCGCTTCGCAGGACATCGTCATCGACGCCTATCGCACCGACGTGCTGGCGGCGCAGGAGCGCGGCCTGGGCTCGTCGCTCGCGGTGTTCGGCTACCGCCTGGCGATGATCGTGTCGGGCGGCGTGGCCTTCATTTGGGCGCAGGAATGGGGCAGTTGGCCCAAGGTGTACGGCGTGATGGCGGGCCTCATGCTGGCCGCCGCGGGCGTGTCTTTCCTCCTGCTGCCGTCGCTCACCGCCGCGCCCAAGCCGGCGCCTGGCCATGCGGTGCGGGAACTGCGCGGTTTCGTCGCCCTGCTGGCGGGGGTGGCGGCGGGGGCGTGGCTGGCGCGCCTGGCGCTCATGGCTCTGGGGTTCGACCCGGACAGCGGCGATCCGTGGGTGGAACTGCTCTTCATACTGGCGTCCATCCTGGGGGCGCTGCCGCTGGGCTATTGGGCGGCGCGCAAGGCAGGGTTCGAGACTTTCACGCAGTCGCTCTCGAGCTATTTCAGCCGCGAAGGGGCGTGGGCCTTCCTCGCCCTCATCGTGCTCTACAAGCTGGGCGACGCCTTCGCCGGCAGCCTTACTACGCCCTTCCTCATCAAGGGCATGGCCTACACGCAGGCGGAGGTGGGCATCGTCAACAAGCTCATCGGCCTGTGGCTCACCATCGTCGGCGCGCTCGTCGCCGGCGCGGTGATGCTGCGCCTGCGCCTGGACCGCGCCCTGCTGGTGTTCGGCGTGCTGCAGTTGGTGTCCAACTTCGGCTTCTGGCTGCTGGCCGTATCGGGCAAGGGCGCCTGGGGTGACGTGGTGCTGCCGGCCTTCAACCTGGGCATCGTGCATCTGGACACGCCCACGCCCATCGACCTCATGCTGCTCTTCGCCATCGCCGCCGAAAACCTCACCGGCGGCATGGGCACGGCGGCCTTCGTGGCGCTGCTCATGAGCTTGTGCAATCACCGCTACACCGCCACGCACTATGCGCTGCTGTCGGCCTTCGCGGCGGTGGGGCGCATCTATGTGAGCCCCTTGTCGGGCGTGCTGTCGCAGTCCATCGGCTGGCCGGCTTTCTTCGTGTTTTCCGTAGCGGCGGGGGTGCCGGGGCTGGTCATGGTGTGGTGGATGCGGCGCGGCATCCGTCAATTGGCACAGGCGTGATGGCCGACTTCGGCTTGTTGTCGGCCTTCCTCGTGGGCTTGCTGGGCGGGGTGCATTGCGTGGGCATGTGCGGCGGCATCGTCACGGCGTTTTCGCTGCGCCGCGACGGGCAGCGGCCGGCCTTCAGTTTCCATCTTGCCTACAACTTGGGCCGCGTCGCCAGCTACACCTTCATCGGCGCGCTGGGCGGCGCGCTGGGCCGCAGCCTGTCGCTCACCGGCCTGGCGCACATGCAGAATCTGCTCTATGCCCTGGCCCAGGTCGTTCTGATCCTGCTGGGGCTTTATCTCGCCGGCTGGTCCTCCTGGGTGCTGGTGTTCGAGCGCGCCGGGGGTGTCTTGTGGCGGCGCCTGCAGCCGCTCTTCACGCGCCTGCTGCCGGTGCGCACCCTGCCGCAGGCCGTGCTGGCCGGCGCGGTGTGGGGCTGGCTGCCCTGCGGGCTGGTGTACTCGGTGCTCATCGCCACCCTGGCGGCCGGGGGTGCGGCGGGAGGGGCGGCGCTCATGCTGGCCTTCGGGTTGGGCACCCTGCCCAATCTGCTGGGCATGGGTGTGTTCGCCGCCGGCCTCAAGCCCTTCATGCAGAATCTTTGGGTGCGGCGCGCGGCCGGGCTCGCGGTGGCGGGTTTCGGGGTGTGGGGCTTGATCGCGCTGGTGCTGCGTTTCCTATGAGAGTTTTTGCCTGACCCAGTCCAGATTGCGCTGCCATTCCGCTCGGCTGTGGCGAAAGCGCCGCGCCTTGAGGCGCGCGAGCCGCCAGGCCCACAGCGCCAAGGCGAGCAGGATCGTGAGATCGAAGCCGGCCAGGCCCAGCCCCACCGCGAGGCGCCGCGGCCCGTCCCAGGCCAGGGCCAGGATCAGCAGTTCGGCGAACAGCAGGGTCAGGAACAAAAAGAACAAACCCAGCGCCGTCGCCAGCGCCAGCCGCGCGAGGCGGCGGCCTTCCTCGGCCAGTTCGGCCCGGAACAGGGCGGCGCTGGTGCCGGCGTATTCCAACGCCAGCCGCGCCGTGCGGCGGATGCGCAGAAAGCGCAGAACCAGCCCGGACAGTTCGGCGAGCGTCCCGTTGCAGCAGCGCCGGCCGGGGCGGGAGGAGGCCAAACCTCAGCGCCTTCCCAGCAGAAAGCCGATGATGATGCCCAGTGCAGCGGCGATGCCTACGGCCTTCCAAGGCTCCTCGCGCACATAATCGTCGGTCTTGTGCGCCGCCTCGCGCGTGTGTGCGGCCACGCTGCGGCCGTACTCGCCGAGCGCGTCGCGAAGGTGGTCGATGCGCTCGCGCAGGCCATGTTCGAAGTGCCGCTCTTCGCCGCGCACGGCCTGTGCGAGTTCTTCCACGTCCGCGAGCAGCAGGCTCAGCTCGGAGGCGGTTTCCGACTTGCCCGACTTGAGCATCTCCTGCAGTTTGGCGCGCGTTTTCGCCAGATCGTCCATCAGCCGCCGGCTTGCGCTTTCCAGGCTGGCGTTTTCTTCCTGCACTGTGTCCATGATCGTCTCCCGGCCGTAAGCCCACCCCATCCCTTGGGGGAGGCAGTCTCACTATAGGCCGGGGCGGTGTTATTGGAAGCGCTGCTGACGCCAGGCCTCGTACACGGCGACGGCCACGGTATTGGAGAGGTTGAGGCTGCGCGAAGCCGGCCGCATGGGCAGGCGCAGGCGGACCTCGGGCGCGAACTCGGCATGGACGTGCGGCGGCAGGCCGCGCGTTTCGGCGCCGAACAGCAGCACGTCACCCGGAGCGTAAGCGGCCTCGTCATAATGCCGAACCGCCTGGGTGGTGTAGCACCACCAGGGATGTCCGGCCAGGGCGGCGCGCACCGCCGGCCAGGATTCGTGCACCTGGACCTGGGCGAATTCGTGATAATCCAGCCCGGCGCGGCGCAAGGATTTTTCGTCCAGGCGGAAGCCCAGGGGCTTGACCAGATGCAGGCGGCAGCCGGTATTGGCGGCCAGGCGGATGATGTTGCCGGTGTTGGGCGGGATTTCCGGCTGATAAAGGACGATGTCGAACATGGCGAGGCTCTCGTGCGGTGCGTCATTGTCGCCCAAGGCGGTCGGCTTCCGTCTGTGGTGAAATACGCTTTTCGGCCTTCCTCAGACCCCATGGTTCCCCACCTCACCACCGCGCTGTCCGGCCCCCTGTTCGAGCTGGAAAAGAAAATGCTCGATGCCCAGCCGGCCATCGAGTTCTGGCTGCGCCAGCAGTGGCAGGAGCACGCTTCGCCTTTTTATACCTCGGTGGATTTGCGCAATGCCGGCTTCAAGCTGGCGCCGGTGGACACCAATTTGTTCCCCGGCGGCTTCAACAACCTCAACCCGGATTTCATGGCGCTGTGCGTGCACGCGGCCATGTCCGGGCTGGAGCGCATCTGCAGCAACGCCCAGCGCCTGGTCATCGTCCCGGAAAGCCATACGCGCAACCTTTACTACCTGAAAAACGTTGCCGTGCTGGCGGGCATTTTGCGCCAGGCCGGCCTCATGGTGCGCATCGGCAGCCTGCTGCCGGATATTACCCAGCCCACGACCCTGGATCTGCCGAACGGCGGGCGCCTCACGCTGGAACCTCTCACGCGCCGGGGCAACCGCCTCATGGTGGGGGAGGATTTCGATCCTTGCGCCGTGCTGCTCAACAACGATCTGTCCGCCGGCGTGCCGGACATCCTCAAAGGCATCGAACAGACCATCATGCCGCCGCTGTACTCCGGCTGGCACCAGCGCCGCAAGTCGCGCCACTTCGCGGCCTATAAGCGCGTGGCGGAAGACTTTTCCAAGCTGCTCAACATCGATCCCTGGTTCATCGATCCCTATTTCGAGCACTGCGGCAAAATCGATTTCCAGGCGCGCACCGGCGAGGGATGTTTGGCGGACAAGGTGGCGGGCATGCTGTCGCGCATCCGGGAAAAATACTGCGAACACGGCATTAGCCAGCAGCCTTTCGTCATTGTCAAGGCAGACGCCGGCACTTACGGCATGGGCATCATGAGCGTGAAAAGCCCCGACGACGTGAAGGATCTCAACCGCAAGCAGCGCAACAAGATGGCGGTGGGGAAGGAGGGCCTGGAAGTCACGGAAGTGCTCATCCAGGAGGGCGTGCCGACCTTCGAGAGCATCAACGAGGCGGTGGCCGAGCCGGTCGTGTACATGATCCATCATTACGTGGTGGGCGGCTTCTATCGTGTGCACACCGGCCGCGGCCCGGAAGAGAACCTCAATTCCCCCGGCATGCACTTCGTGCCCCTGGCTTTTGAAGGCGCCTGCCAGTTGCCCGACCGCTCCATGAGCCCGGATGCCGTGCCCAACCGCTTCTATGCCTACGGCGTCATCGCCCGCCTGGCCATGCTGGCTGCCAGCATGGAGCTGGACGAGACGCTCAACGAAATGGCCGCCGCCGGGAAAACGGCATGAAACTGCTGTTCATCGTCGACCCGCTCGCGGGGCTCAAGCATTACAAGGATTCCAGCGTGGCCATGATGCGCGCCGCCGCGCGCCGTGGCCACGCCGTGTATGCCTGTCAGGCCAACCAGATGATGCTGCGCGACGGCCGGGTCTGGACACGGGCCGCAGAGCTGGCGCTGCGCGACGGCGCCGGCTGGTATGACGCAGGCGCGGCGGCCGTGCTCCCGCTGACCGATTTCGCCGGCGTGCTCATGCGCACCGATCCGCCGGTGGATGCCGACTATCTGGCCGCCACGCATCTGCTGTCGCTGGCGGAGGCAGAAGGCGTGCGCGTGTTCAACCGCGCCGCGAGCCTTAGGGACTACAACGAGAAGCTCGCCATCTTCCGCTTTCCGCAGTTCATCGCCCCCACCCTGGTGAGCGCCGATGCCGGCGAGATCGGCGCCTTCCTCGCCGCTCAGGGCGACATCATCGTCAAGCCGCTGCACGGCATGGGCGGCCAGGGTGTGTTCCGCCTGACGCCGGTCGACCCCAACCGCAACGCCATCCTGGAAACGCTGACCGCGCACGGCCGCCATCTCATCATGGCGCAGCGCTATCTGCCGGCCATCGCGCAGGGCGACAAGCGCATCCTGCTCATCGACGGCGAGCCGGTGCCCTATGCGCTGGCGCGCATTCCCAAAATCGGTGAGACGCGCGGCAATCTCGCCGCCGGCGGACGCGGCGAGGCGCGCCCGCTCACGGCCCGCGACGCGGAAATCGCTGGGGCGGTGGGGCCGGTGGCGCGCGCGGCGGGCCTGTTCCTGGTGGGCCTGGACGTGATCGGCGAGCATCTCACCGAAGTCAACGTCACCAGCCCCACGGGGTTTCAGGAAATCGCCGCGCAGACCGGCTGCGATGTGGCCGATCATTTCATCGCCGCCCTGGAGCTGCGTTGCGCCTGAAGCTCGGCATTCTCCTGCTGTTGGCGCTGGCGCTCACGGGATGCAGCCGCAGCCCTACGGTGACCGAGCGCCAGGCCTTCGTCTTCGGCACGCTGGTTGAGGTCGTGGTCTATGGTGCGCCCAAGGCGCAGGCGGAACGCGCCATCGACGCCGTGCTGGCGCGCTTCGACCGCTACAACCGCTCGCTCAATCCCTGGAAGCCCGGCGCGCTGTACGACGTCAACGCCGCTTTCGCCGCCGGCAGGCCGGCGCCGGTCGACGCCGAACTGGGCGCGATCCTGAACGACGCCAAGGGCTATGCGCAGCAGTCGCGGGAAACCTTCGATCCCGCGGTGGGCAACTTCGTGCGCCTGTGGGGCTTCGACCACGAAACCCCGGCCGCGCGTCTGCCCGACCCCAAGGCAGTGGCCGCGGTGCTGGCGACCCGCCCGTCCATGGCTCAAGTGACCATCAAGGACGGCGTCGCCAGCAGCAGCAATAAAGAAGTGCGCGTCGACCTGGGCGGCTATGCCAAGGGCTATGCTCTGGGCGTGGCGGCGGTCATGCTGGAAAAGCGCGGCATCAGGAACGCACTCATCAACAACGGCGGCAACCTCTATGCGCTGGGCAGCCACGGCAAGCGACCCTGGGAAGTGGGCATCCAGAATCCGCGCAAGGCAGGGGTGATCGCCACCCTGGCGCTGAAAAGCGGCGAGGCCATAGGCACGTCGGGGGACTACCAGCGCTATTTCATGTTTGACGGCCGGCGCTATTGCCATCTCATCGACCCGCGCACGGGCGCGCCCTCGCGAGCCATGCGCTCGGTCACCGTGCTGGTGGACGGCCCCGCTGCCGGGGTGCGTTCGGACGTGACCAGCAAGCCGCTGTTCATCGGCGGCATCGCCAACCTTCAGGAAAACGCTCGGCGCATGGGCGTGCGCGACTATCTGGCCATAGACCGCAGCGGCACGGCCTGGGTGTCCGCGCCCATGCTCAAGCGCCTGACCTGGGTGGACAAGCCGGCGGTGGTTCACGTCCTGCCCGACTGGCAGGGCGCGGCGTACTAGAATAGCGCTCTCGTACCTTTTTTTGCCGCAATTGCAATGATCGGAATCCTGCTGGTCGCCCACGGCAATCTGGGCGCAAGTCTCATCGACTGCGCCGCCCATATTTTGGGCAGTGCGCCGGACAAAGTCGCGGCGCTCAACGTCACCTACCCGGAAGATCCCACCGCGATGCTGGAGAACGCCGCCCAGCTCATGCGCGAGCTGGACGATCCGGACGGCGTCCTGGTGCTCTCCGACATGTACGGGGCGACGCCCTGCAACACCGTGTGCCGGCTGCTCGATCCCGGCCACGTCGAGGCGGTGGCGGGCGTCAACCTGCCCATGCTGCTCAAGGTGCTCACCAATCGCCAGCTGCCGCTGGCGGAGCTGGCCGCCAAGGCCGAGCTGCGCGGGCGCGAGGGCATCACCCACATCACGGAGCTGCTGTGCGATGCGACAAAGGGAGCTTGAGATCGTCAACAAACTGGGTCTGCACGCGCGCGCATCCGCCAAGCTCACGCAACTGGCCTCGCGCTACAAAAGCCAGGTGTTCCTGAGCCGCAATGGCCGCCGCGTCAATGCCAAGAGCATCATGGGGGTGATGATGCTGGCCGCTGCCAAGGGTGCCAGCGTCCTGCTGGAGACCGAAGGGGACGACGAAGGCGAGGCCATGGAAGCCCTCACGGCGCTGGTCGCGGCGCGCTTCGGAGAGGCCGAGTGAGCTTCAGCCTGCACGGCATCGGCGTATCCAACGGCATCGCCATCGGGCGCGCCCATCTGGTCTCGCCCAGCCGCGTGGAAGTGGCGCACTACACGCTCGAAGCGGCGCGCGTGCCGCGCGAGGTGCTGCGCTTCGAGCAGGCCATCGGCGACACGCTGCGCGAGATGGAGGCCCTGCGCGCGCAGATTCCGCCCGATGCCCCGGCGGAGCTGGAGGCGTTCCTGGACATGCATCTCATGATCCTGGCCGATCCCCTCATCGCCGTGGAGACGCGCCGCCTCATCGAGGAGAACCGCTGCAACGCGGAATGGGCGCTCACCCAGCAGATGGATGCCCTCACCGCGCGCTTCGAAGAGATCGACGATCCCTATCTGCGCAGCCGCCAGGAAGACGTCGTGCAGGTGGTGCAGCGGGTGCTCAAGGTGCTGACCGGGCAGCCGGGGCAGTTGCCGTTGTCCAATCTCGACAACCCCGAGGAATGCATCCTCGTTGCGCACGAGATGACGCCGGCGGACATGATCGTCTTCAAGAATTCGCCGCTGGCCGCCTTCATCACCGACTTGGGCGGCGCCACTTCGCACACTGCAATCCTCGCGCGCGGCCTGGGCATACCCGCCGTGATGGCCCTGCACCACGCGCGCAGCCTGATCCGCGACCACGAGTGGATCATCGTCGACGGCAACGAGGGCGTGGTCATCGTCGAGCCGGAAGAAGCCACGCTGGCGGAGTACCGCTTAAAGCAGAACCAGTGGCGTCTGGAGCGCGAGAAGCTCAAGCGCATCAAGAGCAGCCGCGCCACCACGCTGGACGGCGTCGAGATCGAGCTGCACGCCAACATGGATCTGCCGCGCGACGTCGATGCCGTGCGCGAGGCGGGCGCCCAGGGCATCGGGCTGTTCCGCAGCGAGTTCCTGTTCCTCAACCGCGCCGACCTGCCGGACGAAGAAGAGCAGTACCACGCCTATCGCAGCGTCGTGGAGGCCATGGACGGCCAGCCCGTCACCATACGCACGCTCGATCTGGGTGCCGACAAGCGCGCGCCCTGGGGCCATCGCGCGGCCGAGAACCCGGCCCTGGGGCTGCGCGCCATCCGCCTATGCCTGGCCGAGCCGCGCCTGTTCCAGACCCAGCTGCGCGCCATCCTGCGCGCCTCGGCGCACGGCCGCGTGCGCCTGCTCATCCCCATGCTGGCGAGTCTGGCGGAGCTGCGCCAGACGCTCCAGCACGTCGAGCAGGCGCGCGCCGGCCTGCGCGCCGATGGCCTGCCTTTCGACCACGGCCTGCCGGTCGGCGGCATGATCGAGGTGCCCGCCGCGGCGCTCATGGCGGGGGCGTTTGCGCGCCACCTGGATTACCTTTCCATCGGCACCAACGACCTCATCCAATATACCCTGGCCATCGACCGCGTGGACGACGCCGTGGCGCATCTGTACGATCCGCTCAATCCCTCGGTGCTGGAACTAGTGCGCATGACCCTGCGCGCGGGCGAGAAGGCCGGCAAGCCCGTCGCGGTGTGCGGCGAGATGGCCGGCGATCCGCGCCTCACGCGCCTGCTGCTGGGCTTGGGCCTGCGCCATTTTTCCATGCACCCGGCCAGCCTGCTGCAGGTCAAGCAGCAGATCCTGCGCAGTCATGTCGAGGAGCTGCTGCCTTTGGTGCAGCGCCTGTTGAAGAACACTGAGCCGGAAAAAACCGAAGCCCTGCTCGAACGCCTCAATGCCTGAGACGCCCCCGCGCTACTGGGCGGGCGCCTGCCGCGAGCTGGCGGGGCGCGACGACGTCCTGGCGGCGTTCATGGCGCAGCACCGCGGCGCCGTCCTGGTGCGGCGCAGCGGGGCCTTCGCCACCCTGGCGCGCGCCATCGTCAGCCAGCAGATATCCACGCGCGCCGCCGAGGCCATCTGGAACCGTCTGGCGCTGGCTTTGGGCGAGGTGGCGCCCGACCGGGTTCTGACGCAGGCGCCGGATGATCTGCGCGCCCTGGGCCTCACCGCACGCAAGGCCGAGTATCTGCATGACCTCGCCGAACACTTCGCCGACGGCCGGCTTGATCCGCGGCGCTGGGCGCGCGCCCCGGACGCCGCGCTGATCGGGCAGCTCACCGCCGTGCGCGGCATCGGCCGCTGGACGGCGGAGATGTTCCTCATCTTCCATTTAAACCGGCCGGACGTCTGGCCGGCGGACGACATGGGGCTGCAGAAGGCCGTGGCCCGCCACTACCTGGACGGCCGCCTGCCCCCGCCCAAGGAGCTGGCGGCCTGGGGCGAGCGCTATGCGCCCTGGCGCACGGTGGCGACCTGGTATCTTTGGCGCAGCCTCGATCCGGGTGTGGTGCAGTATTGAGCGTTCCCCTGCATGGGCCCTCGGCCGGAAGACATAGGCGCGCAAAAATTAAGCAATGCTTCATTTCCGCGGCCGCGCGGCCTTTTACAATAGCCGCCAAAACAACACCAAGAGAGCCCCCATGAAACCCGACCGCGTGTGCATGGCCCTGCTGGCCCTGGCGCTGAGCGCCCCGGCGCTGGCCTACGATGGCGTCTATGCCTTCGGCGACAGCCTATCGGACAACGGCAACATCTATGCCTACACGGGCGGCGCCTTTCCGCCCGCGCCCTACTGGCAGGGCCGCTTCTCCAACGGCCCGGTGATGGTGGAAGATCTCGCGAAGGGCCTGGGCGTGCCCTTGCACGACTACGCCTATGGCGGCGCCACCAGCGGCACTGGCAACAACCTCAACGGCAGCTACGGCTTGGGCGGCCTGCCCGGGCTGAGCTGGGAAATCAGCACCTACGGCAGCGGCAACCTGGACCCCAACGGCCTCTACGCCGTGTGGGCGGGGGCCAATGATGCGCTGGCGCTGTTCTCCAGCCTGTCGCCGTCCTCTACCATGACGCAAGTCCTAGCCAGCGCCGCGAATACCATCGGCACCAGCACGACCAACGTGACCGACGCCGTGAGTACGCTGGAGAGCCGCGGCGCGCGCCACATCCTCGTGCTCAACCTGCCCGATCTGGGCCTCACGCCGCGCGCCATCAGCGAAAATGCGGTCTATCCTGGTTTCACGACGCTGGCCGCGAATTATTCGCTGAGCTTCAACCAGACGCTGAGCGGCAAGCTCGGCACCCTGCAGGCGACGCCCGGATTCGACGCCGGCATCATCCAGTTCAACGTCTTCGGCGCCTTGACCCAGGTGCTCAACGATGCCGCGGCCTATGGCTTCACCGACACCACACAAGGCTGCCTCGACACCGGCACGTCGAGCGTGTGCTCCGATCCCGGCAGCTACGCCTTCTGGGACGACGTGCATCCCACGGCCCGTCTGCACCAGGTGCTCGCCAACGAAGTGCTGGCGGCCGTGCCGGAGCCGGCCGAGTGGGCGCTGCTGCTGGCGGGGTTGGGGATGGTGACGGTGTTGGCCAAGCGGCGCGAGCGCGTAGCGGGTGAGTCGGGGTGTGGGGAAGACCACTGTGTCAGTTCCAGATTTTCAGCTCGACAATTGGTAAAGGTGAAGAAAAACGTGATGAAATTTGTTTCCGAAAGCATGATCAGATTACTTTTTGCCGCCACGATTGCGCTGTTGGGGGGGTGCGCAACACTATCTGACGCGGTTTCGGCCAAAGGCACTGGCTTGGCGCATACATATGCAGAGCCGCAAAAAGTTGTCTGGAAGGCTCTTCCCCCAATTATTACTGGATTGGGGCTGAGTCTTGTCGACGAGAATCCTGAGAAGGGATTTATTCTTGCGCAAAGAGGCATAACCGCTTTCAGCTACGGCGAAGACGTTGCTATTTTTATAGAGCCCCTGAATGTGAACGAAACGAGGGTGGAAGTGGTGTCCAAAAGAGCTTTGGCGACTAACGTATTTGCCCCTAACTGGGAAGTCGATATCTTGAAAAAGTTGGATCAGACGTTGAAGCCTGCAACACCTGCTCTCCCGCACTAGCTGAGCGAGAAAAGTTTCGTTAAGCGACAATAATGGGGGTTCTCGTTACCCCTACGAGGTCGCCCCCCAAGCAGCGTCTCCCCCAGCCCGCTTACTTGCTTGTCACCGACTGGTTGGCCAAAGCGCAGGAAATAATGGGGACACCGACTCCCCTGCGTCAAGGCTCTCCCGAATTGCAATTGGTGGCGCGCCTCGCTTTACCACAGTCGGCTAATGGGTGCCCTCAATTCTTCATGGTTTTCGCAGCCCGCTGACGTAAACCCCCTATGCACCTACTCGCAACACGGCGAATTGCGATTCGCAATGGTCCGAGGTGCGGGAGGTGTGGAGCGTGCGTGACGGCGACAGTACAAGGAAGGATAATCACCACGAAATTCGGGGCGATTCACGGTGAGTGGTTGCAGATATTCAAGCGTGCGTTGCCTGGCCGCGCGCCTTCGCCCCCGCACTCCACAACTCTTCCAGATTGTAGTGGCTGCGCACGGCGGGCTGCATGATGTGCACCAGGATGTCGCCGAGGTCCACCAGCACCCATTCACCGGTCTGCTCGCCTTCCACGCCGACGATGGGCTGCCCCAGTTCGTGGGCCTTTTCGCGCACGCTGTTGGCGAGCGCCTTGGTCTGGCGCGCGGAATCGGCGCTGGCGATGATCATGCATTCGAACAGCGAGGTGAGGGGGCGGGTGTCCAGCACGGTGATGTCGCGCGCCTTGATGTCCTCCAGCGCGCCGACGACGGCGGCGATCTTGTCTTGCAGGTTCATGGGTAGAGTTTTTGCTCCTCGATGTAGGTGCGCACCGCTTCCGGCACCAGATAGCGGATGCTCTGGCCGCACCGCAGGCGCTCGCGGATGGCGGTGGCGGAAATGTCCAGGGGGGTGATGGTGAAGCGCCACAGGCTGCCTGCAGGGGTTGTCGGCGGCGTGTCCGTGAGGCGGCGATCCACTTCGGTGCGCAAAGGATCGACCAGGGCATCGGACTGGATCAGTCGATAGCCCGGACGATGCGCGATGGCGATATGGGCGAGTTCGAACAGCCGCCGCCAGTCTTTCCAGGTGGTGAGCCCCAGAAAGGCGTCCGCTCCCATGATGAGCCAAAGCGGCGCGCCGGGGCCGATTTCATCGCGCAGCTCGGTGAGCGTTTCCACGGTATAGCTGGGGCTGGTTTTGCGGATTTCACGCTCGTCTACCACCAGGCGGGGATTGCCGGCTGCGGCCAGGCGAGCCATTTGGAGGCGGTGGCCGGCGGCTGTGGCGGGCGCGCTACGGTGCGGCGGCAGTCCCGCAGGGACGAGGCGCACCTGGGCCAAGCCCAGCGCCTCGCCCATTTCCTCGGCGAGCCGCAGATGGCCGTAATGGATGGGATCGAAGGTGCCGCCGAGGATACCGATGGGGGGGGAAGGGGGAAGGGGAGAAGGGGGAAGGGGGGGGGTTGGAAGGTTTTGCCCTTCCTTCTTCCCCCTTCCCCCTTCTCCGTTTCCAGGATTTGCCAACTCAGACTCTGACTTGGCCGTCGCCCAACACTACCCACTTCTGGCTGGTGAGGCCTTCCAGGCCGACCGGGCCGCGCGCGTGGATCTTGTCGGTGGAGATGCCGATTTCGGCGCCCAGGCCGTACTCGAAGCCGTCGGCGAAGCGCGTGGAGGCATTGACCATGACGCTGGCGGAATCCACTTCGCGCAGGAAGCGGCGCGCGCGCGTGTAGTCCTCGGTGACGATGGCGTCGGTATGCTGCGAGCTGTAACGGGCGATGTGCGCGATGGCCGCATCCATGTCGGCCACCACGCGGATGGCAATGATGGGCGCGAGATATTCTTCGTGCCAGTCGGCCTCGGCGGCGGCGACGATGCCGGGCAGCAGCGCGCGGGTTTGCTCGCAGCCGCGCATCTCCACGCCCTTGGTGTGGTAGATGTCGGCGATGCGGGGCAGGAAAGCGGTTGCCACGGCCTCATGCACCAGCAGCGTCTCCATGGTGTTGCAGGTGCCGTAGCGGCTGGTCTTGGCGTTGTCGGCGATGGCCGCGGCCTTGGCGAGATCGGCGCGGTCGTCCACATACACATGGCAGACGCCGTGCAGATGCTTGATGACGGGTATCCTGGCCTCGTTGATGAGGCGCTCGATGAGGCTCTTGCCGCCGCGCGGCACGATCACGTCCACATAGTCCTTCAGGGTGATGAGCTCGCCCACCGCGGCGCGGTCGGTGGTATCCACCACCTGCACGCAATGGGGCGGCAGGCCGGCCTGGGCCAGACCCTCGGCGACGCAGGCGGCGATGGCCCGATTGCTTTCGATGGCCTCGCTGCCGCCGCGCAGGATGGCGGCATTGCCCGACTTCAGGCACAGTCCGGCGGCGTCCGCCGTGACGTTGGGGCGCGCCTCGTAAATGATCCCCACCACGCCCAGCGGCACGCGCATCTTGCCGACCTGGATGCCGGAGGGCCGGTATTTCAAATCCTCGATCTCGCCCACCGGATCGGGCAGCGCGGCGATCTGCTCCAGGCCCTCGGCCATGCCGCGAATGGCCTTGTCGCTCAGTTGCAGGCGATCGAGCAGGGCGGCGTCGTAGCCGTCGCGGCGCGCGCGCGTGGTGTCTTCGTAGTTGGCGGCCTGCAGCTTGTCCTGGTCGCGGCGGATGGCGGCGGCGATGGCGGCGAGCGCGCGGTTCTTTGCGCCGGTGTCGGCGCGCGCCAGGATGCGGCTGGCATCGCGGGCCTGGCGGCCCAGGGTGGTCATGTAGCTCTTGATGTCCATAGCGGCTTGTTTCAGTCAGTTGCTGCGGCGGCCCCGCGCGCTGCACAGGAACAGGCCCAGGCGCAGCAGTTCGCTCCACGGGTCGCCCGGCTCCAGCCCCTTGGCCTGGCGGTCGAGCAGGGCCAGGCGCGTGAGCGCCTGCTCCAGGCGCGGCAGCGAGAGGCGCTGCAAGGCGGCTTCCACCAGCGGACGGCGCTTTTCCCAGACCCGTTGGGCGGCGAGCAGGCGCGGCAGCGCTTCGCCCCGTTGCAATCCTGATTGTAGCCGCAACAGCAGGCGCAGGGCATTCGATAGCTGCCACAGGATGCGCGGCAGGGCCTCGCCTTCCTCCCGCAAATGCGCCAGGATGCGGCTGTAGCGCGCGAGCTGGCCCTGATAGAGGGCGTCGGGCAGCTGCCCCACGTCGTAGCGCGCCACGTCGGTCACTGCCGCCTGCACTTGGGCCAGCTCCAGCCGGCCGGCGGGCAGCAGGAGGGCGAGCTTGTCGATTTCCTGGCGCGCGGCCAGCAGGTTGCCCTCCACCCGCTGCGCCAGCCAATCCAGTGCGTCGGGTCCGGCGCTGAAGCCCTGGGCCTTGAGCCGTCCGGCAATCCATGCCGGCAGGCGGCCGGCTTCCACGGCGCGGAATTGCAGGGTCACGCCGGCAGACACCAGAGCGCCGAACCACTTGCTCTGGGTGGCGCGCCACTCCAGGCTGGGCAGGGTGATGAGCGTGAGCGTGTCGGGCGGCAGATGTTCGGCATAGTCCTGCAGGGCGCGGCCGCCCTCGGTGCCAGGTTTGCCGGACGGGATGCGGATTTCGTTCAGGCGGCGTGCGCCGAACAGGGAAAGATTGCCGCCGTCCTTGGTGACGGCGTCCCAGTTGTAGCGCCCTTGCACGTCGTAGACCTGGCGCTCGCCGTAGCCGGCGCGGCGGGCGGCCGCGCGGATCGCGTCCTCCGCTTCCAGCAGGCCGAGCGGTTCTTCGCCCCACAGCACGTAGAGCGCCGCCAGATCCTGGGCCAGGTGGCTGGCCAGGCGTTCGGGGGCAAGCTCCATCGGTTAGGGATGGATGTCTTGCAGACGCTGCACGATCTGCTCCAGGGCCGCGTTTTCCATGTCGCGGTAGAGGAGATTTTCCTCCGCACCCATGGCCAGATACTGGTTGTTGTTGTAAGTGTAATCGCGCGTAAGGTTGATGGTCGCGGGCGGGGCGATGGCGCGGCCGTTCGGGCCCAGCACGGCATAAGTCATGATCAGGGCGATGCGGTATTCCGCCACCTGGCCGGCGCTGGTGAGGGCGAGGATGCTGCGGGTGCGCGTCTCGGGCAGGATTTTCAGCACCACCTGCGCCTTGGCGGGCGAGGGTTCGAGCGTGACGCCGCTTAGCTGCAGGCGCTTGGCCAGGCGCTGGTAGAAGGAATCGACCTGCAACTGGTTGTAACCGGGCGCGTCGATGTAGAGCGTCTGGAAAGGCATGGCCGCCTCGCCGCGCAAATGGAAGCCGCAGGCCGCCAAGGGCAACAGGAGCAGGGGAAGAAAAAAGGCGCGCCGTTTCATGCCACGATGTTGACCAGGCGCCCGGGCACCACGATCACCTTCTTCGGCGCCGCGCCGCCCAGCGCCTTTTGCGCCGCCTCGCTGACCAGTGCAGCGGCTTCGATGGCCGCTTTATCGGCCGCGCTGGGCACGCGGAACTGGCCGCGCAGCTTGCCGTTGACTTGCAGCACCAGTTCGATTTCCTCCTGCACCAGCGCTGCGGCGTCGGCCATGGGCCAGGGCTCCTCCGGCAGCGCTGCACCGGGCTTGAGCTCGGTCCACAGCGCCTCGCTGATGTGGGGCACGATGGGGGCCAGCATGAGGACGATTTTCTCCAGCGCTTCCTGCGCGACGCCGCGTGCCGTGGCTCCCGTTTCGTCGCATTTGGCGATGGCGTTCATCAATTCCATGACGGCGGCGATGGCGGTGTTGAATTGCTTGCGGCGGCCCAGGTCGTCATCCACCTTGGCCAGCGTCTGATGGATCTGGCGTCGCAACTCCCTGAGCGGCCCGCTCAGTTCGCCGCCGGCATAAGCGGCAACGGGCCCCTGGCTGACGTGATCGTACACCGCTTTCCACAAACGCTTGAGGAAGCGATGCGCGCCCTCGACGCCGGCGTCCGACCACTCCAGCTGCTGGTCGGGCGGGGCCGCGAACATCATGAACAGGCGGGCCGTGTCCGCGCCGTAGGTATCGATCAGGGTTTGCGGATCGACGCCGTTGTTCTTCGACTTGGACATCTTCTCCGTGGCGCCCAAGGTCACCGGCCGACCGTCGGCTAGGAGCGTCGCGCCCAGCGGGCGGCCGCGCTCGTCGGTCTTTACATCCACCTCGGCCGGGTTGATCCACTGCTTCTTGCCGTTGGCGCCTTCGCGGTAAAACGTGGGCGCCACCACCATGCCTTGGGTGAGCAGGTGGGTGAAGGGCTCGTTGCCGGGCACCAGGCCCTCGTCGCGCATGAGCTTGTGGAAGAAGCGCGCATAGAGCAGATGCAGGATGGCGTGCTCGATGCCGCCGACATATTGATCGACGGGCAGCCAATGCCGCGCGCGTTCGTCGAGCATCGAGGCCGCATCGGGGCAGGCATAGCGCGCGTAATACCAGGACGATTCCACGAAAGTATCCATGGTGTCGGTTTCGCGCCGCGCCGGCCGGCCGCATTGCGGGCAGTTGCACTGGTAGAACTCTGGCATCTTGGCCAGCGGCGAGCCGCGCCCGGTGATGGTGACGTTTTCCGGGAGAACCACGGGCAGGTGGTCTTCGGGCACGGGTACGTCGCCGCAGGAAGCGCAGTGGATGATGGGGATGGGGCAGCCCCAATAGCGTTGCCGGGAGATGCCCCAGTCGCGCAGGCGGAACTGCACTTGCTTGTCGCCGAAACCGAGCGCCTTCAGGTCAGCGGCGATGGCATCCACTGCCGCACCGTAGCCGAGGCCGTCGTACTTGCCGGAATGGACGCAGTAGCCGGTTTTGCCGGCATACCACTCTTCCCAGGCATCGGCAGAGAAACCCTTTTCCCTTCCCCTTTCCCCCTTCTCGCTGATGACCTGCTTGATGGGCAGGCCATAGGTCTTCGCGAAATGGAAATCACGCTCGTCGTGCGCCGGCACGGCCATCACCGCGCCTTCGCCATAGCCCATGAGCACATAATTTCCCACCCACACCGGGATGGCCTCGCCGGTGAGCGGATGAACGACCTTGAGGCCGGTGTCCATGCCCTTTTTTTCCAGGGCGGCGATCTCGGCCTCGGCCACGCCGCCTTGCTTGCATTCCTCGATGAAGGCCGCGAGCTCCGGGTTGTGCCGGGCCGCATAGGCCGCCAGCGGATGTTCCGCCGCCACGGCGACGAAGGTCACGCCCATGAGGGTGTCGGCACGGGTGGTGTAAACCCAGAGCAGTTCCCCCTCACCCCCGCCCTCTCCCGCGAGGGGAGAGGGGGGCGAAGTATCGCCTTTGGCGGCTACTTTGAAGGCGAAGCGCACGCCGTAGGATTTGCCGATCCAGTTCTTCTGCATGGTGCGCACCTGCTCCGGCCAGCCGGGCAGGTTGTCCAGTTCCTGCAGCAACTCGTCGGCGTACCGGGTGATGCGGAAGAAATACATGGGGATGTCGCGCTTTTCCACCGGCGCGCCGCTGCGCCAGCCGCGCCCGTCGATGACCTGCTCGTTGGCCAGTACGGTCGCGTCCACCGGGTCCCAGTTCACGGTGGCGGTCTTCTTGTAGATGAGGCCTTTCTTGAACAGGCGGGTGAACAGCCACTGCTCCCAGCGGTAGTACTCCGGCTTGCAGGTGGCGATCTCGCGGCGCCAGTCGATGGCCAGACCCAGGGCCTTGAGCTGGGTGCGCATGTGGTCGATGTTCTTGTAGGTCCATTCGGCCGGCGGCACGTTGTTGGCAAGTGCGGCGTTTTCCGCCGGCAGGCCGAAGGCATCCCAGCCCATCGGCTGCAGCACGTTGCAGCCCTTCATGCGGTGGTAGCGCGCCAGCACGTCGCCGATGGTGTAGTTGCGCACGTGGCCCATGTGCAGCTTGCCGGAGGGGTAGGGGAACATCGACAGGCAGTAATACTTGGGGCGGGGGTCGTCTTCCCGCGCGGCGTAGGCCTGCTGCGCCTCCCAGCGGCGCTGGAGCTGCGGTTCGATCTGCGAGGGCTGGTATTTTTCCTGCATCTTGAGCGCTGTATCGTCGAGGCAGCGATTATAACCGGCTGCGCCCAGCGCGCCTGGCGGCATGGCAAAGCGCGCGCCCGGCGGGTAAAATCGGCCCATTTCGCTTTCAAAACCCAGCCGAGGAGTTTTCCATGTCCAAGAAGCACCCCGTCATCGCCGTCACCGGCTCGTCCGGCGCGGGCACGACCACCGTCAAGCGTGCCTTCGAACACATTTTTTTCCGCGAAAAGATCAGCGCCGCGGTGGTCGAGGGCGACAGCTTCCATAGCCTGGGACGGGTCGAATTCCGCGAGCGCGTCAAGCAGGAAGAAGCCAGGGGCAACAAGCACTTCAGCCACTTCGGCCCCGAGTCCAATCATTTCGACAAGCTGGAAGACCTGTTTCGCACCTATGGCGAGACCGGCGGCGGCAAGAAGCGCTACTACATCCATAGCGACGAGGAAGCGGTCTTTCACAACAAGCGCCTCGGCGTCAGCCTCAAGCCGGGCGAATTTACGCCCTGGGAGGAAATCCCGCACGGCACCGACCTGCTGTTCTACGAGGGCCTGCACGGCCTGGTGGCCACCGACAAAGTGAATCTGCCCAAGCACGTGGACCTGGGCGTGGGCGTGGTGCCCGTGGTGAACCTGGAATGGATTCAGAAGATCCACCGCGATGGCGCCGAGCGCGGCTATTCGGCCGAAGTGATCGTGGACACTATCCTGCGCCGCATGCCGGACTACGTGAACTACATCACCCCGCAGTTTTCCCACACGCACATCAATTTCCAGCGCGTGGCGACGGTGGACACCTCCAATCCCTTCATCTCGCGCGACATCCCTTCTCCCGACGAGAGCTTCGTCATCATCCGCTTCCGCGACCGCAAGGCGGTGGATTTCCCCTACCTGCTCAACATGATTCCCAACGCCTTCATGTCCCGCTCCAACACCATCGTGGTGCCCGGCGGCAAGATGGGCTACGCCATGGAGCTGGTGCTGGAGCCCGTGATCCAGCGCATGATCGACGAAAGCCACAAGAAATAAGGCGCTTTGCGCGCTGCGAGCGGGGCCTGCGGCCCCGTTTTTTTGAGTCAACCCAGCCGCGTCAGCCCCCAGACCAGCAGTGCGGCCAACGCCAGCAGCAGTGCGGCGCGCGCCGGCGAGGCGAAGCGCAGCGCCGGCACTTCGGGCGGTGCCGCCTTGCACCCCGTGAGCATGGCTGCCAGCAGTCCGTCGCGGCGCAGCGCGACATGGGTCAGCACGGCGGCGACATGCAGGGCGGCGAGCCCCAGCAGCAGGTCGAAATTCAGCTTGTGCAAGGCCGTGGCGAGCTCGCTCGCGCGTTCCCCGACGTCATGCGCCAGCGGTCCGGAAAAGGCCACGTCGTCGGTGGCGAACAAGCCGCTGGCGCCCTGGAGCAGCAGGCTCGCCAGCAGGGCGAGCACCATCCACCCGCCCAGCGGGTTGTGACCCAGGTAGGCGGGTGGGCGCCGCGCGGCTAGGCTGTGCGCATAGGCGAGCACGGCGCGCGGGCCGCGCACGAAGCCGGCGAAGCGCGCGCTGTCGCTGCCGGCCCAGCCCCACAGCATGCGGAAGATCACCAGCGTGAGTATGGCGTAGCCCGAACGCTCGTGCAGCGGCAGCCAGTCGCCGCCGCGCGTACCGCTCCACCAGGACAAGGCCAACAGGGCGGCCAGGCTCCAATGAAACAGGCGCACCGGCAGATCCCATACTTTCACCGTGCCATGCCGATGCGCCATTTCAGAACCTGGGCGGGCCGCGGAACGTCTGGTGGCAGGCGTCGCAGCTTGCGCTCAATTCTCGGAACGCCGGCCGGACGGCATCCGGGTTGCCGCTTTGCGCGGCCCGCGCCAGCTGATCGGCCGCATGGATGAAGCGATCCTGCGCAGCCTTGAATTGGGCGGGTTTCTCCCATACCGCGGGCTTGGCGCGGCTCGGGTAGTAAGTGCTGCCTTGGGGGAAATGTTGCCAGGGCTTCGTGCTCAGGGCCTTGAGTCTGGCGGCCAGCTGCTGCACTTGCTGCGCCTCGAAGGGTTTGCTGCCGCGCAGCATCATGCCTATCGGCTCGGAAGTGCGCAGGAATTGCTTGAAGATGGCTTCGCGCTTGGTGACCGGCTGGCCGGGATGGGTGTCCTTGCCCGGTCCGCAGGCGGTGAGGGCCAGGCAGGCGAGCAGCGCCAGCGTGGCGGGGAGCAGGGGGGAGCGGTGGAAGCGCATGGGGGTCACGCCATGGCGAACGCCACCAGGGCGATTTCGTCGCCGTCCTGCACTGCCGTGGACGGCTCGGCGAACTGCTTGTTGACGGTGACCTTGAGCGACGGGTTGGCGCGCAACGCACGCTCCCAGATTTCGCCGCGCCGGCCCAGCCAGCGCAGCAGGGCGCCGATGTCGCCTACCTCGGCAGGCAGCTCGGCGTCCTCGCCGGTCTGTCCGAACAAGGTGGCGAGGTGGCCGAAATAGAGGATGCGTATCATGGGGATTCCTTCATCAGTTCGTAGCCCTCCGCCAGCCACAGCTCCGTGCCGCCGGCCAGCGAATATACGCGCGAGAAGCCCATGTCCATGAGCGTCGCCGCGGCCAGGGCCGAGCGTGCGCCGGTGCTGCAATACAGCAGGATTTCGCACGCGGCGGCGCGGCTCAGGCGGGCGTCGCACCCCTTGTAGGCGGGGTCGGCGGCAGCTTCCAGCCGCCCGCGCGGGATGGAACTCGCGCCGGGCAGGTGGCCCAGGACAAACTCCTCCGCCTCGCGCACGTCGACCACCAACATCTCCCCCAGGCGCTCGCGCGCCGTGTCGGCATCCATTTCGCGGATGCGCGCACGGGCCTCGCGTATGAAATCCCCCAGAGTCTTGGGCATGGGCATTTTATAATTCTGCCAGATCGCGCATTTTATTCTTCATGAACGACACCCTGCTGGATACCCTCAACCCGGAGCAGCGCCGGGCCGTCACCCTGCCGGACGCTTCCGCGCTGATTCTGGCCGGCGCGGGTTCCGGCAAGACGCGGGTGCTCACCACACGCATCGCCTGGCTGATCCAGCAGGGCCGGGTGTCGCCGCTGGGGGTGCTGGCGGTGACCTTTACCAACAAGGCGGCCAAGGAAATGCTCGCACGCCTGGCCGCGCTGCTGCCGATTTCCACCCGCGGCATGTGGGTGGGCACTTTCCATGGGCTGTCCAACCGTCTGCTGCGCACGCATTGGCGGGAGGCGGGCCTGCCGCAGTCCTTCCAGATCCTGGACCATCAGGATCAGTTGGCTGCCGTCAAGCGCCTGCTCAAGGCGCTCAACGTCGATACGGAAAAATACGAACCGCGCAAGGTGCAGTGGTTCATCAACGCCAACAAGGAAGCCGGGCTGCGCGCCCATCGCGTGGAAGCCTTCGACCCTCACACGCGCCGCCTGGCGGAACTGTACGCGGCCTACGACGTGCAATGCCAGCGCGAGGGCGTGGCCGATTTCCCCGAGCTGCTGCTGCGCGCCTACGAGCTGCTGGAGCGCAACGAACTGCTGCGCCAACATTACCAGGAGCGCTTTCGCCACATACTGGTGGACGAATTCCAGGACACCAACGCCTTGCAGTACCGCTGGCTGCGCCTCTTCGCCGGGCCGCAGGCGGCGCTGTTCGCGGTCGGCGATGACGACCAGTCCATTTACGCCTTCCGCGGCGCGAATACCGGCAACATGGCGGAGTTCGAGCGCGACTACGCCCAAGGCCGGGTCATCAAGCTGGAGCGGAACTACCGCAGCCACGGCCATATCCTGGACGCGGCCAATGCCCTGATCGCGCGCAATACCCGGCGCCTGGGCAAGAATCTGTGGACCGAGGACGGCAAGGGCGAGAGGCTGCGCCTGTTCCAGGGCTACAACGACCAGGAAGAGGCCGCCTTCGTGATGGACGAAATCCGCCAGCTCGAGCGCGCGGGGGCGAGCCTCGCCGACATGGCGGTGCTGTACCGCTCCAATGCCCAGTCGCGCGTGCTGGAGCACGCCCTGTTTTCCGCCGGATTGCCCTATCGCGTCTATGGCGGGCTGCGTTTTTTCGAGCGCCAGGAGATCAAGCATGCCCTGGCCTATCTGCGCATGCTCACCCACCCCGACGACGACGGCGCGTTGCTGCGCGTGGTCAATTTTCCGGCCCGCGGCATAGGCGCGCGCACCCTGGAGGGCCTGCAGGAACGCGCGCGCGCCGCCGGCACGAGCCTGTGGCAGGCGGCCTGTACGGCGCCCGGCAAGCTCGCTCCCTTCGTGCGCCTGATCGAGGATCTCAAGCGCGCCATCGATGGGCTGCCCTTGGCCGAGGCACTGGCCCAGGTCATTGCCCTGAGCGGATTGGAGGCGTTCTACAAAGGGGAGCGGGAGGGGGCCGAGCGGCTGGAAAACCTGGGCGAGTTGGTCAATGCCGCGGCCCTGTTCGAGCAGGAGCGCGAGGAAACGGAGGCGGAAGGGCCGCTGGACGCCTTTCTCGCCCATGCCGCCCTGGAGGCGGGCGAGCATCAGGCCGAAGCCGGGCGGGACGCCGTGCAACTCATGACCGTGCATGCCGCCAAGGGCCTGGAATTTCACACGGTCTTCATCACCGGCCTGGAAGAGGGCTTGTTTCCCCACGAGCAGAGCTTTGCCGAAAACGACGGGCTGGAGGAGGAGCGTCGGCTGATGTACGTGGCGCTGACGCGCGCGCGCCGCAGGCTCTATCTCACTTTCGCGCAATCGCGCCTGCTCCATGGCCAGACTCGCTGCGGCATGGCGTCGCGCTTCCTCGACGAACTCCCCCCTGGGGCGTTGCTGCCCCTGAATCGCTCCGTCCCGGTCCCCGCGCCTTATGGCGCGGCAGCCCTAGCGAAAAGCGAAGCCGGCCTACAGGTGGGGCAGAGCGTCCGCCATGCCAAATTCGGCGCCGGGGTCATCGTGGATTTCGAGGGGCGCGGTGGCGATGCCCGGGTGCAAGTCAAGTTTGGTCAAGCAGGAACTAAATGGTTAGTGTTGCAATATGCCAACTTACAGCACTGATAAGTCCTTGATTTGTGTCAATTCTGCAACAATGGGGGCGGAGAAACCGGACTTTGCCATGGCCTGCATGAGGGGCTGAGTTAAAATAGGCCCCCAGAAAACTTTTAATGGAGAGCTCGCGATGACAAGGAAACCGCAATGGGCCTTGGGCCTGGGCGCGGCACTCATGGTAGTCGCCGGCGTTGCGCAGGCCGTCAACCTGCCGGACCAGGAATTCGGCATCCTGGGGGGTGCCGGCATGATGGACAAAAACCTGGTCGGCAGCAAGAAGAACGCCATCAGCCCCGTCATCGGCCTGCGCTATGGCGTGCGCTTGGGCACCAGCACCAATTTTTTCAGCGATCTGACCTACAATCCGGTCAAGGGCAGCCTTGCCGGCGTAGGCAACAGCGACGTTACCAAGCTGCGCGGCGGCCTGGAGTGGCTGTTCTCCAAGCAGCAGGACTACAACTGGTTCCTGTCCGGCGGCTTGGGCATCGTCAATTATTCCACCGACAAGGGGCCGAACTTCACCGAGCCGCTAGCCTCCGTTGGCCTCGGCCAGGAGTGGGCCGTGGGCAAGCGCGACGCATTCCGTTGGGAGGTGCGCGCGGACCAGTCCTTCGGCCGCAACGACAACCCCGTGCAAGGACATGGCTTGACCAGCGTGCAGGCCTTGCTGGGCTATTCCTGGGGCATCGGCGCCCCGCCTGCGCCGCCCGTGAAAGAGGCCCCGCCGCCGCCCCCTCCACCGCCGCCTCCGCCTCCGCCCCCCCCGCCGCCTCCGCCCCCCCCGCCGCCTCCGCCCCCCCCGCCGCCTCCGGCGCAGGTGGAGAAGAAAATCGTGTTGCAAGGCATCAATTTTGCCTTCAACAAGTACTCCATCGCGGCGAAAGAGCAGGCTGTGCTTGACCAGGCGGTCGCCACCCTGAAGGAATGGGGCAACGGCAAGGTTCTGGTGGCGGGATACACCGACAACGTGGGCACCAAGTCCTATAACCTGCGTCTTTCCAAGCTGCGTGCCGAAGCGGTGAAGAAATACCTGGTCGCCCATGGCATTCCCGCCGTTCGGCTGGAGACCAAGGGCTATGGCATGGCCGACCCCATCGCCAGCAACAAGACGCCTGAAGGCCGCTACCAGAACCGCAGGGTGGAACTCACTCCGATCGAAAAACACTAATCGGTCGTCAGACGACTCCAATACGGGGAGCGGCAAGCTCCCCCTTTTTTTTGCCTTGGCCCGTTTTTGCGGCCAGAGGACGCCCTGCCCCGATGCTTCGAGACTGGATGACGCGCCTATGCGGGCATGTTCTCTTGAGCGCGCTGCTCGCCGGCTGGGCGCTGCCGGCAAAGGCCGAGCAGACGCAGTCCGCCAAACCCGCCTACACGCTGCCGATTGCGCCGGGACGCGGCATCACCTGGGCCGGGCACCTGGATACGGAATGGCTCGCCAATCTGGGGGGCGGCCGCGCGGGCGGTACGGCCGCCGACAGCGTGGGGCACGTTGGCTTCAGCGTGGGCAGCGCTTACTTGCATTTACCCGCGGGCGGCCGGCTCACCGTGGGCCTGTTGGGCGTCGCCGCACGCGGCAGCCAGGGCGGCATGTTTGGCGAAACGCAGACGCTCAGCAACGACTGGGCGCCCTCGCTGGTGCGGTTGTACGACTTCAAATGGCGGCAGGATTTCGGCGCGGACAAAACGCTGCGCCTGGGCATGATGAACGTGTCCGACTATTTCGGCGTCGTGCCGGCCGGCAGCCAGCTGCTCAACGCCTCCTTCGGCCTGGCCCCCACCATCAGCGCCAACGTGCCACTCACCCCCACTTATCCGTATACCGGGACGGGGGTGGTTTATAGCCAGGTTGCAGGGGGTTGGACGGGCACCGGCGGCCTGTTTCAGGGTAACCCTCTGAAGCCGGGGCGGCCCTTCCAGGGGGGCTACATGGCCTTGGCGCAACTGGAGCGGTCGTGGTCGGATGGAACGGCTCGGACGTTGGCCGGAGTGGGTCTTTGGCGCTACCGTCCGGCGCCGGGCGAGCGCGAGGCCCGGGGCTGGTACGGCCTGGCCGATCGGCAGGAGCGCTGGGCCGGGCGCCCGCTGGGCTGGTTCGTGCAGTGGGGGGCCAGCTCCGGCGGGCAGGGCAGCGTGCCCTATTACCTGGGCATGGGGTTGCGCTTGGAAGCGCCGTGGGTGGCGCGCCCGCGCGACGCCTTGAGTCTGGGTGTGGCGCGGGCTTGGCTGAGCGGCGCGCCCCATGCAGCGGAAACCGTGCTGGAAGCGACCTACGTCTGGCGTATCGACAAATCGTTGTATCTGCAGCCGGACCTGCAATGGGTGTTTCACCCCGGCGGCATCTATCCCGACGTGCTGGCGGGTATCCTGCGCCTGCACCTGGAATTTTTCTGAGTCAGTGCGCGGCTTCCCAGTTGGGGCCCGCGCCTATGCCCGCCTTGAGAGGCACCTTGAGGCTGGCCACGCCGGCCATGAGGCGAGGCAGGGCGTCCATGATCCGAGTTTGTTCGGCCGCAGGGGCTTCGAGCACCAATTCGTCGTGCACCTGCAGGATGAGGCGGACGTGCGGCGCTTCCCGATCGATCCAGTCTTGTACGGCCACCATGGCGAGCTTGATGAGGTCCGCCGCCGTGCCTTGCATGGGCGCGTTGATCGCCGCCCGTTCCGCGCCCTGGCGGCGCTGCGGGTTTTTGCTGTTGATCTCCGGCAGATAAAGGCGGCGTCCGAACACGGTTTCCACATAGCCCCGGCGCCGCGCGCCCTCCCGCGTGCTCTCCATGTAGCGCGCCACGCCCGGATAGCGGGAGAAATAGCGGTCGATCCACGCCTGCGCCGCGGCTCGTTCCAGCCCCAGTTGGCTGGCCAGGCCGAAGGCCGACATGCCGTAGATGAGGCCGAAGTTGATGACCTTGGCCATGCGCCGCTGATCCGCGCTGACATCGGCCAGCGGCACGCCGAACACCTCGGCTGCGGTGGCGGCGTGGATGTCCTCGTCGGCGGCGAAGGCGTTGAGCAGGCCGGGATCGTCCGACAGGTGGGCCATGATGCGCAGCTCGATCTGGGAATAGTCGGCCGAGACGATGACATGGCCGGGCGGGGCGATGAAGGCTTCCCGTATGCGCCGCCCCTCGGCGGTGCGCGCCGGAATGTTCTGCAGATTGGGATCGGCGCTGGCCAGGCGCCCGGTCACCGCCGTGGCCTGGGAAAAACTCGTGTGCACCCGGCCCGTGGCGGGGTTGATCATGGCCGGCAGCTTGTCGGTATAGGTCGATTTGAGCTTGGCCAGCCCCCGGTAGTCCAGCAGCGCGCGCGGCAGGGGATAATCGGCGGCCAGGGATTCCAGCACTTCCTCGTCGGTTGAGGGCGCGCCGCCTGGCGTTTTCTTGATCACCGGCAGGCGCATTTCGCCGAAGAGGATTTCCTGGATTTGCTTGGGCGAGTTGAGGTTGAAGGGGCGTCCGGCGATCTGGAAAGCGCGCTGTTCCAGTTCCAGCATTTTTTCCCCGAGTTCGCGGCTTTGCCGCGCCAGGGCGTGGCGGTCCAGCAGCACGCCGGTGCGTTCCATGCGGAAGAGCACGGGGGCGACTGCCATTTCAATGGCTTGATAGACGTGGCGCAGGCCATCGCTGGCCTCGATCTGCGGCCACAGCACCTGGTGCACCCGCAGGGTCACGTCGGCGTCCTCGGCCGCGTAGCGAGTGGCGGTATCGACATCCACCTGATTGAAGACGATGCGCCCCGCGCCCTTGCCGGTCACCTGATCGTAGCTCAGCACATCCAGCCCGGTATGGCGCTTGGCCAGGCTGTCCAGATCGTGGGGTTGATGGGCTTCGAGCACGTAGGATTCGAGCAGGGTGTCGTGCACCACGCCTCGAAGCTCGATGCCATGATTGGCGAACACGTGGCGGTCGAATTTGGCGTTCTGCAAGAGCTTGGGCCTGGCCGCGCTCTCCAGCCAAGGCTGCAGCAGACGCAGGGCGGTTGCCAGGGGTATCTGCTCCGGGGCGCCCGGATAGCTGTGAACGAGCGGCAAATAGGCGGCTTCGCCGGGCGCGACCGCCAGCGACAGTCCGGCCAGCCGGGCCTGCATGGGCGCCAGACTGTCCGTTTCCGTGTCCAGGGCGGTGAGCGGGGCGCTCTCGATCTTTTTCAGCCAGGCGAGCAGTTCGCTTTCGTCCAGCAGGGTCTGGTAACCGTCGCGGTGTTTGCCCGCGCCGGGGTCAGGGGCGCTTGCGGCGGGCTCGCCGGCGGCCTCCAGGTCGCCAAGCCAAGTGCGGAAACCGTAACGCTCGAACAGCCCGCGCAGGCGGGCGATGTCGGGCGGCCGCTTCACCAGGCTTTCCGCGGCCAAGGGCAGTGCCACGTCGGTTTTGATGGTGAGCAACCTGCGTGCCATGGGCAACCAGTCCAGGGTCCCGCGCAGGTTGTCCCCCACCGCGCCCTTGATTTCCCCGGCGCGGGCGATGATGTCGTCGAGACGGCCGTATTCAGCGAGCCATTTCACCGCGGTCTTGGGGCCGACCTTGGCCACGCCGGGAACGTTGTCCACGGCGTCGCCGACCAGGGTCAGGTAGTCGACGATGCGCTCGGGCTCGACCCCGAATTTGGCCGTAACGCCGGCCGGATCGAGGGTTTCGTTGCTCATGGTGTTGACCAGCGTGACCCGCTCGTTGACCAGCTGGGCCATGTCCTTGTCGCCCGTGGACACCAGGCTCTTCCAGCCGCGGCGCGCACCCTCCGTCACCAGCGTGCCGATGACGTCGTCGGCTTCCACGCCGTCCACCACCACCAGCGGCCAGCCCAGGGCCTCTATGGTTTCGAACAGGGGCGGGATCTGGGCCGCCAGATCCTCCGGCATGGGCGGGCGGTGGGCCTTGTATTGCGGATACCAGTCCTCGCGGAAGGTCTTGCCCTTGGGATCGAACACGCAGGCGATATAATCCGCCGGGTAATCCTTCTCCAGGCGCCGCAGCATGTTGAGGACGCCGTACATGGCCCCGGTCGGGGAGCCCTCGCGGTTGCGCAAATCCGGCAGGGCATGGAAGGCCCGGTACAGATAGCTGGAGCCGTCCACCAGGAGCAAGGTCTTAGCGGTCACTGGAAAATATGCACAAGCACAAGATACCGGAAGTCGCCGATCCGCGCAGTTCCACGGAAATCAATTACTCGGCCAAGGAGTCGTGGCGATTGTTCGGCATTATGGCAGAGTTCGTCGAGGCCACCGAACGCCTGGCCTCGGTCCATCCGGCAGTCTCCATTTTCGGCAGCGCGCGCACACCGGCGGACCACGCCTATTACCTGCTCACCGAGCGCATCGCCAGGCTGCTGTCGGACGCCGGTTTCGCGGTCATCTCCGGCGGCGGCCCGGGCATCATGGAGGCCGCCAACAAGGGTGCCTATTTCGGCAAGTCTTCCAGCGTGGGGCTCAACATCCAGTTGCCGCACGAGCAGCACACCAATGCCTATCAGGACATCAGCCAAAGCTTCCAGCATTTCTTCGCACGCAAGGTGATGTTCGTGAAATTCGCCTCCGCCTATGTCGTCATGCCCGGGGGCTACGGCACCCTGGACGAACTCAGCGAGGCGCTGACCCTGGTGCAGACCGGCAAGACGCGCAAAATACCCATCATCCTGGTGGGCGTGAATTTCTGGCAGGGCCTGCTCGACTGGTTCCGCACGCGCCTGGTTACCGAAGGCATGATCGATGCCCAGGATCTGGACTTGGTGCAGATCATCGACGAGCCGCAGGAAGTGGTCGCGGCGATTTTCAGCCATTACGAGAAGCGTGGCTTCACCCCTTCCCTGGCCGAGCGGGAAATACAGCTCAGCCTCTAGTGTCCTGAGTTGGAATTTGCTGCGGAAAAATGCCGAGTATCGCCGTCACACTTTGTCGCCGTGCGCGCGAGGTGTTCAACCTCGCTGTGCGCGGCTTCGCGTCTGACGACGATATCGCCATTTTTCGGAAATATTTCCACCGCCCGACAACTATTCCACAAACCTCCAACTCAGGACACTAGACTATGCTCAAAACGACAACCGCCCGCCGGAGATACGCCATGCGCGCTTGGCCAGTTCTGCTGCCGATCTTGATGCTTTCCGCCCCCGCCTCGGCCGAGGGGATCAGCCCGCCGCCGGGCTCGACGCCGGTGCCCGACGGCGCGCCCACGCTCAAGGGCGGCAACATCCCGGAAATCACGATCCGCACCGAGGGCAAGACCAAGGTCGAGGAGTTCCGCTACCATGGCCGGCTTTACATGGTCAAAGTCTACCCGCCGCATGGCAAGCCTTATTATTTGATCGATCTCAACGGCCAAGGCCAGTTCACCCGCTTCGACGGCCCCATCCCCCGCGTGCTGGTGCCGCAGTGGGTGATCGGCAGATTCTGAGCAGCGCCCACTCTGCCCTATACTTGCGCCCGTTCTCGCCCACGGGTTACACCGCTACATGCCTGACAACGACATCCCCCGCAAACTGCCTGCCGCGGCCGGCCTCGCCTGGATCAAGGGCGGCTTCGCGCTCTATCGCAAGAATCCGCTGCTGCTGGGCGCCGGCTTCGGTGTCTTCTTCGCTCTCATGGTGCTGCTGGGCTTCGTCCCTGTGGTGGGGAGCGCGCTTACCGAGCTGATTTCTCCCATTCTCATCGCCGGCTTCATGGCGGCGTTCCGCGCCCTGGATCAGGGCGAGGAGCTGGAACTGCCGCATTTTTTCGCCGGCTTCACGCGCGTGCCGCTGCAGCTGGCGACGGTGGGAGCCATCTACCTGGCCGTGGTCATGCTGACCGCCTGGCTGGCCCTGCGCATGGGCTTCAGCCCTTCGGAATGGATGCGGGCGGCGCAACAGGACAAGATCGACCCGCAGACCGCGCGCCATCTCATGCAGACCACCCTGCCGGCGCTGCTGCTCGCCGCCGTCGTCATGCTGCCGGCCTTCATGGCCACCTGGTTCGCCCCGCCGCTGATCCTGTTCGGCGGCGCGGCGCCCTTGCAGGCCCTGGCCATCAGCCTGAAAGCCTGCCTGCGCAACTGGCTGGCGCTGTTCGTGTACAGCCTGGCGATCACCGCGGTTCTCTTCCTGGGCATGCTCATACCGTTCATGCTCGGGCTGCTGGTCGCCGGCCCCATTCTTTTCGGTTCGCTTTACGCCAGTTACCAGGCCATCTTTGCCGTTTGGAGCGAGGAAGGCGGCCCCGCTCCTGCGGCTCCCGAATCCGGCCTATAGTGTCTACTGGGGGCTTCCCAGGCGGACAAGGAGATGTGCCATGAACAGGTGCGATCTGGTCGTCCATGTGGACGAGACGCTGCAGCAGGCGCAGCAGGAAATGCTGGAAGCGCGGCTGCAAGACCTGCCGGGGGTGGTGGATGCCCATTTCAGCCACAAGCATCCGCATCTCATGACTGTAGCCTATGACTGCGAACGCATGGAAGCCGGCAGTATCCTGGGCCGCATCACGGAACAGGGCTGGCACGCGCAGACGCTGGGGATGTAGTTCCTGCTTGCGGCTTCAGCCGCACAGGCGGCAGGCGGCGATGAGCAGGAGTTCCTTGGCGGATTTCATGAGCCGGTTTTCCTGGGCCGCCAAGCTTTTGTCGCCATCCGCCAGCCCCATGGCCAGGGTTACCAGGGCGAGGATCAGGGCGGGTATGGGCATCGGCGCCTGATGGGCGATCTGCGCCAGGTTCTCCGGCATCGGCAGGTTCAGCAGCGGGATTCCGGCTTCGCTCAGGACCAGGCACAGGGCGCCGTTCTGTGCTTGGTTCAGGGCCAGGCGGCGGCCGCTGGGGAGTTGCCAGCTTTCCAGCGCAAGCCCGTCGGGGGTGAGCAGGCGCACGCCGGGAAAGTAGTCGTCCAGCAGCCTGTCCGGTGCACCTGGCACGGCGAGGATTTGCAACGCGAGTTCCCTGAGTGCTGCGTCCATCAACGCAGCATCTGCCAGGCTTGCAGGCCGGACAGCAGCGCCAGCAGCAGGGCGATGGCCAGGAGCAGACGGTTGCGCGCGCGAGCGAGCTTTTCCTGGCGCATGAGCAGCGCCGGCGCGGGGTGCAGGCCACGCTGCAGGCGGGCGTGGAAGAGGCGCGGCAACTGCGGCAGCAGGCTGCCCCATTGCGGCGCTTCCAGCTTGAGGTGCTTGATGAAGCTGCGCCAGCCGAGCTGCTCATTCATCCAGCGCTCCAGATAGGGCTTGCCGGTCTTCCAGAGATCCAGATCGGGGTCCAGCTGGCGCCCCAGGCCTTCGATCTGCAGCAGGGTTTTCTGCAGCAGCACCAGCTGGGGCTGGATTTCCACATTGAAGCGCCGGCTCATGTTGAACAGGCGCAGCAGCAGATGGCCGAAGGAAATGTCCTTGAGCGGCTTGTCGAAATAGGGCTCGCAGCAGGAGCGCACGGCGGCCTCCAGTTCTTCCACGCGCGTGTCGGCCGGCACCCAGCCGGACTCGATGTGCGCTTCGGCGAAGCGCCGGTAGTCGCGCCGGAAGGCGGCCAGGAAGTTGATGGCGAGGTAGTGCTTGTCCACTTCCGAGAGCGTGCCGCAGATGCCGAAATCCACCGCCAGATACCTGCCGTGGTCGGCGCCATCGACGCCGACGAAGATGTTGCCGGGGTGCATGTCGGCATGGAAGAAGCCGTCGCGGAACACCTGGGTGAAGAATATTTCCACGCCATGGCGGGCCAGGCGCGGGATGTCCACCCCGGCCGCCTGGAGTTGCTCGACCTGGCTGATGGGAATGCCGTGGATGCGTTCCATGACCAGCACCGTTTCGCGGCAGAAGTCGAAATGCACCTCCGGCACGCGCAGCAGCGCGGAGTCTTCGAAGTTGCGCCGCAGCAGCGAGGCATTGGAGGCCTCGCGCATGAGGTCCAGTTCGTCCGCCAGGGTCTTGCGGAACTCGTCCACCACTTCGCGCGGGCGCAGGCGGCGCCCGTCGGCAAAGAGCTTTTCCACCAGCAGCGCTGCGGCGTCGAGCAGCGCGAGATCGTGGCGAATGATCGCCGCAATGCCCGGGCGCAGCACCTTCACCGCCACGGGCGTGCCGTCGCCGAGTTCGGCGAAATGCACCTGGGCCACGGAGGCGGACGCGATCGGCGCCTGCTCGAAGCCGCGGAACACCCGTTCGGGCGGGGCGCCATAGGCGCTTTGCAGCACCTGCCGCACCTGGGCGTAAGGGAAAGGGGCCACGCGGTCCTGCAGCAGCGCGAGTTCGTCGGCGATGTCGGCAGGAAGAAGATCGCGCCGGGTGGAAAGCAGTTGCCCGAATTTGACGAAAATGGGGCCCAAGGCCTGCAGCGCCAGGCGCAGGCGTTCGCCGCGCGTGCCTCTGAGCGGGCGCCAGAACAGGGAGAATTTGATGAGCCAGGCCACCCAGCGCGTGCGCACGTTGCCCAGCAGCAAGTCTTCCAGGCCGTAGCGCAAGACCACGTACTCGATGGTGAGAAGGCGGAAGAGCTTGAACATCAGCGCCGCTCCAGGCGTGCCAGGCGCGCTTCCAGGCGCGCGGCATCGTCCGCCAGCCCGTCCACCTCGCGGTTGAAGCGCGCCACGTCGCGCGCGCCGGCCAGCCAGCCCGCTTCTTCCGTGGCATAGTCCGCCACGTTCAGGAGCAGGGCCTTGGCGCCGTGCCGGGCGCCGGCGGGAAGCTGTTGCAGGAGGCGGGCCAGGCGCACCCCCGCGACCGGCCCCAGCAGCGCTGACAGATCGGCTTCCGCATCCCAGTCGAGCTGGCCGAAGACCTGGTTCACGGCGTCGAGCAATTGGGCGTCTCCGGTGGCGTCGGCGGCGCGCAGGGCGGCGCGGCCTTCCAGCGCCAGGCGCAGGAACAGCGCGGGAGGGAGCCGGATGCAGCCGGCCGGCGCTTCGTCCGCTTCCGTTTCGGCCAGCGGGGAGAAGAGTCCCGCCGCGGTGACGCGTACCTGCAGGACAGGCCCGGGCAGCTCGATGCGCAGCGTCTTGCCGGCATGGGGCGCAAGCCCCGCGGCCAGCCCCGGCTGCTGCGCCAGCAAGTGGTTGGCCGCGGTGCAGAAGGCTGCTGCCGGGAGGCTGCCGGCCATCAGAGCTTGTAGCCTTTGTGCAGGGCGACCACGCTGGCGGCGAGATTGAGATAGCTCACGCGCGCGAGGCCCGCCGCTTCCATCATGGTTTTGAGGGTTTCCTGGTCCGGGTGCATGCGGATGGATTCCGCGAGATAGCGGTAGCTGGCCTCATCCTTGGCCACGAGCTTGCCCATGAGCGGCAGCAGCTTGAAGGAGTAAGTGTCGTAGATGGGCGCCAACGGAGCCCACACGCGCGAGAATTCGAGTACCAGCAGACGGCCGCCGGGCTTCAGCACGCGTGTCATTTCCGCCAGAGCCTGCTCTTTGTGAGTCATGTTGCGCAGGCCGAAGGCGACGCACGCGCAGTCGAAATGGCCGTCCGGAAAAGGCAGCTTCTCGGCGTCGCACTGCACGGTGGGGGGTAGCCGGCCGAGGTTGAGCATGCGGTCGCGCCCTTCGCGCAGCATGGAGAAGTTGATGTCGGTGAGCACCACCTGGCCGGTGGGGCCGACTTCCTTGAGGAACAGCCGGGTCAAATCGGCGGTGCCGCCCGCCACGTCGAGCACGCGTTGGCCGGGACGCAGGCCCGCCTGCAGCACGGTGTAGCGTTTCCAGAGGCGATGCAGGCCGGCCGACATGAGGTCGTTCATCAAGTCGTAGCGGCTGGCCACGGAGTGGAAAACCTCGGCCACGCGCGCCGCCTTTTCGGTTTCCGGCACTTCCTGAAAGCCGAAATGGGTGGTGGATTCGCGGTTTTCCATGGCAGGGCGGCGCAAAAGCCCTTATTCTAGCCGAACGCGGCGATTGCGCCCTGTCACGGACTTTTCATATTGCTGTCATAGGATGGGCGCAATTTTCAACCAATCTGAGGTCGCCATGGGTGCACAAATCCTGCTGGTGGAAGACGAGCCCGGCATACAGGAGCTGCTCAAGCTCAATCTCGGGCAGGCGGGGCATACCCTCACCGTTGCCGGCGACGCCGAGCGGGCGTTGCAGCTGCTGCAAAACGCCAACCCAGATGTCATCCTGCTCGACTGGATGCTGCCGGGGCTCTCCGGCATCGCTCTGTGCCAGCGGCTGCGCCAGGACAGCCGCTACAAGCAGACCCCCATCATCATGCTCACCGCCAAAGGCGAGGAGCGCGACAAGGTGGCGGGACTGGAGACAGGGGCCGACGACTACATCACCAAGCCCTTCTCGCCCAAGGAGCTGGTGGCGCGCATCAAGGCGGTGCTGCGCCGGCGCGCGCCGCAGATGACCGAAGACATGGTGGAGGTGGGAGGGCTCAAGCTCGACCCGGTGAGCCACCGCGTGACCGGCAACGCCCAGCCGCTCGATCTGGGGCCCACCGAGTTCCGCCTGCTGCATTTCTTCATGACCCACCCGGAGCGGGTGTTTTCGCGCTCCCAGCTGCTCGACCAGGTGTGGGGCGACGACGTATTCGTGGAAGAACGCACCGTCGATGTCCACATCCGCCGCCTGCGCCTGGCGCTCTCTCCCACCGGCCACGAGAATCTCGTTCAGACCGTGCGCGGTTCCGGCTACCGCTTCTCGCCGGTCGCTGCATAGCCGCGCGCTATAATCCGGGCTCCCGTTACTCGAGAGCGTGGCGATGGGTTTCTGGTGGCGGCCGTTGGGGGAACTGACGGCGCTGGCTTTCGCGGCGACGTTGTTCGGGCTGGCAGAGGGCACGCGCGCGGGCCTTGCGCTGCTGGGCCTGGGCCTGCTGATCCTGCTGCTGCGTCAATTCTGGTTCCAGGGGCGGCTGGCGCGCTGGCTGGAAGAGGGCACCCTGTCCGCCTCGCTGGGCCAGGCGCCCCACGCCCTGGGCATCTGGGGCGACATCTACTATCGCTTGAACAAGCTGCTCTCCCGCCAAAGCCAGAGCAACACCGAGCTGGCCAATGCACTGGGGCAGTTCCAGCAGGCCGCCGAGGCCGTGCCCGACGGGCTCGTCATCCTCGACGAGAACGACCGCATCCAGTGGTGCAATCCGGCTTCCAATCGCTACCTGGGCCTGGACAGCGCGCGCGACCACGGCCAGTACATCAGCTATCTGATGCGCCAGGCGCCGTTCCTCGATTTTCTGCGCGAGCACGATTACGGCCGCCGCCTGGTATGCCGTTCGCCGCTCAGCCGGGAGACCGCGCTGTCCATGCAGCTGGTGCCTTATGGCGCGCAAAAGCTGCTCATGGTGCGGGACATTACGGACCTGGAGCGGGTGGATGCCATGCGCCGCGACTTCATCGCCAATGTCTCGCACGAGATGCGCACGCCGCTCACGGTGGTGGGCGGTTTCGTGGAAACCCTGGCGGATGCCGAGGACATGGAGGCGGAGGACATGCGGCCCTATCTGCAGCTCATGCAGAGCCACACCCAGCGCATGCAGCGCCTGATCGAGGATCTGCTGATGCTCTCGCGCCTGGAGAGCACCGACCACGAGCGTGCCGACGAGCGCATTCCCGTCCCGGCGCTGCTGCACGAACTGGAGGGCGAGGCCGGGCAACTGAGCCGGGGGCGCCATCGCATCAGTGCGCGGATCGAGAGCGGCGCCTGGCTGGCGGGCAACAGCCAGGAAATCCACAGCGCGTTTTCCAACCTGGTGTCCAACGCCGTGCGCTATACGCCCGCCGGCGGCAGCATCACGCTGACCTGGAAGGAGGAAGGCGGCCAAGGCGTGTTCGCGGTGACGGACACCGGGGAGGGCATCGCCCCCGAGCACCTGCCGCGCCTGACCGAGCGCTTCTACCGGGTCGACCGCAGCCGTTCGCGCGAGACCGGTGGCACGGGGCTGGGGCTAGCCATCGTCAAGCACGTGCTGACGCGCCACGACGCGCGCCTGGACATCCAGAGCGTCGTAGGCCGCGGCAGCACCTTCGCCGCCGTCTTCCCGGCGGAACGGCTGCTGGCCGCGCCGCAGGAAAACAACGTCATCCCCTTTCCGGCGGAACGCTCAGACGCTGCCTGAGCGCCGCCGCGAGTTTTTCTTCCCACCCTTCCATGCCGTGCCGCTGCCCGGCGCGCCGGGGCGCGGCCCAGATCGCATCGGGGAAGTGCGCGTCGTCGGCGAAGCGCGGGATCACGTGCCAGTGCACATGCGGCACGACATTGCCCAGGCTGGCGAGGTTGATCTTGTCTGGCTTGAGCAAGGCGCGCAGCACCGACTCCACGGCAAGCACCACGTCCATGAGCCGGCGGCGGGATGTCGTGTCCAGGTCGCTCATTTCCTTGGCATGGGCATTGAGAATCACCCGGCAGAACGCGGGATAGTCGGCCTCGTCGGCGAGCACCACGCGGCAGAAATCGTCCTGCCACAGGATACGGCCGCCAGGGTCGGTGCACAGGGGGCAAGTCATGCTTCCTCCAGAAAATGCCAGAGCAAACAAAAAACGCGCCGGGCGGCGCGTTTTTGGCGAGGTTGTTGCGGCCTTATCCGATGGCGCGGCGGCGCACGGCCATGCCCAGCAACCCCAGGCCGGCGAGGAGCATCGCCCACTGCGCCGGCTCCGGCACCGCCGCGACGTTGTACATCGTGTTGGAAGCGTCGGTAAGCGTAGCGCCTTGCGGCAGCACGATCTGGTTCAGCAGGCCGGTATGGGAGAAGTCGAAGGTGGTGGTGCCGCTGGTCGCGGAAAAGTTCTCGCCCGTGCCTGTTCCGAGCACTCCCAGCAGATAAAACGGCTGACTATAGGTGAAGGAGAAACTGCCCCCGAGCGTGGCATTGATGGCGGTCGTTCCGCTGCCCACGATTTGATTGAAAGTCGGGCAAATGCCTCCGAGTTGGAGTAGGCAGGCGCTCTGGGCGCCTGATGTGCCTACCAGGTAGCTTGCCACGGGCGCGATTTGCGCCGAGCCCAAATCGAGCGGCAGCGTAGGCGAACTCATGCCCAGCGCCAAGGTGACGGGGTTGACCGTGCTGGTGCCCAGAACATAAGCCGCGGCGCCGTCCGGGCCCCCCGCATTTACGGTGCCGTTGAGCGCCGCATGGAGCGTACCGGTGCCTATGCCGCTGCCCCCGGTGATGGTGATTTGGTCGTACCAAAGAGAAGCGCCCAGGGCGGCAAGAGACGTGCTGTCGCCCGCAGTGTAGCTCGCCGATGCGTGGTTGGCGCCGTAATCGGTCAAGGCCGAAGCCGAGGCGCTGCTGCCATCGTTCACGCTAACGTTGGCGCCTGCGAACGGGGTGTATTGTTGTTGGGTGATGCTCAGCCCGCTACTCGGGTTATAAGTCGCGGTGGCGGCGACGGACGCCACGCCGTAATTCGGGGGCGCGACAGCGAGTGCCCAGGCCGGCGCGCTCAAGGCGCACAGGGCGGCTGCGGCAATAGGGTTGATTTTATTCATGGCGCTCCTCCTTATTGGTTTCGCGCCACCTTAATCTCTGTGCCGCCGCCCGTCAAGGCGCGCTCAGAGCAGCACTTTCTCGATGCCGCCCTGGCCGGCCTGCGCCACGTAATCGGTCATCCAGTTCTCGCCCAGCAGCGCGCGCGCCAGTTCCACGACGATGTAGTCCGGTTCCGCATCGACGTCCTCGCGGTAGCGCGCTATGCCTTGCAGGCAGGAAGGGCAGGAGGTGAGCAGCTTGACCTTGGCGCCGGCATCGCCGCCGCGCAGGGCGGCCACACCCTTGCGCAATTCTTCTTCCTTGCGGAAGCGTACCTGGGTGGAAATATCCGGCCGCGTCACCGCCAGCGTGCCGGACTCGCCGCAGCAGCGCTCGCTGAGCTTCACGCCGCCGCCCATGAGGGCGTTGGCCACCTTCATGGGGGCGTGGGTTTTCATGGGCGTGTGGCAGGGGTCGTGGTAGAGGTACTTCACGCCGCTTGCGCCTTCCAGCTTGACGCCTTTTTCCATGAGGTATTCGTGGATGTCCAGCAGGCGGCAGCCGGGGAAGATCTGGCCGAATTCGTACTTGAGCAGCTGATCCATGCAGGTGCCGCAGGACACGATCACGGTCTTGATGTCCAGATAGTTGAGCGTGTTGGCGACGCGGTGGAACAGCACGCGGTTCTGCGTGGTGATGGCTTCGCCCCGGTCGGCATCGCCCGCCGCGGTCTGCGGATAGCCGCAGCACAGATAGCCGGGCGGCAGCACGGTCTGCACGCCCAGGTGGAACAGCATGGCCTGGGTGGCCAGGCCCACCTGGGAGAACAGGCGCTCGGAGCCGCAGCCGGGAAAATAGAACACCGCCTCGGCATCCTCGGCCGCCTTGTGCGGGTCGCGGATCACCGGCACGATGCGCGGGTCTTCCAGGCCCAGGAGCGCGCGCGCCGTCTTTTTCGGCAGGCCGCCGGGCATGGGCTTGTTGATGAAATGGATGACCTGCGCACGCATCCCCGGCTTGCCCAGGGTGGCCGGCGGGTGGCGCACCTGATCCTGGATCAGCCCGAGGGTCTTGCCCAGGGCATGTCCGGCGCGCTGTGCCGCATAGCCCCATTCGATGGAGGCCTTGCGCACCAGCTTGATGGCCCGCTCGTTCTGGGTGTTGAGGAAATACTGCGCCAGCGCCTTGCCGGGGTTGAACTTTTGCTGCCCCTGTTTGCGCAGGAAATTGCGCATGGCGATGGAGACGTCGCCGAAGTCGATGTCCACCGGGCAGGGGTTCTCGCACTTGTGGCAGATGGTGCAATGGGCGGCCACGTCGTCGAATTCGTCGAAATGCTGGAGCGAGACGCCGCGCCGGGTCTGTTCCTCGTACAGGAAGGCCTCGATCAGCAGCGAGGTGCCGAGGATCTTGTTGCGCGGCGAATAGAGCAGGTTGGCGCGCGGCACGTGGGTGCTGCACACGGGCTTGCATTTGCCGCAGCGCAGGCAGTCCTTGATGGAGTCGGCGATGCGGCCGATTTCCGACTGCTCCAGGATGAGCGACTCGGCGCCCAGCAGAGAGAAAGAGGGCGTGTAGGCGTTGCGCAGGTCGGCCCCGGGCATGAGTTTGCCGCGGTTGAAATGGCCCTGCGGATCGACCGATTGCTTGTAGGCGATGAAGGGATCGAGTTCCGCGGCGGACAGGAACTCCAGCTTGGTGAGGCCGATGCCGTGTTCGCCGGAAATGACGCCGCCCAGTTCGACGGCCAGGTGCATGATGCGGGCCACCGCGCGGTTGGCGGCGGCCAGCATGGCGTAATCGTCGGAGTTGACCGGGATGTTGGTGTGCACGTTGCCGTCGCCGGCGTGCATGTGCAGCGCCACGAACACGCGCGCGCGCAGCACCTCGCGGTGGATGCGGTCGCTGGCTTCCAGCACGCTCTGGTATTCGCGCCCCACGAAGATGCGCTGCAGCTCGCGGCGCACTTCGCGCTTCCACGACACGCGCAGGCTCTGGTCCTGCAGCGCCTGGAAGACCGAGGCGGTGAGCAGTTCGCCCGGCAGCGGGCCGTTGAATAGCCCAAGTTCGGCGTCCGCCAGCGGATGCTCCAGATGATCGAGCAGCCAGCGCCAGCGCCGCCGGGTCGATTCGATGAGCTGCAGCGCGCGGCTTCTGCGCTCCTCCGTCATGGCGGGGTCGGCCACCGTGTCTTCGTCCTCGAAGAGCGGCAATTCGCCCCGCAGGAAGGTGCGCAGGGCATCCAGAAGCGCGAGCTTGTTGGCGATGGAGAGCTCGATGTTGATGCGCTCCACGCCGTCGGAGTAATCGGCCAGGCGCGGCAGCGGAATGACCACGTCCTCGTTGATCTTGAAGGCGTTGGTGTGGGCGGCGATGGCAGCGGTGCGGGCGCGGTCGAGCCAGAATTTCTTGCGCGTCTCGGCGCTCCTGGCGACGAAGCCTTCGCCGCCGCGCCGCGCCGCCAGGGCCACGATGGCCTGCGCCACCTCTTCCACGGCGGCTTCGTCGTCGCTCACGATGTCCGCCAGCAGCACCATGCGCGGGCGCTCGTGGCGCGCCGCCTTGGTGGCATAGCCCACCGCCTTGACGTAGCGCGCATCGAGATGCTCCAGGCCCGCGAGGGCGGCGCTAGGGTGGGCATCGAGATATTCCTTCACCTCGACGATGGCGGGCACCGCCTCACGCACGCGGCCGAAGAATTCCAGGCACACCGTGCGCCCGTACCTGGGCAGACGGTGCAGGATGAAGCGCGCCGAGGTGATGAGCCCGTCGCAGCCCTCCTTCTGGATGCCGGGCAGGCCGGCGAGGAATTTGTCGGTGACGTCCTTGCCCAAACCGGTCTTGCGGAAACGGTCGCCGGGGATGGCGAGAATTTCCGCCTCGCCCTTGGGGGTCTTGCCGTCCTGCGCGTAGCGGCGGATTTCGAAGCGCGCCATGGCGACGTCGTGGATCTTGCCCAGGTTGTGGTCCAGGCGCGTCACTTCGAGCCAGTCGGCCTGCGGGGTGACCATCCGCCACGACGCCAGATTGTCCAGGGCGGTGCCCCACAGCACCGCTTTCTTGCCGCCGGCGTTCATGGCGACGTTGCCGCCTATCGTGGACGCATCGGCGCTGGTGGGATCCACCGCGAACACCAGGCCGGCGGCATCCGCGGCCTCCATGACGCGGCGCGTCACCACGCCGGCGCCGCAATGGATGGTGGCCACCCCGTGCGCGAGGCCGGGCAGGCGCAGCGTTTCGATGTCCGAGAGCGCTTCCAGCTTTTCCGTGTTGATGACGGCGGCCTGCGCAATGAGCGGAATGGCGCCGCCGGTATAGCCCGTGCCGCCGCCGCGCGGGATGACCGTGAGGCCCAGCGCGCCGAGCTCGCCGACCAGGGGCGCGATTTCCGCCTCGCTGTCGGGGTTGATCACCACGAAGGGGTACTCCACGCGCCAGTCGGTGGCGTCGGTGACGTGACTCACGCGCGTCAGGCCGTCGAAGGCGATGTTCTCGCGCCGCGTGTAGCGCACCAGGCGCTTTTCCAACTCGCGGCGCAGGCGCTGGGTCTGCGCGAAGTCGGCGGCAAAGCGATCCACCGCGGCAGTGGCGGCGGACAGCAGCCGGCTTACCCGGTCATTGCCCTGGCGGCGCTTCTCGATTTCGGCGAGGCGGTGGCGCAGGGCGGAAATGAGCGCGTCCCGGCGCTTCGGGTTGTGCAGCAGGTCGTCTTCCAGGTAGGGGTTGCGCCGCACCACCCAGATGTCGCCCAGCACTTCGAAGAGCATGCGCGCCGAGCGCCCGGTGCGGCGTTCCGCGCGCAGTTCGTTGAGCGTGCCCCAGGCTTCTTCGCCGAGCAAACGGATGACGATCTCGCGGTCGGAAAAAGAAGTGTAGTTGTAGGGGATTTCGCGCAGGCGGGGCGCGTTCATGGCAGCAAGGCTTTCCTAAAAGCGCATTTTATATGAAGCTTGCGCCTCTTTCCCACGCTAGATCCGTATGTTGCGCCGCTTACTGCCCGGTCTTCCGCGCCTGGTCTGGCTGCTCGGCCTGGTGAGCTTCTTCAACGACCTGGCTTCCGAGATGGTGATCCCCCTGGTGCCCCTGCTGCTGGCGGGCATGGGCGGCTCGCCGGCGCTGGCGCTGGGCTTCATCGAGGGCGCGGCGGAGGCGCTCGCCAGCCTGCTCAAGCTCTGGGCGGGTAATCATTCCGACCGCAAGAATTCGGCACGCAAAGGGCTGACCGTGGCCGGCTATGCCTTGTCCAACGCCGTGCGCCCCCTCATCGCGCTCACCGCGCATTGGAGCGGCATCCTCGGCGTGCGCCTGGCCGATCGCGTGGGCAAAGGGTTGCGCAGCGCGCCGCGCGACGCCCTCATCGCCCTGGCGGTGGATGCCAATCGGCGCGGCGCGGCCTTCGGCCTGCACCGCGCTTTCGACAATGCCGGCGCCCTGGCGGGAGCGCTGGCCGCCGCCGCGGTGCTGGCTTGGCACGACAACGATCTGCGCGCCGCCATCTGGGCCTCCGCGGTGCCCGGCGCGCTGTGCGTGGCGATGATCCTGCTGGCGGCGCGCGAGCCCACGCTCGCAACGGCGCCGCTGCCCACGGCGCGGGACAGCGCGGCGCTCGACGCACCGGCGCCGGCGCTCAGGCCTTACCTAGCCCTGGTGGGCGTCTATACCCTGGGCAAGCTGCCGGAGACTTTTCTGCTGCTGCGCGGCTATGAATTGGGCATGAGCCCGGTGGCCCTCATGCTGCTATGGGCCGTGTACAGCGCCGCCAAGGCGGCCACGGCTTACCGCGGCGGGCACTACGCCGACCGCCTGGGCCTGCGCGTGTGGATGCGCCGCGCCTGGTTGGGCACGGCCGCAGGCCTGGCGCTGCTGGGTTACGCCGGCACGCCTGCCGCGCTGGTGGGCGCGAGCCTGGCCTTCGGCGCCTTGTACGGCCTGTCCGAGGGCGGCGAGCGCGCTCTGGTGGCGGAGGCGGCGAAAAAGCTCGCCATGGGCGCGGGCTTCGGCTGGTACCACCTGGTCGCCGGCCTGGCCGCCATCCCCGGCGGCTTGCTGCTGGGCGAGATTTGGACGCGCCTGGGGGCGCCCTACGCCTTTGGCCTCAGCGCCATGGTGGTGGCGCTGTGCGCCCTCGCGGTGGCGCGCCTGCCGCAGGCGGCTGAGCCGCTGCCCCCAGTCCGGTAGAATCGGCGAATCATCAAGCTTATCCCCGCCATGGCCCCCGTCGACGACTATCTGGAACGCATCCTCACCGCGCGCGTCTACGACGTGGCGCAGGAATCACCGCTGGAGGCGGCGCCCAACCTGTCGCGCCGCCTGGGCAACAGCGTGCTGCTCAAGCGCGAGGACTTGCAGCCGGTGTTCTCCTTCAAGCTGCGCGGCGCCTACAACAAGATGGCGCGCCTCAAGCCGGCGCAGCTCGGCAAGGGCGTGGTGGCGGCGTCCGCCGGCAACCATGCCCAGGGGGTGGCGCTCGCGGCGCAGAAGCTGGGCGCCCAGGCCACCATCGTCATGCCCACGACTACGCCGCAGATCAAAGTGGATGCCGTGGCGGCGCGCGGTGCGCGCGTGGTGCTGCACGGCGATTCCTATGACGACGCCTTCCAGCACGCGCAGCAACTGGCCAGGCAGCACGGCATGACCTATGTGCCGCCCTTCGACGATCCCGACGTCATAGCCGGCCAGGGCACTGTCGCCATGGAAATCCTGCGCCAGCACGGCGGCCCCATCCACGCGGTCTATGTACCCGTGGGCGGCGGCGGCCTCATCGCGGGCATCGCCGCCTACATCAAGCGCCTGCGGCCGGAGATCCGCATCGTCGGGGTCGAGCCGGAGGATGCCGATGCCATGGCGCGCTCGCTGGCCAAGGGCGAGCGCGTGAGATTGGCGCAGGTCGGCATATTCGCCGACGGCGTGGCGGTGAAGGAGGTGGGCAAGGAAACCTTCCACCTCGCGCGACAGTACGTGGACGAAGTGCTGCGCGTGGACAACGATGCCATCTGCGCCGCCATCAAGGACGTGTTCGAGGACACGCGCTCCATCCTGGAGCCGGCCGGGGCGCTGTCGGTGGCCGGGCTCAAGATGGCGGTGGCGCGGCAGAAGCTCAAGGACAAGACCCTGGTGGCCATCGCCAGCGGCGCCAATATGAATTTCGACCGTCTGCGCCACGTCGCCGAGCGTGCCGAGCTGGGCGAGCGGCGCGAGGCCATACTCGCGGTCACTATTCCGGAAACGCCTGGCAGCTTCAAGACGTTCTGCGCCCTGCTGGGCGCGCGCAGCATCACCGAGTTCAACTACCGCTATGCCGACCCGCAGAGCGCGCGGGTGTTCGCCGGTGTGCAGGTGCAGGGCGACGAGGAGCGCGCCCGCCTGGTGGCGCAGCTCAATGCGCGCGGGCTGGAAGCCGTCGATCTCACCGACAACGAAATGGCCAAGCTGCACGTGCGCCACCTGGTGGGCGGGCGCGCACCCCTGGCCGACCACGAACTGCTCTATCGCTTCGAATTCCCGGAGCGCCCCGGCGCGCTGATGAATTTTCTGGAGCATATGAGCCGCGGTTGGAACATCAGCTTGTTCCACTACCGCAATCATGGCGCCGACTACGGCCGCGTGCTGGTGGGCATCCAGGTGCCGCCCAGGGACAAGGCCGCCTTCCGCAAGTTTCTCGCCGGCCTGGGCTATCGCTATTGGGACGAGAGCGCCAACCCGGCCTACCGGCTGTTTCTCGCCGGCTGATCGGGATAGGCCAGCTCGTGGCGCGAGCGCCATTCGGGCCCGACGTAGTTGATGATGATGGATTTGCGCACGCCATTGATCGGGCGCTTGCGGAAGCCGTGCCAGGTGTCCCCGCCGGGAACGAAAATCAGCCCGGCATTGCGGCGGTAGGGGGCGCTGCCGGCCCAGCGCTGCGGGCCGTCGTAAATGTCGGTGCCCCAATCCGCCTGCGGCTCGTCGGAAAGGTACACCAGCATGGTGAATTTCTTCGCACCGATGTCGGTGTGCGGCTCCAGCCAGAAGCCGTCGGTATCCAGGCAGTATTCGATGCGCAGCGAAGCGCCGTCGAGTTGCGTGCCGCATTTCTGCTCTAGGGCGGCGATCGTGGCCGGATCCTGAAAGGCCGCCGCCACTTGCGCGCATACGTCAAAACGCGCCTGCTGCTCGGGGGAGAAATAAATGCGGCTGGCGTTGTGCGTCTCGCGCTTGCCCAGCGTATCGTCGATGGCCGGCGGCGCGTAAGGCAGGGCGGCGATGGCGTCGCACACGCCGGCCGGCAGGGCGTCGCTCAGTACCCAATGGCGCCAAGGCTCGCTCTGCGTCGGGCTGGCGACCAGGCAGGAGCGGAAATGCCGCGCGATGGCGGCGGCGTTGTCGGGCGCCATGCTTGATCCCGTAAATAAAACGGGACAATTATATCTCAAATGCTGGGCGGCGTACTGGTACCTCAGCGGCAGAGGTCCGGGCAGCGATCCTGCAGCAGCTTCCAGACTTTGTCGGTGGCGCCGCGGTGCGCCTGGGCATACGCCAGGGCGGCGGCGGACATGGCTTGCCGCGCCGCGCGGTCGGCGAGCAGGCCCGCAGCCGCGTCCATCAACTCGTCTGCGCTGCTCACTTGGCGCGCCGCGCCGCCGGCCACGGCCTGTGTCACGGCCGCAGAGAAATTGCGCGTGTGCGGCCCCACCAGCGCGGGCGTGCCGCAGGCGGCGGCTTCGATGAGATTCTGGCCGCCGTAGTCGAGCAGGCTGCCGCCGATGAAGGCCACGTCGCTGGCAGCGTAATAGGCGTAGAGCTCGCCCAGACTGTCGCCCAGCACCACACGCGTGTTTGTGTCGGGAGGCTGGTCGGCGGAGCGGCGCACGTAGGCGACGGCTCGTTCCTCCAGCAACTGGGCCACGGCGGCAAAGCGCTGCGGGTGGCGCGGCACCAGCACCAGCAGGACGGCAGCATCGAAGCGACGCAGGAAGGCATCGAGGAGCAGCGCTTCTTCGCCTTCGCGCGTGCTGGCGGCGAGCAGCACCGCGCGTGTGCCCCAGGCCGCGCGCCAGGCGTGCCCTCGTTCGATCAATTCCGCGGGCGGCGTGAGGTCGAATTTGAGATTGCCCATCACTGCCACGTCGGTGGCGCCCAGCGCACGCAGGCGTTCGGCATCTTCCTCCGTTTGCGCGGCCACGGCGCGCAGGGCGGCCAGGCTCGCGCGCGTGAGCGCGGGAAATTTGGCGTAGCCGCGCGCTGAGCGCGCCGACAGCCGCGCGTTCACCAGCATCATGGGCACGCCGCCGCGCGCCGCCCGGCGGATCATGTTGGGCCAGATTTCGGTTTCTAGCACCAGCCCTAGGCGCGGCCGCGCGCGCCGCAGAAAGCGCCGCATGGCCCAGCCGTAGTCATAGGGCAGGTAGCGTACCCGGACTTCCCCGGCGAACAGGGTTAGCGCGGTCGCGCGCCCGGCCGCCGTCATGCAGGTGAGCAGCAGCGGAGCTCGCGGGCACGCGGCGCGCAGTTTGGCCACCAGCGGCACGCTGGCGCGTACCTCGCCCACCGACACCGCATGCAGCCAGATGGGCCGGCCACTGATATGAGGGCCGCCACCCAGGCGTTCGTCCCAATGGTGCAGATAGCCCGCTTCCTTGCGGCCGCGCCAGAGCAGGCGCAGGGGAAGGAACGGCATCGCCAACAGCCACACGAGCGTATAGGCGAGGCGTTCGAGAGCGAGGCGGGGCAACATGGGCGGGATTGTAACGGGTGCTAGAATCCGCGCAGCGCATAGAAAGAAATCTCATCATGAAAGTCCTGGTCACCGGCGCGGCCGGATTTATCGGTATGCACGTCGCCGAGCGTTTGCTCGGCCGCGGCGACGAGGTGGTGGGCGTGGACATCCTCAACGACTACTACAATCCGGCGCTGAAGCTCGCGCGCCTGGACGTGCTCAAGCCGCATGCCCGTTTCCGCTTCGTCAAGGCCGACATCGCCGACCGCATGACCCTGGAAGACCTCTTCGCGGCGGAGCGCTTCGATGCCGTCATCAACCTCGCCGCCCAGGCCGGCGTGCGCTACTCGCTCAAGAATCCGCATGCCTACGTGCAGTCCAACCTGGTCGGCTTTGCCAACCTGCTGGAGGGCTGCCGCCACAACGGCGTCAAGCACTTCGTCTTCGCCTCCAGCTCCAGCGTGTACGGCGCCAATACCCACATGCCCTTCTCCGTGCACGACAACGTCGACCATCCGGTGAGCCTGTACGCCGCCAGCAAGAAGGCCAACGAGCTCATGGCCCATGCCTACAGCCACCTCTATGGCCTGCCGGTGACCGGGCTGCGCTACTTCACCGTGTACGGCCCCTGGGGTAGGCCGGACATGTCGCCCTGGCTGTTCACCTCCGCCATCCTGGAAGGCCGCCCCATCGACGTTTTCAACCATGGCGAGATGATGCGCGACTTCACCTACATCGACGACATCGCCGACGGTACGGTGCGTGTGCTCGACCGCGTCCCGCAGCCCAATCCCGCCTTCGACCATGCGCATCCCGACCCGGCGCAAAGCCATGCGCCCTACCGCGTGTACAACATCGGCAACCACACGCCGGTGAAGCTCATGGACTTCATCGCCACCATCGAGGGGGCGCTGGGGCGGGAGGCGCAGAAGAATTTCCTGCCCATGCAGGCGGGCGACGTGGTGGCGACCTATGCCGATGTGGCCGACCTCATCCGCGACACCGGTTTCGAGCCCAAAACGCCGCTGGCCGAGGGCATCGCCAACTGGGTGGCGTGGTATCGGGAGTATCACGGCCTCCCGCAATAATCGAACAGCTCAATAGGCGAGGTTGGGCGCCAGCCAGCGCTCCGCCGTAGCGACATCCCAGCCTTTGCGCCGCGCATAATCCTCGACCTGATCGCGGCCGATTTTCGCCACGGCAAAGTACTGGCTTTGCGGGTGGCTGAAATAAAATCCGGACACTGCGGCTGCCGGCCACATGGCGTAGCTTTCGGTCAGGCGGATGCCGGTGTGCGCAGTGACGTCGAGCAGTTGGAACAGCGCGCCTTTCTCGGTGTGCTCGGGGCAGGCGGGATAGCCCGGCGCGGGGCGGATGCCGCGGTAGCCCTCGTCGATCAACTGCTCGTTGCGCAAATTTTCATCGGCGGCATAGCCCCAGAATTCCGTGCGCACGCGCTGGTGCAGGCGCTCGGCAAAGGCCTCCGCCAGGCGGTCGGCCAGCGCCTTGAACAGGATGGCGTTGTAGTCGTCGTGCGCCGCTTCGAATTCCGCCAGCTTATCGTCGAAGCGGCCCGTCCCGGCGGTGACGGCGAAGGCGCCGATGTAGTCCGCCACGCCGGATTCCTTGGGAGCGATAAAATCGGCCAGGCACAGGTTGGCGCGGTCGGCGGGCTTCTCCATCTGCTGGCGCAAGTTGTGCCAGGTCATCAGCACGCGCTCACGCCCTTCGTTCTCGTAGATCTCGATGTCATCATCATGCACGGTATTGGCCGGGAACAGCCCGTACACCGCGTGCGCGGCCAGCCAGTGTTCGCTGACGATCTTGTCCAGCATGGCGCGCGCATCGGCGTAGAGCTTCTTCGCTTCTTCGCCCACTACCTCGTCGTTGAGTATCTTCGGGTAGCGCCCCGCCAGCTCCCAGGTCTGGAAGAAGGGCGTCCAGTCGATGTACTGAGCCAGCTCCGCCAGCGGATAGTCACGCAGCGCGTGCACGCCCAGCTGCTTCGGGCGGGGCGGGCGATAGCCGGCCCAATCGGTCTTGAGCCCGCGCGCGCGGGCGGTTTTGAGTTCGAGTAGCTTGCGCGTGTCGGAACGTCCCGCGTGCTGCTCCCGGATTCTGGCGTAGTCGGCTTTCACCTCGGCGGCATAGGTCGCGCGCAGGTCCGCCGACAGCAGCGAGGTGCACACGCCCACGGCACGCGAGGCGTCCGGCACCCACACCACCGGCTGGTTGTAGTTGGGTTCGATCTTCACGGCGGTGTGCGCGCGGCTGGTGGTGGCGCCGCCGATGAGCAGCGGGACGGTATAGCCCTGGCGCTGCATTTCCTTGGCCACATGGGCCATTTCTTCCAGCGAGGGCGTGATGAGGCCGGACAGGCCGATGATGTCGGCGTTTTGTTCCCTGGCCGTGGCAAGGATTTTTTCCGCCGGCACCATGACGCCCAGATCGATCACCTCGTAGTTGTTGCAGGCCAGCACCACGCCGACGATGTTCTTGCCGATGTCGTGCACGTCGCCTTTCACCGTGGCCATGACGATCTTGCCGTTGGACTGCAGGCCGCCTTCCGCCTTGGTGGCCTCGATGTAGGGCATCAGATGGGCCACCGCCTGCTTCATGACGCGCGCGGATTTCACCACCTGGGGCAGGAACATCTTGCCGGCGCCAAACAAATCGCCCACCATGTTCATGCCCGCCATGAGCGGACCCTCGATGACCTTGAGGGGGTGGTCCGCCTTGAGCCGCGCTTCCTCGGTGTCCTCGACGATGTAAGTGGTGATGCCCTTCACCAATGCGTGGCTCAGGCGCTCTTCCACCGTGCCGCTGCGCCAGGCCTGGTCTTCGGCGCCGCCCTCGTCCTTCTTCCGGCCGCGGAACTGCTCGGCGAACTCGACCAACCTGTCGCCCGCATCGGCGCGGCGGTTGAGCACCACGTCCTCAACATGCTCGCGCAGCTGCGGCTCCAGTTCGTCGTACACGCCCAGCATGCCCGCATTGACGATGCCCATGTCCATGCCCGCCTGGATGGCGTGGTAGAGGAACACGGTGTGAATGGCCTCGCGCACGTGGTCGTTGCCGCGGAAGGAGAACGATACGTTGGAGACGCCGCCGGATACCTTCGCATGCGGCAGGTGCTGCTTGATCCAGCGCGTGGCTTCGATGAAGTCCACCGCATAGTTGGCGTGCTCCTCGATGCCGGTGGCGATGGCGAAAATATTCGGGTCGAAGATGATGTCCTCAGGCGGGAAGCCGACCTCGTTCACCAAAATCTTGTAGGCCCGCTGGCAGATTTCGATCTTGCGCGCGTAGGTGTCGGCCTGGCCCGCTTCGTCGAAGGCCATCACTACCACGGCGGCACCGTAGCGCAGGGCCAGGCGCGCCTGGGCGCGGAACTTGTCCACGCCTTCCTTCATGGAGATGGAGTTGACGATGCACTTGCCCTGCGCGCACTTGAGCCCGGCCTCGATCACTTCCCACTTGGAGGAATCGATCATGAGCGGCACGCGCGCGATGTCCGGCTCGGAGGCGATGAGGTTGAGGAAGCGCGTCATGGCCGCCACCGCGTCCAGCATGCCCTCGTCCATGTTGATGTCGATGACCTGGGCACCGTTCTCCACCTGCTGGCGCGCCACCGCCAGGGCGTCCTCGTAGCGGCCTTCCAGGATCATGCGCGCGAAGGCGCGCGAGCCGGTGACGTTGGTGCGCTCGCCGACATTGAGATAGAGATCGCCGGGGCACAGCTTATAGGGCTCCAGGCCGGCCAGGCGCAAACAGGGCGTGACGGCGGGAATCCGGCGCGGCGGCAGGTCTGCCACCGCCGCGGCCATCGCGGCGATATGCGCAGGCGTAGTGCCGCAGCAGCCGCCGAGGATGTTGAGAAATCCCGCCTGGGCATAATCCCGTACCACCGCCGCCATCTGCTCGGGCGTCTCGTCGTAGCCGCCGAAGGCATTGGGCAGGCCGGCGTTGGGATGCAGCGACACGTGGGTATCGGCGATGCGCGACAGCTCTTCGAGGTAGGGCCGCATCTGCTCCGGTCCCAGGGCGCAGTTGAGGCCGATGGACAGCGGGCGCGTGTGGCCCAGGCTGTTCCAAAAAGCCTCCGTGGTCTGGCCCGACAGCGTGCGGCCGGAAGCATCGGTGATGGTGCCCGAAATCATCACCGGTAGGCGCGCCCCGCGCTTGTCGAAAATGTTTTCCACGGCGAACAGCGCGGCCTTGGCGTTGAGGGTGTCGAAGATGGTTTCCACCATCAGCATATCCACGCCGCCGTCCATGAGGGCGTCGGTTTGCTCCTCGTAGGCCGCCACCAACTGATCGAAGGTGATGTTGCGCGCGCCGGGATCGGCCACGCTGGGAGAGATGCTGGCGGTCTTGCTGGTGGGGCCCAGGATGCCGGCGACGAAGCGGGGCTTGTCAGCCGTGCTGAACTTGGCCGCCGCCTCCTTGGCGAGCCGGGCGGCGGCGAGGTTGATCTCGCGCGCGAGATCGGCCATGTCGTAGTCTTCCAGCGAGATGCGCTGGGCATTGAAGGTGTTGGTCTCCAGGATGTCGGCGCCGGCCGCGAGATATTTTTCGTGGATTTCGCGGATGACCTCGGGTTTGGTCAACGCCAGCAGATCATTGTTGCCGCGCACGTCCTTGTGGAAGTCGCGGAAGCGCGCGCCGCGGTAGTCTGCTTCGGTCAGGCGATAGCCCTGGATCATGGTGCCCATGGCGCCGTCCAGAATGAGGATGCGGCGAGCAAGGGCGTCCAGTAGGGGAGAGGGCGTCGGCATGGCGGGCGGATGGAAAAATGCAGGATTATAAGAGGCGGGCGGCGGAGCGCGCCTCAATGCGCCGCTGGAGCAACGGGGACCATGGGCGACCAGCGCCCCGATTTGCGGAACGGCAGCCAGCCCCAGCCTTGGATGCGCGCGCGTCCTTCCAGCGTATAGGGCAGCCCCGTGGCGAGATCGTTGGGGGTGAGACGTCCCATCGCTGCGAGCCATTGTGCCGTGCTGGTGTCGGCGATGAGTTCGAAGCGGGCCTGGCCGTGTGCGGGCAGCGTGATCGGGGCACTGCTTTTCGCCTGCGCCAGCACGGCGCCCGCGCTCTTCAGATCGAGTTCGATGGTCTCCACGGTGACGCTGCGGTCGTTGTCGTTCGCTGCCGTCAGCGTCACCGCGAAACGCTGCTGGGCCAGCCCCAGCTGAGCGGGTATTACGCGGTCGACCTGCAGTTCGGGCATTTTGAGCCTGGGAGCGCAGGCGGTCAGTGCCAGGGCGAGCAACAGCGGCAGCAGGCGCTTCATCCCAGTTCCGCCGATAGCGCGTCCATCATGGCGAGGGCCTGGGCGCCGTAGCTGTCGCCGAACATATGGTCGTGGTTGAGCACGTGGTAGAGGTTGTAGAGCGTCTTGCGCACGCGATAGCCTTCGTCGAGCGGCCAGGCCTCCCGGTAGGCGGCGTAGAATGCGGCAGGAAAACCGCCGAACAGCTCGGTCATGGCCAGTTCCGCCTCGCGATCGCCGTAATAGGCGGCGGGGTCGAAGATCACCGGCTCGCCGCCTGTGGCATAGCCGTAATTGCCGCCCCACAAGTCGCCGTGCAACAGCGCAGGGGGAGGAGTATGACCATCGAACAGTTGGGGCAGGCGGGCCAACAGCTTTTCGCCCGCCGCGACCAGGCGGCGACTGCCGCGTGCGCGCGCCAGGTCGAGCTGGTGGCCCAAGCGCCGCACGCGCCAGAATTCCACCCAGTCGGCCATCCAGCCGTTGGGTTGCGGCGTGCGGCCGATGTAGTTGTCCTCTTCCCAGCCATAGCGGTCGGAGTGCGTGCGGTGCAGGGCGGCGAGTGTCCGACCCAGGCGTGCGGCATCGCCCTGGGTTTGCAGCGGCAGGTATTCCAGCACGAGAAAAGCGAGATCGCCGCTCGTGCCCTGTGCCACCGGGCGGGGCACGCGCAGGGTGGCGGTGGCTGCCAGAGCATCCAGTGCCCGCGCCTCGGCCCGGAAGAGGGCCTCGCTGCGCGCGTGGACTTTGACGAAATAGCTCCGGTCTTCGCCCTGCAGCACCCAGGCTTCGTTGATGGAGCCGCCCCCTGCCCGCCGCGCGGCACGGAGGACAAACGTCCCGCCGGTGGCGGCGGCAAGCGCCGCGTTTAACGCCGCGGGCAGGGCGTTCAACGTGGCCGGCTCTCAGTGCTGGGGCGGCGTCTGGAAGAGACGCGCGATGCCTGGGTCGCGCGAAGCCCCCGCCTCTTCCATGCGCCGCAGGTATTCCGCCCACAAGGCGTCGTGGTCCACGCCCAAGTGATAGAGGTAATCCCAGGAATAGATGCCCGAGTTGTGGCCGTCGGAAAAGGTCAAGGCTACGGCGTACTGGCCGACGGGCTCGATATTGTTGATGTCCACGTCGCGCTTGCCGACCTGCAATACTTCCTGGCCGGGGCCGTGGCCGCGCACCTCGGCCGAGGGCGAATAGACGCGCAGGAATTCGAACGGCAATTCGAAGCGCATGCCGTCGTCGAAAGCGATTTCCATCTTGCGCGAGGCCTGATGAAGCTTGATTTCTGTGGGGATAGGGGTGTTGGGGCCCAGGCCGGCCATGGAAGTTCTCCTATTGGGAAGGCACGCCTTCAGCGGGTGGATCATTTCCTGCGCGCTGCGCAAGCCGCCGCGGCGCCGGGGCGCGCCAAAATACCATTATGGTTCAAATGGTTATAAAGAGGTTTGGGCGCAGGGAATACGTTTCTGAAGTATCTACCATCGGCGCATGGTACGCAACTCTCGGCAGGCCGGGATTGAGACGTGCGGCGGCAACCTTGTTCAAGGTGGAGCGAGGTTCAAGGAAGAGTGGCGCGCCCGGCGCGACTCGAACGCACGACCTTTGGCTTCGGAGGCCAACACTCTATCCATCTGAGCTACGGGCGCAAAGAGACCGGGATCATAGCCGTTCCCGTACAGGTCGTCCAGATCGGCCGGTCTCCCCAAGGTGGAGGGTTTTTCTTATAATGGCAAGCCAATTTTAATTTTTCCATGCGCGCGACATCATGGCCGACACCCACGCCACTCTCTCCCCCACTACGCCACGGGAAGTTATTCTTGCCGTGCTGGGCGCTCTCGTTGCGCCTGCCATCGTTTTTTTCCTCATTTATCAATTGATTCTTAAGGATAGGTCGGAGACGCATCTGGGCGCGCTCACTCCGGCCCAGGCCAGCCTGCTGGCGGAGGAGAATATCAAGCCTTATGCCAAGCTGACGGTGGTGGACGCCAATGCGCCGCATGCGCTGCTGACGGGCGAGCAGGTCTTCAATCAGGTGTGCAGCGCCTGCCACGCGGTGGGGGCGCTGGGTTCGCCCAAGTTCGGCGACAAGGCGGCGTGGGCGCCGCGCATCGCCAAGGGCTACGCCACCCTCGTCGACCACGCGCTGCACGGCTTCAACAAGATGCCGGCGCGCGGCGGCGATTCGGCGCTTCAGGATATCGAGGTCGAGCGTGCCATTGCCTACATGGCAGATGCCGCCGGCGCCAAATTCAAGGCGCCGGACCCCGGGGCGGCGCCGACCGCCGCCAAATAGCAGCGTTCCCGCACCGCTGGCAGGTGCGCCGGCGCTGCGGCTGCGACCGGATGCGGCTCGGCGCCGAGCCGCATCCCTTGGCAGGACGTTGAAAAACGATGCTGCCCGCGCATGCCGGGCAGGCAAGAAGCGAGCGTCACTTCCTGTCGACCAAGATGCCTATCTGCCCCGCCTGTCATAGCCGCAAGATCAGGAAATCCTCCTGGCACCCGGGCGACGGCTATGCGCGTCTGCTGTTCTTCCACGCCTACCGCTGCCGCGACTGCCAGGAAAAAATCTGGCGCGTGCGGCCGCTGAAGGCGGCTGTCCCTGCGGCCATGCTGACGCTTGTCGCGCTGCTGGCCTGGCAACTGGTGCGGCCACCAAAGCATCATGCCGGCGCGGGCGCGCCGTCTGCCTTCGCCACGCTGCTGGCGCGCGCGCAAGCCGGCGATGCCGCCGCACAACTCGATGTCGCCGCGCGCTACCGGGAAGGCGACGGGGTGATCCAGAACGACCGCCTGGCCAGCCAATGGCTGGCCAAGGCCGCGGCGCGCGGCGGCGCTCAGGCGGAATTCGAGTACGGCCGCGCGCTGCTGAACGGCAGGGGCGTGGTGCAGGACTATCGGGCGGCTTTCCAGTGGATATCCAAGGCGGCGCATCAGGGCTATGCGCCCGCCCAGTATCAGCTTGGCCAGATGTACCAGTTCGGCACCGGCACGGCCATGAACAAGGCTCAGGCCTACCTCTGGTACAACGTGGCGGCGGCGCAGGGGGTGGAGCAGGCGGCCAAGTCGCGCGACGGCGTGGTGTGGCAGCTGCCTGCCGACCAGGTGCAGGCCATGCAGGCCGAGGCGCTCAAGCTGTTTCCCGCCGCCGGCGCGCAACCGGCCAAATAATCCGCGGCTCAGACGGGCCGCATGGCGCAGCTGGCGGTATGTTCCACCCGGCCGGTTTCGTCCACCGACTCCAGGCGCACGTCGTAGCCCCACAAGCGCGCTACGTGCCTGAGCATTTCTTCCGTGCTGTCGCCCAACGGGCGCCGATCGTGCATGAAATGGCGCAGCGTGAGCGTGCGGTCGCCGTAGATGTCGACGTTCCAGACCTGGATGTTGGGCTCGCGCTGGCCCAGATTGTACTGATCGGCGAGCAGCTGGCGCACCTGGCGGAAGCCGCTCTCGTCGTGGATGGCCGAGATTTCCAGCTTGTCCCGTTCGTCGTCGTCCAGCACGCTGAACAGGCGCAGTTCGCGCATCAGGCGGGGCGAGAGGAACTGCGCGACGAAGCTCTCGTCCTTGTAGTTGCGCATGGCGTAGTCGAGCGTCTCGATCCAGCCGCTGCCGGCGATGTCGGGAAACCAGCGGCGGTCTTCCGCGTCCGGCGCTTCGCAGATGCGGCGCAGATCGCGGTACATGGCGAAGCCAAGGGCGTAGGGGTTGATGCCGCTGTAGGCGCGGTGATGGAAAGGCGGCTGGTAAATGACGTTGCTGTGGCTTTGCAGGAATTCCAGCATGAAGCCGTCGTTGACCTTGCCTTGCTCGTACAGCGTATGGAGCAGGGTGTAATGCCAGAACGTGGCCCAGCCTTCGTTCATCACCTGGGTTTGGCGCTGGGGGTAAAAATACTGGGCGATCTTGCGCACGATGCGCACGATTTCGCGCTGCCAGGGCTCCAGGCGCGGGGCGTTCTTCTCGATGAAGTAGAGCAGGTTTTCCTGCGGCTCGGCCGGGAAGTGCGCCAGCGCGCGCGCGGATTCCTTTTCCGGGCGCATGGGCAAAGTGCGCCATAGCTCGTTGACCATGGACTGCAGATAGTCCTCGCGTTCTTTCTGGCGCGCCTGTTCCTTGGCCAGGGACAGCTTGGCGGGGCGCTTGTAGCGGTCGACGCCGTGGTTCATGAGGGCATGGCAGGAGTCGATGATGTCCTCCACCGCCTCGACGCCGTGGCGCTCCTCGCAGTCGGCCACGTAGTTGCGCGCGAAGACCAGGTAGTCGAGGATGCCTTCGGCATCCGTCCAGGTGCGGAACAGGTAATTGCCCTTGAAGAAGGAATTGTGGCCGTAGGAGGCATGGGCGATGACCAGGGCCTGCATCGGCAGGGTGTTTTCCTCCATGAGGTAGGCGATGCAGGGGTCGGAGTTGATGACGATCTCGTAAGCCAGGCCCATCTGCCCGCGCTGATAGTTCTGCTGCGTGGCCATGAACTGCTTGCCGAACGACCAGTGGTGGTAGCCCACCGGCATGCCCACGGAGGAATAGGCGTCGATCATCTGCTCCGAGCTGATGACTTCGATCTGGTTCGGATAGGTGTCCAGGCCGTAGGATGCCGCCGCACGGGCGATTTCGTCGTCGTAGCGCTGCAGCAGCTCGAAGGTCCATTCCGAACCCTCGGAAATGTAGCCGCTCACGCCGCCGCCTTTTTCTTGAACAGCTCGCGGAACACCGGATAGATGTCCGGCAGGTCGAGGATGCGGCGCATGGCGAAGCCGGGGTCGGCGATCTGCTCGTACTCCTGCCACAGGCTTTGCGGCTGCTCGGCCTTGATTTCGACATAGGCGTAATACTGCACCAGCGGCAGGATGGCGCTCTGCAGCAGTTCGCGGCAATGCGGCGAGTCGTCGTGCCAGTTGTCGCCGTCGGAGGCCTGCGCGGCGTAGATGTTCCAACTGCCCGAGGGATAGCGCTCGCGGACGATGTCCAGCATGAGTTCGAGCGCGCTGGACACGACGGTGCCGCCCGATTCGCGCGAATGGAAGAATTCGTCCTCGCCCACTTCCATGGCGACGGTGTGATGGCGGATGAACACCACGTCGATGCGCTCGTAGTTGCGCGTGAGGAACAGGTACAGCAGCATGAAGAAACGCTTGGCGATGTTCTTGCGCTCTTCGTCCATGGAGCCGGAGACGTCCATCAGGCAGAACATCACTGCGCGCGTGGAGGGCTGGGCCTGATCGACGCGGTTGGTGTAGCGCAGGTCGTAGGCGTCGATGAAGGGCACGGCGGCGATGCGGCTGCGCAGGGCTTCGATCTCCTCGCGCAGGACCTGCGCCGCGTCGCTGTCGCCCTCGCCGCGCGCCGTCAGTTCCGCGAGCGCCTCCTCGGCTTCGTGCAGCGCTTCGCGCGGCCCGGACGACATGGCCAGGCGGCGCCCCAGGGCGGTTTTCATGGAGCGCACCACGTTGAGGTTGGCGGGGCTGCCATCGCTCACGAAGCCGGCGCGCACGCGCTTGATTTCGGGGGTCGCGGAGAGCTGCTTCTTCACCAGGTCGGGCAGCGCCAGATCTTCGAAGAAGAAATTCATGAACTCTTCGCGCGACAGCTCGAACACGAACTCGTCCATGCCCTCGCCGTCCTGCGACGCGCTGGGGCCTTCGCCGCCGCCGGAAGGCGGGCGGTCGACCCGGTCGCCGGCGACGAAATCCTTGTTGCCGGGGTGTACGACGTTGCGCCGCCCGCCCGGGCCGTGGTGGAACTGCGGCTCCTTGAGGTCCTTGGCGGGGATGGAAATCTTCTCCCCGCGCTCCAGGTCGGACACCTTGCGCCCCGATACGGCGTCCGCCGCGGCGCGGCGGATCTGGGCCTTGAAACGGCGCAGGAAGCGCCGGCGGTTGACGGCGCTCTTGTTCTTGCCGGACAGGCGGCGGTCGATGAGGTGGTTCAATGCTGCTCCTCAGGAGGCCTTGCGGGCCCGCAGATACCATTCCGCAAGCAGCCGCACCTGTTTTTCAGTGTAGCCCTTGCTGACCATGCGCTGCACGAATTCGTGATGTTTCTTCTGCTCGTCGCTGGAGGCTTTGGCGTTGAAGGAGATCACCGGCAGCAGTTCCTCGGTGCTGGAGAACATGCGCTTCTCGATCACGGCGCGCAGCTTCTCGTAGCTGGTCCAGGCCGGATTCTTGCCGGCGTTGTGGGCGCGCGCGCGCAGCACGAAATTCACCACCTCGTGGCGGAAGTCCTTGGGGTTGGCGATGCCGGCGGACTTCTCGATCTTCTCCAGCTCGGCGTTGAGCTGGGCGCGGTCGAGGATCTCGCCGGTGTCCGGATCGCGGTATTCCTGATCCTGGATCCACATGTCGGCGTAGGTCACGTAGCGGTCGAAGATGTTCTGGCCGTATTCGGAATAGGATTCCAGGTAGGCGGTCTGCAGCTCCTTCTCGATGAACTCGGCGTAGCGCGGCGCCAGATATTCCTTGAGATAGGCCACGTAGCGCTGTTCCGTCTCCTGCGGGAACTGTTCCTGCTCGATCTGCTGCTCCAGCACGTAGAGCAGGTGCACCGGGTTGGCCGCCACCTCCGTGTGGTCGAAATTGAACACGCGCGAGAGAATCTTGAAGGCGAAGCGCGTGGAGATTCCCGTCATGCCTTCGTCGACACCGGCGAAATCCCGGTATTCCTGATAGGACTTCGCCTTGGGGTCGGTGTCCTTGAGGTTTTCCCCGTCATAGACGCGCATCTTCGAGTAGATGCTGGAGTTTTCCGGCTCCTTGAGGCGGGTGAGCGTAGAAAACTGCGCCAGCATCTCCAGCGTGCCCGGCGCGCAGGGCGCTGCCGAGAGCGAACTGCCCTTGAGCAGCTTCTGGTAGATTTTTACCTCGTCCGACACGCGCAGGCAGTAGGGCACCTTGACGATGTAGATGCGGTCGAGGAAGGCTTCGTTGTTCTTGTTGTTCTTGAACGCCTGCCATTCCGACTCGTTGCTGTGGGCCAGCACGATGCCGTCGAAGGGGATGGCGCCGAAGCCCTCGGTGCCCTTGTAGTTGCCTTCCTGCGTGGCGGTGAGCAGGGGGTGCAGCACCTTGATGGGCGCCTTGAACATCTCGACGAATTCCATGAGGCCCTGGTTGCCCAGACACAGGCCGCCCGAGAAGCTGTAGGCGTCGACGTCGTCCTGGGAGAATTTCTCCAGCTTGCGGATGTCCACCTTGCCGACCAGGGAGGAGATGTCCTGGTTGTTCTCGTCGCCCGGCTCGGTCTTGGCGATGGCCACCTGCCCCAGCACGGAGGGCCAGCGCTTCACCACGCGGAATTTGGTGATGTCGCCGTTGTATTCGTGCAGGCGCTTGACCGCCCAGGGCGAGAGCACGCGGCCCAGGTAGCGGCGCGGGATGCGATACTGCTGCTCCAGGATGTCGCCGTCCTCGTCGGCGGAAAACAGCGCCAGGGGCGAATCGTTCACGGGCGAGCCCTTGACGGCGTAGAAGGGCGCTTTTTCCATCAGGTGCTTGAGCTTTTCCGCCAGCGAGGATTTGCCGCCGCCCACCGGGCCCAGCAGATAGAGCACCTGCTTCTTCTCCTCCAGCCCTTGGGCGGCATGGCGGAAGTAGGACACGATCTGCTCGATGGTGTCTTCCATGCCGAAGAAATCCCGGAAGGCGGGATAAATCTTGATGACCTTGTTGGCAAACAGGCGCGACAGCCTGGAATCCGTGCGCGTGTCGACCTTTTCCGGCTTGCCGATGGCGTGCAGCATCCGCTCGGCCGCGGTCGCGTAAACCATGGAATCTGATTTGCAGAGATTCAGGTATTCCTCCAGGGAATATTCTTCTTCCTCGCGGCGATAACGGGCGGCGTATTGATTGAACAGGCTCATGGCATTCCTCCTGGCTACATCTGGGCATCCGTTTTTCCATGCAGCAACCCTCATGCCACATGGCGCGGCCGGATCAGCCCGCACAGTTCAGACCGGCATGGCGCGGTTTGGTGCCTTCATGGGCGCACCGCTGCACCACACGCGGGCATCCTATGGACATTTACGGAGACCGCGGCGATTTGTTGAATCGCTTTGGCGCTTTTTTCTACACTATATTCAGGTGCCTTGCAGCATTGCTTTGAGTTGGGCCAGGCGCGCGCTGCCGCTGCGTTTCTCCTCGCCCTTGTCGCGCGCGCGCGCCGCGCTTTCCAGGCCCATTTCGGCGACGAAGCGCGAGGGTTCGCAGCCGACGGCTTCGCGCCCTTTCTTGCGCTTGGCGCAGGCGCACAAGGTGAGGCTGCGACGCGCACGCGTGATGCCCACATACATGAGGCGGCGCTCCTCCTCCAGACGGCCCTCGTCCACTGCGCTTTGGTGCGGCAACAGCCCTTCTTCCACGCCCACCAGGAACACGTGGCCGTATTCCAATCCTTTGGCGGCATGCAGGGTGGAAAGTTTCACGGCATCGGCTTCTTCGTCGCTCTTCTCCTCCAACAGGGTGATGAGGGCGAGGGTCTGCGCCAGCTCCAGCAGGGTTTTGCCATCCTCTTCGCCCTTTTTCGCCAGCCAGCCGACGAAGTCGCGCACGTTGCCCCATTTGCTCTGCGCCGTGCGCGCCTCCTCGCTGTCGTAGAGATAGGCCTCGTAGCCGATGGCGCTGAGCAGGTCTTCCATGATCTCGCCCGCCGGCAGGCGGGCGGCGTTCCATTCCATGCGCGCCATGTAGGCGCAGAACTCGCGCAGCGGAGCAAGCTGGCGCTCGCCCAGCATCTCTGCTGCCAAGGCGCTGTCTACGGCCGCGAACAGGCTGGTCTGCAGGCGCGCAGCCGCCGCGCCGAGCTTTTCCAGGGTGGCGGGGCCGATGCCGCGCCTGGGCGTGGTGACGGCGCGGATAAAGGCGGGGTCGTCGTCCGGGTTCAGGAGCAGGCGCAGGTAGGCGGTGAGATCCTTGATCTCGGCCTTGTCGAAGAACGACTGCCCGCCGGAGAGGCGATAGGGGATCTTCTCGTTGCGCAAGGCCTGTTCGAAGGGGCGCGCCTGGTGGTTGCCGCGATAGAGGATGGCGTAGTCGCCGAAGCGCGTGCGGTGCTCGAATTTGTGCGCCAGCAGGCGCATGACCACCTGCTCGGCCTCCTGCGCCTCGTCCGCCAGGGTGAGAAGGCGTACTTCGTCCCCCGGGCCTAGGTCGCTCCAGAGTTTTTTCTCGAACAGCTTGGGGTTGTGGGCGATGAGCCGGTTGGCGGCCTGCAGGATGTGGGTGCAGGAGCGGTAGTTTTGCTCCAGCTTGACGACCCGGAGGTGGGGATAGTCCTCGCGCAGCGCCTGCAGATTGCCGGCATCCGCGCCGCGCCAGCCGTAGATGGATTGATCGTCGTCGCCCACGGCGGTAAAAGCCGCACGCACGCCGGTGAGGAGCTTCAAGAGGCGGTATTGAGCGGCATTGGTGTCCTGGTATTCGTCCACCAGCACGTGGTGCAAACGGTTCTGCCAGCGCTCGCGCACTGCGGCCTGGCTGCCGAGCACGTCCGCGGGCAGGCGGATGAGGTCGTCGAAGTCCACCGCCTGATAGGCCCGCAGGGTGGCGTCGTAGCGGTCATAGACGCGCGCCGCCACGGCAGAGGCGTCGTCCTCGGCCGTCTGCAGCGCCTGCGCGGGGGAGAGTAGGGCGTTTTTCCAGGCGGAAATGCGCGTAGCGGTCTGGCGGATGAGCGCCTTGTCGGTGGTTTTGAGGATGTCGGCGACGATGGCGCCGGCATCGGCGGCGTCGAAGATGGAAAAGCGCGGCTTCAATCCCGCATGGGCGGCCTCTTCGCGCAGCAGGCGCAGGCCCAGGGAATGGAAGGTGGTGACGGTGAGGCCGCGCGCGGACACGCCTTCCAGCAACCGGCCCACGCGCTCCTGCATCTCGCGCGCCGCCTTGTTGGTGAAGGTGATGGCGGCCACGGCATCCGCGCGATAAGCGCACTCCCTCAGCAACCAGGCGATCTTGTGCGTGATCACGCGGGTCTTGCCGGAGCCGGCGCCGGCCAGCACCAGCAGCGGCCCGTCGAGGTACTGCACGGCGGCGCGCTGCGGGGGGTTGAGGCCGGACAACATGAGCCGGATTATCCCCGAAAAAATCAGCCCCCTCGGTTCATGCACAATTCATACGCATGCCATGGCCCTGTCGCATAGTCGCGGCACATTGGAGCCATGAAGCGGCATGTTTGGTTATGGCTGGTTCCTCTGCTGTGCTTCGCCCACGATGCCTGGGCCTGGGGGCTGTACACCCACGTTTTTTTCGCCCAGTGGCTGACCTGGGCCCTGCCGCTGGCCGACCCGGCGCTGCGCCGCGCCGTGCGGCGCTACCCCAGGCGGGTCATGGCCGGCGCCTGCCTGCCCGATCTGGCCCTGCTGCCGCAGCGCGCCTTTTCCGCCACCCACCGTTGGGAGGAGGCGCACCGCCTGGTGGCTGAGGCGCGCTGCGACGAGGCGCGCGCCACTGCCGTGGGCATTGCCAGCCACCTGTGGGTGGACATCCTCGCGCATCATCATTTCGTGCCCGCGCACGAGCACCTGTGGTGGGACATCCCCGCGCTCACCCATGCCGCCGCCGAATGGGCCATGGACGCCCATCTGGCGCGCCAGACTTTCCTGAGTCCGGGCGAATTGCTCCAGGCGGATGCTTGGCTGGTTGATTATGTGAGCAATCACTTTTATTGTACGCCGCAACTGGCCGCGCGCTCCCTGCGTTGGCTGGGGCGTGCCGACCACTTGCTGCGGGTTCTGCGCCTGCCCGATCTGCTTTACGCAGGCGGACGCCGCCTCGATCGCCATCTGGAGGGGCGTTTCGACTACTACCTTGCCGAAGGGCAACGCAGACTCAAGGATCTCAACCGCGTGCTGGCGGGGGAAACCCCGGCCTGGCGCCCCGATCCCCCGCGCCTGGCGCCGCGCCCGGCCATCGCCCGGCACCCGCGCCATGTCGTGGCAGGGCGCTTGCCCCTGCCGGAGGATTATTTCGTCGCCCTGCGCGGGGCTTCAGAAACTGAATGACAGCCAGGCGACCAGGGCGCCCAGCAGGGCGCCGGCCACCACGTCGCTGGGATAGTGCAGCCCCAGGACCAGACGCGAGGCGGCCACCAAGGCGGTGAAGGGGAACACCACCCAGGCCAGCGCGGGGTAGTAGGCGCTTACCACCAAGCTGAAAATTACGGCGTGCAGCGTGTGCCCGGAAGGGAAGCTGAAGCGGTCCAGCGGTGCGGTAAGGCACAGGATGGCCGGCTCGGCCTGGTAGGGACGGGGCCGCTCCGTCGCCCCCTTGAGCCATTTGTACAGCAGCGTGCCGGCCAACCCCGCGAGCATCATGTGTGCCACGGCGGGCAGCGCCGCTGCGCCGTCGACGGCCAGCAGGGCGGCCATCAGCGCATACCAGGCGATGCCGTCGCCCAGCCGGCTCACGCGGCCGAAGAAACGGACGACGGGCCGGTGGCGCAGGCGCCGGTTGAGCCGGATCAGAGGCGGGTGTTCGCGCGCCGCCAGACGCGCCAGATGGGCGTGCACCTGGCGGCCGAAATACGGCCGCAACAGCCGTTCGCGCCAGGATGCGTCAGGCAGTGGCAGCGAGGTTTTGCGCGAGTCCATGTCTGCTCTCCTCCACCAGGTGCACCAGCGCCTGTTCGAAGCGGTCGTAGATGTGCTGCCAGGCCAGGCCTTCCGCGGTGGCGAAGGCGTTGCTGCCCAGCGTGCGGCGCGGATCGTCCATGGCAAAGGCGGCCAGCACCTGGCGCATGAGCGCCTCTTCGTCGCCCAGCGGCGCCTTGAGGCCGTTGCCGCCCTGCTTGATCCACTCCGCCGCGCCATAGTCGTAGGCCACCACGGCGAGCCCGGACGCCATTGCCTCCAGAGTGACGTTGCCGAAAGTTTCCGTGAGGCTGGGGAACACGAACACGTCGCCCGAGGCGTAGTGCGCCGCCAGTTCCTTGCCGCGCTGCGTGCCGCAAAACACCGCTTCCGGGCGCCTGGCCTCCCAGCTGGCGCGTTCCGGGCCGTCTCCCACCAGCACCAGGCGCACCGCGTGCCCGGCGGCCTTGACGGCGTCGCAGGCACGGAAGACGGCGGGAAGATTCTTCTCGGCAGCCAGGCGGCCGACGTAGAGCAGCACTTTTTCTTCTTCCCGCACGCCCCATTGGCGGCGCAGCTCCGCGGAGCGGCGGCCGGGATTGAAGAGATCGGCATCCACGCCGCGCGACACCACGGCGAGATTGTGATAGCCGTGGTTCTCCAGCTCGCGGCGGATGCCTTCGGTGGGCACGAAGGTCAGGCACGCCTTGTTATGGAATTTGCGCAAATAGGCGAGGATGCTGCGGCGCAGGAAACCCAGCCCGTAATGCTGGCTGTAGCTGTGGAAATTGGTGTGGAAATCGGTGGCGAGCGGAATCTTGAGCTTGCCCGCCGCGGCCAGGGCCGACCAGCCCAGCGGCCCTTCGGTGGCGACATGGACGATGTCGGGGCGGTCGAGCGTCCACAGCCGGCACAGCGAGGCCTTGGCGGGCAGGCCCATCTTCAGGCCCTCGTAGCGCGGGATGGGGATGCCGCGCTGCAGGTGGTGGGACAGCCCGGGCATGTCTGCAGGCGCATCCTCGGGCCCCTGGCGCGGGCGGATGAGCTGGATGTCGTGGTCGCGCGCCTGCAGGGCGTTCACCATGCGCCCCAGGGTCATGGCCACGCCGTTGATTTCCGGCGGGTAGGTTTCCGTCACCACCGCGACGCGCAGGTGCGGCCGGCGGCCGGGCAGGTGCTGCAGGGAGAGGCTGTCCATGGCATGAGTGTGGAAGCCTCATGCAACAGAAGCGTGACGCTGCGGCTGCGCTTTTGTGAAATTCAGTGCGCTTCGACCAGCTGGCGCAGGAACAGAATGTCGCGGAAGGTGCCGGGGTCGAAGCCGCGGCGCGTGCCGCCGCGGTCGTCGCGCAGCAGGCCGTCGAGATAGGGAGCGATGTCGGCGCTGTTCCAGTGCCGCCCTACTTCGCCGAGGATATGCGGGAAGTCTTCCAGGCTGTGGCTGCCGGTGCTCTCATCCAGATCGGCCACTTGCAGGTTGAAATGCACTTTGCAGGACAGGCGCGCTTCCTGATATTCCTTTTTCAGCCCTTCGCGTTCCAGCAGCTCCAGCAGCAGCAGCCAAGGCACGGGCGATTCGGTGGGATTCTCCGCCAGATGCTCTTCCAGCAGATGGATGGCGAGATCGGCGTGGCCGAAGGCCAGGAAGACTTCAGCCCTGTCCACTGCGGATTCGTTCACTTCGGTGCCGGTGTCGCGCGTGCGCCGGCCGTGGAAGGGATAGGCCTCCGCGTCGTGGCTCTCCGGGCGCTTGGCCGGCGACGGGCGGACGGACGGCGCCGTGGCTTGCGCCGGCTCGACGGCAGGGGCGTCCGGCGGCGGGATGGTCGGCAGTTCGCACCACGCGCCCTCGGTCTCGGCGGCGGGCAGGGCGATCTTGAGGGGGGGGGCGTAGGGCTCGGCGGCGGGCAGAACCGCCTGCGGCAGCAGGCGCCGGTGCCGGTGTCGGTGCAGCGCCCAGGCCAGGGCGGCCGCGGCCAGCAGCAGGGAGAGGGCGGCGCCGCTCCAACCGTAATTGAAGCTGCGCTGCGGCGCAGGCGGCGGAGGCGGCGCCGCCAGGCGCGCTTGCAGCTCGGCGTTGCGCTTGCGCAGTCGATCGAGCTCCTTCTGCAGCCCGTCGAGGGTCTGGCGCAAGGCCGCCGCCTGTGCTTCCAGGCCGGCCGGCGCGGCTGTCGGCGAGGGCGGCAGGTGTTGCAACAGGGTGGTGTCCATCCGCAAGGCAAGATCTCCGCCGCCCAGCGGGAAGCTGCTCGCGCCGGACAGGCTCAGATGCGCGCCCTCGGGGCGCGGTCGCGGGGCTGCGGAACGGCGCTGGGCCGGTGCGGGCCGCGCCGTGCGTGCGGCGTGGGCGTGGCGGCGGCGCGCCTGCAGATGCGCGGTCGCGGCCGGGCGCCGGGCAGGGGGCGTGGCGGCCGTCGCGCGGCGCGCCGGGGCGGGAGCGGACTGCGCGGCCGGGGGTTCGGCAGACGAGGGCTCGGCCGGCGCGGATTCGGCGACGGCCGGTGCGATGGCGGGCGGGGGGTCCAGCAGCAGGCTGTAGCGGCGCGCCACGTGGCTGCCGCGGCAGTCCGCGGCGATGGCGAATTCCAGCGCCAGGTTCTGCACCGGGCGGCGGCTCGTGATGATCAGCGCGGTGCCGGCGGCATCGTAGTGCAGCGCGGTATCGTCCGGCGGCTGCATGCCCGAGCCTTCGGTGCTGCTGACGGAAAAGCAGCCGATATCGGGTGGGGTGCCGCCCTCCAGCACCAGGGGCACGGTGATTTTCAGCGGCTGGCCGAACCAGGATTGCAGATGCGCCGCGCCCAGACCCAGGGCGTGGGCGGGGATGGCCAAGGCGGACAGCAGGAAGAAAAAAGCGAAGCGCGGCAAGGCAGCTCTGAAGAGTTGTTATTGCCCTATTTCGGCGCAGGCTTATGCAATCTTTAGGCCAGCGCAATATTTACGCCAGCAGCACGATCCCCCATATCACGGCGGCATTGATCAGGCTCACCAGCACGGCCGCACTGCCCATGTCCTTGGCGCGCTTGATGAGATGGTGGTGCTCCAGGGAAATGCGGTCCACGGCCGCTTCGATGGCGGAGTTGAGCAGTTCGACGATGAGCACCAGCAGTACACTGCCGATCATGAGTGCGCGCTCCACGCTGCTCTTCCCCAGCCACAGGGCCAAGGGGACGGCCACCAGAGCGAGCAGCGCTTCCTGGCGGAAGGCATCTTCGTGCTTGAAGGCGGCGCGAAACCCGTCGAGGGAATAGACGAAAGCGTTGAACAGGCGCTTGAGCCCGGTTTTGCCCTTGTAAGGGGACTCCTCCGGCATGGGGCGGTTCATTTCTTCCAAGTCAGGTCCAATTCGCGTGCCGCGCGCACGTCGTCCAACCTGCGCACCGGTTGGGTGTAGGGCGCGCCTTTCACCAGTTCTGGATTGCTTTCCGCCTCCTGGCGGATTTGCACCATGGCCTCGACGAAGCCGTCCAGGGTTTCCCTGGATTCGGTCTCGGTCGGCTCGATTAGCAGGCACTCCGGCACCAGCAGCGGGAAATAAGTCGTCGGCGCGTGGTAGCCGTAGTCGAGCAGGCGTTTGGCAAAGTCCATGGCGGAGACGCCCGTCTGCTCCTTGAGCTTTTTCAGGGTGACGATGAACTCGTGGCTCGCGCGCCGCTTGGGATAGGCCAGATCGAAGCCGGCGGCGGCCAGACGCGCCATGAGATAGTTGGCGTTTAGGGTGGCGAATTCGGCTACCCGGTGCATGCCCTCGGCGCCCAGCATGCGCGCGTAAACGTAGGCGCGCAGCAGCACGCCGGCGTTGCCGCCGTTGGCGCTCAAGCGGCCGATGCTCAGCGGCAGGTCGGCCTCGGCGGCGTGGCGGTAGACGCCCTGGTCCTCGATCACCACCGGCACCGGCAGGAAAGGCAGCAGGCGCTCGGCCACACCCACCGGTCCGGCGCCGGGGCCGCCGCCGCCGTGGGGGGTGGAGAAGGTCTTGTGCAGATTCATGTGGATGACGTCGAAGCCCATGTCGCCGGGCTTCACCCGGCCCAGGATGGCGTTGAGGTTGGCGCCGTCGTAATACAGCAGGCCGCCGGCGGCGTGGACGATGTCGCGGATTTGCAGGATGGCCTTCTCGAACACGCCCAGGGTGGAGGGATTGGTGAGCATCAGGCCGGCGGTGTGCGGGCCGACGGCCGCACGCAGCGCCTCCAGGTCGACGTTGCCGTCGGCGTCGGTTGGGATTTCGCGCACGGTGTAGCCGCACATCACCGCGGTCGCCGGGTTGGTGCCGTGGGCCGCGTCGGGTACCAGGATCTCGCGCCGCGCCGCATCGCCGCGCGCATCGTGATAGGCGTGGATCATGGCCACGCCGGCGAACTCGCCCTGCGCGCCCGCCATGGGCGCCAGGCTCACGCCCGCCATGCCGGTGACGTCCTTGAGCATTTCCTGCAGCTCGTACATGCACTGCAGGAAGCCCTGGCCCGTCTCGGCCGGCGCATGGGGGTGGCGCGCCAGGAACTGCGGCAGCATCGCCAGGCTGTTGCAGGCGCGCGGGTTGTACTTCATGGTGCAGGAACCCAGCGGATAGAACTGCGTGTCGATGGAGAAGTTCTTCTGCGACAGCCGGGTGTAGTGGCGCACCACGTCCATCTCGGAGCACTGTGGCAGCGCCGGCGGCGCCTCGCGCAGGAGATCCGCCGGCAGGTCGGCAATGTCGCCGTCGATGTCGGGCAGTTGGGCGTGGGCCGCGCGGCCGGCGTGGGAGCGTTCGAATATCAGCATGATGGATAAGTGGGCAGACGGCAGTTGGCAGCGCACCGGCTAGGCAAGGTGGGCTCGCTGCAGCGAGCCCACGCCCGGCCGCAAGCGGCAGGTCCTACTTCAAGGCCGCCAGGGCGGCGTCGTAATTGGGCTCCTGCTTGATCTCGGGCACCAGCTCGGCGTGCAGCACCTTGTCGTGCTCGTCCAGCACGACCACGGCGCGCGCGGTGACGCCGGCCAGCGGTCCCGAGGTGATGTCCACGCCATAGGCCGTCTTGAACTCGGGATGGCGGAAGGTGGACAGCGTCACGACGTTGCCGAGCCCTTCGGTAGAACAGAAGCGGCTGGCGGCGAAGGGCAGGTCGGCGGAGATCACCAGCACCACGGTGTTGCCCGCCTCGCCGCCGCGTGCATTGAACTTGCGCGTGGACTCGGCGCACACGCCGGTGTCCAGCGAGGGCACGATGTTGAGCACCTTGCGCTTGCCGGCGTAGGCGTCCAGGCCCACGTCCGACAAATCCTTGTTGGTGAGGGAAAAGGCGGGCGCCGTTGTTCCAACCTTGGGAAACGTGCCGGCTACGTTGATGGGGGTACCGCCTAGAGTCACAGCCATGTCGCTCTCCTTCAAAGTATGTTGTCCAACCCGCTCCTCAGAGGAGCGCGGCCCTGGCGAAAGAGGATTCCGTCACTTGCGCGCGCAAGGCGGCGGCTCCGCCGCCTTGCTCAGGATGCGCTGCAGCTGTTGCGCGTATTTGTCCAGATCCTCTTCGGTCTTGGTCTCGGTAGAGCAGACCAGCAGCGCGCTGCCCAGTTCCGGATAGTCGCGCGACAAGTCGCAGCCGCCTACGATGCCCTGGCCCAGCAAGGCATGCAACACCTTGCCCACGGCAGCGGGCAGTTGCAACACCGCCTCGTGGAAGAAGGCCCCGCTGAAGGCCCTCTTTGCGCCGGCCGCGGTGAGCTTTTCCACCAGCTTCGCGGTGTTGCCGTGGCTGGCGCGCGCTACGCGCGCCAGGCCTTCGGGCCCCAGGAGGCTCATATACTGGGTCGCGGCCGTGACGAGCAAACCCTGGTTGGTGCAGATGTTGGACGTGGCCTTGGAGCGGCGGATGTGCTGCTCCCTGGCTTGCAGGGTCAGGGTGAAGCCGGGCTTGCCTTCCAAGTCCACCGTGCGCCCGACGATGCGGCCGGGCATCTGGCGCACGAATTCCTGCTTGCAGCACATGAAACCGAAGTAGGGGCCGCCCGAGGCCAGCGGTGCGCCCAAGGGCTGGCCGTCGCCCACCGCGATGTCGGCGCCATCGTTGCCCCAGTGCCCCGGCGCCTTGAGGAGGGCGAGCGAGGTCGGATTGACCAGGGCGATGGCGCGTCCGCCATGCGCGTGCGCCCAGTCGGTCAGCGCATCGACGTCTTCCAGCACGCCGAAGAAGTTGGGCTGCGGAATCACGAGGGCGGCAAAGGCGCCCGGGTCGGCAGGCAGCACGGTGCGGCCGGTGGCGGGATCGTAGTCCAGCTCGACGATCTCGATTTTCTGGTTCCTGACGATGGCGCGCGTCGCGGCGCGATAAAGGGGATGCACCGTCCGCGGGATGAGGATGCGGCTCATGCCCTTATGCGTGCGCACCGCCATGAGCACCGCCTCGGCCAGCCCCGAGCCGCCGTCGTAGAGCGACGCGTTCGAGACATCCAGCCCGGTCAGCCGGGTCATCATGGTCTGGTATTCGTAGATGAGCTGCAGCGTGCCTTGGCTGGCCTCCGCCTGGTAGGGCGTGTAGGCGGAATAGAACTCGCCGCGCGTGGCGATCTGCCACACGGCGGCGGGGATATGGTGCTCGTAGGCGCCGGCGCCGAGGAAGTTCAGGTAGCGCCCGTCGGCCTCCGCCCGCTCGGTCAGCAAACGGGAGACCGCCATTTCGGAGAGGCCCGAGGGTACTTTGGTCAGCTTGCCGGCGCGCAGCTCGGCGGGGATTTCGTCGAACAAGTCATCGATGCGCTCGGCGCCGATGACGGCGAGCATGTCGGCGATGTCCTGGTCGGAGTGGGGAATGAAGGGCATAGGTTCAGCGATCAGTTGGCAGTCGGCAGCGGTCGGCGGGCGGAATGGCTTTTTCTGCCAACTGCCAACTGAAAGCTGCCGACTAATCTTTAATGCGCTTCCGCCGCCACCAGCGCCTCATAGCCGGCGGCATCCAGCAAGCCGGCCACCTCGGCGGCGTTGACGGGTTTCATTTTGAACATCCAAGCGCCATAAGGATCCTGATTGATTTTTTCCGGGCTGCCTTCCACCTCGGCGTTGGCGGCGGTGATTTCGCCGGCGACCGGCGCGTAGACGTCGGAGGCGGCCTTGACGGATTCCACCACGGCGCATTCCTCGCCGGCGCTCACGGTGCGGCCGGGCGAGGGGTTTTCCACGAACACCATGTCGCCCAGCAGATCCTGGGCATGGTGAGTGATGCCCACCGTGAGGCTGCCATCGGCTTCGACGCGCACCCATTCATGGGATTTGGTGTATTTGAGGTCGGCGGGGAGGGTCATAAAGGCTCCAGAGAAAGTTGGCAGCAGGCAGTTTTCAGTAGGCAGCTTTCCTTGGACTGCCAACTGGCTGCTGCCGACGGATCGCTAAAAATTAGATCAACGCTTTTCCATTCCTTACAAACGGATATTTCACCACTTTCGCTTGCAATTTTTTGTCGCGCACTTCGACCTCCACTTCCTCGCCCGGGGCGATGCCCAGGGGGATGCGGGCGAGGGCGATGGATTGCTGCAAGGTGGGCGAGAAGGTGCCGGAGGTGATTTCGCCCGCGCCGTGCTTGGTGTGAACTTTCTGGTGGGCGCGCAGCACGCCTTTGTCCAGCAGCACCAGGCCGACCAACTGGCGGGTGATCTCGCTGGCTTCCAGCGCCTTGCGGCCGACGAAGTCGCGCTCGCTCTTGAGATCCACCGTCCACGCCAGGCCGGATTCCAGCGGGCTCACGGTTTCATCCATGTCCTGGCCGTAGAGGTTCATGCCCGCTTCCAGGCGCAGGGTGTCGCGTGCGCCCAGGCCGGCGGGCTTGGCGCCGGCTTCCAGCAGGGCTTTCCAGAAGAAGGGCGCGGACTTGGCCGGCACCATCACTTCGTAGCCGTCTTCGCCCGTGTAGCCGGTGCGAGCGACGAACATTTCACCCACATTCACGGCATTGAATGGCTTGAGGCCTTCGGTCATCTGCTCGGAGCCGGGCATGGCCCCGTGCAGCACCGCCGCGGCCTGCGGGCCCTGGATGGCGATCATGGCCAGGTCGCGGCGCGGCGTGAGGCCGAGATTGGCGCCCCACTCGGCGTTGCAGCGCTGCATCCAGGCGAGGTCCTTCTCGGCCGTGCCGGCGTTGACGACGATGCGGAACCACTGCTCGTCCATGAAATAAATGATGAGGTCGTCGATGACGCCGCCTTGCTCGTTGAGCATGCAGGAATAAAGCGCCTTGCCGGGGGTCTTGAGTTTGTCCACGTTGTTCGCCACCAGGCGCTTGAGGAAGACGCGCATGCCTTCGCCCTTCACGTCCACGGGCAGCATGTGGGAGACATCGAAAATGCCGCAGGCTCTGCGCACGGCGTGGTGCTCCTCGATCTGGGAACCGTAGTTCACCGGCATGTCCCAGCCGCCGAAATCGACCATTTTGGCGCCGAGCTCGCGGTGCACAGCGTGGAGCGGAGTCTGTTTGAGCATGAGGTTCCCGAGCAAAAAAGCCGGCTGCAGCCAGGCTGCTAGCCGAGCCCCTCTGTCCTTGGTACCTGAGAGATTGGGGGGAGGCCATGGCGTCCCCTTGCCCCTTCGGTGGCGGCTGTCGCGAGTCCCCGTGCGAGGGATGCGGCGGCCGCGCTCTCCAGAGTGTGGAACGAACCGGTCCTTTTGCCTGAGCGATTGCGGGCGCTTGCGCCTTCGGCGGCGGGTTGGCCCGCGCTCTCCCGGTTCGAGGCGGCAATTATGCCTGAGAGCGTTCTTCCCGCAAACCGGCGGCGCCGGCTTCCGGCGCGCGGTATTCCGGCACCCAGCGGCGCAGGGTCGCTTTCACGTCCGCCTCGGTGCGCGGCTCGGGCACCGCGAGCCAGGCCGAGAGCCAGTCCAGCAGTCCCGCATCGACCGGGCGGGCGCGCGCGATGCGCAGCTTGGGGTGGGGCGTGGGCAGAGTGGATTCGGCGTCCGCCAGCAGTTCTTCGTAGAGCTTCTCGCCCGGACGCAGGCCGGTGTACCGGATGGGGATTTCCTCTTCCGTGTTGCCGGACAGCACGATCATCTGGCGCGCCAGGTCGGCGATTTTGACCGGCTCGCCCATGTCCAGCACGAAGATTTCGCCGCCTTCGCCCATGAGGCCCGCCTGCAGCACCAACTGGCAGGCCTCGGGGATGGACATGAAATAGCGCGTGATCTCGGGATGGGTCACCGTCACCGGCCCGCCGGCCTCGATCTGGGCGCGGAACTTGGGAATCACGCTGCCCGAGGAGCCCAGCACGTTGCCGAAACGCACGCTGACGAAGCGCGTCGCGCCGTCCTGCAAGGCCTGGCACACCTGCTCCGCCACGCGCTTGCTTGCCCCCATGACGTTGGTGGGGTTGACCGCCTTGTCGGTGGAGACCATGACGAACTTCTCCACGCCGTGGGCCTGCGCCGCGCGCGCCGTCACCAGCGTGCCCAGCACATTGTTCTTCACCGCCGCCCAAGCGTTGGCGTTTTCCATGAGCGGCACATGCTTGTAGGCGGCGGCGTGCAGCACCAGGGCCGGCCGGTGCGCCGCCATCACCGCCTCCATGAGGGCGGCGTCCTTGACGTCGCCGATGATGAATTCGCAGGGCGCGCCCTGGCCGGCGAATTCCTGCTCGATCTGGTAGAGCGCCAGCTCGCCGTGGTCCAGCAGCAGGAGTTTTTGCGGCGCAAAGCGCAGCACCTGGCGCGCCAGCTCCGAGCCGATGGAGCCGCCGGCGCCGGTCACCAGCACGGTGCGATCGCGGATGAGCTGGCTCAGCCCCGACTCGTCCAGCTTCACCGGGTCGCGCCCCAGGAGATCGTCCAGCTCGATCTTGCGCAGGCTGGACAAGGCCACGCGCCCGCTCACCAGATCCTCGAAGGCCGGTACGGTGAGCACGGTGAGCCCGGCCGCCGTGCACAGCTCGGCGGCGCGCCGGCGGTCGCCGTGGGAGGCGCCCGGCATGGCCACCACGGCGTGGCTCGCCTCCAGCTTGCGGGCAATGCTTCCCACGTCCTCCAGGCGGCCCAGCACGGGCACGCCGTGGATGTCGCGCCCCTGCTTGCGCGCCGCATCGTCCAGCAGGCCCACGACGCGCCACTCGCGGCTCTTGCCCAGTTCGCGGATGAGGCCCTCGGCCGCGCTGCCGGCGCCCAGTACAAGCAGAGGCTGGCGGTTGGTGAGCAGCGCCAGGCTCATGCGATGCTCCTTCCAGGCGCGGTAGGCCAGACGGTTGCCGCCCATGAGCACCACCAGCAGCAGCGGGTCGAGCACCAGCACCGAGCGCGGCACTATCGCGGCGGGGCGCGTCATCACCAGCACCAGGGTGATGAGCAGCGTGGCCACGGCGACGGCGAGGACGATGCGCTTGAGGTCGTTCAGGCTGGCGAAGCGCCAGATGCCGCGATAGAGGCCGAAGCGCCAGAAGGCCGCGGCCTGCAGCGGCACCACCCAGGCGAGATGCACCAGGGCGTAATGCAGGAACGCTTGCGGCAGATCCAGGTTGAAGCGCAGCCAGTAGGCCAGCAGCCAGGCCGCGGCGGCGGCCAGGCTGTCGTGCAGCACGGCGACGAGGGTGCGCGGATTAAAGCTCATCGCCGTGGGCCCGGTGCCAGCGCCGGTCGATGGCGCGCAGCGCCCAGACGTAGAACAGCCCCCAGGCTACCAGCAGGGCGCTGGCGAGATAGGGCGCGAAGCGCAGCACGGCGAGGGCGGAAACCGCCAAGGCCAGCATGAGCGCATATTCCATGAGCGCCAAGTGCCTATGGCCGGCGCCCAGGCGCACCAGGCGCTGGTAGTAATGGCTGCGGTGCGCCTGCCAGGGTTTTTGGCCGTGCAGAACGCGGCGCAGGAGGGTGGCGCTGGCGTCCACCACGAAAGGGGAAAACACCAGCAGCGGAAACCACGCCGGCCATACATGATCCTGCCAGCCGGCGAAGCCCAGGGCGCCGGCCAGGAAACCCAGGGGGACGGAGCCGGCATCGCCCAGGAACAACCGTGCGGGAGGGAAGTTGAAAAAGAGGAATCCCAGCGCGCTCGCCACCAGCACCACGCAGATCAAGAACAGCACCGGCTGGCCTTGCCACAGCGCCGCCAGCGCATAGGCGCCGAAGCCGAAGAAGGCCATGCCGCCGGCCAAGCCGTCGGCGCCGTCCATGAAGTTATAGAGATTGGTGAACCACACCAGCCCGATGCCCACTGCCAGCAGGGCCGCCCAAGACCAAGCGACCCAGGGGCTGGCATAAAGAAACAGCGCCGCCGCCGCGGCGTGGGCCAGGAAGCGCAAGAGAGCGGGAATCTCCAGGTAATCGTCCAGCAGGGAGAGTGCGCACAGGCCGAAGGCGACCACCAGCACGTTGTGCCAGTCGCCCAGGCGCACATAACCCAGGGCGACGACGATGCCCATGGCCATGCCCAGGCCGCCCACCCGCAGGGTGGGACGGCTGTGCAGCGAACGGTGGTTGGGGTGGTCCAGCGGCCCCAGGGAAAGGCGCTCGAAAATTCCCAGGGCCAGGGAGGTCACGGTCAACGCCAGCAACGGCGGAAGCAGGGCCGGGTTCATGGGGCGGGATTATCGCATCCTGCAGCGCGCGGATGCCTGGGCGATCATCCGGCAGCCAGGGTCACGAGATGATCTTCGGGCGCACCGATGACGGCTGCCGGCGAGATGCACCGATCGAAAGCATCGAAGCGTCCCTGATTGCGCACGGTCAGCGCGAGCAGATAGGCGATACCCCTGAGGGTGTTTTTCACTTGGCATGCGGCAGAAATTCGCGGGTGGCACAGCTCTTTGATCGGCATCCTGGTGATGCCTGCTTGAGGTAGTCAATGATCAAGGCCATAGCGACGGCACTTTCAGCTCTGGTGCCAGCTTCAACAGGGCTTCCTGGCCTGCAATGGCACGTTTTCTCCAATCGGCGCCCCGTCCCACGACATCAGCCCAAATTGCGGCAAAAACATCGGGCTCTTTGGCGAGGTAGTAGCTGGCCAGGCATGCAGCCTGCTGCAAATCCTGGATCGTCGGCAGAATCTGTGGGTCGGTTTGCATGAAGAGTCAGGCCACGGGCATCAGACATATTGACGGGTGCGCTGGGGTCTTCATGGCCGGAAGCGGAACAACGCGGCATCAGGCCATTC
>JAJZRU010000030.1 GCA_021802555.1 Pseudomonadota bacterium
CGCAGATGGTCCGGCGTCGGCCAATTGAAGCCCGAGCCCTGCACCACCAGCACGCGCTCCGCCTCCAGCAAATCGAGGATGAACTGCTGGTCGTCGCCGATCGGGTAAAGCTTGGCATCGAGGCGCGGGAAAAGATACATCGCCGCCTGGGGCTTCACGCAGCTCACGCCGGGGATGGCAGTGAGCATCTCGTAGGCCAGATCGCGCTGCCGGGTCAGGCGCCCATTGGGTGCCACCAAGTCGTTGATGCTCTGATAGCCGCCTAATGCGGTCTGGATGGCGTATTGCCCCGGCACGTTCGAGCACAGCCGCATGGAGGCCAGCATGGTGAGCCCCTCCAGGTAATCTTCGGCATGGCGCTTGTCGCCGGACACCACGAGCCAGCCCGCCCGATAGCCGCAGGAACGATAATTCTTCGACAGTCCGTTGAAGGTCACGCACAACACGTCATCGGCCAGCGAGCCGATGGAGGTATGCGCCGCGCCATCGTACACCACCTTGTCGTAGATTTCGTCGGCGTAAACGATGAGCTGATGGCTGCGGGCAATGGCCACGATGTCCTGCAGCAGCTCCGTCGGGTAGAGCGCACCGGTCGGATTGTTGGGGTTGATGATGACGATGGCGCGGGTGCGCGGCGTGATCTTGGCGCGAATGTCGGCCAAGTCCGGCAGCCAGCCGGCGCCCTCGTCGCACAGGTAATGGCGCGGCGTGCCCCCGGCCAGAGTCACGGCGGCAGTCCACAAGGGATAATCGGGAGCAGGCACCAACACCTCGTCGCCGGCATCGAGCAGCCCCTGCATGGCCATGACGATGAGCTCCGACACGCCGTTGCCGATGACGATGTCGTCGATCTGCACGCCGCGGATGCCTTTCTCCTGCGTGTAGTGCATGATGGCCTTGCGCGCCGCGAACAGCCCCTTGGAATCCGAATAGCCCGAAGCGTTGGGCAGGTTGAGGATGACGTCCTGGATGATTTCCTCGGGCGCATCGAACCCGAAGGGCGCGGGGTTGCCGATGTTCAGCTTGATGATGCGCCCGCCTTCCTCCTCCATCTGGCGCGCGCGCGCCAATACCGGCCCGCGGATGTCGTAGCAGACGTTGTCGAGCTTGGCGGATTTACGCACCGGGCGCAGATTGGGAGTATCGGACATGGCAATCGCCGGCAGGGCTGAAAGGCCGTAAAATCAGGGCATTCGAAAGCTCTGGATTCTACTTGACGCCACCCTCAGCGGCAAACCGAAGCCCGTGAAACTACACCTCGCCGACCCTGTCGCTCAGCATCTCATCACGCGTTACGACGCCGAATTCGTGCAGGTCGGCGAGCGCCGCCTGCCCGGCCCCAGCGTAGTGGTGTGCCCGGACCGCGCGCTCGAACAATGGGGCGTAGCGAGCGTCGCCGCCCTGACCGCCGAGGACTTCCGGCGACTGCTGGAATTCGCACCGGACATCGTGCTCCTGGGCACCGGCAGCCGGTTGCGCTTTCCCGCGCCCACGCTCACGCACTGCCTGGCCGAAGGCCGCATCGGCCTGGAGGTCATGGACCTGGGGGCGGCCTGCCGCACCTACAACATCCTCGCCGGCGAAGGCCGCCGCGTCGCCGCGGCCCTCATATTGCGAGATTGAGGGCTTATATCCCTTCCCCTCGGGGAACGGCCGTGGGAGAGGAAGGGGGGCGCTAAAAGGCTGCGGGTTCTTTCGCACCAAGGAACTCTGCGCGACAGAAACCATCCACCTTGTAGGGCTTAGAGCCCGGCCATATTGGCTCTGGACGAAAGGAGCAGGGAAATGGAATCGGTTTCCGACCAGCTTATCGATCAACCGAGGCGTCGTTTTCTGGTCGCCGCCACCGGCGCGCTCGGCGGCATCGGCGTCGCTTTGGCTGCCTGGCCTTTCCTGGATTCGATGGAACCCAGCCAGGCTGCCATCGGCGCCGGCGCGCCGATAGACGTGGACATCAGCAAGATCGAACCGGGCCAGCTGATTCTCACCGAGTGGCGCTCCCGCCCCATCTGGGTGCTGCACCGCACCGAGGCCCAGCTTGCGGCGCTGCCCAAGAACAACCCCAGGCTGCGCGATCCCGATTCGCGGCAAAAGCAGCAACTGCCCCAGTTCGTCAACGGCGATTACCGCGCCTTGAATCCGCGCTTCTTCATTGCCGTGGCCATCTGCACCCACTTGGGCTGCCTGCCCAATTTCAAGCCCGAGCCCGGCGCGCTGGGACCCGATTGGGAAGGCGGCTTTCTGTGCCCCTGCCACGGCTCGCGCTATGACCTGTCGGCGCGCGTGTTCGATGGCTCGCCCGCCCCGCTCAACATTCCCATCCCGCCTTACTGGTTCAAATCGGAGAAAGTCGTGCGCATCGGCGAACTCCAGGGCGGCGGCGAGCAGGACTGGGCGCCCTCGATCTGGTAGGCGGCGCCGGAGGGCAAGCCGGGCTAACGGACATGGCGAATCGCCGCCCCAAATCATGAAACGCTCTTATCGCCCTGTCCGTTTCCCTCACCCCAGCCCTCTCCCAGAGGGCGAGGGGGACGCGGCAACGCTGCGCGTTGTTTCACGCTAAACTGCTTGGATTCTCGCCTGCCGCCTCTCCGTGCACCCCAAGCGCGCTTTCGCCGCCGCGGCGGCAACCCTTTGCTGGTTTGCTCTCGCGGCCCAGTTGGGCCTTGCCCTGCAAACCGCGCCAGCGACGCCGGCGGGCATCGCACAAGCAATTTTTGCCTTTCTGAGCTTCTTCACCAATCTCACCAATCTGCTCGTGGCGATCTTCCTGACTGCTTCGGCCCTCGGCAGGGAAGAGGCCTGCCGACTGACGCGGCCTCCCGGGGCGACCGCGCTCCTGGCCTATCTCGCCGTCATGAGCGCGGTCTACGCGGCTCTCCTGCGCGATCTCTGGAACCCCACCGGCCTGCTGCTGCTGGCCGAAGTGATCGAGCACTATGTAGTCCCGCCCGTCTATCTGGCGTATTGGCTGGCCTACGTGCCCAAAGGGCGGCTGCGCTGGAAACACGCGTGCGCCTGGCTGCTCTATCCGGCAGCCTATGGCGCTCTCATCGCAGTGCGCGGCGCCATTACCGGCCGTTACCCCTATCCTTTTCTCGATGCCGCCGCGTTGGGCTACGCCCGCACGCTGCTCAATCTCGTGCCGCTGGCTCTCCTGTTCTTTGCCGTCGGCCTCGCTTTTATCGCACTCGACAGGGTTTTGGCGCGGCGATGCAAAGGGGCCAGCCGAACGACTGCCGGGCACCAGAGCCGATGGTGACGGCGGCCAAGCAGCGGCCGAGTGCTGGCGGCCCGTCATGTCCACCATGACCTCATGTCCGCGGCCGCCGCCTGGATTTGCCGTAAAGCTCGCGCAACTCGTCCTTGGCCGTCTCCAGCCGTGCGCGATCCCTTGCCGGCAGATTGGCGCCGGCGCGATTGATGTAGAACTGGAGCATGGACATGGCCGAGCGCAGCGGACCCGCTTTTCTGCGTCCGCTGCGCTCGGCAGACCGTTGCAGCGACAGCGCGATCTCGCGCGGATCGTCCAGGGTGAAGACACCGGGCTCCAGATCCAGGGCATCGCTGTGCTCGGTGACCTGCTGCGACCAGCGCGTGCGCTTCGGTTCAGCCATCCACGACTCCATACCTGAAAGCGAACCCGGCGACGTTGCCGTGAAACTTGCGCCCGCGCAATCTGGGGCGAGGGCCGGGCCATGCCCCGCAAAAACCCATCTTACGCTGCGGCCCGGCTCACCGCCCCCGTCCTTTTCTTTCCGTCGCTGCCGCCTATCATGCAAGCAGAGAGGGAATCATGACATCGAAACTTGATGCATTGTTCGACATCGACGGCGTCACGGTCGCTTTCGAATTGACATCGGGAGGGAAGCTGAAAGGCTACCGGGCGAATTCCCTATCGCAGGAGGAGGCGGAGCTGATCGCGGAATTCTGCGCCAGCGTCACGATGAGTTTCAACGTGCTCGCCCATACCTTCACCAAGCTGAGCGGCCAGCGCTGGACACCCCAGGGCGGCTGGGCCTATACCAGCGAACAACTGTCGGTCGCGGTCGGCGACCAAGGCCATCTCGGGGTGTTCGTCGAGACCCACAAGGCCGATTTCAACCACTTGTTCGAAATGCTGGTGGGTGGGCGCTGATTCGCCGCCCGGTTCAAGACTTTCCGCCAGCCCTATCCCGCGCGCAACAGTCGCACGTGGATGGCGCCGCGCTCGCACCCCGCTTTACGGCCTCGCCCTGCCTTTGCTATAGTGGCCGCAGGAGATGGCATTCCTCCCGCGCGGCCCGCCGGCTGTGCCAACCGCCCGCCAGGGCTGATGATGCCTACCCTTTCCGTCCCGGAAAGCGCGTAGGCATTTTATTTTCTCCGCGTTTGCGATGTTCCGGGGCCGTTTGTGACCAAGCTCGGGGAACATGGCGCAACAACGCATAACAACGAAGTGCTCGCAAGCCCATGGAGGCCCGCTCTCGGCCCTTCCCGGCGTTGCCCGCGGAGGTGAGCGATGAGCACAGGCGTATGCCTGCGCCTGTTCGTGGCGGAAAACCGCGTCCACCACCATCAGCCGCTTTACGAATGGCTGCTGGAAACGGGGCGCGGCCTGGGCATTCCCGGCGGGACGGCGTTCCGCGCCATCGCCGGCTTCGGCCGCCACGGCACCCTGCACCAAGACGGCTTTTTCGAGCTGGCGGGCGAAGTGGCGGTGGCCGTGGATTTCATCGCCGATGAGGCGCTCGCCCGGTCGTTCCTGGCCCGGCTCGCAGAAGAGCATCTTGATCTGTTCTACACCTTGGGCGCGGCGGAATTCGGCGCCTTGGGCAGGCATGCGCCATGAAGGACATCCTGCTGCAAATCGCCCAGGTCGCCGCGGTGCTGGTCAGCGCGCCGCTGCTGCAAGGGATCATCGTGCAATTCGAGGAGCGTGTGCAGCGCGGCCAGGGGCCGGGCATCTTCCAGCCCTACCGGGACTTGTGGAAGCTCTTTCATAAAGAGCAGGTTGTGCCGCAAAGCGCTTCGTGGCTGTACTGGATCGCCCCGGTGGTGGCCTTCACCTGCATGCTCACCGTGCCCATCCTGATTCCGGTGCTCACGGACTACCCCCTGCCGCTGTCGGACATGGGAGACATCCTGGGCGGCGGCCTCATCCTCACGCTGGGTGCTTTCATGATTACCCTGGCGGGCCTGGATTCCGGCAGCGCCTACGGCGGCATCGGCTCCAGCCGCGCGGTGATGGTCACCATATTGGCCGAGCCCACCCTCATCCTGGTGTTCGTCGGCATCACGCTGCTCGCCAAGGCCATGCTGCCCTTCGTCGTCAACCATCTGCTGGTGCAGGACCCGGCGGTGTATTGGAGCCCGGCGCATCTATTTCTGGTGCTTGCCTTCTTCGTCCTGCTGCTGACCGAAACCGACCGCCTGCCCATCCACTCCAGCACCCACATCGAGGTGTACATGATCGAAGAAGCCCGCGTGCTGGAGTATTCCGGGCCGCTGCTCGCGCTCATCAAGTGGGCGTCGATGATGAAGCAGTTCATCCTCTACATCATTTTCTGCAACGTCCTCACTCTGCCCTGGGGCCTGTCGCATGCAGGCACGGCGCTGGGCGCGCTCGCGGCCTGGGCAGCGCTCTTGGGCAAGATGCTCCTTGTGGCGCTCGCCGTGGTTTGGGTGGAAACCTCCCAGTCGCGGCTGCGCTTCTACCGCTACCAGGAACCCTTGGCGGCCTCCTTTCTGCTGGCGGTGCTGGCCGTGGTCGCCAACCAGTTGCAGTGACCATGTCCTACGCCCACCTGGACCCCATCGCCGCCTCGCTGTTCAGCCTGCTGGCCATCGCCAGCCTGCTGTTGAGCTTCATCATGCTGGGGTCGCGCTGGCTCAGGGATTACCTCCTGGCCTTCACCTTGCAGTCCTGGCTCATCGCCCTGCTTTCCGCAGCCGTGGGCTACACGGCAGGCTACCCCGAGCTTTACCTCATCGCCTTGCTCACGGTGCTGTTCCGAGGCCTGCTGCTGCCCTACCTGATCCTGCGCATCATCCGGCGCTTGAAAGTGGACCGCGAACTGCACCTGTCCCTGTCGCCCAGCGCCTCCCTGGTCATCGGCGCGCTGTTGGTGGTGTTCGCCTTCGTGGTGGCGACCCATATGGGGAACCGGCTGGGGCTGGCCGGCAGCGTGACGGTGCTGGCGCTGACGGTCATGCTGTCCATGAAGCTCATCGGCTTTCTCATGCTGGCGGTACGCCACGAGGCCATCAGCCAGATCCTCGGACTGCTGGAACTGGAAAACGGCATTTTCCTCGGTTCCCAGATCCTGGTGCCGGGCATGCCGCTCCTGATCGAGCTGGTGATCCTGTTCGATCTGCTCATCGTAGTGGCGAGCTTCGGCGTGCTGGTGCGCTACCTGTTGACCCATGTCGGCAGCACCGACAGCCGGGAATTGCGCAGGCTCACGGGATGACCGGCGCGTTGCTGCTCCTGCTGGTTCTCTCTCCCACCGTCGCGGCGGCAGGCTGTCTCATCCTGCGCCGTCCGCGCTGGTGTGAGGGCCTCAATCTGGCCGCGGCCGCCGTGAGCTTGCTGGTCGCCCTCGCACTTCCGCCGCTCGCGCTGGGCGGGCCCCGCCTGTACTGGCAGACCTATGTGCGCCTGGATGCCGCCGGCGCATGGACCATCCTATGCACGGCCGTGGTGTATTTCCTGGCTTCGCTGTATGCCGTGGGCTACATGCGCCTGCTCGACGAGGACCGGCGCCTGCCGCGCTTCTACGCGCTGTTTGCGGCCTTTGCCTGCACCATGCTGGCCGCGCCGCTGATGAACAACATCGGCGTCTATTGGATCGCGGTGGAACTGACCACGCTGGTGAGCACCTTCCTGGTGGGCTTCGAACTGGGCCGGGAAAGCATAGAAGCCGCCTGGAAATATATCATCGTGGTTTCTGCCGGCATCAGCCTGGCTCTGCTGGGCACCCTGCTGTTCTACTGGGGCGGCAGCCTGGTGGCGGGGCCGACCTATGACATGACCTGGGAGGTGCTGCAAGGCCTGGCGCCGCGCATCGATCCGGTGCTGCTCGACACCGCTTTCCTGCTCGTGCTCATCGGCTACGGCACCAAGGTCGGCCTGGCGCCCATGCATACCTGGCTGCCCGACGCCCACAGCGAAGGCCCCGCGCCCGTGTCGGCCATGCTTTCCGGCGCGCTGCTCAATACCGCCATGCTGGGCATCTTGCGCTTTCTGGGCGTGCTCGACCCGGCGCACGGCGATCTGCTGCCGCGCACGGTGCTGGTGGCCCTGGGCGCGTTTTCCCTGCTGGTGGCGGCGCTCTTCATCGTGCGCCAGCAAGGTATCAAGCGCCTCATGGCCTATTCCAGCGTGGAGCACATGGGCGTGTTGGCGCTGGCCTTCGGCTTCGGCGGGCCGTTGGGCATCGCCGGCGGCCTCTATCACATGCTCAACCACTCGCTCAACAAATCCCTCATGTTCTTCGGCGCCGGCAATGTCATGCGCGGCTACGGCAGCAAGGAGATACCGGCGATACGCCATGTGCTGTCCATCTATCCGCGCAGCGGCCTGCTGTGGCTGGCAGGCGCGGTGGCCATTACCGGCGCGCCGCCATTCGGCCTGTTCCTCTCCGAGATCACCATCCTGCGCGCCGGCTTGGCCGGCCCCAACGCCTGGGCCGTGGCCATCATGCTGGTGCTGCTCATCGTCATCTTCATCGGCTTCCTCAACCATTTCCGCCTGATGTATTTCGACGATCGCGGCCCTCTGCCGGCTGCGGCGAAACCCCTGTCGGCCTGGTGCGTGGCGCCCATGATCCTGGCCATCATTCCCCTGCTGGTGCTGGGGCTCTGGTGGCCGCAAGCGTTCTGGCATTTCTTTGCCATCGTGGCGCAGCAATTGCGAGGAGGGACGTAATGAACCCCTGCGTCCTGCGCGACCTGGCCGCCCACCAATTGCGCCACGCCTGCCGCGTGCTGCTCGATGCCGGCGGGCGCATGCAAATAGCCTATGCCTGGCATCCAAACCACAAGCTGATCGAGGTGCGTTATCTGGTGAGCGTAGGTGCGGGGCGGCCCTTCGAGCTGTGGCGCTGCCCGGTGGAGGCGGATCAGGCGCTGCCCAGCCTGGCCGAGGAAACGCCCTTGCTGGGATGGTACGAACGCGAAATGGCCGACCTGCACGGCCTGGTGTTCCAAAACCACCCCGAGCCCCACCCCCTGGTGCTGCACGAAGGCGCGAGGCCGCAGCGCCCGCCGCTGGACCCGGCCTACCCGGCCGATGCGCCGCTGGCCTATGTCGAAGCGCCAATAGCGCTGCCCCACATCAGGAACCCCGACGTGCAGCTGCTGCCTTTCGGCCCGGTGCGCGCCGATGTACTGGAGTCTGCGCAATTCCTGTTTTTCTACGTGGGCGAATCCATCCTGCACTATCACCCGCGGCTGTTCTTCAAGCACCGCGGCATGGAAAAACGCTGCGAGGCCAAGAGGCCGGAACAGGGTGTGATCCTGGCCGAGCGCGTATCCGGCGTAGGCAGCGTGGCCCACGCCCTGGCTTATTGCCAGGCCCTGGAAGCCGCAGCCGATTGCGTCATGCCCCAGCGCGCCGCCTGGCTGCGGGTGCTGCTGGCCGAACTGGAGCGCCTGTACAACCATCTGCATTATCTGGGCCATCTGTGCCACACCACGACCCTGAAAGTGGGCGAGGCACAGGGCAAGCTGCTGGAGGAAAAAGCCAAGCAATTGAACGCCCGCGCCACCGGCAGCCGCTTGCTGCGCGGCCTCGTCGTGCCCGGCGGCCTGGCGCGCGAGCCGCGCCTGGATGGACTCGCCGATGCATTGGAAACTTTGCGCGTCGAGTTCTTCGCCTACCGGCAGTTGCTGGAGAAGACCGACAGCCACCGCGACCGCCTGCTCACCACCGGCCTGCTCAGCCACACGCTCGCTTTCGATCAAGGGGCGACCGGGCCGGTGGAACGCGCCTCGGGACTGGACCGCGATCTGCGGCGCGATCACCCCTATGCGGCCTACGCCGAACTGCCCCTGACGGTGGCGGGCGCCACGGAGGGCGACGCGCAGGCGCGCGCCAACGTGCGCATGGACGAGATCGAGGCCAGCCTGGCCCTGCTGCAGCGCGTGCTGCTCATGTTGCCCGACGGGCCGCTGCGCGTGCCCTGCGCGCCGCCGCCCGGCAGCGAAGGCCTGGGCTGGGCGGAATCGCCGCGCGGCTCGCTTTATTACGCCGTGCATGTCGATGCGGACGGGCGGCTGGCGCGGGTCAAGATCAAGTCGCCGTCGTTTTCCAACTGGCGCGTGTTTCCCTACACCGTACACGACAGCAACATGATGGACTACGCAATCAACGAAGCGAGCTTCGGCCTGACCGTGGCCGGCTGCGACCGATGAGGTAAACGATATGCCGCTTTGGACGCTGTTCGGACTGAAACAGGGCAAGGCCAGCACGGCTTGGCCTGCCGAGGGCGGCGACGACGGCCAAGCCGGCGTGCTGGGCATGCCGCGCTTGCATGCCGAACGCTGCCCGCCCGAATGCAGCGATTGCGCCGCCGTCTGCCCGACCCGCGCCATCGAGGCGCTGGATCAGTGCATCGCCCTGGATTACGGGCGCTGCATCCACTGCCAGTTGTGCGTCGAGGCTTGTCCCGCCGGGGCCCTGGAAAGCAGCGGCGACTGGGCTTATGCAGTGACAAAACGCGACGACCTGAAATACGCGCCCGCCCCTGCCGTCGACGAGACTCAAGCGCAGGCGGTGCGCAGCGGCATCCGCCGCGTGTTCGGCCGCAGCCTGCACATCCGCCACGTGGATGCCGGCTCCTGCAACGGCTGTGAATCGGAATTGCAGGCACTCAACAATCCTTTCTACAACCTGCACCGCCTGGGCATCTTCTTCACGCCCTCGCCGCGCTTCGCCGACTTGCTGCTGGTCACCGGCCCGGTGACCCATGCCATGAAAGCGCCGCTCCTGGCCACTTACGAGCAGATGCCGCAACCGCGCTGGGTCATGGCAGCGGGCACCTGCGCCGTGTCCGGCGGCGTAGCGGAAGATGGTTACGCCTGCGGCCGTGGTCTTGAGGGCGTGCTGCCGGTGGATCTCTGGCTACCGGGCTGTCCGCCCAATCCGGCCGCCTTCATCCACGCCCTGCTGGTGCTGCTGGAGCGCCAGCCGCAACGCGTGCGGGAGGGCCGGTATGAACGCTGAGCTGCTTTGCGCCGCGCTCGCGCTTTGGGGCATCGCCGCACTGCTGGGTGTGGCCGGGTTGGGGCCGCGAGTAGCCCGCTGGCTGCTCGCCGCAGGCGGCGCGGCGGCCTTGGCGTTGCCGGTGCTCGATTTGCCGGACGCAGGCCCGGTACTTCGGTTGCCCGTTTCGTTTGCCGGAGAAACCGTGCTCTACCAGCTCGACCCGGCCGCGCTCTGGCTCATGGGTTTCGGCCTGGTGCCCGCGATCCTGGCCATCCTGCTGGGCAGCCCCGGGCATCAGCCGCGCGCCTGGGCGGTGGGTGCCGCCATGAGCCTGGCCGGCGCGCTGGGCGTGCTGGGCCTGCAGGAAGGCGCCGCCTTCCTCATCGCCTGGGAACTCATGAGCCTGGGCGGTGCGGTCATGGTGCTGGGGGACGGCCTGGGGCGTCCCGGCCAGCCGGTGCTTTTCATGCTCGGCCTGCTGGAAGCCGGCGCCGTGGCGCTGGTGGCGGCCATCCTGCTGTTGGGAGCACCGGCCGCCACGACCGAGTTTGCCGCTTATCCCGCGCTCGCTGCGCAACTCTCCGGCATCTCCGTATTCCTGCTGGGCCTGCTGCTGTTGCTGGGTTTCGGCGCCAAACTTGGGCTGCTGCCTTTTTACGAATGGTTTCCCCAGGTCTACGGCAGTGCCGGCGGCGCCACGGGCAGCCTCATGTCCGGCCTGGTATTGAACGCGGCCTTCTTCGCTTTGAGCCGCGGCCTGCTCGACTGGCTGGCGCAACCCGAGAGCAGCGCGCTCTTCGCCCTGGGGATCATCACTTTGGCCTGGGGCGTCATCAGCGCCCTGCTGGCTGTGCTCTACGCCTTTCAACAGGAAGACTGGCGCGGGCTACTGAGTTTCTCTTCGGCGGAGAATGCCGCCATCGCGGTGGCCATGCTGGGAGCGTCGCTGCTGTTTCGCCACGATGGGCTGCAAGCCCTGGCCGGCCTGGCCTGGACCGTTGCGCTGCTGCACCTGGCGGGGCATGCGCTGGCCAAGGGCGCGCTGTTTCTCAGCGCCGATGCCGTGTACCGCGCGGGGGGCAGCTATGCGATACGCCAGGCGGGCTGGCTGCGGCGCATGCCTGTACTCCTGGGCCTGGGCGCCTTGCTCGCCGCCATGAGCCTGGCGGCCATTCCACCCACTGCCGGCTTCGTGAGCGAGTGGTTCGTGTTCCAGACGGTGTTCCAGGGCTTTCATCTGCTGAACCTGGCGGGACGCCTGGCACTGGCACTGTCCGGGGCGCTGCTCGCGCTGACCGCGGCCGTGGCGCTGGCCACCTTCGTCAAGTTGTTCGGCCTGGGCCTGCTGGGCGACCGCAAGAACGCCGCCCCCGCGCGCGGCTCCGGCGGTGCAGTAGGCCTGCTGGGCTTGGCGGTGCTGGCGCTGGCCGTGGGCATGCCGCTTTGGCTGCCCTATCTGGCGACGGCAAGCATGGAACGGTTCGCCAGCGCCAGCCCTGTGCGCATGGTGGCGGGCTGGCTGCTGGTGCCCTTGACCGACACCTTCGCCTTCATCTCGCCCAGCCTGCTGATCATCGCCATGCCGCTGCTGGCCTTGCTGCCGCTCGCGCTCCTGGCGCTGTCGCGCCGCGGCGCGGTACGCCGCGTGCCGACCTGGTACGGCGGTCTGGCCCCGCCCGATGGGCGCGCGGCAACCACTGCGCTGTCCTTCTCCAACGCCCTGCGCACCTTCTACAGCTTCATCTACCGTCCCACCGCGGCCACCGACCGGGAGCACGCAGGGCGCGGCTATTTCATCCGCCGCCTGGTGTTCAGCCATCAGGTCGCACCCCTGTTCGGGCCTTATCTGTTCGCACCCCTGGAACGCCTCACGCAGCGCGCCTCGCGCGCCTTTCAGCCGCTGCAAGGCGGACATCTGAACGTCTATCTGGCGCTCATCGGCGCATTCCTGATCCTGATTCTGGCTTTGACTCTCGTGTAGGAGAACACTCGGTATGGGCAATTACCTCGCCATCGCCATCGGCGGCACCCTGGGCTGCTGGGCCCGCTACGGTCTGACGGGCCTGATCCAGACCGTCTTCGGGCGCAGCTTTCCCTACGCCACCTTGACCATCAACGTGCTGGGCTGCTTCCTCATGGGCTTCCTGTTCATCGAAACCCTGGAGCGTCTGGTGCTGGCGCCCGAAATACGCACCGGCATCCTGACCGGAGGCTTGGGCGGCTTCACCACCTTCTCGACCTTCTCCATGGAAACGCTGCTGCTGGCCGAACAAGGGGAAATGGGCAAAGCGGCGCTCTATGTCGCGCTCTCCGTCGGGCTGGGCCTGGCCGCGGCATTCTTCGGCGCCTACATCGCGCGCAACCTGTAAGGAGTTCCCATGCACAAGGACATCACCGTCGTACGCATCTACTTGAGCGAGGCCGACCACGGCCACGGGCGCAAGAATCTGATGGAGGAGATTTTCAGCCTGCTGCACGACCGGCACCAGATACACGGCGTCACTGTTTTCCGCGGCATTGCCGGGTTCGGCAGCAAGGGCGAGGTGCACTCCGCCGATTTGCTGCGGCTCACCGCCAACCTGCCGCTGGTCATCGAATTTTTCGACGAGCCCCAGGTGGTGGAAGCCGCAATCAAAGTCATAGCCGGCCTGGTGCCGGCGGGGCGCATCGTCACTTGGCAAGCGCGATGCAACTGCGATGAGGGGCAATAAAGCCGCCGCCGCGCAAGCCTTGTCCGGGGCTGCCTCGCTCGCGCGAAATCAGCGGCAGGCGGCGGCGAACTGCAAAAATGCCGCCGCCTTGTCTAAACATTCCCGGTATTCCTCTTCCGCGCGCGAATCGGCGACGATGCCGCCTCCGGCCCAGTAATGCAGCCGGCCTTGCGCGATCGCCGCGGTGCGGATGGCGATGTTCAGATCCATGTCGCCGTTGCCGCTCAGCCAGCCGATGGCCCCGCAATAGACGCTGCGCGGGGCGGGCTCCAGTTCGGAAATAATTTCCATCGCCCTGAGCTTGGGCGCGCCGGTGATGGAACCCCCCGGAAAGGCCGCGCGCAGCAGATCGATGGCGTCGTGCCCCGCCGCCAGACGGCCGGTGACGCAGCTCACGAGGTGATGGACACGGGCGTAGCTTTCCAATTTGAAAAGCTCCGGCACCGCCACCGAACCCGGCGCGCAAACCTTGCCCAGATCATTGCGCAGCAGATCCACGATCATGAGATTTTCCGCGCGATCCTTGGCGCTGCATTGCAATTCGCGCGCCAGTTCGGCGTCGCGCGCGGGATCGGGATCGCGCGGGCGCGTGCCTTTGATGGGGCGGGTCTCCACGCTGCGTCCCCGCACGCGCAGAAAACTTTCCGGCGAGCAGGACAGGATCTGCCCGAAGGGATAATTGAGATAAGCCGCATAAGGCGCCGGGTTGAGGCGGCGCAGCCCCAGGTAGGCCGACCAGGGATCGCCCGTTGCCGGCGCGCTGAAATGCTGCGCCAGATTGACCTGATAGCAGTCGCCGGCGCGGATGTAATCCAGGATGCGTCCGAACGCCCGACGGTAGGATGCCAGGGTGAAATTGCTTCGCGGCGGTTCGGCCACCCGGAAGTCGGCGCGCCGCGCCCTGTCGGTGCCGGCAGTTGCGAACAGGCCGGCGAGCGCCTGCGCGCGGTCGGCAGCATGCGGCTGCGCCGTGCCGGCGATCAGCCGCGTCTCGCGCCGCGCATGATCCACGATCATCGCGCAGTCGTACAGGCCGACTGCCATGTCCGGCAGCACGCCGTCGCGCCGCCCGGCCCGCCGCGCGCCCAAATCGAGGTCATAAGCGAAATAACCTATGGCGCCGCCGCTGAAGCCCGGAGGGCCAGGCTGCGACGCTGCCGGCATATGGCGCCGCAACAAATCCAGCGGATCGCCTTCGACCTGCCGCGTCCCCTGCGCGTCCGTCACTTCGGTGATGCCGCCGCGCGTCACCAGCGTGCGATAGGGGCGCGCGGCCAGGACATCGATGCCGGCCTGCGGATGGCCGCTGTCGAGAAAAACCGCCCAGGGCTCGCCGGCCACGGCTTGGAACAGCGCCGTGCTGTCGGCGCGATAAGGCAAGCTCTGCGCTGTCATCGCGCCCTCCCCGGCCGACGTCTTCATGCCCGGCGGGCTGCGGTCACCGGCACGCCGGCAAGAGGTTCCCGGCGATGGATGCCCAACCCCTGGAGGTAATCCAACCGCGGCTCGGCAAGCGCGGGACGCAGCGCACGCTCCATGGCCGGGAACAGGCGCGCAAGATTTCCCTTCCTGACGCGAGGGGGGTTGTGCTCGGCGATGATGGGCAACTCGATCGGGGCTGCGTCGTCTTCCCTGTCCTCGACCAGGAGGATGCGCAACTTTCGCCCCTCCATGGTCAACTTCGCGGCACGGCTTCCGCGGCGGGCAGATTCAGGGCCAGCCAGTACAAGCCCAGCTGGCGCACGGCGTCGGTGAACTGGCCGGAATCCACCGGCTTGCGCACATAGCTGTTGGCGCCCAGCCGATAGCCGGAAAGCAGGTCGCTGGATTCGCCGGACGTGGTAAGGATGACCACCGGCAGCAGGTTGGTGCGGGCATCGCCGCGCAGGCGCTCCAGCACCTCCAGGCCGCCCAGGCGCGGCAGCTTGAGGTCCAGCAGCACCACCTGCGGCTGGACGCGGGTGTCGCGCCCGGCATGCGCGCCGGTGCCGAACAGGTAATCGAGCGCCTGCACGCCGTCGCGCGCAACCACCACCTCGTTGCGAATATCGTTGCGCCGCAGAGCGCGCAGCGTCAGGGCCTCGTCATCCGGATTGTCTTCCACCAGAAGTATCGCCTTGTCTGTGTCCACGTCCGTCTCCTGTCTTGCCTGTCTCATTGTATAGCGGCGCCATGCACCACGGCGAGCGCCCTCAGGAAGCCGGCTAGCGGGGGCATGGCGTGCGGGAAATACCGGAGCGCGAAGGCGAGCCCGCCAAAATCAAACAGCCGCAGCAGCGACCGGCGTACGCAATGACCGTGGGCTCAGAGCTTGCCCATGTCCCTGAGCAGGCCCCCCCTGAATTCTTCCAAACCGGCGGTGCGCTGGCCGTAGCAGGCCGCTTCGAGCAGGTGCAGGCGCCCCGCCAGGTCCGGCGTTTTGGCCTTATTAGGGAGATGCTCCCACCACCGACCCACGGTCGGTGCCGGCGGCATGCCGGGAGTGCAGGCGCAGGCTCGCAGCGCGCGGCTCAAGGCCACGGCGTCAGGGGCAGCCCTGATCGCCTGCCGGCAGCGCCGCCTCGCGAGCACCCGGCGCGCGTAACGGCGGAGCCGCCAACCTGCCAGGAAAAAGGCGATGGCCGCGCCAAGCAAAGCGGCCGCAAGCTCCAGTTGCCGGTACAGCGGATTGAATACCACGATGTCCCTACCCGGCAGGGTCGCGGCCTGCAGTTCGCCGCGCGCGGGATCGAACCAGGGGAAGACCAGGCGCGGAAGGCGTAGCAGGCCGTCGCGGCCGGGGCGCACATAGATCTGGGCGCGCCAAGCGAAGCCGGCGGCAGAGTCGCTTGCAGGCGCGAGCCGTTCCAACACGGGAGGATAGGCCGTGAGTTGCGGATGGGCGGCAAGCTGCATCATCAGTAGATGGCGCAATTCATCGGCCCCCAGGCCACCCTGCACGGTGATGGTCCAGGGAAACGGGCGATGCAGCGGCCAGCGCGCGGGCAAGGGATCGGTGGCAACCCGCAGGCGGCCGACCGGCACGGCCAGAGGCAGCCAATCGGGCGCAGCTTGCGCGTTGAACTGCAATGTCGGCGGCGGAAAGCGCAAGGCGGTGCCGAACTTGCTGGCCGCCAGCATGGGCAAGCGCATGGACAGCACTCCCGCGCGCGTGGGCATGATGTCCCATACATAGCGATGCAGAGTGCAGGGTGCGCCGTCGCGCATCACCTGAGTTTGCGTCTCGCCCATGGGCCTTTGATACAGCCCGTCGCCGGTAGGCAACACCGGGCGCTTCCACAGTAGGCTGCCGTCGTCGCAAATGTCCAGCATCAATCGCCCCGGCTGGCGCACCATGAGACGTGCAGGCTCGATGCTAAGCTGGGATATCACGTCCGGCACGAGATCGGAGCCGGCGATGATGTGCAGAGTTATGGGGCGGCTGGTGGCCGTGCCCAATCTGAAAACGGGCACGACGATCTTGCCGGTATGCAGCGGATAGAGTTTGAGGCTCAGCGTCTGCTGATCGCCGGACTGGCTGGAGGTCGATGGCCCCAGATCGAAGTCGCGCGCCAGCGGCTGCAAGTCCAGTTGCTCGAGCGGCAGGCCCTGGGCGTTGAAAGTCAGGTTGATGGGCGCGCCCAGCGGCGATGCGGCGTGATCGACCTGCACGCTGAGGCTGGCGGCGCGGGCGCACAATGCCCACCCCAGCAGAATCAGCAGAAGCGCACCCGCCCTCACTGCGACGTCTCCGTAGTATCTTGGCCGAGCAGGCCGCGCGCGAGCGTAGTACGGCGGTCGCGCAGCCATTGCATCTTCTTGAAGCCGGATTGCCAGCCGGCGATATCCAACGTTCCGCTCGCCCCGGCGCCCTGCGTCCCTTGCAGGCTGGCGCCAGTGGCGGGAATCGCACCGCGATCGATAAGCGGGCCGAGCGGGGTAGGCTTGAGATGCGGGATGGCGGCGTTGCTGTCCCAATCCAGATCCACCTGCCCGGCCACGGCGGTGCCGCGTCGCGCGCGCAAATCGGTCTGCGCCGGCGTATGGGTGGGATGCTCTTTGAGGCGCCGCAGTGCGGTGTCGAGATTGCGCCGCGCGCGCGCATCCAGAGGCTTTTGCCGCAATACGGCCTCGAAGGCCTGTGCCGCCCCTGCCCAGTTGCCCAACCCATAGAGCGCGTTGCCGAGATCGTAGAGCGCATCCAGACGCTGGGCCGGCGTGGGGGCGAGCATCAGCGCCGCGCTGAAATAGCGCGCCGCGTCGCCATAGTTGTTCATCTGCCAGGCGGCCGCACCCGCGCCCAGTTGGCCCTCGTAGCCGCCCAGTTGGGCATAGCGGGCTTGCGCTTCGGCATAATGCGCGGTGCGCCACGCCTGCCACGCGGCTTGCGCATCGGATGGCGGGTCGGCATGCGCGCGCGGCAGCGGCGCCAGCAAGCCTGCGGCCAGCAGCACGGCGGCAAAACGCCCGCTGCCGGCGGGCAGATACAGCAGCAGCATCAACGCCAGCACCGGCGCCAACAGCCAGGGATAGAGCTCGCGCCAGGCGTGCGGCCCGTGCACCGGGGGAGTGGGCGCGGGCAGCCGCGCCAGACCGCGGTCGTACAGCGCGCGCAAGTCCGCGTCATCGTCCGTCACCGCCTCGTAGCGGCCTCCCGTGGAATCAGCCAGTGCCCGGTAAGCTGCGCCATCGGGCCGGCTCACGGCCGTGCCGCCTTGCGGCGTGCTCAGCATCGCGCCAGCCGGCGTGGCCACGCCCAGCACATAAAGCGGCACGTGCGCCTGGGCCAGCGCGGCAACGGCCTGGCGTACCGCAACCCCCGAGGCACCCTCCACACTTTGCGCCGCGGCGTCGCTCACCAGGAGCACGGCGCTGGGCTCGTGCCGCTGCGCTTCCTGCAAGGCCAGCGTCAGGGCAGCGGCGGGATCGTCGCCTGCCTGCGTGATGAGATCGGGTTTAGCCAGATCGAGCGCAGTGCGCAGCACGCGGGGGTCGTCGCTGGGCGGGCTCAGCAACCCCGCAGCGCCGCTGTACACGATCAAGCCCAGGCGTTCGCCATGCAGGCGCTTGATCAAATCCAGCAGCTTCAGGCGCGCGCGGACCAAGCGATTGGGGGCGACGTCGCTGCCCTGCATGGCGGGGGAGATATCCAGCACGGCATAAATCGTGAGGTCATGCCGGGGACGCTCCGGCAGCGCCCAGCCCGCGCCCGCCGGCAGCGGCAGGCGCGGTCCCGCCAGGGCGGCGGCAAGCAGCGCCCAGGCAAGTAGCTGCAACAGGCGCCGCGCGATGCCGCGGCCGTCGGCGCTAGTGTTCTGTACCGCCCAGGGCCGCAGGGCCGCGTCGGCATAGGCCTCGCGGGCTCGGCTGCGCCAGCGCGTCCACCCTTCCAGCACGAACGGCTGCAGGGCCAGCAACCCCCAGGCCGGGGCACGCCAGTCGAGTTGCGCAAGCCAGCTCATGCCCTGCTGCCCCGCCAGGAGAACAAGCGCGCCGCGCTCAGGCAGATTGCCGCGAGCAGGAGCGGCAGCCAGTACCACTCGCGCACCTCGCGTTGCCGGGGCGGCGGCGAAATGGTTTTTTCGAGCCGGCCGATGTCCGAAATGGCCGCGTCCACGTCCGCCGTGGTGCGCACGAAATAGTATTTGCCGCCGGTCAGGCGCGCGATGTCGGCCAGGCCGGGCTGGCTGGGCGCCTGCACCGCAGGCGCGCGGCCCGAGGCGAAGAGGTCGCTGCCGACTTGCACGGTGTAGATGGCCACGCCCATGCGCCGCGCCACGGCCACGGCCTCGGCCGGCGTGATCTGGCCGGCATTGCTGTCGCCGCCGTCGCTCACCAGGATGAGCGCAGGGCGCAGCTCGCGTTCGCGCACCTGCTTGAGCGCCAGGCCCAGGGCGTCGCCCAGAGCGGTGTTGGGTCCCAGGAATCCGACCTGCAGGCGATTGAGCTGCGCGATGAGATAACGGCGGTCCTGGGTGGGCGGCGCCAGCGTGGCGGCTTGGGTGCCGAAGGCGATGACGCCCATGCGGTCGCCTATGCGTTTTTCTATGAAGCGATCCATCACCGCCTTGAGCATGGTGATGCGGTCCACCGCTCGATGCCCGAGACGGAAATCATCCGTGCTCATGGTTTCCGAAGTATCGATCACCAGCATGAGGTCGCGCCCCAGAGGCGGCGGTTGTATCCAGGGGCCGGGCTGGCGCGGCTGGGCCAGGGCCAGCACCATGAGGACGAAGGCCAGGGCGTTCAAGGCCGGCGGCCAGGGGCTGCGCGGCAGCGAAGGCGACGCCGCGGATGAGCCCTGAAGCGCGGGATGGCGGTAGATCTCGGCCGGCGCCGCGCCTGCCGCCGTGCGACGCCAAGCCGCCATGCCCCACAGCGCCACGAGAGGCAGGGCGGCGAACCACGCGGGATGGGCAAAGCTCAGCATGGCGTATCAAACACGCGCGGCGCGCCGCAACAAATCCCCCGCGTCGCGGCATAAGCGCATGAGCAGTTCGCGATCGCCCGGGGGCGCGGCGTAGCGCACGGCGTCCAGCGCGACGACCCACTCGCGCCAGGCCGCGGCGTCCAGGCCGGGGGGGCACTGCATGGGCGAGAGATAGTGCAGCCTGTGCCGGGCTGCCATGAGCTTGGCCAGGCGCTGCGCCACCCACTGCGGATCGTCGCCGGCCGCGGCGCGCCGCAGGCGTGCCAATCGACGGCGCGGCGCGCTCAAGCGCAGGATCAGCCAGGCTAGAGCAAGCGCCAGGACGATAACCGCAAACCCTGCGACCCAGGGCACGGGCGGAGTCGCCGCCGCCACGGGCGGCGCGGGGGCGGGACCGATGATGGGCGCCAGGTCAGTATGCGGATTGGGCATGGTGGGCGAACTGCGGCAGCAAGTCGTCTTCCTCGCTGCCGATGCGCAGATAACGGGCCCCCAGGCTTTGCAGGCGCGCGGACAGCTCGGCTTCGCGCTGCGCGTAAGCTTCGGCCAGCGGCGCCGCGGCGCGCCGCGTATCCAGCCAGGAAAGGCGCCCGCTGTGCAGATCGTGGAACAAGGCCATGCCCAGGTCGGGCAGACGCCGCTCCGCCGGGTCGACGACACCCACGCAGCAAAGCTCGCATTGGTCGGCCAGGCGCGCCAGCGGCCTCCAGTGGGCGGGTTCCAGCCAGGTGAAATCGCTCACCAGGGTCAAACGGCTGCCGCCGGGCAGATGCGCCGCCAGGCGGGCAAGCCGCGCCGCATAGCGCTCGGCCCCGTCTGTCGCATCGACCGGCGGACAGGGGCGCGCGGCGGCCAGCGCAAGGGCCTGCGCGGCATGCGCGCCATCCTGCGCCGGCAACTGCACGTCAGATTCTTCCCACAGCGTAGCGCCCACCCCCTCGCGCGCCGCGATCGCGGCAAAAGCCAGCAGCACGGCCACACGCGCGCCCTGGGCCGCCTTCAAGCGGCGGCGGGTGCCGAAGCGCATGGCCGGGCCGCGGTCGATCACCAGATGCAGAGCAGCCTGGCGCTCCTCCCGGTACAGGCGCACATAAGCGCGTCCGCCGCGCGCGGTGCTGCGCCAGTCCATGCGGCGGATGTCGTCGCCCGCCGCGTAAGGGCGCAAGGCCTCGAAATCCAGGCCGGCGCCCAAGCGCGCCGCGGGCCAGTCCCCAGCCCGGCGGCTGTCCACCATGCGCTGCCGAGGCGGCGCCAGCTCGCGCCCCTGGGCGGCCAGCTGCGCGATTTCCGCCGTCGTCAGCAGGGGCGTATGCACGCTCGCGTCCCCGCGCAACGACGAGCGCAGGCGGCGATGCAGCCAGGGTATCACGGCGCCGGTACGGCCTCGATCAGACGCGCGATCAGCGTCTCTCGGGTGATCTGCTCAAGGCGCGCCTCCAGGCTGAGGATCATGCGATGGCGCAGGCAGTCCGGGGCCATCTCGCGCACGTCGTCGGGAGTCACGTAATCGCGCCCGCGCAGGTAGGCCAGCGCGGCGGCGGTCTGCGCCAGCGCCAGCGCCGCACGCGGGCTCGCCCCCACCTGCACGGCCTGCGACCAGGCCGGCTCCCACTCCCCCGGCCTGCGCGTGGCGCGCACCAGTTCGACGATATAGGCCTCCACCGCCTCGGCGATGTGGATTTGCTTCACTTCCTCGCGCGCCTGCAGGGCGGTGGCGACGTCCAGGCGGGTTGCACCGGGCAAGTCGTGGCCGTTCCAGGCAGCGCCGCGGCTGCGGCGCAGGATTTCCAGTTCTTCGTCGGCACTCGGGTAGTCCATGGCCACGTGCAGCAGGAAGCGGTCGAGCTGGGCCTCCGGCAGCGGATAGGTGCCGGCCTGTTCCAAAGGATTCTGCGTGGCCATGACCATGAACAGCGGCGGCAGCTTGCGGGTCTGCCCGCCCACGCTGATCTGATGCTCCTGCATGGCTTCCAAGAGAGCCGACTGCACCTTGGCCGGCGCGCGGTTGATTTCGTCGGCCAGCACGATCTCGTGGAACACCGGACCTTCCACAAATCGAAAAGCACCTTCGTGATACACGTCGGTGCCGGTGAGATCGCCGGGCAGCAGGTCGGGCGTGAACTGGATACGGGCAAAGCTCGCATGGATGCAGGCGGCGAGCGCCTTGACGGCGGTGGTCTTGGCCAGGCCCGGCAGGCCTTCCACCAGTATGTGTCCGCCACATAGCAAGCCAATCACCAGCCGGTCGAGCAGCGCGCCCTGGCCGACGATGACGCTTTCCAGGGCATCTCGCAGTTCGAGGATGCGGGGCTGCTGTTCCATGGGCGTGTATGTATGGCAAAGCGCCACTTTACTGACGTTGCAAAGACGACTGTATGGGCAAAACGGCCTAAAGGCCGCGTGCGCCTCGGCCAGGAATGATCGTGGCTGATCTTTAGACTGTCTGGAACAGCGCCCATGAAGCCGTAATCCATGTGCAGCTGCATGTGACAATGGAAAAGCGTTAGTCCCGGCTGGTTGGCCGTGAAATCCACCTCCATCTCCTGGTAGCCGCCCAGCATCCCACGTCCTTGAGCACGCCCGCGGTGGGCTTGCCCGCGATCCTGGTGAGCTCGAAGCTGTGCCGGTGCAGGTGCATCGGGTGGATGTCGTCGCTCGCATTGCGCATGCGCAGCCGATAGCGCCGGCCCTGGCGCAGGTGGAACATCGGTTCCATCTTGTCCATGTCGAACGGCACGCCGTTGATGGCCCACTCGTTGAAGCCGTGAACAGCGGCGTTGCGTTTGGTGAAGGTCATCTCGATTACCTCGTCCGGGACCTTCGCCTTCATGTCGCGCGCGCCGAACCGGGTATAGTCCCAGCGGAACGGCGGGGGCGCGACCCAGCGCGGCTTGCCCTTGCGCCCGGCGTATTCGACCACGACGCCCATGCCGCGATTGCGGTCGTCGTTGCTGAGATCGCCCAGCACCCACACGCCGGGGCGTCTCATCTCGACGATGGCCGACACGCGCTCCGCGGTGCCGATCCACAACACCGGCACCTCGGCAGGCGTCGGCACCGGGTTGCCGTCCAGCGCGACGACCTTGAACGTATGCCCCGGCAGCGCGAGGCTGCGGATCTCGGTGGCACTCCCGTTGAGAATGTGAAAGAGCACGCGCTCGCCGGACTTGACGCGGATCGGCTCGCCGTGGCCGAGCACGCGACCGTTGACGGTGAACAGCCGGTAGCCGACCTCGTAGCCATGCGGCATCCCTGGGCGAGCGACGCCTGCATCGCGCCTTCGCCCTCCTCCTCGAGCGATTTGACGCGGGAGCCGGGCGTGAGGATATCCATCGCCATGTCGCCGCCGCGGCTGAAGAACGGCTCGAACTCTTTCAGCGCCAGGAACACCTCGCGGTCGTAAGCGCCGGGCTTGTGCTTCGGCTCGATGTAGACCGGCCCGACCTGGCCGCTGTACTGCCCCGCGTGCAAATTGCTGCCCGCACGCAGATGGGTGTAGTCGGCAGAAGCGCCCGGGTGTAGCCCACCTGCTGAAGGCTCCGCCGCCGCGCCTGTGCGGGTTTGCCCCTCAGCCAGCGAGGGCACCAGCAGTGCGCCGCCGGCGAGAACACCGCACTGTTTCAGAAATTCACGTCGGGGAGGGCTGGATGACATCGGTAAGGTTCCTTTCGCAAGACAGCAGATGTTGGGGGTCAGCGCGCAATTCGTAAGGCAGCTGACTACGCCAGCAGCGCGCCGCCCAGTGCCGCGAGCGCCACCACCCATAAGGGTGAAACCCTCCAGAACTGGAGCAGGGCGAAAGCGCCCAGCGCCAGGGCAAGGTCGATGGGGCCGCGCACCGCGCTCAGGAAAATCGGGTTGTACAGGGCGGCGAGCAGGATGCCCACGACGACGGCATTCACGCCGTCCAGCGCCGCGCGTAGGAGCGGCCGGGCACGCCATTGATTCCAATGCGGCAAGGCGCCCAGCACCAGCAGGAAGGCGGGCAGGAAGATCGCCGTCAGCGCCAGCAGCCCTCCCAACCAACCCTGCGGGCTGCCATGGCTCACGGCCCCCAGGTAGGCGGCAAAGCTGAACAAAGGGCCGGGCAAGGCCTGAGCCATGCCATAGCCGGCAAGAAAATCGCCGTCCGACACCCAGCCTTCGGGCACCACCACCGCCCGCAAGAGCGGCAGCACCACATGGCCGCCGCCAAAGACCAAGGCACCGGAGCGATAGAAACCGTCGAACAATGCCAGCCCGTAGTTGCCTGTGGCGGAGGCCGCAACGGGCAGCACGCCCAGGAGCGCGAAGAACAAGATCCACGCCAAGGCGGAAACCTTGCGGCTGATGCGGAAATCCGCATGGGCCACGCTGTCGGCCCGCGCCGCCGGCAGCAGCCGCCAGCCGGCAAGCGCGCCCAAAGCAATGACCGCCATTTGCGCCCATGCGGACGTCCACAGCAATACGGCAACGGCGGCGAGCATCGCAAAGGACGCCCGCAGGCGGTCGCCGCAGAACTGGCGGCCCATGCTCCACACCGCTTGGGCGACCACCGCGACCGCGGCGAGCTTGAGGCCGTGCAGCCAGCCGGCGGCGGACACCTCCGGCAGCAGGCGCAGGCCATAGGCGAACGCGATCATGATGACGGCCGAGGGCAGCGTAAAACCCAGCCAGGCGGCGAACGCCCCCGGCAGGCCCGCGCGCAGGGCGCCCAAGGCTATGCCGACCTGGCTGCTTGCCGGGCCGGGCAGAAACTGGCACAGAGACACAAGATCGGCATAGGCGCCGCCCTCAAGCCATTTGCGCCGCTCGACGAATTCGCCGCGCAGATATCCGAGGTGGGCGATGGGGCCGCCGAAGGAGGTCAGGCCCAGCTTGAGAAAAATCAGGAACACGCGCAGCCAGGAATGTGCGGCGGGTTGCGCCGGGCCAGAGCCGGCGGTTTCTGTAGAGGACTCGATGCGCCCCGCCCTTTCCATAACCCCGCCTTGGTCTTGCTAATTCGTGGTGCGGCTTCGGCGCGCCGGATTCAGCGAACCTGAGCAGGGCGCCTCGTCCAGCACCTCGCGTGCCAGCTCGCCGACCTTGATTTTGATCTCCCTGAGCGTCTTCCTGCAGAGCGCCGTGATTGCATAGTATTTGCGCATCCGGCCGCCGACCACCGCGCTGTGCTGCTTGAGGTAGCATCCCCGTTCCAGCGTATGGAGAATGGGGTAAAGCGTGCCCGGACTCAGGCAGTAGCCGTGGCGGCCGAGTTCCTCAATCATCTCGACGCCATCAGTGGGGCCTTCCACAGCGTGATGAAGAATGTGGGCGCGCAGGAAGGCCGGGTAGAGGCTCTTAAGGATAGGATTCATGTATCGCGATGGGGTATCGTCGCGCGAGTTTATGCGATGAAGCGGCGGGCCTCAATCAAGCTGCACAGGTTGTGCCCGAGGGGCGGCGGCCCTGAACACGAAACTATTTCGGTGCCGGCCAGCGCGTACGACGGCCTTGAGCTCACTCAGGCCGCGATTTCGACCCCGGTGATCAAACCTCGGTCAAAAGCCCATTGCAGGCTTCCCGGAAGGTCGAAGGTCATTCCCACACGCGCCTCCACCTCACAGGCCAGCATGACAGCCTCGTGTAGGCAGCGGCCGTCTTGAAGAGCGAGCAGCCATCGCCAGACCGGCGGCTGCAAAGTTTCCACAGTCACCGCATGACCACATCGGTAAATAGCGACCGCTGCCGCTTCGCGCCGCAGAAGGCCTTCACGAGCCATAACTTTTGGTTCTGTACCATCTGGTGCCGCCGCCCAGATCCGGTCAATCGGATAGGGGGAGGCGACAAGATGCAGCGAGGGAGCGATCCGGCACCGGACATTGGCCCAGAGCGCAGCCTCGATGTTGGCAAGGGCGGCAAGGGGGATTGCAGGCTCCTCGCGAGCCACCATGCTTTGGGTGCGCGCCCACTCGAGCCGAGCCACATCCGGTATGTATGGATATAAATGAATCTCAAGCCGACCCTCTAGGTAAGCTGGAAAATACTCTCCATAGTCTTTAAGGTTGCCGCTGGATGAGTCATACGATTCGGCATAGCCACGAGCGACTAGGCGGAAATAACGCTGCCCGGTCAGCAACAAGACCGCCGGGTAAGTGATTTCCAGGGCCTCGCGCCAAACATCATGAATCTGATTGTGATAGAGCCACAAACGGCGTTGCGCCTCCAAACCGTTTCCTTGTACCCACGCGGCTGCGTCGGCAAAATTGCTCATCGAAAGCGCTTTGGCAAAATGCTCCTGACAGCTATGTAAAGACATCATCCGCTTCCAAGTTCATCCTTCGCTGCGCACCGGAAATTTCGGCGGCAAGCTCCTCAAGGGGCGGGAAGGACGCATCCCGTTCGAGCAACGTCGGACGTGGCCCCATTCGCGACAGCATCTCGCCATAAAGCTCCCACACGCTGTCGGGCACCGGAGAATCATGGCTATCGATCCACATTTCCCCGTCGGGGAAGCTGTTGAGATGACAGCCGGCAATATGGACTTCGCGAACACTCGATGCATTGATGCGCTCAAGAAAATCACGCGGGTACTCGCCGTGATTCAGAGCGTTGACATGGAGGTTGGTAAGATCGAGCAGAATGCCACAGCCGGTGCGTTCTACGAGGTTGTTTATGAGTTCGACTTCGTCTAGGTCATCTTCCCGATGACGCATGTAGGCAGCAATCGGTTCGACGAGTAAAGGACGCCGCAGCATATCCTGCACCTGCAAGATATGAGAAGCCAGCCTGTCTTCGGTCTCCGATGTAAAAGGCATCGGCAACAAGTGATTGAAATGCCGGCCTCCGAAGGCCGTCCAACAAAGGTGTTCAGAAACGAACACCGGATCAAGCCGAGCCGTAAGCTCGCGCAATGTCGACAATGCGCGGCTATCGAGTTCGGCGTTGCCGAGGCCAAGGCTCACGCCGTGGAGGCTTACTGCGTAATCCCGGCGCAACAACTCGACGTCAGCATAGGCGGCGCTGCCAGTGTCGCGGTAATTCTCCGGGTGGATTTCGAAAAAATCCACCCGGGGTCGCAGTGCTTTCCAGGCTTGATGATGCGCGGTGCGAAGGCCGATACCGACGGCCATAATCAAGGCAGAATGGTTCCGGTGTTATGGTTGATGTGCCTTGGCCCATTTTGCGGCTTCGGCCAGATACTGCGCAGCGGAAGCCTCATATATCTGTTCCTCCCGAAGGGACGGCACTTCGTGAATACGGGCACGCTGCGCTGGCGGCAACGACAAGAATTTCTTAATGTGGGCTGCGGCCTTGGCACTAGGCACAGCGCTTCCACCGATCTCCGTGCATACGCCCACGGGCATCCAGACATACGCATTCGGATCATGTGCGCTGGGATCGGTTCCCGCGCAGGACCCCGTCGCTGTCAAACAGTCATTCTTGTAGGCGGCATTGACACCCCAGCATCTCACCCATCCCGCATGCCACTCCTTATTGGGTCCCGCCGCTTGTGCCGCTTTTAAGCCAGTCATGGCGACGCCAACTAACGCCGCAAAGGTTGTGGCCTGTTTCATGCAATGGTTGATGCGTGGCATATGCGAAAATTCTCCTTTTCACTAACTAGGCTGGCGCGGGTAGCGTCGCCAACATGTGGCATGAACACAGAAGCCGCAGGGCAGAACCTTAGGGATAAGGCGCCTTCCGGGCGAAAATTAAGCCACGCGCCCATCATGGCATGTCACGCGACCTGTTTTAGAGATATTCGACCAGACTAAGTTCCGGCGCATGGGTCGATCAGCGGATAACAATGCCAATCGCATGAGCGGCAACTACCTGAAGCAACCGGTGCCCCGGCCCCGGTTTTTTTGGACACGATTTTGGGGTAAATCGTTGTGGTCCGAAGAAAGGGGGTTGACATCCCGGCTTTCCTGCATGGGGAACTTACGCCTGGTTCGCCGAAGAACCGGAGCATATGATCCACTTCAACGGCAGCCGGTTTTGGGGCCCTTACTCGTAAACGAAGCAAGACACAGACCACCGTTCCAGCGAGGCACCCCATGACCCACACCTACTGCATCACTTCCAACTGCGCCCTGGCCGATGCCTGCGCGCGCCATGAGGACGATGCCGGCAGGCATCTCCTGACCCGCACCTATGCGGATTTCAGCGAGGAGCTGATCCGCCAGCCGGACAGCACTACAACCTGCCCGTTTTTCATCGACAAGGACGGCGCGCAGCCGACTGCCCACTGATTTTGCATCTGTTCTTCGTGGCCTGCGCCGGGTTAGACTTTCCGCTCAGCGGCCTTCCGGCCAATCGGGGGGAATAACCGACCATGTCCCAGCGGCATCCCATCATCGCCGTGACCGGCTCGTCCGGTGCCGGCCTGTCTACGATACGCCACGCATTCAAGTTCATTTTCCAGCGTCTGAACATCAAACCCGCGATCGTTCATGGCGACGGTTTCCGCCGCTATACCGATCGGCAGTTCGCCGCCCTGCTCGAGGAGGCGCGGGGCAGCGACCGCAACGTTTCCTGGTTCGGGCCCGAGTGCAATCATTTCCAGGAGCTGGAATCCTTTTTCAAGGCCTATGGTGAATGCGGCAGCGGCGTTTATCGCCAATATGCGCACACGGGCGGGCACGCCGAGGAACTGGGCGTGCCGCCTGGCGAATTCACGGCCTGGCAGCCCCTGCCGCCGGGCAGCGATCTCTTGTTCTACGAGGGCCAGCATGGCGGCGTGGTGGCCAACACCTGGACCCGCCGCAAGGTCGACGCGCGCCACTTTCCGCCGGAAATAGACCGTCGCGTGGGCCGCCAGGGCATCGACGTGGCCCAGTATGTGGATCTGCTGATCGGCGTGGCGCCTGCCATCAACCTGGAATGGATACAGAAGATCCACCGCGACCAGAAAAAGGGCATCTGCTCGCCGGAAGAATCGGTGGAAACCATCCTGCGCCGCATGGACGACTACATCCATTACATCGTCCCCCAATTCGGCCTGACCGATATCAATATCCAGCGCATGCCGCTGGTGGATACCTCCGACCCGTTCATTGCGCGCGACGTGCCGGCGGCCGACGAATCGCTCTGCGTCATCCACTTCCGCGACCGCGAGCGCCATGATTTTCCCGACTTGCTCGATCGCATTCCCGACGCCTACCTGTCGCGTCGCACCACCATGGTGATTCCCGGCAATAGCCTGCGCCTGGCTCTGGACGTGATTTGCGGTCCGATCCTGGCCAGGTTCATGGAAGGAAATAATGGGGTCGATTAATTAACCACCCATGAACAACCCCGAGCGCCTCCCCACCCCGATCTCGCGCACGGCCAGCGGGCGATTCCGCGCATTGCCAAGGACGCGTCTTTGATGAGGGGAATCGAGGCGGCGCCGCCGGTGATTCCCACCACGCATGACTTGCGGCGTAGCGATGCGCGCGAGCTGGATTTCATTCCTGACAACAGCGTGCATCTGGTGCCAACTTCACCGCCGTGCTGGACACTGAAGCAGTACAATCCTCTATATTTCTGTGCCCCTGTGGTTCAAATACGTTTTTCAGGATGAACCTCTCCACCAAAAACGAGATGGGGCCGGGGGTCGAGAAGCACACCCCTATGATGGCCCAGTATCTGCGTCTCAAAGCGGACCATGCTGACCGTCTGCTGTTTTACCGTATGGGCGACTTCTACGAGCTGTTCTACGACGATGCGGAAAAAGCCGCGCGCCTCCTGGGCATCACCCTGACCACGCGCGGACAGTCGGCGGGCCGGCCCATCCCCATGGCCGGCGTCCCCTACCACGCCGCCGAGCAGTATCTGGCCAAGCTGCTGCGTCTTGGGGAGTCCGTCGTCATCGCCGAGCAGGTGGGCGATGCCGCTGGCGCCAAGGGGCCGATGGAGCGCCAGGTGACGCGCATTCTCACGCCGGGTACGCTCACCGATGCGAGCCTGCTGGACGAGCGCCGCACCGTCTGGATCATGGCCGTCGCCCCGATGCACCAATCCTGCGGCGCGGCCTGGCTCGATCTCGCTGCGGGAGATTTCCGCCTTGCCGAACTCCCCCTCACCGAGCTTCCCGCCCTGCTCGCGCGCATCGCGCCGGGCGAACTGCTGCTGCCCGAAGGCTGCGAGCCTGAAGGGGCCGCCATGCCGCGCCGCACCCTTCCCGCCTGGCAATTCGATGCCGCCGTGGCGGCACGACGCCTGGCGGAACAATTCGGCGCACGCGATCTGGCGGCTTTCGATGTCGCCGACCTGCCCCTGGGAATGGGTGCGGCGGGAGCGCTGCTGGAATACGTGCGCGCCACTCAGGGCGGGCGCCTGCCCCATGTGCAGCAGTTGCGCGCGGAGCGCGATTCGGCCTATGTGGGCATGGATGCGGCCACGCGCCGCAATCTGGAAATCAGCGAAACCTTGAGTGGTGCCCCGGCGCCGACGCTGCTGTCCGTGCTGGACAACACCTGCACCGGTATGGGCGCGCGCCTGCTGCGCCACTGGCTGCACCATCCCTTGCGCAATCACGCCGAACTGGCCTTGCGCACCGCTGCCATCCGCCGCAGCGTCGAAGACCGTCTGTATGAGCCTCTGGCGCGCGAATTGGGCGGGCTGGCGGACGTGGAGCGCATTTGCGGGCGCATCGCCCTGGGCAATGCCCGCCCGCGCGATCTGTCCGGCCTGCGCGACAGCCTGGCGCGCCTGCCCGGCATCGCGGCGCTGCTGCCCGGCGACGAGCCGCGCCTGGCGGCCTTGCGTGCGGCGCTGTCCTGCCCGCCAGCGCTGCTCGACTTGTTGACGCGCGCCCTGCTGCCGGAGCCCGCCGTACTGCTGCGCGAGGGCGGAGTGATCGCCGACCGCTACGACGCGGAGCTGGACGAGCTGCGCGCCCTCACGCGCGATGCCGGCAGCTTTCTGCTCGATCTGGAGACGCGCGAACGCGCACGCACCGGCATCCCCAGCCTCAAGGTGGAGTACAACAAGGTGCATGGCTTCTACATCGAAGTCACCCACGTCCATGCCGACAAGATCCCCGCCGATTACCGCCGACGCCAAACGCTGAAAAATGCCGAGCGCTACATCACGCCGGAATTGAAGGCCTACGAGGACCGCGCATTGTCGGCCCAGGAGCGCGCCCTGGCGCGGGAAAAACTGCTGTTCGAAGCCCTGCTGCGGGAGACCGCCTCCCACGTCGGCCAACTGCTCGCCTGCGCGGCAGCCCTGGCGGAACTGGACGTGCTGGCCGGCCAGTCCGAGCGCCTCGCCAGCCTGCCCCTGTGCCTGCCGGAATACGGCGCGGAAGCGGGGCTGGAGATCCGGCGCGGGCGCCATCCGGTGGTTGCCGAGCAGGTGGAAAATTTCATCGCCAACGATCTCAGCCTGCACCCCGGCCGCGCCATGCTGCTCATCACCGGGCCCAACATGGGCGGCAAATCGACCTACATGCGCCAGGCGGCGCTGCTCGCGCTCATGGCCTGCTGCGGCCTGCCGCTGCCGGCCGAGGCGGTGCGCGTCGGCCCGCTGGATCAGATCTACACGCGCATCGGCGCGTCCGACGATCTGGCGGGCGGGCGCTCGACCTTCATGGTGGAGATGACGGAAACGGCCCGCATCCTGCGCCATGCCACGCCGCACAGCCTGGTGCTGTTGGACGAGATCGGGCGCGGCACCTCCACCTTCGACGGCCTCGCTCTGGCCTGGGCGATCGCGCGCGAGCTGCTGACCCGCAACCGCTGCCTGACGCTCTTCGCCACCCACTATTTCGAGCTGACCCAATTGGCCCAGGAGTTTACGCAGCTGAGCAACGTCCATCTGGACGCTGCGGAACATGGCGACGAACTGGTGTTCCTCCACGCCGTGGAAGACGGCCCAGCGTCGCAGAGCTACGGCATCCAGGTCGCGCGCCTGGCGGGTGTGCCCGCGCCGGTGATCCAGGCCGCGCGCCGGCGCCTGCGCGAACTGGAAGACAGCCGCTATCAGCCCGGCCCCCAGGGCGATTTGTTCGCCGCCGCGCCGTCCCCCGCCCCGCCCCATCCCCTCGTCGAGCAACTGCACGCGCTCGATCCGGATGGCATGAGCCCGCGCGAGGCGCTGGATTTTCTTTACGCCCTGAAAAAACGTGCGGAGGAAATGCCGTGAAGACCCTATCCCTGGATGCAGAGGCGCTGGAACTGGATTTCAATGCCTCGCTCGGCCTGGCCGAGGACATGGCGCGCCACCTTCTGGGCGAGGACACCATGCTGCTCTCCTGGTATGACCGCGACCGCGACTACGAATCCCCGGCAGGCGTGAGCGAATGCCATGAAAACTGCCCCACCAAAGGCTACTGGGACTACGCGGAGAGCCGCGGTGCGCGTTTGGCCATCGACATCGGGCGCGGCAAATACATGTTCTGCTTTCTTTGAGCGCTCAGCCGTGGCCGTGCCAGAGATACTTGTAAACGAAGCCGGGAAAGGCGAACACCAGGAACAGCGATGCCGTGACGACATAGAATTCCCAGTGCTGCGGCGCCACCTCGCCGAGGTTACGTTGCAGCAGATAGGCCCCGCCGCCCACTGCGAAATACAGCGCCACCAGCTCCAGCAGGCGCCAGACAAAAGCCTTATGGCCGCTCGCGGGCGCCAGGACAAAAAATATCCTTTCGGCGAAAAAGGGCAGATTGGCTGCGAACAGGGCGACGAGAAGCAGTATCCAGGGGCTGGCGGCAGGGGTCACAATGAGGCTTTCAAGGCGTAAAGACAAAGATTCATGAGAGGGGCCGGCAATATGCCCAGCAGCAGCAAGGCCAGGCCGTTGACCGACAATACCAGGCGCACGTCCGCCCCGGCCGAGATTTCCGAGCTCTGCTCCGGAGCGTCGAAGTACATCAGTTTGACCACGCGCAAATAATAAAATGCCCCGATGAGGGAAAACATCACCGCGGCCACGGCGATCCAGACATAGCCCTGGTTCACCACGGCCTCAAGCACCGCGAGTTTCGCATAAAAACCTACCGTGGGCGGTATGCCGGCCATGGAAAACATAGTCAGTAGCATGAGAAAGGCCAGCCACGGGCTGCGCGCGTTGAGGCCCTTGAAGTCCTCCAGACGGTCGCTTTCGAAACCGGCGCGGGACAGCAGGAGGATCATGCCGAAGGCCGCCAGGCTCATGATCAGATAGGCGATGGCGTAGAACAGCGCGGCGCCGTAACCGACGCGATCCGCCGCCAGCACCCCCAGCAGCATGAAGCCCATGTGCGCGATGGTCGAATAGGCCAGCATGCGCTTGAGGTTGGTCTGGGCGATGGCGGTGATGTTGCCGATGGCCATGGACAGGATGGCCAGGACGATGAGCATCTGCTGCCAGTCGATGAACAGCGGCTCCAGGCCCCAGACCAGCACGCGCAAAACGAACACCAGGGCGGCGAGCTTGGGCGCCGAGCCGAGGAAGAGGGTCACGGCGGTGGGCGCGCCCTCATATACATCGGGCACCCACATGTGGAAAGGCACCACGCCCAGCTTGAAAGCCATGCCCGCCACCAGGAAGACCAGGCCGAACACCAGCGGCAGGCTGGGGAACGCCCCCATTTGCAGCACGCTGCGCATCTGGCCGAGATAAAGCGTGCCGGTCACGCCGTAGATCATGGACATGCCGTAGAGCAGCATGCCCGAGGCGATCGCCCCGAGCACGAAGTATTTCATGGCCGCCTCGCTCGCCGCCGCCGAATCGCGCTGCAGCGCCACCAGGGCATAGAGCGAGAGGGACATCAGCTCCAGCCCCAGATAGAGCATGAGGAAATGATAGGCGGAAATCATCACCATCATGCCCAGCAGCGCAAACAGCGCCAGCACGAAAAATTCGCCGCGATAGAGATTGCGCTCCTTCAAATAATCGCGCGCGTAAGTCAGCGTCGCCGCAACGGCGATATAAAGCACGAGCTTGCTCACCGCCGCCAGCGGATCCTCGATGAACATGCCGTACAGCGCAGTCGCCGGCGCAGCCCCCAGGTGCGGCAGCGTCAGCCAGGTGCAGCCCGCGAGGGTCGCCAGGGTGAGCAGGTAGCTGACATAGCGGTTGGCGGGCGAGAGCGCGGTGTCGAGCAACAGGATGATGCCGGCCATCGCGAGCAGGAAAAGCTCCGGCAACAGCGGCTGCAAGTCGGCGTAAGCGAGGGGCGGCAAGGAGATCATTGTTGAGGCAGCTTGCTTAGGCTTGCCTGGGCAAGCAGGTTATCCACCGAGGCGTGCATGACGTCGGTGAAGGGTTTGGGGTAGAGGCCCAGGCCGAGCACCAGGACGGCGAGCAGGGCGAGGAGGGTGAACTCGCGGCCGTCCAGGTCGCGCATTTTTTCCACGGCGGGGT
>JAJZRU010000031.1 GCA_021802555.1 Pseudomonadota bacterium
TGAAACGCCTTCGCGCCGATGATAGTGCGGATTACCCGTGTGAAAGTAGGTCATCGTCAGACTCCCCCTATACCCCAAAGCCCGGCCTTCGCCGGGCTTTGGCGCTTGAGAAACCCCCCTCCCGAACCCCCTCGCCGCTTGCGCAGCCGCCTATTTGCCTACTCCGGGACCGCTGGAGTAATGGTGCATGATGTCGCGGTCTTTCCAGTTTTTTTCTTCCAAGATCGCAGCCGGTACGCGGAATTGCATATTCGCGGGGACGGTCTGCTGACGCACTATCCTAACGATGTCGGCATACGGGATTTTGTGCAGTAGACCGTCAATATCGAGCATGCGCGCAATCAAGCTGTCGTCGAAAAGCCGATAGACGTAAAGGTTGGCCGGGCGTAACCTGCCGTCACGGTTGCGCCAAGTCACCACATAGCGCGAGTTGGGGCTGAAATTTTCCTTGTTCATGAGTCTCGTCGATTCGAAGTCTGGAACACGGCCATGACGGCCGAGTCTGATTATAGGAAGATGGGCATGGCGGCGAAATATTCATTCGCGCTATGAAGGAATAAAAGATTTTAAATGGTGCCGGCCGCCACGTTTTCAGATAATTCAAGCATATTATAAATACCTAATATATTCCTTGTTGCGCGGCCGCCCGCCATCGTGCGCACGGACAAACGAGGGTCGTGCCACCATCATCTAATATACCTGGGGGGCGCCACAGGCGCGCAGGAAGGGTTTTGCTTTGAATCTGGAATTGGGATGAATGCACAAGTAAAAGTGGAAAATCATGCCAGGCAGGAAATCAGATATTCCACCTGCTACATGTGCGCTTGCCGTTGCGGGATAAAAGTCACTCTGGAACAAGGCAAGGTGCGTTTCATACAGGGCACCCGCAACCACCCCACTAATCAGGGGGTGCTGTGTGCGAAAGGGTCGGCCGGAATCATGAAGCAATATTCCTTGGCCAAGCTCTCCCAGCCGCTCATCAGGAAGCCTGGCAGCGAGCGCGGCGACGGGGAATTCGAAGTGATTTCCTGGGAACAGGCGCTGGATATGCTGGCTGAGCGCTTGCAGGAAATCCGCGCCACCGATCCGTCCAAGCTGGCTTTTTTTACCGGGCGGGATCAAATGCAGGCTTTGACGGGCTTGTGGGCGCAGCAGTTCGGTACCCCAAACTGGTCGGCCCATGGCGGCTTTTGCTCCGTCAATATGGCCGTTGCCGGACTTTATTCCATAGGCTTCTCTTTCTGGGAATTCGGGGCGCCGGATTGGGATTACGCCAAATATTTCGTTCTCTGGGGCGTCGCCGAAGATCATTCGTCCAACCCCATTAAAATCGGCCTGGAAAAACTCAAGCGCGGCGGCGGAAAATTCGTGTCGGTCAACCCTGTACGCACTGGGTATTCCGCAATCGCGGACGAGTGGGTGCCTATCAAGCCGGGGATGGACGGGCTGTTCGCGCTGTCCATCGTTCACGTGCTTTTGACGCGCGAACTGTTCGACTACGAATTTCTCGCACGCTACACCAATGCGCCGTGGCTGGTCATAGATCGCCCAGGGCATTCCAGTCATGGTTTGTTCCTGCGGGATGAAGGCGGAAGTCCGTTGATTTGGGACATGGAGCGCGAGACGTTTGCCAATGGCATGGGCGGCGATATCGCTCCGGCGATGTTCGGCGAGTACGTGGCGCCTGACGGTACGAAAGTGAAGACCGTTTTTTCCCTTGCGGTCGAACGCTATCTGGATGAGCGATACGCGCCGGCCCATGTGGCGGCTGCCTGCGGGGTGCCTGCGGAAACCATCGAACGTTTGGCCTTGGAGATGGCCCACGTGGCGCTCAAGGAAGCGGTCGAACTGCCCATCGAATGGACGGACGTCTGGGGGCACAAGCACGACAAAGTGATCGGGCGGCCGGTGGCCATGTATGCCATGCGGGGCATTTCCGCGCACTCCAACGGGTTTCATGCCTGCCGCGCCATACATCTCATCCAGATGCTGCTGGGTGCCCTGGATGGGCCGGGTAACTTCCGCGCGCGCGCGCCCTATCCCAAGCCCATACCGCCGCACCAACTGCCGGAAAACAACCCAGATATCATCAACGCGGCCAATACGGCGCTGTCGCGGCCGCCCTTGGGCTTTCCGACGCGGCCGGAAGATCTGGTGGTGGATGAGTTCGGCAATCCGTTGCGCATCGACAAAGCCTATTCCTGGGAGGCGCCATTTTCCGCACACGGCCTGATGCACATGGTGATCACCAACGCCACCAACCATGATCCTTATGCCATCGATACCCTGATCCTGTTCATGGCCAACATGGCATGGAATTCCAGCATGAACACCAAGAACATCCAGGACATGCTGCGCGAAAAGGATCCTGAAGAACCCGGCCAGCACAAAATCCCCTTCCTGGTCGTGGTGGACGCTTTCCATTCAGAGATGGTGAATTTTGCCGACCTGGTGCTGCCGGACACGACTTATCTGGAGCGACATGATTGCATCTCCCTGCTGGATCGGCCCATCTCCGAGCCCGATGCCGCGGCGGATGCCATACGTTACCCCTTGGTTGAGGCGGGTCGCGACGTGCGGCCGTGGCAGGAGATCCTGGTCGAACTCGCGTCGCGTTTGAAATTTCCCGCCTTCACCAACGCCGACGGTACGCGAAAATTCAAGAATTACCCGGATTTCATCATCAACTACCAGCGCAGCCCGGGCGTGGGTTTTCTGGCGGGCTGGCGCGGGAAGAATGGCGAGTCGTCGCTTTACGGAGAACCCAATCCGAAACAGTGGGAAAAATACATCGAGAACCAAAGCTTTTTCGCACACCACTGGCCGGATGGGCAGAAATACATGCGCTATGTCAACCGCGGTTACCTGGAAGAAGCGGCCAAGGCCGGGTTCGTTGGCAAGGTCGAGCCCATCATCATGCAGGTATACTCCGAGCCGATGCAAAAGTTCCGGCTCGCCGGGCAGGGGCTGTATGCCGGCCCGCAGCCCAAGGACCCCGCAGACCGCGAACGCCTGTCGAAATATTTCGATCCCTTGCCGATGTGGTATGAACCGCTGGAGCAGCAGCGCGTGAATGGGGAAGAGTATCCGTTTTTTGCGCTGACCCAGCGCCCCATGTTCATGTACCACTCGTGGGATTCGCAGAACGTCTGGCTGCGCCAGATCATGGCCCAGAACTATCTCTATATGAACGCGGGGCGGGCGGCTTCCATGGGCATTGAGGACTACGATTGGGTCTGGGTGGAATCCCATAACGGCAGGATACGCTGCCAGGTGAAAACCATGGAGGGCACCCAGGAGGACACCGTATGGACTTGGAATGCCATAGGCAAGCAGAAGGGGGCTTGGGGACTCAAGCCCGATGCTTCCGAGGCGGCCAAGGGGTTTCTGCTCAACCACCTGATATCCGAGCTGCTGCCGGAAAAGCAGGGCGAACGGCGTATCACCAATTCCGACCCTGTTTCGGGGCAGGCAGCCTGGTTCGACCTGCGGGTGAAGATCTACAAGGCCGCCGAGGGCGAAAGCGGGTCGTGGCCGCAGTTTGCCGAGGTGCGGCGGCTTCCCACCGATCGGGCGGCGCGTCCTGACGTGCTGCGCTACGACGCCCGCACCCAGGAAAAGCACTAAGAGAGAAGCGGCATGAGATTGGGATTGGTCATAGACCTCGACGTGTGCGTCGGCTGCCATGCCTGCGCCGTCGCCTGCAAGGAGTGGAATGCTTCCGGCACGACCGGGCCGCTGTCCGATTATCAACCCTATGGTGCGGAGCCCTCCGGCGTATGGTTTAACCGCATTCGCCACTATGAAGTCGGCGAATATCCCGACAGCAAGACGGTCAATTTTCCGATGTCCTGCATGCATTGCGAGGATGCCGATTGCGTCACGGTCTGCCCTACGGGGGCATCCTATAAGCGGACGGGAGACGGCATTGTCCTGGTGGACCAGAACAGGTGCATGGGCTGCAATTACTGCGCCTGGGCCTGCCCCTACGGCGCGCGCGAGCTGGATCGCTCGTCCGGCACGATGAAAAAATGCACGCTATGCGTGGACCGCATCTACGACCAAGCCCTACCGGTCGAGGAGCGCCAGCCCGCCTGCGTCCTGACCTGCCCTGCGCATGCCCGCATGTTCGGCGATCTGGACGATCCGCAGTCCGCGGTCAGCATGGCGGTGCGCGAGCGCGGCGGCTATCAATTGCTGCCGGAGCTGGGGTACAACCCCACCAACCACTACCTTCCCCCGCGCAAGCACAAACCTATCCCCACGGGCGAAGTGGTGTATGGCGCATGGGCTAAAGTCAAAAAGCTTGTCAACCGGGTGGTGAAGCGGTAGAGAGGCACCGATGAATTGCAGCTTCGCTTGAAGCGAACGGCGCGAGGGTTCTTGTCATGCATCCGGCTTTTTCCGTAATTTTCTTTACCGTCGCGTCGGGCACCGGTTTTGGCTTGTTTGTGCTGCTGTATATGGCGGATCTGTTTCGTTTGGGCGGAGGGCTGCCCGCGCATGCCAGCGCCCTGACCGGGCTGCTGGCCGTTGCGCTGGTGGGCGGCGGCTTGTTGTCGTCCACGTTCCATCTGGCCAATCCGAAGAACGCTTGGCGCGCCTTTACCCGTTGGCGTACGTCCTGGCTGGCGCGTGAAGGCGTTTTTGCCGTTGCGTTCTTCCCCTTTGCGCTGGCTTACATCGCCCTCGCATGGTTCGACGCCGCACGCGATGTACGCCTGATGCTCGGTTTCTTTGCCTGCGTGCTGGCTTGGGCGACGCTTTTTTCTACGGGCATGATCTACGCTTGCCTGAAGACGATACGGCAGTGGAATACGCCGCTGGTGCCGGCCGCTTATCTCGTGCTGGGCCATTTTTCAGGCGCTATGCTTTTGCTTGTCGTCACGCTGGCCGTCGGCGCGTCATCCACCGCTTACGAATCGTTGGTCATGGCGCTTTTGCTCGCGGCGGCTGTCCTCAAGGCGACTTACTATTTCTGGGTCGGCCGGCCTTACGGTTCCACCATCAACACCGCCACGGGGTTCACCAGGGCGCGCGTGCGCTTGCTTGATACCGGGCACACCCACGACACTTTCCTCACGCGCGAATTCGGCTTTCGGGTAGGCTCGGCGCAGCGATTCTGGCTCAAGGCAGCCTTTTTCCTTTTTGCCGTGGCCGTGCCGGCGGCAATGCTGACCCAGGGGCAGGCGCTGAGCCTCGGCGCCGGACTGGGGGCGGCCGTCAGCGCGATACTCGGCATGGGCGTCGAGCGCTGGCTTTTCTTTGCCGAAGCGCGCCATGTGGTCAATCTTTTCCATGGTGCGCAGCGTACCTGACAAGGTGTTTCGGCATGCCTCGGGCCTGCTCTGGAGACAAGAGGCCGTAAAAATTTTTGATATATTTAGGGTGCTCTGATTAACGCGCACCCGCGAGGGAATAAGCCATGTTCGGTAATATGTATGGTTTCAAGGAAATCGATCCGGCTCAACTAACCGAGCTCAAGTCGCGGCAATCTCTAAAATTAGTTGACGTACGCACCGATGCGGAATTTGCCGCTGGGCATATCGAGGGGGCGACGCATCTGCCGCTGCACATGCTGCCCTTCAGCGCCGACGCATTGGCTGGGCCCGAGCCAATAGTTTTTTACTGTCGGTCCGGCGCGCGCTCTGCTCAGGCGGCGGCGTTCATGGCCTCCCGGGGCGCGCGCGAGGTGTACAACCTGGCGGGAGGCGTCATGGCTTGGGCCCAGGCCGGCCGGGCTTTGGCCGCCTGACGCAAAGCCCGGCCGGCGTCAATCACAATAATTGATGGTTACCCGTTGAAATTCCCGCCCGGCTGGATTATTTTAGTAGCCCCTGATTTACCTAACATCTGGAGAACTGAGCATGAATTTTGATAAAGAGCTGGATGCGCGCGGCCTGAACTGCCCATTGCCCATCCTCCGTACCAAAAAGGCATTGGCGGAAATGACTTCCGCCCAAGTGCTCAAGGTCGTCGCCACCGATCCTGGCTCTGTGAAAGACATGCAGGCTTTTGCCAAACAAACGGGCAATGAGCTGGTTTCTTCCGCGGAGACCGGGGGCGAATACACCTTCTTCATGAAGAAAAAATAAGGCCTTACAACCGCGCCCGCAAGGGACGCTATCAAAGGAGACGTGTCACATGGAAACCAAAAAGCTGGCCATCATCGCCACCAAGGGCACTTTGGACTGGGCTTATCCCCCTTTCATTTTGGCGTCCACCGGGGCGGCTTTGGGCTACGAGGTAGAGGTGTTTTTTACTTTTTACGGCCTGCAGTTGTTGCGCAAAGGCGATTTGGCCGGCTTGAAAGTGAGCCCTTTGGGTAACCCTGGGATGCCCATGAAGATGCCGTTCGGGCCAAAATGGTTTAAGGGCATCAACTGGAATATTCCCAATGCCGTGCAATCCTTGGTGCCGTTTTATGAAAACGTCGCTACCAGCTTGATGAAAATGACCATCAAAAACAATGGCGTGGCAAGCATCCCGGAGCTGAGGACGCTGTGTCTGGAAGCGGATTGCAAATTCATCGCGTGCCAGATGACGGTAGAACTGTTCGGTTTTGACCATAGTCAATTTATCGATGGCATCGAGTATGGCGGTGCCGCGACATTCTTCGAATTTGCCGGCGAATCGGATATCTGCCTGTTTATTTGAGGGTGGGTAGAGGCATGCTCCGCTTGTTTTTTGGTGGCGGAGGAGAAAGGCCGGGACGCGTCTCGGCTTTTTTGTTGATCGCGCTCGCTTTTTTCCGTATTCGAATTAAATAATAATCAAATATGTTGTTGAACTTTTGGGGTTTGGCTCTAGTCTAGTGGATAGGCTAAAAAAAAATTAAATGGGGCACAACGCGCGGGGCTTGTATTTCCAAGGAGCGGGTATGGCGACTTACGCTGAAATGCGTGAAATCTACGATGATATTCGAGGCGATTTCCGTTATGACCATGAGCTTAACGGCTGCCTGAACTGCGGCATCTGTACCGCCACCTGCCCCTCGGCCCAGTTTTACGATTACAGTCCGCGCGAAATCGTCCAGTTGCTGTGGACCGAGAATGTTGAGCAGGTCTACGACGCGATGCAGGAGAAAATCTGGGCCTGCGCCCAGTGCATGACCTGTGCGGCGCGCTGCCCGTTCAAGAACTCCCCCGGCGGGCTGGTCATGATCATGCGCGAAGTGGCCATCAAGCACGGCATGCAGTCCGCCAAGGACGTGTTGCGGCCCTTCGGCCGCGTGATGCTCAAGCTCATCACCACGGGCAACCAACTGTCCCCGGACATGATACAGCCGGATCATTTTCCCGACTGGGGCCCCAATATCCAGAAAGTGGAAGGCAATCTGAAGACGCTGCGCAAAGCCATACCCATGCGCACCCTGCAGACCACGGACACGGCCTGGGAGGTTTCCCTCAAGACGTCGGTGGAGATGTATACCATCTGGGAGATGACGGGCGTGCTCAACTCCCTGGAGACCATGGATGAAAATCTCTTCGATGTCATCGAAGACTTCATCGACGAGAAGCGCGAGGAATATGACGAATGGCTGGAAGAGCAGGAAGGCAAGGGGGATTGAACGATCTGTCGAAGCCGGAATCATGCCGATCCCGGGGTCTGAAAGGAGTGGCAACATGAGCACGGAGCAAATTCAGGGAATCGCCGGACACGGTTCTTTTTTTCAGCCCACCCACCTGGGGGCCGAGGAAGCGGCCAAGGCGACCGATTGGGTGCGCAAGCACGTCGACCGCCGCACCATGGATTTGGGCGAACGCATGGACGACATCCGCGAACACATGTGGGAGCTGGAGAAGGAGGGCGAGATCATCGTTCACCGGATCACGGATGCGCATAAGCCCGTCGAGGTGCAGACTCTGTTCGGCTGGACCAAGAAGATTCCCACGATACAGCTTTGGCACCACAAGTCGTGCGGACAGTGCGGCAACATCCCGGGCTATCCGACCTCGCTGCTGTGGTTCATGAACCAGTTCGGCTACGAGCCGGGGCGCGACTACCTGGACGAAACCGACCAGACCTCCTGCACGGCCTGGAATTACCATGGCTCGGGAATAGGCAATGTCGAATCCCTGGCGGCCGTTTTCCTGCGCAACTTCCATCAGGCCTATGTTTCCGGCAAGCAGCACGGCCACGGCTTGGGGCATTTCTTCCCGCTGGTGCACTGCGGCACGTCTTTCGGCAATTACAAGGAAATCCGCAAATATCTGGTGGAGTCCGCCGAACTGCGCGAGCGGGTGAAGAAAATCCTGGGCAAACTGGGGCGCCTGGTAGACGGCAAGATCGTCATCCCCGAGGAGGTCGTGCATTACTCGGAGTGGGTGCACGTCATGCGCAACCGCATCGCCAGCGAGCTGCAGAAGGTCGATGTCTCCAACATCCGCGTCACCATGCATGCTGCTTGCCACTACTACAAGATGGTGCATGAGGACGCCATCTACGATCCCACCGTGCTGGGGGGCAACCGCACCGCCATCGGGACGTCAGTGGCGCAGGCGCTAGGGGCCCAGGTCATCGACTACTCGACGTGGTATGACTGCTGCGGCTTCGGCTTCCGCCACATCATTTCCGAACGGGAGTTTACGCGCTCCTTCACCATGAACCGGAAAATCAGGGTGGTGCGCGAAGAAGCCAACGCGGATGTCCTGATCGGCAACGATACCGGCTGCATCACCACCATGGACAAGAATCAGTGGATAGGCAAGGCGCACGAGCAGAATTTCTCCGTGCCGGTGATGGCCGACGTGCAGTTTGCGGCGCTGGCCTGCGGCGCCGACCCCTTCAAGATCGTGCAATTGCAGTGGCACGCGTCTCCTTGCGAGGAATTGGTCGAGAAAATGGGCATCTCCTGGACGGATGCGAAGAAGAATTTCGAGGCCTACCTCAAGGAAGTGGAGGCGGGCCGCATCGAGTATCTGTATAACCCTGAGCTGGCCCTGGGAGGGCATTGAGCATGAGCGATACGGTACTGGTGGTGGGCGCGGGCCCGACTGGGTTGTCGGCGGCGGCAGCGGCTTCGTCCGTGGGCAAGAAGGTCGTGCTGGTGGAGAAGGAAGCCATACTGGGCGGCGCGCCGATCATCTCGGGTTATGCCAAGCTGGTGCCCTCCGGCGAGTGGGCCAAGGATGCCATCGGACGCATGGTGGCCCGGGTCGAGAACGATTCTGGCATCGCCATTCATAAATCCAGCCGGGTGGTGAAACTCGATGGCGAGGCCGGCAACTTCACCGCCACCCTGTCCAACGGCACGACCGTGAATTGCGGTGCCGTCATACTCGGCACCGGCTTCACCCATTTCGACTCCATCAACAAGCCCGAGTGGGGGTTCGGCACTTTTGAAGACGTGCTGACGACGACCCAGATGGAGCAGATGGTCGCGTCCGGGAAGATCGCCTGCCCCTCCGATGGCCGCGTCCCCGAGCGGGTCGCCATCCTGCTGTGCGTCGGTTCGCGCGACCGCCAGATCGGGCGCGAGTGGTGTTCCAAGATCTGCTGCACCGTTTCCACCAACCTGGCGATGGAGATCAAGGAACTGTCTCCCACCACCGATGTGTTCATCTACTACATGGACATACGCACCTTCGGGCTTTACGAAGACAAGTTCTACTGGAAATCGCAGGAAGAATTCAAGACCAAATTCGTCAAGGCGCGCATCGCGGAGGTGACGCGGGCGCCGGACGGGCGCTTGCTGGTGAAGGGGGAGGACACCCTGGTCAAGCGCCCCATCGTCATTCCTTTCGACATCGTCGTGCATGCCATCGGCATGGATCCCAATGAGGAGAACCCCGAGATCGCCAAGGTGTTCGGGGTGGGGTTGGAGAAGCATGGCTTTCTCGACCGGGGCGAGCAGTACACCAACTCATTTTCCAGCATGCGGCGCGGCGTGTATGTGGGCGGTTCGGCCTTGGGGCCGGAAGACATCGATACCTCCATATCGCACGGTTTGGCCATGGCCATGCGCGCAGTCGGGGAAATGAATGGGTTGGTTCAGAAGGCCGCCTGAGAAGTACGCAGGTATCGCGCGCCCGACGGACGCCATCGTGCCCGCCGCGCTCGAATTGCCCTTCGACGAAGCGCTTTTCGGGCAGGCATTCGGCAGCCTGAAGCGGCACATGGAGATCGACGCGGGCGTGGAAGCCTACATGCAAGCGCTGAATGCCAAGCACGAATTGTTCGCCCACCTGCTGGGCGCGAGCACTTTCCCGGGGTTGGCGGCGGCCGAACTGGAAAGCCTGTTGGCCCATGTGTTTACGGCTCGCCGGCGTGTTTTCCCCGCGTTGGAGGCGATGGGTCTGCAACCGGTCAACCGGGCGATCGACCGGCTGCTGCATGGCGAGCAGGACTTGGCGACGCGCCTGGCAGACTTTGCGGGATCAATTCCGATAGCCGCCGGCGCGGATCGCGAGGCGCGCAAGCAAGGCCAGAAATTGCGCCGCGCCATGCATGATTTCGGCGCGGAGCTGCTGCATTTTTCCCGTCCGGAAGTTTATCCGCTCATGGCTCGCTGGGTGTGGGATCAGACCACGCTCAGCGGGGCGTTGCGCGAATTTATACGCGGACACGAGCAGATGGACACGATACCTCTGGCGGCGGTGCCGGAGATGTTCGAAGGCGTGCGCTCGTGGCTGGCGAATCTGCTCAAGGCCCAAGGGTTGTACCGCGACATCGAGTGGTGGGTCGATCTGGTCGAAGCGGAGGCCTACGGGGCATATTTCCGCGCGATGGCGCAGGGCATGCTGTCCGCGGACTTTGGCCGCAGCGGGGGCCCTGAAGAGCATTTGAAAAAATTCCTCGGCATCGACCCGGTGAAGCCCGGCGGGCGTTCGCGGGTAAAGAAAACCGTTCTGCACTGAGCGTTGAGCATACTGATCAAGCATATCGTTGGAGTGATCCATGGCAATCCATGAAAAAACCCTCATCGACGCCGACCACGTGTTGACGACCGACAAGCTGGTGATCGACGGCGTAGACGTGTCGGGGCACTGGAACACCATGATATTGCCGCGCACGCTGACCGACTACGACGACAGCTTCGAGGCGAAGATACAGCGGCTGGGCGGCGGTGACAACGTGCATCGTTGCTGGCAGTGCGGATCGTGCACTAATTCCTGCACCATGTATGCGCAAAACACCGACTTCAATCCGCGCTATTGGATTTATCTCACGCGCTTGGGGCTCAAGGAGGAAATCCTCAAGGACAAGGACATCATCTGGCAATGTGTTTCGTGCAACAAGTGCACCAATATCTGCCCCAAGGATGTCCGCCCCGAGGGCGTGATGAAAGCCCTCGCGCACTGGATCGAAGAAGAAGGCCACCGACCGAAGTCGAACTCCACAGTTTTTGACGAGGAATTCACGCGCCAGTGCATCGTGCGCGGCCGTATCGAGGACATGGAAGTGCTCACCGGCTACTTCGGCAAGACCGATCAGGCTCACGGTCTTCTGGATGCGCTCCGGAAGCTTTCCTGGTTCAGGCTGGCAGTGTTCCGTCAGACCAAATTATCCGATCTGCTCAACGGCAGGATGATGAAATTTCTCAACCGTATGCCGTTTGGGGCCTCGCTGCGCATGGGATTGGCCATGCTGTTCAAGCCGCGCACCAAGTCCTGGGGGCGTACCGGGGAAGTGCTCGCGCAATATGTCAAAGAACAGAAGGAGTTGGCCCATGGCTAAAGTCGCCTACTATCCCGGTTGCGCGCTGGAAGGATCGGGGGGGCCTTACGACCGTTCCACCCGGGAGCTGGTCAAGGAATTGGGCCTGGAGATGGAAACCCTGCGGGACTGGAACTGCTGCGGCGCGATGGAGGTGAAGAACGTTCACCCCATGCTGCAAACCTATATGTCGGCGCGCAACTTGGCCATCGCCAGTGAGCAAATGGGCTTCGATACGGTGATGGCGCCTTGCAACGGCTGCTACCATAACCTGAAGAAGACCGAGTATGAGCTGGCGACTTCGGCGGAGCATCTGCAAACCGTGCAGGATCTGGCGAAGAAGGCGGATGATCCGGTGTATCGCGGGGACGTGCGCACGCTGCACCTGCTGGAGTGGCTCATGGAGGAGTTGGGTCCCGAAGGCATCAAGCAGCGCATCGCGAAATCCCTCAAGGGCATGAAGATCGCAAACTATTACGGCTGCATGTACACGCGGCCACGGCAGATTTTTCCGGAAAAGGATCAGGGACCGGGTTCGGAGTCGAGCTACAAGCCGCATTTCATGGACGACCTGCTCGCTGCGGCCGGGGCGGAGAACGTCGATTTTCCGCTCAAGACGGCCTGCTGCGGCGGCGCCCACACGCTGTCGGATTCCGACACCTCCACCCAGCTTGTGCTCAACATCCTGCAGGCGGCCGAGGACTCGGGTGCGGAAGTGATCGCCACCGAATGCCCCACTTGCCACTCGGGTCTGGAAATGCATCAAATACGCGCCGAAACCGAATTCGGCATCCGCACCAACGTGAAGATACTTTATTTCACCCAACTGCTTGGCTTGGCGCTGGGTTTGTCGGCGCGCAAGGTCGGGATACACGAGAACGTCAGCGATTCGATCGATTTCCTGGAACAAAAGGGCGTGCTGTAGGGCGGCCACGTCTCCAGCGACACGCGATGGAATGCAACGGCTGCGAGTTCCGCCCTGAACTCTATTACGACAGCGAATATCAGATTTGGCTGCGCCGCGAGGAGACGGGCGATCTGACGGTCGGCATGACGGATATATCGCAGACCGTCGCCGGGCGCATCCTGCATGTACGGGTGCGCAAGCCGGGCACGCTGCGGTCCAGGGGGAAGCCCGTGGCGACCATAGAGTCCGGCAAATGGGCGGGGCCGGTGCCGAATGTTTTCGATTGCGTCATCGAGGCCGCCAACGCCGAAGTTCTGGAAAACCCCGGCCTGCTCAACGCCGAGCCTTACGAAGCCTGGATAGCGCGGGTGAAGCCCGCCGCGCCCGATGCAGTCGAGGCGCTGGTGACGGGAGAGGCGGCGCGCAGCGGTTATTGCGAGCGCTGCCGACGTGAAGACATACACTGCGGGCGCGGCGCACGATGAGCGACCCGCACTATCTCGACAACGAGGAAAAATCGGTGGTCATCGTCATGACCAGCGGCCCTTCCACGCCCCAGCGTTGCGCCACCCCGTTCTATCTCGGAGCCCTGCTGGCATCCCTCGATGCGGAGGTCAGCATCTTTCTCACCATGGAGGGCGCGTTGCTTGCCAAGGAAGGCGTCGCCCAGGGTTTGACAGCCATGCAGGGCGGCAAGACAATACTTGAGTTCATGCGCGACGCGAGAGCAGCGGGCGTCAAGCTGCATCTGTGCAGACCGGCCATGCCCGGCTACGTAATAGCGGACGGCGAGGTGATCGCCGAAGTGGACGAAATCTCCAGCGCCGGCACGCTGGCCGACCTGATCTTGAGCTGCGACAAATCCATGTTTTTTTGATTGAGGAGAACGAGGCATGGCGACCGTACGAGGATGCAATCTTCCCGACGACTTGTACTACAACGTGGAAAACAACGTCTGGGCCCGCAAGGAGGCCGATGGCACCATCACCGTGGGGATGACCAGCTATGCCTGCTCCCTGGCCGGCGAGATCGTGTCCTACACGCCCAAGAAAGTAGGCAAGGAAATCGAGCAGAACAAATCGGTCTGCACCGTGGAGTCGGGCAAATGGGTGGGGCCGGTGAAGGCGCCGGTGACCGGCGAAGTGCTGGCGACCAACCCCGATGTCGCGGCCAAGCCGGGGGCCATCAATGCCGACCCCTACGGCTCGGGCTGGCTGGTAAAGATGAAACCCAGCAGTTGGGATGGCGATTCCGGCGCGCTCGTGACCGGCGGCGGCGTGGCAAGCGCGTTCGAGGCCAAGATGAATGCCGACGGCTTTGGCGGCTGCTGAGCGGCGGCGTGGAAATGGCATTCGCCGCCTGCGGCAAGGCATGACCAAGCGACGCCCATGAGCACCTGGCTGGAGGCCTTTGCCGGGGTTGAGGCGCTGGAGGGCGCGGAACTGGATGCCGCCCTGGTGGCGCAAATGCAGGCCGGCGCGGTGGGTGAGCTGGGCCGGGTGAATTTCTACACGCCCACCTTCAAGGCCTACGCCACCTCGGAAATCAGCGGCTGCGGCAAAAGCGCCTGGCCGGCCATCTCCATCACGGGCGGGGACTGCAAGCTGCAGTGCGACCACTGCAAGGCCAAGATACTTGAACCCATGATCCCGGCGCGCACGGCCGATGAGCTGTGGCGGGTGGCCAACGAGCAGATCGCCGCCGGCGCCCAGGGCATGCTGCTCACCGGCGGTTCCAATCATCGCAACGAAGTCGAGTACGGTCCCTACTATTCAACGATACGCCGCATCAAGGACAGCTTTCCGGAATTCCGTATCGCCCTGCATACCGCGCTGGTGAGTGCCGACATCGCGCGGCGCATGGAGGATGCCGGCATCGATGCGGCGATGATGGACGTCATCGGGGCGCAGGAAACCATCACTCAGGTCTACCATCTCAAGCGCACGGTGGAGGATTTCGAACGCAGCCTGGAGCACCTGGTGGCGACGCAGATGCACGTGGTGCCCCATATCGTTCTCGGGCTGCATTACGGCCGCTTCCTGGGCGAGGACAGCGCGCTGGAGATCGTCGCGCGTCATCTGCCTGCCGCGCTCGTGCTGGTCGTGGTGATGCCTTTTTATGCGCCGCAGAAGCGGCCCTATGTGACGCCCGACAGCCACGAGGTGGGCCGCTTTTTCCTGCGTGCGCGCCAGGCGCTGCCCGGTTTGCCCCTGCTTCTGGGGTGCGCGCGTCCGCCGGGCCGGGCCAAGCAGGAAATCGACAGCTATGCCGTCATGGCCGGGCTCAACGGCCTGGCCCATCCGGCCGACGGCGTGGTCGAGCTGGCCGCGCGTTTGATGCGCGACGTGCGCGTGACCCCTGCCTGCTGCTCGATCGCGGTGGGGGACGAAGTGATGGCTCTGAACGCCGATCAGGCGGGGCTGGAGGTGGACGTGGGGCGCATCATCGAAATGGAACGGCGCCGCGCCGCCGGCCGCTTCGCCGGCATCCCTGTAGTGACGGCCGGCGGCGCGTCCGGCTGCCATTGATATGGCCGTGGCCTGGCGCCTGCTCGATACCGGCCTGCGCCGCGCCGCCGACAATATCGCCCTGAACCGCACGCTGCTGGAGAGCCGTGCGGCGGGCGAATCGCCCAACACGCTGCGTTTCCTGCGCTTTACCCCTTGCGCGCTGCTGGGCTATCACCAGAGCGCGGCGCAGGAACTCGATCTGGAATATTGCCGGGACCATGGCATAGAAGTGCAGCGCCGCATCACCGGCGGAGGCGCCATTTATTTCGATCCGGGCCAGCTGGGCTGGGAGCTTTATTTCGGCCGGCGCGACCTGGGGGTTGCCGACATGGAATCCGTGTCGCGCCGGTTGTGCGAGCTGGCGGCGGGGGCGCTGCGCCGCCTCGGCCTGGATGCCCGCTTCCGCCCGCGCAACGACATCGAGGTGGGCGGCCGCAAGATTTCCGGCACGGGCGGGGTCAGCGAGGGCGAGGCCCTGCTGTTCCAGGGCACGCTGCTGCTCGATTGCGATGTGGAAAAAATGCTGCGCGTGCTGCGCATTTCGGCGCAAAAGCTCTCCGACAAAGCGGTGGCGAGTGCGCGCGAACGCATCGTGACCGTGCGCGAGCTCATCGGCCAGTTGCCGCCGCTGTCGGAAGTGCAGCAGGCGCTGGCCGAAGCGTTTGCCCAGGGCCTGGATATTGCGCTCGCTCCGGATGAGCTTTCCGCCACAGAACAAGCACGGTTCGTCGCCGCTCTGGAGGAGATCGCGCAACCCGGCTGGATCGATCTGGTGGCCAAGCCGCCCGCGGATCGCAGCCTGCGCCACGCGACGCAGAAGTTCCCCGGCGGACTGATTTCGGTCAGTGTGGATTTCGATGCGGTTGTGGGGCGCATCAAGCAAGTCTGGTTCAGCGGCGACTTCTTCGTCACGCCGCGGCGCGCCGTCCTGGATTTGGAGGCCGCGCTGCGCAATGTCGCCCTGGAACACCTGGAGGACACGGTGGCGCAATTTTTCGCCGCGCGCGAGGTGGACTGCCTGCAGCTCGACCCGGCCAGTTTTGCGCGTATCGTGCGCCAGGCCCTGGCGCCGGCTGCGCTGGCCGCCTCATGAGAAGCGTGGATGTGCTGGTGGCGGGCCTCGGCCCCGCGGGCAGCGCCGCGGCGGCAGCGGCGGCGCGTGGCGGCGCTCGGGTGCTGGGCGTGGACAAGCGCCGTGCCGTCGGCCTGCCGGTGCAATGCGCGGAGTTCATCCCGCGACCGCTGGGGCGTCATGCGCGTGCTGCAGGCGTCTTGCAGCAAGCCATCGAAGGCATGCTGAGCGTGCTGCCTTCCGGCGCCGCAGTGCATACCGAGTTTCCCGGCCTGATGATAGATCGTGCGGCGTTTGATCAGGCGCTGGCCGAAGAGGCACGCGGCGCGGGAGCCGAGCTTGCTCTGGCCACGCAGTTGGTGCGGCTCGATGCCGGACATCGGCAAGCCACGCTGCGCGGCGCGGCGGGCGAGGAGACGCTGAGCTATCGCCTGCTGGTGGCAGCCGACGGCCCGCATTCCATGGTGGCGAAAGGCCTGGGACTGGAGGAGCTGGAAACCGTGCAGACGCGCCAATATACCGTGCCGCTCAACGCCGCCTACCGGGATACCGACATCTGGCTATCGCCCGAGTACCCCGGCGGCTATGCCTGGCTCTTTCCCAAGGGGCGGCTGGCCAATCTCGGCCTGGGGGCGGACAAGCGCCTGCGCGCCGATCTCAAGGAGCCCCTCGACGCGCTGCATCGTCGCCTTGCGGCGGAGGGCAGGGTGGGAGGGGAGATCGTGTGCCGTACCGGCGGCGCCATCCCGGTAAGCGGCTTGCGTGCCTCGCTGGTGGTGGATGGGACGTTGTTCGCGGGCGATGCGGCCGGGCTGACCCATCCCATCACCGGCGCCGGCATCGCGGCCGCCGTCATTTCGGGGGAGCGCGCCGGGCGTGCCGCCGCCGATTATCTGGGCGGCGACAGGAACGCATTGGACGATTACGAAGAGGATGTGCGCGACCAGTTCGAAGCCAGCCTCGCGCGCGCCGCCGCGCGCCGCCGCGAGATGTTGGCCGGCTGGCGGGCGGCGGACGCCCGCCGCGACGGCTTTCACAAGCGCGGCTGGATCGCTTTTCCGGAATATTTTGCAGCCTGATTTTTCGCCCTTGCGGGCCGGGAGTGAACCATGAGCACAGTGCTAGAAAACGATGTCCAGCCGGTCAACTTCTACCGGCCCAACTATCATGTCAAAACCCCCGCCATGCGCTCGCCCGAGTATGTGCAGATGAGCACGGCGGCCGCCATCACCCTGGGGCTGGTGCTTGGGAAAATGCATCGCACCTCCTGCACCCATTGCCTGAATCTGCTGGTGACCTATGCGGAAGGCTGCCGCGCCAATTGTGCTTATTGCGGCCTCGCGCGCCACCGCGAGGAAGCGCGCGACTATGCCGACCGCAATTTCATCCGCGTGGACTGGCCCACCGCGCGCTACGACGAGGTGATCGAGCGTGTCAGGGCGGGCGGCGACCGCGGTCAGTTCCAGCGCATGTGCATTTCCATGATCACGCATCCCGATTCCGACGCCGATACCCGCGTGCTGCTGAAGAAATGGGTGGAATCCGTGCCCCACGTGCCGGTGTCCATCCTTTCCAACCCGACCACCATGGAGAAGGCCGATCTGGTTGACCTGAAGGCCCTGGGCGCGGACATTTTCACCGTCGCGCTGGATGCCGTGACGCCGCAGATTTTCGAGCGCACGCGCGGCAAGACCGTGGAATCGCCGCACCGCTACGAGAAATACTGGCAGGCTATCGAATGGGCGGCGGAAGTCTTCGGCCCGGAAAAATTCGGCGCCCATCTCATCTGCGGCATGGGCGAGACCGAGCGCGAAATCCTCGAAGCGTGCCAGCGTATCAAGGACATGGGCGGCCACAACCACATGTTCGCCTTCTTCCCCGAGCGCGGCTCGCTCATGGAAGACTGGCCCGCCTGCGACCGCGGCCAGTGGCGCCGCGTGCAGTTGGCGCGTTTCATCATCGATTACGCCGGGGGGCATGTCGCGCGGATGGGCTTCGACGACACGGGGCGCGTGGCCGACTTTGGCCTGCCCGAGAGCGAGTTGGCGGAACTCGTCCATTCCGGCAAGCCCTTCCAGACCTCGGGCTGCCCCGGCAAGGACGACGAGGAAATCTCCGCCTGCAACCGCCCCTATGGGGATTCCAGCCCGACGGATATTTATTCTTTTCCTTTCGCCTTGGCCAGGCGCGACGTCGAGGGCGTCAAGCGTCAGCTGGACGGCGAGAACATGGGTGTTGGCTTATAGCCACAATATGGGATTTTTGTATCATTTCTGCCCTAAAGGCGGCACAATTATGACCGCTAAGGCCATTGTGCCTTGGGTAGCACAACACCATCAATCAAGACTGCGAGGATGACAATGAGACGGACCCGTTTGGCTGTAGCGATTTCCCTGATGGCGGCCGCCGGCATGGCGCATGCCACCGACGGTTATTTTTCCGACGCCTACGGCATGAAGGCCGCCGGCATGGGTGGCGCGGCTACGGCCATGACGGAGGATGCCATGGGCGGCGCCAACAACCCGGCTTCTATGGCGTTTGTGGGTGATCGTTTCGATGTTGGCGCGACCATATTCAGTCCGCGGCGGTCGGCGAGCCGCAGCCTGGGGGTTATAAATGGCCCGTCCGATAGCAACTCAAATTATTTCGTGATTCCTGAACTGGGCTACAACCACATGATTCAGCCGAATTTGGCTCTGGGCGTCACTGTGTATGGCAACGGCGGCATGAATACCAACTACCCGGCAAATCTTGGCGGCGGGACGACGAATCTGATGGGCGGTAGTGGTAAGTTGGGTGTTAATCTCATGCAGCTGATCGTGGCGCCCACGTTGGCATTCAAACTCAACGCCACTAATTCTATTGGCATCGCGCCTTTGCTGGGTTATCAACGGTTTGAAGCGTACGGCTTGCAACAATTTGCGAACGCAACATATTCCCAGAGCCCCAATAACCTTACAAACAAAGGTTGGGATGACTCTACCGGCATAGGCGTGCGCGTTGGCTATTTGGGACGGTTGACCCCGACGTTCTCCATCGGCGTGAGCTATGCCACCAAGATGCGCATGACCAAGTTCAACAAGTATTCCGGCCTGTTTGCCGATGGTGGCTTGTTTGATATTCCGGAGAACTACAGCGCTGGGGTGGCCTGGAAAGCGACGCCTGATCTGACTCTGGCGGCGGATTACCAGCGCATCAACTATGGTGGCGTATCGTCTATCGGCAACCCTAGTACGAATATGGCGCAGTTCGGTTCTGTAGGGGGCCCTGGATTTGGCTGGAAAAACATTAATGTCTGGAAATTTGGGGGGGAGTACCGTTACGACAAACAATGGACTTTCCGGGCCGGTTACAACCATAGTGATAATCCCATTCAATCGCGTGACGTGGCGTTGAACATTTTGGCTCCAGGGGTTATCCAGGACCATCTCACCTTGGGCGCCACTTACACCTTGCCCAGTGGCGGGGAGCTCACCATGGCGTATATGCACGCCTTCCAGAACACAGTGACTGGCCCGGATTCCACGCCTTTTGGAGGTACCGACACCATCACGATGTACCAAAACTCCATCGGCATCTCCTACGGCTGGAAGATGTAACCGCCTCTTCGCATAAGCCGCAAGGCCGGGCATTGCCCGGCCTTTTTATTAGATAATGGCTGAACCACGCTGCCGCGGCGTTTTCCAACTGTGCGAGGAGCCGCCATGAAGTCCATCAAAGTCACCGACGTCGGCCAGCTCAAGAATGAGCTGAACAAGTACAAGCGCGGCAAGAAGCTGGACATCCGCCAGTTCAACCAGGCGGCGCGGCTGGCCTGGCTGGGGCTCATCACCCTGAGCCCGCTCGACCCGGACGATTCCGAGTGTCTGGCCTGGCTGCTGCACCTGCGCGCGCCGGAGGGGTTCGCGGCGCATTTCATCGATGTCGACGAGGATATGCTGAACCAGATCCACATCCTCGACGACGAGCAGGGGCGGCATCTCGCCGACCTCCTGCGCCAGGGTCTCACGCAGCGCGCCGAGGAGTTGCAGGCGCTCGATAGGCGCGATTTCTACTTCAGCCGATATTTCCAGGCGGCGCCTGAGCATCCCGGCGCCGACCCAAAGTAGGGGGCCGACGATCCGTCTCGTCAAGGCGCGCTGGATCGATCTGGGGCACTGCGAGGCCTGGGAATACCATGCCACGTATGCGGCCCTTGCCCACGGTTTGCAACCGGACGATGCGCCGCTGCTGATCTGGGGCCAGCCGGCGGCGCATCTATGTCTGGGTCAAAGCCAGAGCGCGGCGGCAGAACTGGCGCGGCCCGTCGAAGTGCCGGTGCTGCAACGGCCGCTGGGCGGCGGCACGGTATGGCTCGATCAGGATCAATGCTGCCTGGCTCTGGTGGCGCCTCTGGAGCTTCTGCCGCCTAGGCCGGCGCATTGGTTCGATGTGCTGCTCGAACCGATGATGCAGGTTTTTCAGGAGGTGGGGTTGCCGGTGGTGCGTGCCGGGCGCGACCTGCATTGCCGCGGGCGCAAAATCGCGGGCAGCGGGGCGGCGACCCTGGGACGCGCCGGAGTGGTGGCGAGCAGCTTCATGATGGAGTTTCCGGCGACCTCGTTCGCGCGCGCGCTGGCCTGCCCCTCGGCCGCTTTTGGGGCATGGCTGGAGGATGCCTTGGAAGATCATTTGACCTGCTGGCGCCGCGAAGGGCCGGTGCCCGCCGCAGCGGATCTCGCGGGCGCCTTGCGCCGGGCGTCCAATGCGGCCCTGGGCTGGCGCTGGATGCAGGAGCGGCTGACCGCGCAGGAGCTGGAAGCGCGCCAGGCGTGGCGCGAGGATCTGCGGCCCGAGGCGGGGGAGGGCACGCGATTGGTGCGGGACGGCGTCAAAATCAGCCACGGCGTGCACCTCACGGAACGCGCGGGCACGTGGGGATGGGTGCGCACCTTGACGCGGGGAGGGCGCATCGCCCGTCTGGCGCTGAGCGGTGCGCACGTGGCGCAGGATTTATTGGCCGCGGTGCTCCCGCGGCCCGAAGACATTGCCGCCGCGCTCGCCGCTAGTTTGGATGCGGAGGCGGCGCACGCATGGGCCTTGCGCATCCTCGCATGCGCACATATGGAAGAGGACGCATGAGCGCCATCACCATCGCCGCCAGGCTGGAGAAAAAGCTCATCCTCATGAGCCGGGATGAGGCGCTGAAAGCGCGCCTGCGCGAGGTTTTGCCGGAAGGCTGGACCATGGTGGAAACGCTGGACCTCGCGAGCCTGGGCGAATTCCAGGACATTCTGGTTTACCGCTTCATGCTCTTGGACCTGGATGCCTTGAGCGAGGATTTCGATCCGCAGGACCAGATACGCGCGGTGCGCATGGACATGATGCTCAATCTGCCCATTTTCTGCTTCGGCGGCAGCGCCGACGAGCGCGACGCCGCGCGGCTGAACCGCGCCGACCGTTTTTTCGAGCGCGAGGAGATGGCGCAGCGCCTGCCGCAATTCTGCGCGCAATACGCCTGGTAAGAACTTTGGCCCGGAATGACAGTCTTGCCTTAGGTAAATAGATAGGTTACTATTAATTCAATTGATTATTAGTTGGATCGTATGGCGAAGACCACTACACCCCAGGGGAATACGGCGAAGGGTTTCCCGGAAGAGCGCTTTGGCGCGCTCCTGCACGAAGTGGCGCGGCGCTGGCGCGGCGCGCTGGATACCCGGCTCAAGCCGCTGGGGCTGAGTCAGGCGAAATGGCGCACGCTTTTTTACCTGCAGATGCATGATGCTCCCCTGAACCAGAAGACTCTGGCCAATCTGCTGGGGGTGGAGGGCCCCACGCTGGTGGGCTTGCTGGACCGGCTGGGGCGCGAAGGTTGGCTCACGCGCCGCGAGGATCAGGCCGACCGCCGCTGCAAGGACGTCGTGCTCCTGCCCAAGGCGCGCGAAACGGCGCGCCATATCCAAGGCATTGCATTCGACCTGGAAAATGAATTGCTTCAAGGCATCAGCCGCGAGGACCTGGCTGCCTGCATGCGGGTGATGCAGCTGCTGCGCGCGCGCATGCTGGAGCCGACTGGGGTGCAGCAGGGGGATGATCGTGGCTGCTGAACCTGCAACCGAGACGGCAGGTACGAAGCGCTCCGGCGCCTGGGGCAGCCGTCTCATCATCATGCTGGCCACTCTGACGGTGGCGGCCGGGGGCGCCTGGTATTGGCGTTTTCACCAGCTTTATGCGCAGACGGAAGACGCCTATGTCGGCGCTCACGTAGTGCAGATGTCCAGCCAGGTGGGCGGGCCGGCCGTCGCCGTCCCCGTGGCGAACAACCAGTTCGTGCGCAAGGGTGCGCTGCTGTTCGAAATCGACCCGGCATCTTTCCGCATCGCGGTCGAACGCGCGCGCGCCCAACTCGCCCTGGCGCAGCAGAACACCGGCGGCGCGAGTGCGGAAGTGCAGGCGGCCGGCGCCCAGGTTGCGCAGATGCAGGCGCAGTTGCAGAACGCCATCAGCAATACGCGCCGCACCGAAGCGCTGGAGGCGGACAAATTCCTCTCGCGCAAAGCGGGCGAAGACGCGCTCACCCAGCAGCGCACCGCACAAGCGGCGCTGCGCGCGGCACAGGCGAAGCTGGCGCAGGCCGAGAGCAATCTGGGGGCGAGCAATACCAGTCAGATCAGATTGGCGCAGGCCAATCTCGCGCAGGCGGAGCTGAACCTTTCTTACACCAGGGTTTATGCCCCGGCGGAGGGCTACGTCACCAACCTGACCTTGCGGCCGGGCACTACGGTGACTGCCGGGCAGCCCCAGTTCGCTTTCGTGGAGAACGGGGACTACTGGGTGGATGCCAATTTCAAGGAGACGGATTTCGAACACATCCGCCCCGGCCAGCAGGCCAAGGTGGTGGTGGACATGTATCCCAACCACCCTTTCCGCGGCGTGGTCAGCAGCCTGAGTTCCGGCAGCGGCGCGGCGTTTTCCCTGCTGCCGCCGCAGAATGCCACCGGCAATTGGGTCAAGGTCACGCAAAGGGTGCCGGTGCGCGTGCACATCCTCGATCCGGATCCGCACTATCCCTTGCGCATCGGCACCAGCGCCACGGTGACGGTGGACTTGCGCAGCCGCTGAGGTTTTCATGAGTGCGGCAGCCGCACCCTTGAACCGCTTCATGATTACCTTCGGGGTCATGGCGGCCACGGTCATGCAGGTGCTGGACATGACCATCGTCAACGTCGCCCTGCCGGACATGATGGGCTCGCTCTCCGCCAGCACGGATCAGATCTCCTGGGTGCTGACGACTTACCTGGTGGCCTCTGCGGTGATGATGCCGTTGACGGGCTACATGAGCGACAAGCTGGGCCGCCGCAGATTCCTGCTCCTGAGCATCGGCGGCTTCGTGCTTGCTTCGGCCATGTGCGGGCTGGCGTTCAATTTGTCGAGCATTTTGCTGTTCCGCATCGTGCAGGGCATCTTCGGGGCTGCCCTGGTGCCGCTGTCGCAGGCGGTGCTGATCGACGTCTTCCCGCTGGAGGAGCGCGGCAAGGCCATGGCCATCTGGGGCATGGGCGTCATGGTGGGGCCTATCCTCGGTCCTACCCTGGGCGGCTATCTGACGGAGTACTTCTCCTGGCGCTGGACGTTCTTCATCAACCTGCCGGTGGGCCTGCTGTCCTTCGCCCTCGCCGAGCGCTATATCCCGGACACCCCCAGGCGCGAGCGCGGCATGGACTGGCTGGGCCTGTTCCTCGCCTCTGTGGCGATCGCCTGCATGCAGTTCGTGCTGGATCGCGGCAACCAGGACGGCTGGGTGGGGTCGCCCACCATCCTGTCCCTGACCGCGCTGGGCGTGGTGTCCTTCATCTTCTTCCTGGTGTACGCGCTTAACACGACGCGCAAGCCGGTCTTCGACGTGCGCATGTTCAAGGACAAGAATTTCGCCATGGGCAGCTTCATGATCCTGGTCATGGGCCTGGGACTGTTCGGCTCCATGGTGATCCAGCCGCTCTACCTCGAAGGCCTGATGGGCTACCCTACGCTGGACACCGGCCTGCTCATGGCGCCGCGCGGCATCGCCAGCATGTTCAGCATGATGCTCGTTGGGCGCTTGCTGGGGCGCGTCGACACCCGGCTGATTGTCGGCGCGGGCATATTGCTCACCGCGCTGGGCAGCCATTTCATGACTTATTACAATTTCGACATCGATCTCTTCTGGATCGTCTGGCCGGCCATGATGCAAGGGTTTGGGCTGGGCATGATTTTCGTGCCGATTTCCACCGTGGCCCTGTCCACGCTGGATCCGCGCCTGGCGGCGGAAGGCGCGGGCCTGTTCAGCCTGATGCGTACGCTGGGGTCGTCCGTCGGCATTTCGGTCGCCACCACGCTTTATACGCGCGGCATGCAGACCGACTGGAATCTCCTGGGCGGCTACATCCAGCCCTACAACCCGCAATTGCGCCCTTATCTGGAGGCCCTGCATCAAACGCCCGACAGCGCGCTGGGCATCCAGTTGCTTGCCCGCGAACTGGCGCGCCAGGCCCAGGTCGTCGCCTTGACCGAAACCTTCGCCGTCATCACCCTGAGCGTAATAGCAATGTTGCCGCTGCTGTTCTTCCTGCGCGGCAAGCTGCCGCGGCGCGGCCCGCCGGCGGCGTCCGAATGACGGCACTCAGGGCCGGCTAAGGCCGAGGCCGCCATACAGTTCCAGCATGCGCTGGGCCATGCGGGCGGTGGACCATTCCCGCGCATAGGCCCTCCCGCGTTCGCCCAGTTGGCGCGCTTTTTCGCGGTTGTCCAGCAATTCTGCGATGCGCCGTGCGCAAGCCGCGGGATCATCGGGGGCGATCAGGCAACCCTGGCCCTCCTTCAGCACGTCCGCCGTGCCCAGATGGGCCTGGGCGACCACGGGGATGCCCAGTGCCATGGCTTCCAGCAGCACGAGGCCCTGGGTTTCCGTGCGGGAGGCGAAGACGAATGCGTCGGCGGCGCAATAGCAGTCGTGCAAAGGTGCGCCGCGCTGCAAATAGCCCAGAAAGCGCACTTGGTTCCGCAGCCCTTGCGCGGCGGCCTGCATTTCGAGGGCGGGCAGGGCGGGGCCTTCCCCGGCGATGAGCAGCAGAGCGTCGGGGTGCGTGGTGCGCAGGTGGGCCAGGGCCGATATCAGGAAGCCGATGTTTTTTTCGTGGGCCACGCGGCCAACGTACAGCAGCAGAGGCTTGTCCAGCGGGATGCCATGACGGCGTCTGAAGGCGGCCCCGTCGCCGCCCTGGAAATCCTGCATGGGCAGGCCGGTGGGAATGACCTGCATGGGCGTCGTCACGCCGTACTCGGCCAGCTTGTCGCGCATGGCCGTGGAAGGGGCGATGACGGCGTCCACTTCATCGCATTGCCGGCGCGAAATGCGCCGCGCCAGGAGCGCCAGCCAGGCCTGCGGCAGCCAGGGAAAATAGTGGTGGAAATAGCCCTCGAACAGGGTGTGATAGGTTTCCACCGCCGGCAGGCCGTGGCGGCGGGCCCAGCGGACGCCCGCGCGGTGGGCCAGGAAGGGCGTGTGGATGTGAACGGCGTCGAAGTCTGCGGGGCGCAGGCGCTCCAGCGCGTGACGCAAAGCGCGCGGGCGCATGAGGTGGTCTTCGGGATCGCGCGGCACCGCCCAGCCGGCTACTCGGTGGATGGCCGGATCGGGAGAGGCGCCGGGGTAGTCGGGCGCGACCAATACGCTGTCGTGGCCCGCTTCGTGCAGGCTGCGGCGCAGGGTCTGGATGGACGTGGAAACCCCGTTGACGCGGGGAAAGTAAACGTCCGAAATCATGAGGATGCGCATCGCCGCTCCCGGGAGGAGGCGCCATGTTTGCGCATAAATGTGTCGTTGATGTTACAGCGGAGCTAACGGACATGGCGAATCGCCGCCCCAAATCTTGAAACGCTCTTATCGCCCTGTCCGTTTCCCTCCCTTGCAGGGCGCGCTCCGGCTGGTAAGCCGGAGCCGCTCGCCGGGTGCGGAACCTGTTCCGCGAATTCCCCGGCTCGCCCCCGGCCCTCTCCCAGAGGGCGAGGGGGACGCGGCAACGCTGCGCGTTGTTTCACGCTAAGAGCTGGGCCGGTCGACGCGATGCAGGGTACGTGTGACGGAGAGCCATGCGCCGAGCCAACTGAAGAGCGCAGGGAAGCAGACCAGCAAGGCTTGCTGGGAGGGGCTCAGGAACAGCAGGGAATAACGGCTGCCGTAAAGCGCGCTCAGGGTGCCCACCGGGCCGTCGAGCAGGCTCATCAAAAGAGCCAGGATCAGCAGCGTCGCCGCGCCTGCGGCCAAGCCTTGGAGCAGGCCCTGATACAGGTAGGGCAACCGCAGGTAGGCGTCGCTTGCACCGATCAGGCGGCTCACCTGGATTTCTTCGCGCCGCGCCAGGGTGGCGGAGCGTATGGTGTTTCCGGCAATGGCGCCGAGGGCGATGGCGAACAACGCGGCAATGAACAGCGCCAGGGTTTGCACCAAGGCGAGCGCTGCGGCCAGGCGTTCGGCCCACATTCTGTCGGACGATATTTGATCCACGCCGGGCCAGTTGGCGTACTCCCGGCTCAGGTGCGCGAGCGCGCCGGGACTTGGGTCTTTGGGGGTAAGCACCCAGGCGTCGGGCAGGGGGTTGTCGCTCAAGCCGGCCAGCGGGTTGGCGAGTCCGTCGGCCTGGAGTTGTGCCAAGGCGTCGGTCTTGGAAACGAAGCGGGCGCTGGCGAGCTCGCCGTCATGCATCAGCCGCTGACGCAGGCGCGCGAGCGTGGCGCCGTCGATGTCGGCCTTGAGGTAGAGGGTGATTTGCGGCTGCGCGGGCAGCCGGCCACCCAGTTGCGCGAGGTTGGCATAGCCCAGATACAGACTGCCGGGCAAGGCCAGCGCCGCGGCCATGGCGAGCGTGGCGAACAGCGCCGCGTAAGGGTTGCCCAGCCAGCGCCGCAACGCCAGCAGAAAGGCATGACGGTGATAGCGCAGCCAACGCATCATGCCAACCTGCCCAGCTCCAGGTGCACGGTGCGCGTGCGCGGCAGGGCGAGGGCGCGTTCGTCATGCGTGGCGATGACGATGGTGGCGCCCACTTGGTGGAAATCCTGGAACAGGCCGAGGATTACCGCGGCGTATTCGGCGTCCAGATTGCCGGTGGGTTCGTCCACCAGCAGCAGGGCAGGGCGCGACACGATGGCCCGAGCGATGCACAGGCGCTGCTGCTCGCCGCCCGAGAGCGTGATGGGCATGGATTTTTCGCGTTCCAGCAGGCCGACCTTGTCGAGCGCCGCGCGTGCGCGCTTGAGCGCCTCGCGCCGCGTGGCGCCGGCGATCATGAGCGGCAGGATGGTGTTTTCCATGACGCTGCGGTCGAACAGCAGCTTGTGGTCCTGGAACACCAGGCCGATGTTGCGGCGCAGATAGGGCACGGCATGGCGGTTCAAGCGCCCGACGTTCTGCCCGTTCACCGTCACCAGCCCCGCTGTGGGCCGCTCGATGGCGGCGATGAGTTTGAGCAGGGTCGATTTGCCGGCCCCCGAGTGGCCGGTGAGGAAGACCATTTCGCCGCGCTCGATTTCCAGCGAGATGCCGTCCAGGGCCGTGTGGCCGCCAGGGTAGCGCTTGACGACCTCGGAGAAAACGATCATGCGGCGAACAAGGCGTCGACGAAATCTCGCGCGACGAAGGCGCGCAAATCCTCCAGGCCTTCGCCCACCCCGATGTAGCGCACCGGGATAGGCCGGGCTTGGGCGATCGCGGCAATCGCGCCGCCGCGCGCCGTGCCGTCCAGCTTGGTGAGCACCAGGCCGGTGACGCCCAGGGCGTCGTCGAAGGCCTGCACCTGATTGACCAGGTTTTGCCCGGTGTTGGCGTCCAGCACCAGCAGCACTTCGTGGGGCGCCGTGGGGTCAATCTTCTGGATGACACGTTTGACCTTTTTGATCTCTTCCATGAGATGCAGTTGGGTCGGGAGGCGGCCGGCCGTATCCGCCAGCACGACGTCGACGTTGCGCGCGCGCGCTGCCGCCACGGCATCGTAGATGACGGCGGCGGCATCGCCTTTTTCCTGGCTGATCACGGTGACGTCATTGCGCTCGCCCCACACCAGAAGCTGCTCGCGCGCGGCGGCGCGGAAGGTGTCGCCCGCGCCCAGCAGCACGCTATGCCCCTGGCTTTGGAACAGATAGGTCAGCTTGCCTATGGTGGTGGTCTTGCCGGCGCCGTTGACGCCTGCCAGCATGATGATGAAGGGCCGCCTGCCATCGATGGACAAAGGCGCTTCCAGCGGGGCCAGGAGTTCCGTGAGCGCCTCCTTGAGCGCTTCCTGCAGTTGCGGCGCTTCGGTGAGGCCCTGCTTCTTCACCTTGCGGCGCAGGTTGTCCATGAGCGTTGCCGTGGCGTCCACTCCCACATCGGCGGTCAGGAGGGCCGTTTCCAGCTCCTCGTAAAGGGTCTCGTCGATTTTGCGGCCCAGCCCGAACAGGCCGCCGATCTGGCTGCCAAGTTTAGCGCGGGTTTTCGCCAACCCTTGCTTGAGACGCTGAGCCCAAGACAGCTTGGGCGGTGGTTCGAGGCCGGCAGTGGACGGTGCCGCGGCAGGGGCGATGGCGGGTTCGGCTGCCGCGGCCGGATCGACCCCGGTTTCTGCGCGGGAAACGGGTGCCGCAGGCTCGTCGGCCGGTGGGCGGGGTTTTTTAAAGAAGCCGAACACTCTCGCGGTCACTACTCATTTGCAGGCAGAGTTATTTTATCATCCACGGGTCGACTCTCTTCCCGCCAGTGTTGGCGATCACCCTATGGCAAGCGTACTGATGGTTGGGCGGTGCCGTGCTTAGAACACCCTATGCGCGCAGCGGCGGGCGCGGGCAGGTGCGCATCATCGGCGGCAGCCACCGGCGGCGCATCTTGCGCTTTCCGCAGGCCGAGGGCTTGCGTCCGACGACCGACCGCGTGCGCGAAACCTTGTTCAACTGGCTGGGCCAGGATCTCACCGGATTGGCCTGCCTGGACGCTTTTGCCGGCAGCGGGGCCTTGGGGTTCGAAGCCGCCTCGCGCGGCGCCCGTCGCGTGGTGCTGCTGGAGGCAGCGCGCGCCGCTTGCGAAGCGCTGCTTGCCAATGCCGCCCAATTGGGATTGACTGTGGTGGAAATTCATTGCGCCGAGGCGCTGGGCTGGATGCGGCCAAGCCGGGAAAAATTCGACATAATCTTTCTTGACCCGCCTTTCGAGGCCGGCCTCATGCCGCTTGCCCTGGAGGCGGCCGGGGCTTGTTTGGGTCCGGGCGGCCGCGTCTACGTGGAGCAGGCCGCGCCGGTGGCGCCGGGGCCGCCCTGGGGCATCTTGCGTCGCGGCGACGCCGGGCGCTCCCACTTTGCCTTGTTGGAAAAAATGCCATGCTGATCGCTATTTATCCAGGCACCTTCGACCCCATCACGCTGGGCCACCAGGATCTCATACGTCGCGCCGGCAAGCTGTTCGATCGCGTGATTGTGGCAGTCGCGGAGAACCGCAACAAGGCGCCCTATTTCCCATTGCACGAGCGAGTGGCCATGGCGCGCGCCGTACTGGTCGATTGCCCGTGGGCCGAAGTGGAGGGGTTTTCCAATCTGCTCATCGACTTCGCCGCCCAGCATGGCGCCCATGTCGTGCTGCGCGGCCTGCGGGCGGTATCCGATTTCGAATACGAATTCCAACTGGCGGGCATGAACCGCAGCCTCAAGCCCGACATCGAGACCGTTTTCATGACGCCGTCGGATCAATACATGTTCATTTCCTCGGGCATGGTGCGCGAGGTGGCGCGTCTGGGCGGGGCGGTGGGCTCTTTTGTCCACCCCTTGGTGGAGGCCGGGCTGCGTGAGAAAATTGGCCAATAAATAGCTGTCTGTTATTGCGGAGTCCCACCATGGCCTTGATGATTACCGACGAATGCATCAACTGCGACGTATGCGAGCCCGAATGCCCCAACGGGGCCATCTCGCAGGGCGACGAGATTTACGTCATAGATCCCAATAAATGCACTCAGTGCGTCGGCCACTACGATACGCCCCAGTGCGTGGAAGTGTGCCCGGTGGATTGCATTCCCCTCAACCCGGATTATGTCGAGTCCGAGGAGGAGTTGATGGCCAAGTACGAACGCCTGATGGCCGAGAAGCAGACCTGATCCGGTATTGATGGGAAACTCAAAAATTTGAGTTTCCCATCAACGAAACGCCAAGGTTTGATGGTTATTGACCCGAAACGTCGCAGGGTTTGCGAGGCATCGCAGTTGCGCAGCCGTGCGGGATCAATGCCACATAGGTGCGTTTCGGATCAATAATTTTCAGCCCAGGCGCTCGCGCTGGGCCTTGAGTTTTTCCAGCGTAGCTTTGAAATCCACCAGGCGCTGCTTTTCCTGATCGACCACCGCCGCCGGCGCGCGCGCGACGAAGCCCGCATTGGCCAGCTTGCCCTCGGCCTTGGCGATTTCGGCGGCGATGCGCGCGGCCTCCTTGTCCAGGCGGGCTTTTTCCGCGTCCAAGTCGATTGCCACTTCCAGCGCCAGTTTGTAGGCGCCCACGATTTCCACCGGCGCGCCCGCCGGCAGGGCCTCGTCACTGACGATTTTTACCGTGGATAGGCGCGCCAGCGCGCTCAGATAGGGCGCGAAGCGCATGAGCGTGGCCGTGTCGCCCACCGCCGCGAGGGGCACTTTTTGCCCCGGTGACAGGTTCATCGCCGCACGCAGCGCGCGCACAGCCTCGGCCAGGGACTTGAACTGCGCCATTTCCGCTTCCGCTGCGGCGTCGCGCATGCCCGCCGGCTTGGGATAATGGGCCAGCATGATCGAGGGTCCGGCCTGGCCGGCCAGGGGCGCCACCTGCTGCCAGAGCTCTTCGGTGATGAAGGGGATGAGGGGGTGCGCCAGGCGCAGGGTGGCTTCCAGCACGTTGACCAGCGTATGGCGCGTGGCCCGCGCCTTGGCGGCGTCGCTGCCCTGCAACTGCACTTTGGCAAGCTCCAGATACCAGTCGCAATATTCGTCCCAGACGAATTCGTAAATCGCGCGCGCGGCGAGGTCGAAGCGGTATTGCGCGTAAGCTTCTGCTACTTCCTGCTTGGCCTGCTCGAAGCGGGAGTTGATCCAGCGATCGGCGAAGGACAGCGAGAGCGCGCCGCCTTCGCGGCCGGCATCCGCGCCCTGCAGATTCATCAGCACGAAGCGCGTCGCGTTCCACAGCTTGTTGCAGAAATTGCGGTAGCCGTCGGCGCGCTGCAAGTCGAACTTGATGTCGCGCCCGTGGGTGGCGAGGCTGGCGAAGGTGAAGCGCAGGGCATCCGTGCCGAAGGCGGGAATGCCGGCGGGGAATTCCTGGCGCGTGCGCCTCTCGATGGCGGGCGCGTCCTTGGGATTCATCAGGCCGTTGGTGCGTTTTTTCACCAGCTCGTCCAGCCCTATGCCGTCGATGAGGTCGATGGGGTCAAGCACGTTGCCCTTGGACTTGCTCATCTTGTGGCCTTCCGCATCGCGCACCAGGCCGGTCACGTAGACTTCGCGGAAGGGCACCTTGCCGGTGAAGTGCAGCGACATCATCACCATGCGCGCGACCCAGAAGAAAATGATGTCGAAGCCGGTGACGAGCACCGAGCTGGGGAGGAAGGCCTTCAGTTCGGCAGTGTCCTGCGGCCAGCCCAGGGTGGTGAAGGGCCATAGCGCCGAGGAAAACCAGGTGTCCAGCACGTCCTCGTCCCGGTACAGCGGGCGGTCGTCGCCGCATTGCGCGCGGGCCTGCGCCTCGCTGCGCGCGACGAAGACGTTGCCGGCATCGTCATACCAGGCGGGGATGCGGTGGCCCCACCACAACTGGCGCGAAATGCACCAGTCCTGGATGTTGGTGAGCCACTGGTTGTAGGTCGTGGTCCAGTTGTCCGGTACGAAGCGCAGCTCTCCGCTGTCCACCGCTGCCAGGGCCTGCTTGGCGAGCCCTTCCATGGCCATGAACCACTGGTCCGTGAGCATGGGCTCGACCACGGCGTGGCTGCGGTCGCCGCGCGGCACCATGAGCTTGTGCGGCTTGGCGGCGGCGAGCAGGCCGCGGCGCTCCAACTCGGCGAGGATTTTCGCGCGCGCCTCGTAGCGATCGAGGCCTTGATATTCGGCCGGCCCGAACTCGTTGATCTTCGCGTCCGGCGTGAAAATATTGATGGGTGCCAGGTGATGGCGCTGGCCGACGGCGTAGTCGTTGAAGTCGTGGGCCGGGGTGATCTTCACGACGCCGGTGCCGAACTGCGGATCGACGTAGCCATCCGCAATCACCGGGATGGTGCGCTCGGCGATGGGCAGGCGCACATGGCGGCCGACGAGGTGGCGATAGCGCGCATCGTCCGGATGCACGGCCACGGCCACGTCGCCCAGCAGGGTTTCCGGCCG
>JAJZRU010000032.1 GCA_021802555.1 Pseudomonadota bacterium
GAATGGCCTGATGCCGCGTTGTTCCGCTTCCGGCCATGAAGACCCCAGCGCACCCGTCAATATGTCTGATGCCCGTGGCCTGACTCTTCATGCAAACCGACCCACAGATTCTGCCGACGATCCAAAAATAAAAACGGCGGGGCCTGGCCCCGCCGTTGGTTTGGGAGCGTGGAGATCTATTCCACGTGTTCCCCGTGCAGGCTGATGTCCAAACCCTCGCGCTCTTCCTCTTCGCTCACGCGCAGGCCCATGACCATGTCCAGCACCTTGAGGATGATGAAGGAGACCACGGCGTCGTAGACGAAGGTCACCAGCACGCCCTTGGCCTGGATCATGAGCTGGGCGGCGTTGCCTTCCAGCACGCCGGCGGTGCCGCCGATGGCCTTCACCGCGAACACCCCGGTGAGCAGCGCGCCGACGATGCCGCCGATGGCGTGCACGCCGAAGGCATCCAGCGAGTCGTCATAGCCCAGCAGGTTTTTGAGCGATGTGGAGGCCCAGAAGCAGAGCACGCCCGCGGCGATGCCGATGGCCAGCGCTCCGCCGGGGCCGACGAAGCCGGAGGCCGGGGTAACGGCTACCAGCCCCGCCACGGCGCCGGAGCAGATGCCCAGCACGCTGGGTTTGCCCTTGACCAGCCATTCCGCGAACATCCAGGCCAGGGCCGCGGCGGCGGTGGCGATCTGCGTCGCAGCCATGGCCATGCCGGCACGGTCGCCGGCGCTGACGGCGGAGCCGGCGTTGAAGCCGAACCAGCCCACCCACAAGAGCGATGCGCCGATCACGGTCAGTACCAGGTTGTGCGGCGGCATCGGCTCCTTGCCGTAGCCCACGCGCTTGCCCAGCACCAGGGCCGCCATCAGACCGGCCACGCCGGCGTTGATGTGCACCACGGTGCCGCCGGCGTAGTCCAGCACGCCGTCGCCGCCCAGCCAGCCGCCGGGGCCCCACACCATGTGGGCGATGGGCGCGTACACCAGCAGCAGCCACAGGCCCATGAACCAGAGCATGGCGGAGAACTTCATGCGGTCGGCAAACGCGCCGGCGATGAGGGCGGGGGTGATGATGGCGAAGGTCATCTGGAAGGTCATATAGACCGATTCCGGGATGGTCGGCGCCAGGCCGTTGGCCGCATCCAGGCCCATGCCGTCGAGGAACACCCGCGACAATCCGCCGATGAAGCCGTTGCCGCTGGTGAAGGCCAGGCTGTAGCCGGCGATCATCCACAGGATGGTCACCAGGCAGGTGATGGCGAAGCTCTGCATCACCGTGGCCAGCACGTTCTTCTTGCGCACCATGCCGCCGTAGAACAAGGCCAGGCCGGGGATGGTCATCATCAGCACCAGGGCCGTGGAGGTGAGCATCCAGGCGGTGTCGCCCGAGTTGATGAAGGCCGACGGCGAGGGCGCGGCGGCGGGCGCTGCTGCGGGGGCTGCTGCGGGGGCGGCGGCCGGCGCCGGCGCTGGCGCCGTGCTCACTGCTGCCGGCGCGGCCGGGGTGGCAGTGGCGTCGTCGGCCAGGACGGCGGGCGCCGCCAAGGCCAGGCCCAGCGCCAAGCTGATACTTGCGAGAAAACGTTTCATTTTATGGCTCCCTACTGCGTTACAGGGCATCGGGCCCGGTTTCGCCGGTGCGAATCCGAACCACCTGTTCCAGGTCGGCTACGAAGATCTTGCCGTCGCCGATCTTGCCGGTGTGCGCGGCCTTCTCGATGGCTTCGATGACCTGGTCCAGCAACTCGGCCTTGATGGCCACTTCCAGCTTCACCTTGGGCAGAAAATCCACCACATATTCCGCGCCGCGGTACAGCTCGGTGTGGCCCTTCTGCCGGCCGAAGCCTTTCACTTCCGTCACCGTCAGGCCCGTGACGCCGATGGCGGACAATGCCTCCCGCACCTCGTCGAGCTTGAACGGCTTGATGATTGCCGTAATGAACTTCATGGTTACTCCTTGGCTGGGTAAACGGGCCCGGAGGCCCGGGGTTGGGAGGCTCAGAATTTGTAGATGGCTTCGAACCCCAGCGACGCCTGGCTGCTCTTGCCTGTTCCTGACGTGGTCAGGAAGACCGGCTTATTGGATTTGTCCTGGCGCACTTCGATGTCGAACTCGTAGTGCTTGGTGGGGGTATAGCCCAACGTCAGAGTTCCTTCTTTCCAATCCTGTGCGATGCCGGTCCGATAGCCGTCGGGGTCGGCAAAGTACTCGCCGCGCAGGGAAACATGCCATTTGTCGGTGAGTTGGTAGTTCACATAGCCCGCCACGCCGCTCCATTTGGCCTGGCCGCGCACCCCGGAAGGCAGCAGGGCATTGTCTTGCGTCGCGTAATCATAGTTGAGGACGAAGGACAAAGAGTCCGTCGCGTTGATCGTGGCCACGGCATCGAACAAATTACGCATGCCATTGACGCCGTTGGTGGCGAATGGACCGTCCGCCAATTCCTTGCCGCCGTAATAACTGCCGGCCAAAGAAAGCATCTTGATGGGCGTCGCGGTGAATCCCAGTTCCAAGGTTTTTGCGGAATTGCTGTCGGATACCTGGTCCCACCCGTTGTTGACTCCGACGATCAGGTTCAGGGCATCGTTCACGGCATAGGTGGCGCGGATGCCGGTGTGCGAGAAAGGAATGGCGTAGCCGAACAGAATGGACCGGGAGTAATTGGTGTCGGACGGCCTCCAGATGACTTCCGCCCCGGCCAGGGTGACAAATTTTCCGGCGATGATCGTGAGCGGCCCGGTCGCGTAACTGGCGTAGGCCTGGGTCACGTCGACATAATGTCCGGAGTAGGGGTAGCTGGGGCTCATGCCCGCTCCGTAGGATGCAATCACCTGCGCATCCTGGCCGGCGGTAAGATTGACCAATCCGCCAAAACCCTCTTTGGGCTGCAAGGCGATCATTACCGCCGCCTGATTGAAATTGAAACTATTGAAGTTGTGGGTGGCGGAAGCATTGGGGGCATCGAATACACGGGTTGGGCCTCCGGTAGTGAAAAGCCCGGTGCTGTTTAACGCCGTGTAGCCGATATCGAGATAACCGGTAACCGAAATGTTCGAGGCGTTCAGCACGTCGGCGAGCGTTGGAGTGGCGGGCTTGGCCGTGTCGGCAAACGCCGGGGCGGTGGTCAGCAGGCTTCCCAGCACACCGGCGGACAAAAGAGCGTGGGTGATTCTTCGCATAGTGTTCTCCTGGCACGATTTAAAATATTGAGGCAAGGCCCACCGGCGGGATCACCGGCGTGCAAGGCGTCCAGCACGGAGCATGCCAGCTTAATTTATTGTAATAATTCATGTGATTGGAGTCTTTTTCACTAATGAGTACAAAATGAAACGCACTCATTTGGTGCTGACTTTGCATTACGTTTTAGCGATGGCGCACCATTGCTGGGCGAATCCTGGTTTGCCCGATGCCTTGCGCATCCTTTGCTAAACTGGCGGCGTGTTGACGGAGTGAGCGCATGAAACCCAATCCCAAAATTCTCGAAGACCTGGCCGGAAAACTGGGGGACATTTTTCGCAACTCTCCGGCGCATGACCTGGAGCGCAATCTCCGCGCCGGGCTGACTTCCATGCTGGGCAAGCTCGACTTGGTGACGCGCGAGGAATTCGACATCCAGGCCGAGGTGATGGTGCGCACCCGCGAGAAGCTCACTCAATTGGAGGCGCGCGTTTCCACCCTGGAGGCACGCCTGAACACTCCGCCGGCGCAGGACTGAGCCCGGTGGCGGTGGCGCTCGTCGCCAGCCGCGCGCTGGCCGGCATGGAGGCGCCGGAGGTGCGCGTGGAAGCGCACCTGGCCGGGGGGTTGCCGGCGTTCTCCCTGGTCGGATTACCCGAAACCGAGGTCAAGGAGGCGCGCGACCGCGTGCGCGCTGCGCTGCAGAATTCGCGCTTCGAGTTCCCCACGCGGCGCATCACGGTCAATCTGGCGCCGGCCGACCTGCCCAAGGAATCCGGACGCTTCGACCTGCCCATCGCGCTGGCGATCCTGGCCGCGTCCGGGCAGCTTCCGGCCAAGGCCTTGGCGGAATATGAGTTTGCCGGCGAACTGGGCCTGACCGGCGAACTGCGCCCCATACGCGGCAGCCTGGCCATGGCACTGGCCGCGCGGCAGGCAAGGAAAACCCTGGTACTGCCGCAGGCCTCGGCTCGGGAAGCGGTGCTGGTGCGGGACGCAGCCGTGCTGGCCGCCGACCATCTGCTGGAAGTGTGCGCCCACCTCATGGGCCGGGAGGCGCTGTCGGCGCCGGCACGGGAGGCTTCGCCGGCCACGCCGGACTACCCGGATTTCGCCCACATCAAAGGCCAGGCGGCTGCCCGGCGCGCGCTTGAAGTCGCAGCCGCAGGAGGCCATTCGGTGCTTATGAGCGGGCCGCCGGGCACAGGCAAGTCGCTCATGGCCGCGGCTTTCCCGGGCATCCTGCCGGAGATGGAGGAAGCCGAGGCGCTGGAGTCGGCCACCGTGCAGTCTTTGAACGGCGGCTTCGACCCCGCTGCCTGGGGGCGCCGGCCGTTCCGGGCGCCGCACCATACCGCTTCTGCGGTCGCTCTGGTGGGGGGTGGTGGGCAGCCCCGCCCCGGGGAAATTTCCCTCGCGCACTGCGGTGTGCTGTTTCTCGACGAGCTGCCCGAATATCCGCGCGCCGTGCTGGAGGTGCTGCGCGAGCCTCTGGAGAGCGGGCGCATACACATCTCGCGCGCGGCGCGGCAGGCCGAGTTCCCGGCCCGGTTTCAACTCGTGGCGGCGATGAATCCCTGTCCCTGCGGTTATCTGGGTCATTACAACGGCCGCTGCCGCTGCACGCCGGACCAGGTGGCGCGCTATCGGGCACGTTTGTCCGGGCCGCTGCTCGACCGCATCGATATGCATGTCGAGGTACCGGCATTGCCCGAGGCCGAGCTCATGACGCCGGGCTCGGGCGAGCCGAGCGCCGCGATGCGCGAGCGCGTGAGTGCGGCGCGTGCGCGCCAGCTCGCGCGCCAGGGCCGCCCCAACGCCCTGCTGGACCATGCCGGCGTGGAGCGCCACGGCCGCGCCGACACGGCGGCCGAAGCGCTGCTCAAACAGGCCATCGCTCGCCTGGGATTGTCGGCGCGTGCCTACCACCGCGTCCTGAAGGTGGCGCGCACGCTGGCCGATTTGGCCGGGCAGGAGGCGATAGGCGCGGCCCAGATAGCGGAGGCCATCCAGTATCGCCGACTGGCGGGCGGCTGAACTCTTGAAAAGCGTGAGTGCGCCCTTATCTTTCGCCGCGATCTCTTCACTATCGATCGAACACCATGTCAAACAAGGAAACTCTGGGCTTCCAGGCCGAGGTGAAGCAGCTGCTGCACCTCATGATTCACTCCCTCTACAGCAACAAGGAGATTTTTCTCCGCGAACTGATTTCCAACGCCTCGGATGCCTGCGACAAGCTGCGCTTCGAAGCGCTGCACAACAGTGCTCTGTATGAGAACGACGCCGACTTGAAAATCCGCGTGCGCTATGACGCGGCGGCACGCACTCTGACCATCTCGGACAATGGCATAGGCATGAGCCGGGAGGAGGCCGTGGCCCATCTGGGAACCATCGCCAAGTCCGGCACCAAGGAATTCTTTTCCAGTCTCACCGGCGACGCCCAGAAGGATGCCCACCTCATCGGCCAGTTCGGCGTAGGGTTTTATTCCAGCTTCATCGTTGCCGACCGCGTCACCGTCATCAGCCGCCGTGCCGGCCTGGAACCCAGCCAAGCAGTGAAATGGGAATCCGCGGGCGAGGGCGATTACAGCATCGAAATGACGGAGAAGCCCGCGCGCGGCACGGAAGTAACCCTGCATCTGCGCGAAGGCGAGGATGAATTCCTCTCCGGCTGGAAGCTCAAGGAACTCGTACGCAAATATTCCGACCACATCACGCTGCCCATCCTCATGCCCAAGGAGGAATGGGATGGAGACAAGAATGCCATGGTCCTGCGCGATGAAGAGGAAACCGTCAACCAGGCCAGCGCCTTGTGGGCCCGTCCCAAGGCCGAACTGTCCGATGACGAGTACAAGACCTTCTACAAGCATGTCGCGCATGACTTCGACGATCCGTTGGCCTGGGTGCACGCCAAGGTCGAGGGCCGTCAGGAATACAACCTGCTGCTATACGTGCCCGCGCACGCTCCTTTTGATCTCTGGGACCGGCAAGCACGCCATGGCGTGAAGCTCTATGTGAAGCGCGTCTTCATCATGGACGATGCGGAAAAGCTCATGCCGCTCTACCTGCGTTTTGTGCGCGGCGTGGTCGATTCCGCCGACCTGCCCTTGAACGTCTCGCGCGAAATCCTGCAGGAAAGCCGCGATATCGAGGCCATCCGCGGCGGCTGCGTGAAGAAGGTGCTGGGTCTGCTGGAAGACCTGGCGCAGAACGACAAGGAAAAATACGCCGCCTTCTGGCAGGAATTCGGCCCTGTGCTGAAGGAGGGGGTGGGCGAGGACCCCGCCAACCGCGACCGCGTGGCGGGGCTGCTGCGCTTTGCTTCGACGCAAGGCGATACGCCGGAGGCCTCAGTGTCGCTGGCCGATTACGTGGCGCGCATGAAGGAAGGCCAGGAGCACATCTATTACGTCACTGCGGAGAGCTTCAACGCCGCCAAGAACAGTCCCCACCTGGAAATCTTCCGCAAGAAAGGCATCGAGGTGCTGCTCCTGTCGGAGCGTGTGGACGAATGGGTGGTGTCTCATCTGCCGGAATTTTCCGGCAAGCAGTTGCACTCCGTGGCCAAGGGCGCGCTCGACCTCGACAAGCTGACGGACGAGGCGGAGAAACAGGAGCAGGAAAAGGCCCAGGATGAATACAAGGCGCTGACGGAGCGGGTCAAGTCGGCGCTGGGCGAGAGCGTCAAAGACGTGCGCGTGACCTTGCGCCTGACGGACTCCCCTGCCTGCCTGGTCGCGGACGAGCACGATCTGGGCGGCAACATGCAGCGCATCCTCAAGTCCTTCGGCCAGAAAGCCCCGGATTTCAAGCCCATCCTGGAGATCAACCCGCACCATGCGATCGTCGCCAGGCTCAAGGACGATGCGGCGAATTTCGACGATTGGGCCGCGCTGCTTTACGAGCAGGCGCTACTGGCCGAAGGCGGCCAGCTCGACGACCCGGCCGGGTTCATCAAGCGCATGAATCGCTTGATGCTGCAGACGGCCTGAGGTGCCGCTCAGGTCTGCCTCGCCCACCGCCAGCAGCACCAGGGCAGGCGCAGGATGTGCGGCGGCAATCTCCTCCACGTCGTCGCCGCGGTTGACGGGAATGACGGCATGGCCGCTGCGCAGCAGGCAGCCGGCGAACAAGCGGCCCAGTTGTCCCAGGCCGACGACGACAACCTCACTCACTCCACGCCTTTATTGTGGAGATACTCGTCGTAAGTGCCCATGTAGATTTCCGGCCCCTGCGGGGTCAGCTCGATGATGCGCGTGGCGAGGCTGCCGACGAACTGGCGGTCATGCGAGACGAAAATGAGCGTGCCCTTGAACAGGTCCAGTGCCAGGTTCAGGGACTCGATGGACTCCATGTCCATGTGGTTGGTGGGTTCGTCCATGATGAGGAAATTGTGGCGGCCCAGCATGAGCTTGCCGTAGAGCATGCGCCCCTTCTCGCCGCCGGACAGCACGCGCACTGATTTCTTGATGTCGTCGCCGGAAAACAGCAGCCGCCCCAGGATGCCGCGGATGGCCTGGTCGTCGTCGCCGGGCTTGGCCCACAGGCTCATCCAGTCGAACAGATTCATGTCGCTGTCGAATTCGGCGGCGTGGTCCTGCGCGAAGTAGCCGATGTTGGCGTGCTCCGCCCAGCGCATGACGCCCGCCTCGGGCGCGAGTTCGCCCATCAAAAGGCGCATGAGCGTGGTCTTGCCCAGGCCGTTGCCGCCGATGACGGCGAGCTTCTCGCCGGCCTCGATGGCAAAATTTAGATTCTTGAACAACGGCGTGCCGGGGTAGGCAAACGCCAGTTTCTCTACCTCGACGGCGCGGCGGTGCAACTGCTTTTCCTGCTCGAAGCGGATATAGGGGTTCTGCCGCGAGGAGGGCTTGAATTCCTCGATCTTGATCTTGTCGATCTGCTTGAGCCGGCTGGTGGCCTGGCGCGCCTTGGACTTGTTGGCGGAGAAGCGGCGCACGAATTCCTGCAATTCCGCGACGCGCTCCTTGGCCTTGGTGTTGGCCGCAGCCTGGCGCTCCTTGACCTGGGCCGACGCGAGCATGTAATCGTCGTAGGTGCCCGGGTAGATTTTCAAAGTCTGGTAATCCAGGTCGGCCATGTGGGTGCAGACCTGGTTCAAGAAATGCCGGTCGTGGGAAATGATGACCATGGTCGCGTTGCGCTCGTTGATCACGTTTTCCAGCCAGCGGATGGTGTTGATGTCGAGGTTGTTGGTGGGTTCGTCCAGCAGCAGGATGTCCGGGTTGGAGAACAGGGCCTGCGCCAAGAGCACGCGCAGCTTGTAGCCGGGCGCGATGGCGCTCATGGGGCCGCTGTGCTGCTCGGTGGGGATGCCCACTCCCAGCAGGAGTTGGCCGGCGCGCGCTTCCGCATCGTAGCCGCCCAGCTCGCCGAACTTGGCTTCCAGGTCGGCAGCGCGCATGTAGTCGTCCTCGGTCGCCTCCGGATTCATGTAGATGGCGTCCTTTTCGTGCTTCACCGCCCACATTTCGGCATCGCCCTGCATGACCACATCCAGCACGGTCTGATTCTCGTAGGCGAACTGGTCCTGGCGCAGCCAGGACATCTTTTCCCCGGCATCGAGCGAGACATTGCCGGCCGTGGGCTCCAGCTGGCCGGCGAGGATTTTCATGAAAGTGGATTTGCCGCAACCGTTGGCGCCGATGAGGCCATAGCGGTTGCCTTCGCCGAATTTGACGGAGACGTTCTCGAACAGGGGCTTGGCCCCGAATTGCATGGTGATGCCGGCGGCGGTGAGCATGGACGGAAGGGGGATAAAAACTAAGCGGGGCGAAATTTTATCATCCGTAAGACAGATGCCTTTTCTGCGCGCGCTCAGGCAGAATGCCGGACATGTCCGCCCTACTAGCCTTAGCCGAGCATTTAGGCGTCATCCCCGCCTATTGGGACATCTGGGGCGGCCATCACGTCGCTAGCGAATCGGCGCTGCGCGCGACCCTGGCGGCCATGGGCCACGATTGCGCTACGGAGCTGGAATGCGAGGCGACCCTCCGGGCCCTGCGACAGGCGTCCTGGCGCGAAATGCTGCCGCCCGTCTGGGTGAAGCGCGATTCGGCCCCTTTGTTGTTGCGTTTGCCCGATACCTGCACGAGCGGCAAGTGGCGGCTTAGGTTCGAAGACGGCTCCGAGCTGGCGGGCGAGTTTCAGGCTGGCGAACTGCCGCCGCGAGAGGCCGCCGAAGGCCGGACGGCGCGCGAACTGCCCCTGCCGCCCCTCCCCCTCGGTTATCACACGCTGGAAGTCACTGCCGCCGGATCGCACGCCGCCTGCGCGGTGATCGTTTGCTCGCAACGCTGCCATGAATTGCCGGCCGAACAACGCGTGTGGGGGCTGGGCCTGCAGCTCTATGGCCTGCGTTCGCGGCGCAACTGGGGCATGGGCGATTATGGGGATCTGGCCGCCGCCGCGGGCTATCTGGCGCAGAAGGGCGGCGCTTTGCTGGGCGTCAATCCTCTGCATGGGCTGTTTCCGGAGCGCCCGCTGCATGCCAGCCCCTACAGCCCGTCCAGCCGTTGTTTTCTGAACCCGCTGTATCTCGACGTGACGGCCCTGGAAGGCTACAGCGAAGCCTGTCTGGGAGTACGCGACCGCGCCGCCTTGGAAAAGCTGCGCCCGAGCGCCTTGGTGGACTATGAGGGCGTTGCCCGGCTCAAGTGGCGGGTGCTGCGCAGGGTCTATCACGCCTTTGTCAAAGGGCATCTGAAAAAAGACGGCACGCGGGCCGAGGCTTTTGCGGAATTTGTCGAGCAAGGCGGCGAGGCGCTCGTGCGCTGGGCGATCTTCTGTTGCCTGCAAGCGCACTTCCATGCCGAAACCCCCGAGGTCAACGGCTGGCAGGATTGGCCCGCGGCTTACCGCGACCCTGCCAGCCCCGTGGTTGCCGCCTTCGCCGCCCAACATGCCGACGATATCCGTTTCCATCAATACCTGGAGTGGCAGGGCCGCCTGCAGCTGGGCAAGGCCGGGCGGGCGCTGCCCGTGGGGTTGTACGGCGATCTGGCCGTGGGCGTGGAACGCGGCGGCGCGGACGTGTGGATGGATCAGCGGCTGTACGCTCTGGGCGCGAGCGTGGGCGCGCCGCCCGACGACATCGGCCCGCAGGGCCAGGACTGGGGTCTGCCGCCTTGGCTGCCCGAGCGGCTGCGCGGGGAGGCCTATGCGCCTTTCATCCGCATGCTGCGCGCCAACATGGCGTTCTGCGGCGCCTTGCGCATCGACCATGTCATGGGGCTGTTCCGGCTATTCTGGGTGCCGCCCGGGCACCAGGCCGAGCAGGGGCTGTACGTGCGTTACCCCATCGACGATCTCATGGGCATCGTCGCCCTGGAAAGCGTGCGCAACCGCTGCGTGGTGATAGGGGAGGATCTGGGCACCGTGCCCGACGAAGTGCGCGCAGCCATGAACCGCTATGGCATCTTGTCCTATCGGGTGTTTTATTTCGAGAAGGACTGGAGCAGCGGCCGCTTCAAGCATCCCCATGAATATCCCGCCCAGGCCTTGGTCGCGGCCACGACGCACGATTTGCCCACGATTGCGGGCTTTTGGCTCGGGCGCGACCTCGATTGGCGCGAGCGCCTGCGGCTGTGCCCGCCCGGCACCTGCGCCGGCCACCGGCAGAGGCGCGCGGAGGAACGTGCCAGATTGTTGCAGGTATTGCAGGAGTGTGGCCTTGATCGGGGGGGCGCCGCCGAAGGGGGGGTTCCCCCGGCCTTGGCGCAGGCCGTTTACCGTCTGTTGGCGCGCACGCCCGCCGCTGTCCTCATGGTTCAAGCCGAGGATCTGCTGGCTGAGGAGGAGCAGCCCAATCTGCCGGGCACGGTGGAGGGCCATCCCAATTGGCGCCGCCGCCTGTCGGCGGCTCTGGAAGCTTGGGAGGGCGTTCCGGCGGCACGCGGCTTGCTGGATGCGCTGGCCGAGGAGCGGCCGTTCTCCTGAAGCATGGCGGGCGATCGGCGCTGGATTAGAATTTGTACTTTCGCTTGCGGAGGTTGGGCATGATCAAGGTGGGCATCGTCGGCGGCACCGGCTATACGGGGGTGGAGCTGCTGCGTCTGCTGGCGCGCCATCCGCAGGCCGAGTTGGCGGTCATCACCTCGCGCAAGGAGGCCGGCATGCCGGTGGCGAACATGTTTGCCAATTTGCGCGGACGGGTGAAGCTGGCGTTTGCCGATCCGGAGTATGCCGGCCTGGAGCAATGCGATGTCGTTTTCTTCGCCACCCCCAACGGCGTGGCCATGCAGCAAGCCCCCGCCCTGCTCAAGGCAGGCGCACGCGTCATCGATCTGGCGGCCGATTTCCGCATCCAGGATGTCGCGATCTGGGAAAAGTGGTACGGCATGACGCATGCCTGCCCTGAACTGGTGCCCGAAGCGGTGTATGGCCTGCCGGAAATGAACCGTGAGGCCATCAAGCGCGCACGCCTGATTGCCAATCCGGGCTGCTATCCGACTGCGGTGCAGCTGGGTTTTCTGCCGCTTCTGGAAGCCGGGGTGGCGGACACGGGCTTTCTCGTCGCCGACTGCAAATCAGGTGCCTCCGGCGCGGGGCGCAAGGCGGAAACCCATATTCTGCTCTCCGAAGCGTCCGACAACTTCAAGGCCTATGCCGCTTCCGGCCACCGTCATTGGCCGGAAATCCGCCAGGGCCTGGAGCGCATGGCCGGTTCCGTCGTGGATTTCACGTTCGTGCCGCATCTGCTGCCGCTGATTCGCGGCATACATGCGACCCTGTACATGAAGCTCAAGGAACCGGCGGACGTGCAGACGCTGTTCGAGAGCTATTACCGCGACGAGCCTTTCGTCGATGTCATGCCGGCCAATTCGCATCCGGAAACGCGCTCCGTGCGGGGCGCCAACCTGTGCCGCATCAGCTGGCATCGTCCGCAGGAGACCACCCTGGTGGTACTTTCGGTCATCGACAATCTGGTGAAAGGCGCGGCCGGCCAGGCGGTGCAGAACATGAACCTCATGTTCGGCCTGCCGGAAACTGCGGGTCTGGAAGATATCGGCCTGCTGCCCTGATGCAGGGGAAAAAGGTAACCCCACGAGCAGAATATGGTCTTTGGTTGACGGGGCGCGGTGCTTGCGGATAATCGCCCTCACTAGATGCATCTTCCAGGAGCAAACCATGAACGCCATGACCGAAACCCCGCTGATCTTCACGGACAGCGCCGCCAACAAAGTGAAGCAGCTCATTGACGAGGAAGGCAATCCGGATCTGAAGCTGCGCGTGTTCGTCACCGGCGGCGGATGTTCGGGTTTCCAGTACGGCTTCACCTTCGACGAGCTCGCCAATGAAGACGACACCACCATGGAGAAGAACGGAGTCACTCTGCTCATCGATTCCATGAGCTTCCAGTACCTCGTCGGCGCGGAAATCGATTACACGGAAGGCCTGGAAGGCGCGCAGTTCGTCATCAAAAACCCCAACGCCACCACCACCTGCGGCTGCGGATCGTCCTTCTCGGCCTGACCGCGCCGCGCTCTTTTACAAAAAACTGCCGGTTCGCGCTGGCAGTTTTTTGGGTGCGCACGGCAGGGCGCACCCATGTCGTCCGCATATCTAAGCGGAGACCCGTGCTCATAATATTAATCATGTGGTTACAAGGGGCCTCGCAAACTGATTTTGGTCAAATCGCAGCCTAGCGGGCTGCTGAAATTCGCATGATTTCGCGTTTCGTATAGGCGAGAACGAGAGAATCGGATGCATTGCAGTGTTGAACTTGCCGTCCTGCCAAGTAGTCCATTTCAGAAATTCGCACACGTATTGTTCAGGCTGCCAGCGCTAGGTGCTGGTTCTGCCAAACTCGTGAGCGCATGCGTGCGATCAGCGCGTTGAGGTCAGCGCGGGTGAACTTCCACTCGAACGGACGCACAGTGCTCTCGAAGTAGCGCTCGAAGTTCGCGAGCCGCTCGGCCACCGCCTCCAGGCTGGGAAAGTCGTTGGGCGTGAGCGCCTTGCGCTGCACGATCGAGAAGTAGATTTCGATCTGGTTGAGCCAACTCGCGTGAACCGGGCCGTGCACCGGAACCAGTCGTGGATAAGCGCGCGTCAGGCGCCGCACCGAGGCCTCGCCCCGATGCGACGAGCCGTTGTCCATGACCCAGAACACCCGGCGCGCGCTGTTGTACGGCGCCTGGTTCATGACCTGATCGACCAAGCGCTCGAAGGGCGCGATGCCGGTGCTCGCCTCGCAGCGCCCGAATACCTTGGCGCGGTGCACGTCCAGGGCAGCCAAGTAGGCCCAGGCGCCGCCGCGGGCGTACTCGTGCTCCACCCGCATCGGCTCGGCGGGCCCGGTGGGCAGGTTCGGATGGATGCGCAATCGCGCCTGGATGCTGGTCTTCTCGTCGGTCGAGATGACGAACTCGTCGTCGCGCAGCCGGCCCTTGCCAGCAGCGCTCGTACAGGTCCAGGATGCGCCCGGCCTTGGCCTGGAACTGCGGATCGCGTCCTCGTGCAGCCAGCGCACACCGTGCTGTCGCTGATGCGAGCCACCAGCCCCGAGCACTGGGCGTGTCGTGCCACATCGGCCACGCTGAGCCGCGACAACGGCAAGCCCAAGGTGGCCGGCAGCTCGCAGGCCAGCGCCTTGATCTCAACCGTGAGCTCTGGGGGGAAAGGCCCGAGGGCGTCCCGGGCGGGCGCGTTCTTCGAGACCCGCCAATCGCTCCTTGAAGAAGCGCTTGCGCCATTGGCTGACCACCTCGCGCCGGGTATCCAGCCGCGCGGCGATCTCGTCGTTGTCCAGGCCGCCGGCGGCCATCAGAATCATCTTGGCCCGCACGACTTCGAAGTACGGCAACGTATATTTAGCTGCGCGTCTATTTAACTCCATGGCCTCGTCCGGGGACAGAACGATATGAAATGGGCTTTTTCTGGGCATGTGCGAACCCTCCTCGAAGGTTCGCAGCACTATGCCATACGAGGCCGGCGCTATCAAGCATATACGTGTTTTTATTTATTAAAATACCTACTTGGGTTGCGGACGACACCAATATCTCGTTTCGCACACTTGAAATTGCAACCGTCCGTCCCTATCATTAGCAACCGGTTTGGTTGAGTGCTAAAAGCCTTGGCCATGCTCGTCTGCCCTTTGAGGCGTTGAATTTCAACCTATTGAAAGATAACGGAGTTTTCCATGAAAATCCGCCCTTTGCATGACCGCGTCATCGTCAAGAGATTGGAAGAGGAGCGCAAGACCGCTTCCGGCATAGTGATCCCCGATACTGCAGCTGAGAAGCCCGATCAAGGCGAAGTGGTTGCCGTCGGCCCTGGCAAGAAGGATGAGCACGGCAAGATCATCGCCATGGATCTGCGCGTGGGTGATCGCGTGCTGTTCGGCAAGTACGCCGGCCAGACGGTGAAAGTGGAAGGCGAGGAACTCCTCGTCATGCGCGAAGAAGACATCATGGGCGTGATCGAGAAGTAATTCTCGCCTGCAAGCCCGCATCAATGCCCCATTTTTAGGAGTCAAACATGCCTGCAAAAGACGTCAAATTCGGCGATCCGGCGCGCCAGAGAATGGTGGCCGGGGTCAATGTCCTGGCCAACGCCGTCAAAGTCACCCTGGGCCCCAAAGGCCGCAATGTCGTGCTCGACCGCTCTTTCGGTGCTCCCACCATCACCAAGGACGGCGTGTCCGTGGCCAAGGAGATCGAACTGAAGGACAAGTTCGAGAACATGGGCGCGCAGATGGTCAAGGAAGTCGCGTCCAAGACCTCCGACGTGGCCGGCGACGGCACCACGACCGCCACCGTGCTGGCGCAAAGCATCCTCAATGAAGGCATGAAGTATGTCGCCGCCGGGATGAACCCCATGGATCTCAAGCGCGGCATCGACAAGGCCGTGGTGGCCCTGGTCGCGGAGCTGAAGAAGATCGCCAAGCCCTGCACCACCAGCAAGGAAATCGCTCAGGTGGGCTCCATTTCCGCCAACTCCGATTCCTCCATCGGCGACATCATCGCCGGCGCCATGGACAAGGTGGGCAAGGAAGGCGTCATCACCGTCGAGGACGGCTCCGGGCTGGAGAACGAGCTGGATGTCGTGGAAGGCATGCAGTTCGACCGCGGCTACCTGTCCCCTTATTTCATCAACCATGCCGACAAGCAGATCGCCGCGCTGGAAGACCCCTTCGTCCTGCTGCACGACAAGAAGATTTCCAACATCCGCGACCTCCTGCCCGTGCTTGAGCAGGTCGCCAAGGCCGGCAAGCCCCTGCTGATCATCGCCGAAGACGTCGACGGCGAGGCGCTGGCCACCCTGGTGGTGAACAACATCCGCGGCATCCTCAAGACCTGCGCGGTCAAGGCGCCCGGCTTCGGCGACCGCAGAAAGGCGATGCTCGAGGACATCGCGATCCTGACCGGCGGCACCGTGGTCGCCGAGGAAGTCGGCCTCTCGCTGGAAAAGGCCACCCTGCAGGATCTCGGCCGCGCCAAGCGCATCGAGGTGGGCAAGGAGAACACCACCATCATCGACGGCGCCGGCTCCGCCGACAACATCAAGGGCCGTATCGCGCAGATCAACAAGCAGATCGAGGAAGTCACCTCCGACTACGACCGCGAGAAGCTGCAGGAACGCAAGGCCAAGCTGGCCGGCGGCGTCGCGGTCATCAAGGTGGGCGCGGCCACCGAAGTGGAAATGAAAGAGAAGAAGGCGCGCGTGGAAGACGCTCTGCACGCCACCCGTGCGGCGGTGGAAGAAGGCATCGTGGCCGGCGGCGGCGTTGCGCTGCTGCGCGCCAAGAGCGCCATCAGCAGCCTCAAGGGCGACAACCACGACCAGGATGCCGGCATCAAGATCGTCATGCGCGCCATCGAAGAGCCGCTGCGCCAGATCGTTTACAACTGCGGCGAGGAGGCCTCCGTGGTGGTGAACAAGGTGCTCGAAGGCAAGGGCAACTACGGCTACAACGCCGCTACCGGCGAGTATGGCGATCTGGTGGAAATGGGCGTGCTGGACCCCGCAAAGGTGACGCGCACCGCGCTGCAGAACGCCGCGTCCATCGCCGGCCTGATGCTGACCACCGAAGCCATGGTGGGCGAGCTGCCCGAAGACAAGCCCGCCCCCATGGGCGGTGGAGGCGGCATGGGCGGCATGGGCGGCATGGACATGATGTAAGTCCGGTACCGTCGCCTATACGGCCGGGGCTGCGTCGTCCCGGCTGGCGCCCCGCTTAGGCGGGGCTTTTTGTTGCGGGACAGGTGTTGGAGGCGGATTCAGCGGCGCCGTTGGCGCGGCTGGTAATGCACCACGCCGCGCATGATTTCGGGGTAAGGCAGGGCGGCGATCTCGCCGTGGCGTTCGAGCGCCGCCAGCACCACGGCGGCGGCGTCGTCCACGTAGCCGCCGTCGCCGCCCATCACCGCGGCGAGCCCGCGCAATCCGCCGCATTGCGCGCGGATTTCCTTGCCGAAAGGCCAGACCACGCCCTGCTGCGCCTTGAGGGCGAAGCGGGCGTTGTCATGCAGCGCCTCATAGAGCGTGCGGCAGCAGGGCTGGACGGCCGCATCGCCGCAGGTGATGGCCTCGCGCTCGGCCAGGTTCAGTTTCCTTGCGCGGCTGCAGCCGACGCAGAGCGACAGCAGGGCGCGTTCGAAAGGGCAGGGCGTGGGGATGTAATCCTTGCGTGCCTGGCGGTAGGCGTCTTCGTTGTACTCGGACATGGCCGAAATTCTACCAGCGGCCGGCCGATCTCCTCAGCTCAGCTGGCCGTGGCAGTGCTTGTATTTCTTGCCGGAACCGCAGGGGCAGGGGTCGTTGCGGCCGACTTTGGGAACTTCCCGGTGATAGGGCTGGCCGGCGGGCGCGAAGGGCTCCGGCTGCGCCGGCTCTGCGGGCAGGGCTTCCGCATACTCGGCATGCTGAAACTGTACGTCCGCAAGGGTTTCGCGCTCGCTCTCCACTTGCATGACGTCTTCCGCGCCCTTCACTTGCACGGTGGAAACGACGCGGGTTACCTCGAATTTGATGGCGTCCAGCATGGACGAGAACAGCTCGAAAGCCTCGCGTTTGTACTCCTGCTTGGGGTTCTTCTGCGCGTAGCCGCGCAGATGGATGCCTTGGCGCAAGTGGTCCAGCGCAGCGAGGTGCTCGCGCCAATGGGTGTCCAGGCTTTGCAGCATGACGGCGCGTTCGAACTGGCGCATGACTTCGGCGCCGGCCTGCTCGTCGCGCGCCCGAGCTGCGGCGTCGCCGGCCTCCGCAGCTTTGCGCCGCAGCCCCTGCTCGTCCAGGGCCTTGTCTTCCTCCAGCCAGCGCGCCAGCGGCGCATCGAGATTGAGCTCGGACAGCAGCGCCTGCTCGGCGCCGGCCACATCCCATTGTTCCTCCATCGAGCCGGGCGGCAGGTATTGATCGATGAGGCCGTTGACGACGTCGGTGCGCATGGCGGCAATGGTTTCCGCCACGTCGACGCTGGCCAACAGCTCGTTGCGCTGGGCATAGATGACCTTGCGCTGGTCGTTGGCCACGTCGTCGTATTCCAACAGCTGCTTGCGAATATCGAAGTTGCGCGCTTCCACCTTGCGCTGGGCGTTCTCGATGGCGCGCGTGACCCAGGGATGCTCGATGGCCTCGCCCTCCGGCATCTTCAGGCGGTCCATGATGGCGGCGACGCGGTCGGACGCGAAAATGCGCAGCAGGGGATCCTCCAGGCACAAATAAAAACGCGATGAACCTGGGTCGCCCTGGCGTCCCGAGCGGCCGCGCAGCTGATTGTCCACGCGGCGGGATTCATGGCGCTCGGTGCCGATGATGTGCAGCCCGCCGGCCGCCAGCACCTGGTCATGCAGCTGCTGCCAGCTGGCCTTGAGCGCTTCCTTGCGCGCGGCCTTGTCGGCCTCGCTCGGCGCTTCGTCCGCGTCTATGGCCTCCAGTTCCTTGGAGATGTTGCCACCCAGCACGATGTCCGTACCGCGCCCGGCCATGTTGGTGGCGATGGTGATGGCGCCGGGCTTGCCGGCCTGGGTGACCACCTGGGCTTCACCCGCATGCTGCTTGGCGTTGAGCACTTGGTGCGGCAGCTTCTCCTGGGTCAGCAGCTGCGACAGATATTCGTTGATCTCGATGGAAGTGGTGCCCACCAGCACGGGCTGGCCGCGGCTGCGGCAGTCGCGGATGTCCTTGATGACGGCCTGATATTTCTCCCGCGCCGTGCGGTAGACCTGGTCGTGCTCGTCCTTGCGGATCATGGGCTTGTGGGTGGGGATCACCACGGTTTCCAGGCCGTAGATCTGCTGGAACTCGTAGGCCTCCGTGTCCGCCGTGCCGGTCATGCCGGAAAGCTTCTCGTACATGCGGAAGTAATTCTGGAAGGTGATGGAGGCGAGCGTCTGGTTCTCCTTCTGGATTTCCACTCGCTCCTTGGCTTCCACGGCCTGATGCAGGCCTTCGGACCAGCGCCGGCCGGCCATGAGCCGCCCGGTGAATTCATCGACGATGATTACCTCGCCGTTTTGCACCACGTAATGCTGATCCCGGTGATAGACCGCGTGGGCACGCAGCGCGGCGTTGATATGGTGCATGAGGCGGATGTTGGCGGCGTCGTAGAGGCTGGAGCCCTCGGCCAGCAAGCCCATCTCGGTGAGCGCGGCCTCGATTTTTTCATGGCCGGTTTCCGAAATCAGCACTTGGTGGGCCTTTTCATCCACCCAGTAGTCGCCTTCGCCGTCCTCTTTCTCCTGGCGCGTCAGCCGTGCCGGGATGCCGTCCACCTGCTGGTACAGCTCGGTGCTGTCCTCGGCGTGGCCGGAAATGATGAGCGGCGTGCGCGCCTCGTCGATGAGGATGGAATCCACTTCGTCGACGATGGCGTAGGACAGGCTGCGCTGCACCTTTTCGCTCGGCTGGAACACCATGTTGTCGCGCAGGTAATCGAAGCCGAATTCGTTGTTGGTGCCGTAGGTGATGTCCGCGGCATAGGCGATCTGCTTGTCGGCATGCGGCATCTGCGACAGGTTCACGCCCACCGTGAGGCCCAGGAAGCGGTAGAGGTGCCCCATCCATTCGGCGTCGCGGCTGGCCAGGTAGTCGTTCACGGTGACCACGTGCACGCCCTTGTCGGCCAGCGAGTTGAGATAGGCAGGCAGCGTCGCCACGAGGGTCTTGCCTTCGCCGGTGCGCATTTCCGCGATCTTGCCGTCATGCAGCACCATGCCGCCGATGAGCTGCACATCGTGGTGGCGCATGCCCATCGCCCGGCGGCCGGCTTCCCGCACGACCGCGAAGGCTTCCGGGAGGAGGGCATCCAGGGTTTCGCCTTTCTGATGGCGCGCGCGGAATTCCTCGGTCTTGGCCCGGAGCGCTTCGTCGGACAACTGCTGCACACCGGCTTCCAGCGCGTTGATGGCTTGAACTTTCTGCCGGTACTGTTTGATAAGCCGATCGTTGCGGCTACCGATGACTTTCTTGAGCAGGGTCTGCAGCATGGGGACGGGTCACTGAAAGGCTGGCGTCCGCCCGGACAGGACAACGGGCGGCTGCGAAAAACAGAAATATTAGCACAGGCCCGGGGCGGCCCCGGACACGCGCGGCGCCTTCAGACGGCACCGGCGCTCAGCAGGCTCTCGATGGGCAGCGGGCGGCCGAAATGGTAGCCCTGTGCGTAATCGACGCCCAGTTCCCGGAGCTTGTCCAGCACCGCACGGTTTTCCACGAATTCCGCCACGGTTTTGACGCCCAGGAAGGCGGCGGTTTCCTTCATGGAGCTGACCAGGGCCTGATCCACTTCGCTCTTGTCCAGCTCGCGGATGAAAGCGCCATCGATCTTGAGATAGTCGACCGTCAGGTTGCGCAGGTGCGCGTACTGGGAAAAACCCGTGCCGAAATCGTCCAGGGCGAAGCTGCAGCCATAGCGGCGCACCTGGCGGATGAAGCGCTCGGCCTGGCTGTAGTTGTCGAAGGCGGCGCCTTCGGTGATCTCGAACACGATCTTGCCGGCAGGGAAGCCGCCGGCTTCCAGCTCGTCCACCAAAAAATCGAGAAAGCTGCCGCTGTTGACCGACTGCGCCGACATGTTGATGGACAGTCCACCGACGTGGCCGAAGGCCTCGGGGTGGGCGCGCAGCCAGGCGAAAACATGGGCGACCATCCAACGGTCGAGCTCCGGCATGCGATGCAGCCGCTCGACCGCGTCCACGAAATCCTGGGTGGAAATCTCCGCCCCGTCGGCGTCGCGCAGATTCAGCAGCACTTCGTAGAACACCGGCGCGGCGAATACGTTGGCGGTTTGCAGCACCGGCTGGCAGACGACGCTGAGGCGGTCCGAGGCCGTCAATTCGTTGAGCCGCGCCGCCCAATGCGAAAGCTCGGCGTGGGCGTCGCCCTCCTTGCCGGCATCCTCCTCGATCACCATGCGATTGCGGCCCTCGTGTTTGGCGGCCACGCAGGCGGCGTCGGCGCGATGCAGCAGCTCTTCGGCACGGTAGCTTTCGCGGTGCCACACGGCGCCCGCATTGAGGGTGAGCGAGAGTGGGGCCTCGCCGCGCCGGAACGTGACCTGGTTGACCTGATGGATGAGGCGCTCCAGAAGCAGGCGCAGGCTGTCCTGTCCGGTGCGCGCCAAGTACAGGGCAAAACTGTATTCGCCGAAGCGGCACAGCGGCGTTTCCGGCGGCAGGTTTTTTGCAAGCACCTGGGCCAGGCCTTGGAGCTGTTCGCGGTATTCCGCGGGCGCCGCGCCGTCCTTGAGCAGGCGCAAGTCCTCCACGTCCAGCACCGCCACGGCCTGGCCCTGATCCGCCATGGCGGGCACGCGGCGGCGGCCGCGGCGCAGTTCGCGCTCAAAGGACTTGCGGTCCATGAGCCCGGTTTCCGCATCGTGGGTGGTCTGTTGCAGCAGATAGCGATGCAGGTGCTCGATCATGGCGCTGAAGGAGCGCTCCATGAGCGGCTGGTCGAGATTTTCGCAGCGGCGCGCCCGCCCGGATTCGAGGCGTTCCGCCAGCTCCTGCGCCTTCCATTCCAGCTTGCGGATGCCGCGGTAGTTGGCGAATACGTATAGGGCGGGATCGTCGCCAAGCCACACCAGCTGCAGGGGCAGGGGGCTCGCCTCGAATTGATACCAGTCTCCCAACTGCACCTTGGAAAGCTGTGCCAGCGCGTTGTCGCTCAGCGGCAGCAGCGCCGTGTCGTCTGTGCGCGCGCGGTAGACGGTGCGCGCGGGCTCCCCGGCGTGGCCCAGCAGCCAGCCGGCCAGCGCGTCGGCGAGCCGATCGCGCTCCTGGGCATCGGGGTTGACCAGCGCCAGGCGCGTTTCCGCGTATTCAAGCAGGCTGCGCGCTTCGCGGCGCGGCAGCGCGGCGCTGCTTGCCAGCGCCAGCAATTGCTCCAGCACCTCCCAGGCGCGCAGGGTTTCTTCCGCTTCCGCGCCCTGGCGCAGGGTGAGGCGCAGCAGATAGGCCTGCCAGCCGCCGTCGAGCAGATCCAGCAGGGGCTTGGGTACCGGATCGTTGGCGAGGCGCGCCAGCAGCCGCCGTTCCACGCCGCGGCGGAGTTTTTCCATGTGCTGGCGCGCTTCGCAGACTTCCAGCAGGCGGGTGATGCGCAGGCTGCGCGCTTTGAGCAGCGGCTTGAGCACTTTCTCCAGCTGCACGCGCGCTTCTTCGAAAACCGCCGGGTTCTTGGCGGATTCGGCTTCGATGCGCTGGGTCCAGCGGTTGATGATCTTGAGCAGCTGCTCGTCGGTGATGCGGCCGTCGTCGCTCGCCACCAGGGTGATGCGATCGAGCGCGTTGACCACGCGGTGAGCGGCGTGGCCGGGCGAATTGAGGTAGAGCGGATCGGTCATGGCCACGCGCAGCAGCGGCCCTTCCAGGCGATCGAGATAAGAGCGCGCCCCGGCGGCGAGGGATTTTTCGCCGTGGATGGCGTCCAGCAGACTGCCGAAAACATTGAGGCTTTGCTGTGCCTTGGGATCGCTCTGCGCGGCCCCGAGCTTCTCGGCCAGCACGGGGTCGGGCGCGCGGGCCAGGCGTTCACGCCATTTTTGCGCCAGCGTCGGCCCGGCTTGCAGCGGCGCGGCTGGTTGAGCCGCGGCGGCGCTGCCGCCCGGGGCGGGAGCCGGCGGCGCCGATGCGCTGCCCGGAAACCTGCGGAACAAATCGAACAAGGCGTTCGCCATGCGGCTGAAAGCGCCCGGCCCTTGAGAGGGGGAGGCGGGTGCGCTTCGGGCGGGTTCGCCGCCCGGGGGCGGGGCGGCGGCGGGCTGGTTCCCGCCGGTGGTTTCCTGGGGCGCGGAGGCGTCCGGCGCGTGCGCCTCGGCAGGTTCTGCTGTCGTCTGCGGGGCTTCCGGCGGGGCGGGCAGAATCTCGGCCAGCCGCCCATAGAGCACTTCCAGGTGCGGGCCGACCGCTTCGCTGTAGGCCTTGTAGAGAACCTGGCGCGCGCGCGGGCTGACTTTCAGTTCCTGACAGGCGTGGCGGAAAGCGTCCAGTAGGGCGGCGGCGGCGAAGGGATTTTCGCTGCCCTGCTGAGCGAAGCCGTAAACGGCCTCCAGGCCGCGGTCGACCCGGTACCAGGTTTCGGCCAGATTTTCGACGATGCGGTTGGCTTCTCCGGCGACGGACAGCCAGTCCTCGAATTCTTCTTTTTCCACCAAGGCGAAGGACGAGTCCGTCCAGGGGGAAGTGGATTCTGCGGCCCTGGGCCGGGTGAAGCCCGCTTCCACTCGCGCCACAAAGTCCGTTACCGTCGCTTTTCCGGACAGCTTCACTTCCTCCTGGGCCGCGAGCAGGGCGCGATATTCATCCATGCTGGGGGCACGGGTGGCCTCCAGTTGGAGCTTTTCCGCCGCCGCCGAGAGCCATTCCTGGGTGCTGCGCTCCAGAATGTCGAGCAACAGGCTTTTGGCTTCCTCGCGCAACCGGGCACTGTCTTCGCCGTAGATGCGCGAAGAGAACTTCTGCAGGCGCGCGCGCACGGAGATCTTCTGCAGCGCCCGCAAGGCCTCGAAAGGCGGCTCGGAAAACACCAGGCCGGCGCCCTGATCGTTGACGCGCACCAGCCGCGTGGCGAGATTGAAGCCGCGGGCGCCTTTGCCGGGCGTCTCGAATTGGAGCTGCGCCAAGGGGTTTTTCAGGCCCAACCAGAATTCCTGCGCCCGGGCGGGCGGGGTGAAGTGGAAGAAGACGCCGCCCATGCAGAAGTCGCGGATTTCGCCCGCGACGCGTTCCGGCCCGGCCAGCACCAGCACCGCCGGGTGGACGACGGCAAAGCGGATTTGCTGGCGTTTGTCGGCAGCGGATGCGTTCGCACTCATGAAAAATCCCTGTATCGTTGTCGGCGCCGGGAGTTTTCGCGCCATCCAGCCATTTTACGGCGCCACTGCTGCGCGCTTGAGCGTTTTACAGGGGTAGTTCAGTCTTGAAACCGACTTTGTTGCGCCGTTGGCTGGGCCAGATGCGCGACCCGCCGTGGTCCGGGGCGCGCCGCCTGCTGGCCTGGCAGGCCGCGCTGGAAGGCGCGCTGCCGGGGGAACTGCGCGGCGCGGTGTTCGTGGCCGGCTGGCGCGACGGCACGCTCGTGCTCGCTTGCGGCAGCGGCGCCCAGGCCAGCCGCCTGCGCCAGGCGGCGCCGCAGCTGACGCAGGCCTTGGCGGAAACCGGCGAGATTCGGGAATTGCGCGTGCGCGTGGTGCCCCATCTGCAGTTCGCGCCGCCGCTCAAACCGGCGCGCCGGCCGCTCTCCGAGCACGCCCTGGAAGAACTCGAACAGGCTTCGCGGCGCCTGGACGAAGGACCCTTGCGGACGGCCTTGCAGCGCATGGTGCGGCGCCATCGCCGGGGGCCGTCTCAGGCCGGATAAATCGCGCCCAGCACGCGCGGCCCGCACGCACCGGTCACTTCCGGAAGATTGCCCGCCAGGCGCAAAAGCGTTTGGCGCGCCAGCCAGGCGAAAGCGAGCGCTTCCATCCAGTCGGGGTCCACGCCCAGCGCGCCGCTGCCGGCCGCGCGCGCGGGATGCAGCAGCGCACTGAGCCGCGCCAGCAGCGCCGAATTGTGCGCGCCGCCGCCGCAGACATAGACCTCCTCGCTGCCCGGGCAATGGCGGCGGATGGCGTCGGCCAGGCTCACGGCGGTGAATTCCAGCAGCGTGGCCTGGATGTCCGCGGCGGCCATGTCCGGCGTCAGGCTGCGGTCGAGCCCCTCGAGATTGAATTCCTCGCGCCCCACGCTCTTGGGCGGCGCTTTTTGCAAATAAGGATCGGCGAGCAGTCGCTGCAGCAGGGCGGGCAGGACATGGCCGCTGGACGCCCAGGCGCCGGCGGCGTCGTAGGACAGGCCGCGCGCGCGCCGGATGTGGGCGTCCATGAGCAGGTTGCCCGGGCCGCTGTCGAAGCCGATGACGGGCAGGCCCGGGTGCAGGCGCGTCAGATTGGCGATGCCGCCGATGTTGACCACCACGCGCTTTTTCTGGCTGTCGCCCAGCAGGGCGTGAAAAGCCGGCACCAGGGGCGCACCCTGGCCGCCGGCGGCGATGTCGCGGCTGCGAAAGTCGGCCACCACCTCGATGCCGGTCAACTCGGCCAGCAGGGCATGATTGCCCAGTTGCAGCGTATAGCCCTGTTCCGGGCGGTGGCGCACGGTTTGGCCGTGGTTGCCGATGGCGCGGACCTGGGCCGCTTGCATCCCGGCCTTCTCCAGCAGTTCCCGCACAGCCTGGCCGTACAGCCGAGCAAGATCATTGCCCAGCACGGCGGCGCGATGCAGCTCGTCGGCGCCGCTGGCGCTCAAGGCCAGCAGGCGATCGCGCAGGTCGTCCGGATAGGGGAGGTAGTGGCTGGCCGCCAGTTGCGGCAGAGCCGAGCCGGGGGTGAACGCGGCCAGCGCGGCGTCCACCCCGTCCAGGCTGGTGCCGGACATGAGACCGATGTAGTAGCTGCCGGCGGCGTCGGGCGCGCTCAATCGAGGGCGGCGATGCGCGTGCCGCGCAACAGGTCCAGACGCGCGCTCCAGATCCGGCTCGCGGCCAGGAAGCGGGTGCGCTCGGCGCCGGCGAGGGCGCGGCCGGCGGGCAGATGGAGGGCCAGGGGATTCTTTTGCACCCCGGCGACGCGGAACTCATAATGCAAGTGCGGCCCGGTGGCCAGGCCGCTTTGCCCTACATAGCCGATGACCTGCCCCTGCGCCACGCGGCTGCCCTTGTGTATGCCGGGGCCGAAGCCCGAGAGGTGGCCGTAGGCGCTGCTGTACAGCCCGGCATGCCGCACGATCACCAGGCGGCCGTAGCCGTTTTGCCAGCCCGCAAAGCTCACCCGGCCGTCGGCCACGGTCTTCACGCGCGCGCCGATGGGAGCGGCATAGTCGATGCCTTTGTGCGCGCGCATGGTGTGCAGCAGCGGATGGTAGCGCGCCAAGGTAAAGCCGGAGGTGATGCGCGAATTGTCCAGCGGGGACTTGAGGAAGGTTTTTTTCAGCGGCTGCCCGTCGGGCGTGTAGTATTCCTCCCGCCCCTGCGCATTGCGGTACAGCACGGCGCGGTAGGCGCGGCCGCGGTTGACGAATTCGGCGGCCAGGATCTGCGGCTCCCCTACCGCTTCGCCGCCCTGAGTGCGCATGCGGTAAACCACGGAAAAGTGATCGTCCGGCCGTAAGTCACGGCGGAAATCGAGATCGCCCGAGAATAAATCCAGCATTTTCTCCGCCACGCCCTCGGGCACCTGGGCGGCGTCCAGCGCGCCGTAGAGGGAATCCCGGACACGGCCGGAGCGCATCAGCACCCGATATTCCACGGCCACCGGCTGGGCGTCCAGGGCAAAGCCGTCGCCCACGCGCCGCACGCGCACTTCGTGGCCGCGCGCACCGAACGCCAGGGTTTGCAGGCTGCCGTCATCGCCCACGCGCCCCTCCAGGCGCTGCCCGGCGCGCAGGCGCGTGAGGCCGGCGCCGACCACCTCGGGGGTGGCGAGCAGCGCCTGGATGTCGGCATCGTCCACCCCCATGCGGCGCAGCACGTCGCCGACGGTGTCGCCGCGCGCCAGCTCGTCGATGCGGTAATAGCTTTGCCCGGCGGGCGTTGCGGGCAGGGCGGGGGCGAGGCTTTCCACCAGCGTGCGCACGGGTATGGGCCGGGTGTCGGTATCGGGGGCCACGCCGAAGGCGGCGACCATGCCGAACAGGGGCAGCGCGGACAAGGCCAGCAGCCAGCGGGTCTTGGGCCGTATGCCGGCGAACAGGGAATAGCAGCGGCCTCGCATGCCTGGGCTCGGTCGAAAAAAGGATGGCTTAAGTGACGGCCATTCTAACAGACTGCCTGCCCAGGCCTCGCCGGACAGGCAGCTTGCCCCTGTGCGCGGGTAAAATGCACAGCTTTTGCACCGCATCGCCATGGAATCGAACATGGAATCGAGCTTCGAGGAACTCGCCCGCGGCGCCGATGAAATTCTGCCGGCCGACGAGTTCAAAAAACGTCTGGCCGAAGGGCGCCCGCTGCGCGTCAAGGCCGGCTTCGACCCCACCGCGCCGGATCTGCATCTGGGCCACACCGTGCTGCTCAACAAGCTGCGCCAGTTTCAGGAACAGGGGCATCAGGTCATCTTCCTCATCGGCGATTTCACCGGCATGATCGGCGACCCCACCGGCAAGAACGCCACGCGTCCGCCGCTGACGCGCGAGGCCGTGGCGGAAAACGCCAAAACCTACCGCGAGCAGGTGTTCAAGATCCTCGACCCCGCGCGCACCGAGGTGCGCTTCAATTCGGAATGGATGGAAGGGCTGGGCGCGGCCGGCATGATCAGGCTGGCGGCCAGCCATACGGTCGCGCGCATGCTGGAGCGCGACGATTTCGCCAAGCGCTACGCCGCGCAGCAGCCCATCGCCATCCACGAGTTCCTCTACCCGCTCATCCAGGGCTACGACTCGGTGGCCTTGCGCGCCGACCTGGAGCTGGGCGGCACCGATCAGAAATTCAACCTCCTGATGGGGCGCGAGCTGCAGAAGCAGCACAACCAGGCGCCCCAGGCCATCCTCACCATGCCTCTGCTGGAGGGGCTGGACGGCGTCAACAAGATGTCCAAGTCGCTGGGCAACTATGTCGGCATCAGCGAGGCGCCCGGGGAGATATTCGGCAAGCTCATGAGCATTTCCGACGTGCTCATGTGGCGCTACCTGGAGCTGCTTTCCTTCGAGCCGCTCGCCGTCATCGCTGCCTGGCAACGCGAGGTGGAGGCGGGGGCGAACCCGCGCGATGTGAAGGTACGGCTGGCGCGCGAAATCGTGGCGCGCTTTCACGGCGCCGCTGCGGCGCAGGCGGCGCAGGCGGAATTCGAGGCGCGCTTCCAGCGCGGTGTTCTGCCAGAGGACATGGTGGAACTGCGCGTGGATTGCGCGGAGGCTGCTTTGCCGGTGGCGCAGTTGCTCAAGCTCGCCGGCCTGGTGCCGAGCACGTCGGAGGCGCTGCGCCAGATCGCCGGCGGCGGCGTGAAGCTCGACGGCGAGAAAGTCAGCGACAAGGGCCAGACGGTGCCGCGCGGCGCCACGGTGGTGGCGCAGGTGGGCAAGCGGCGCTTTGCGCGCGTCACCGTGGGTCAGGACTGAGCGGGCGGCAGGGCGCGCGCGATCACCCAGCATTCCACTTCGAGCGCGCCGGCCTGTTTCAGTGTGCGTGCCAATTCTCCCAGGGTGGCGCCGCTGGTCATGACATCGTCCAGCACCGCGATGCGCCGGCCGCGCACTTGTTCTTGTTGCACGGCGAAAGCCCCGCGCAGGTTTTTCAGCCGCGCGGCGCGGTCCAGGCCGGCCTGCGGCGGCGTGTCGCGTACCCGCCGGGCGGCGGCGTGCAGCAGTGGCAAACCGAGGCGGCGCGCCAGCGGGCGCGCGAGTTCCGCCGCCTGATTGAAGCCGCGTGCCCGCAGCCGCGCCGGATGCAGCGGCAGGGGCAGCAGGGCGTCTACGGCGCCGGGTTCGATGTTGCCGGCCAGGCAGTCCGCCAGCAGCGGTGCGAGACTCAGGTCGCCGCGGTACTTGAGCGCGCCGATCAGACCGTCGACAGGAAAATCATAGAGCAGGGCCGCGCGCGTGCGCTGCCAGGCCGGCGGTTGGCGCAAACAGGCGCCGCAGACCTGGCCATCCGGGCTGGGCAGGGCGCATACCGGGCAGCGCGCCTGCGGCAGCCAAGGCAGATCGGCCCGGCAATCGGCGCACAGGCCGATGCCGCGCGCCGCGCCGCCGCACAGGCGGCAGCGCTGGGGCAGGCGGCGCAGGAAAGCTTGCTCAAAAAATAGGCGACTGTTCAATTTCTCTTAGGCTCAATATTTACGGATCGTCGGCAGAATCTGTGGGTCGGTTTGCATGAAGAGTCAGGCCACGGGCATCAGACATATTGACGGGTGCGCTGGGGTCTTCATGGCCGGAAGCGGAACAACGCGGCATCAGGCCATTCAGGG
>JAJZRU010000007.1 GCA_021802555.1 Pseudomonadota bacterium
AGGTCAAAGTCACCATGAGAAAATCCTACGGCTTCCGAACCTTCCGCGTCACAGAACTCGCCTTGTATCATGCACTTGGCAAACTTCCCGAGCCACAACTCGCCCACAGATTTTACTGACGAGGCAATATTTTTTCATGGGAGCGTTCCGTGAAATGGGGCCGGCGGCAGGGCCGCCGCGTTTAAAGTCCGGTTCGAGATCGTGGCGTCGCAGGCGGCCCGCGGCGGCGCGGATCCGGTTTGCCGTGCCGCGCGCGACGGCTGGATCACTTGGCCGCCGTGATCTGCGTGATCTTGTAGTTGGCGCCCATCTTCCGAAGCTCGAAATCCACCTTCATGCCCGGCCGGATGTCCTTGAGCAGGGATTTGTCCGCGACCATGAAGCTCATGGTCATGGCGGGCCAGCGCAGGCTTTGGATGGGCTCGTGGCTGATGGTTATCCGGCCTGCTTCCATGGCCACCTTCTTGACCGTGCCATGGCCCGCGTGCATCTGGTCTTCCGCGCCCTGGGCCATGGGCATGCCCGCCATCGGCATCTGGTTGTGCTCCGCAGCGACCGCGGGGGGCGCGGCGGTGAGCAGCAGAACGGCAACAATCGAAAATGTGCGTTTCATGATTTACATCCTTTCAGGGGTTGAGAAAATCGATCAAATTGCTTGAATCGGTTCCCGCGGCGTCGCATTGAATGGCAGGGAATTCTTGGTCAGAACCAGAAGCGCACTCCGGCGACCAGGCGGGCTTCGCTGGTCCGCGCCCCCGAGGCCCGGGCAAGATCCGCGGTGCCGGAAAACTTGCCGCTCCATTCCACGCCGATATAGGGAGCGAACTCCCGGCGAATTTCGTAACGCAGGCGCAGGCCCGCATTGAGATTGGACAGGCCGGCGCCCAGGCCCCGCGCCGGATCGCCTTTGCCATAGGCATTGAGCTCGATGCGGGGCTGCAGGATCAGCTTCTGGGTGAAGAGCAGCTCGTACTCCGCAGCGAGCCGCAATGCAGTGCGCCCTTGATCGCCGGCGTAGGCAGTGGCATCCATGTGGAACCAATAGGGCGCGAGCCCCTGGATGCCGAAAGCGAGCCATTTGCGATCCGGCCCCACCCCGCTGTCGTAGCGCACGCCCAGTTGCGTGTCCCAAAAGGCGGCCACCGCGTGCCCCCAGAGCAGCTCGGTGCGCGCGTCCTGGAGCTTGCCACCGGCGTAATCGCCCTCGGCCTTCAGCACCGCGCGGTCGTAAGTGCGGCCGTACCAGCCCAGCAGGTCGTATGCCGTGAACGAATTACCGCGCGCATACCCCCTTTCGAGCCGATCCACGAGCAGGGAGCCGAAGTTGTGCTCGTCGCCGAGCTTGAGCGGTCCACGCACGTAGCCGTCCGCGTAGGCGTTGGGATCGCGTGCACCGGGAGGCGGCGAGCCGCCCTGCATGGACATGGAGCCCATGTCCATGGCGCCATCTTGGGCGGTGCCGGACTTGCCGCCCTGATTCATTCCCGGCATAGCCCCCATCTCTCCCGGCGACATTGCCGGGGCTGCCGGCTCCTGCGCCCGGACGGAGGATACGCCGAGCGCCAGCAGGACGGCAGTGGCCAAACTGACTCGCATGTTCATCATCTTTGCTTTCTCCATTGTTCGATAGCGCCACACTGGCCCGAGGCAAGTTGAAGGGCTCAGGCCACCGCCACTTCGCGGAACATGCCCATGTCCATGTGCAGGAACAGGTGGCAGTGCCACGCCCAGCGCCCGAGGGCGTCGGCGGTGACGAGGAAGCTCACGCGCTGCGCCGGCTGCACGGCGATGGTGTGCTTGCGCACCTGAAACTTCCCGTCGGGGCTTTCGAGTTCGTTCCACATGCCGTGCATGTGCATCGGGTGGGTCATCATGGTGTCGTTGACGAACACCACGCGCAGCCGCTCGTTGTCGCGGAAATGCACCGGCGTGGAGCGGCCGAATTCGACCCCGTCGATCGACCAGGTGTAGCGCTCCATATTGCCGGTGAGGTGCAGCTCGATCTCCCGCCCCGGCTCCCGTTTGTCGAGCGGCCCGCCGACGGTGTGCAGGTCGGCATAGGTGAGCACGCGGCGGCCGTTGTCGCGCAGGCCGATGCCGGGGTCGTCGAGGTTGGTGCGCGGCGTGTCCACCCGCATGTCCGTGCTGGGGCCATATTCTGTGCGGGCATGATGCACGGGCACGACGCCGGTCATGTCGCCCATCATGTCCTCCATGGCGAGCGGCACGGGTTTATCGAGCGCGGGGACCCGGGCCTCCATGCCCGAGCGCGGCGCAAGCGTGCCGCGCGCGTAGCCGGTGCGGTCCATGGACTGGGCGAAGATCGTGTAGGCCTCGTATTTCGGGCTTACGACCACGTCGACGGTCTCGCCCGGCCCGATGCGGAACTCGTCCACCGAAACCGGCTCGACGTCCTGCCCGTCCACCTGGACCACCGTCAGCTTGAGCCCAGGGATGCGCACGTCGAAGAACGTCATGGCGCCGGAACCGATGAAGCGCAGCCGCACCTTCTCCCCCGGCTTGAACAGCCCGGTCCAGTTGCCGGCCGGCGCAGTGCCGTTCATGAGATAGGTGTAGGTGTAGCCGGAGACGTCGGCCAGATCGGTCGGGCTCATGCGCATCTGCTGCCACATCTTGCGTTCGTCGAGGGCGGCCGCGAGCCCCTCATTGGCTGCGTCACGAAAGAAATCCACGGCCGTCGGCTGGTTGAAGTTGTAGTAATCGCCCTGCATCTTGAGCTTGGCGAGCACCCGCATGGGGTCTTCGTCGGTCCAATCGGACAACTGCACCACGTAGTCGCGCTCGGTGCGGATCGGATCGCCGCCGGCCGGATCGATGACGATGGCGCCGTACATCCCGGTCTGCTCCTGCATGCCGGAATGGGAGTGGTACCAGTAGGTGCCGGTCTGCCGCACCTTGAAGCGGTAGACGAAGGTCTCCCCCGGCGCGATGCCCTTGAAGCTGATGCCCGGCACGCCATCCAACTGGAACGGCAGGAGGATGCCGTGCCAATGGATGGAAGTGTCTTCGCGCAGGCGATTGTGGACCCGCAGCGTCACCGTATCCCCTTCACGCCAGCGCAGGATGGGCGCGGGGATCGAGCCGTTGATCGTGGTGGCCATGCGCGGGCGGCCGGTGAAATTCACCGGCGTTTCCGCGATCGTGAGGTCAAATTCGGTGCCGCTCAGCACCGGAGCCATGCCTGTGACCGTTGTGCCGGCCGCACCCGCCCAGGCCGGCCTGAACCAGGGCGACAGCCCCAGCAGGGCGCCGCCGGCGGCGAGGCCTTGAAGAAATTGCCGGCGGGGCTGACTCGCCAAGGCAATGGAAAGTTTGGAAATGCGCTTCATCTCGATGGCCTCAATTTCAGTGGCGGTGGTTGCTCATACCCATGCTCGGCATAGGCGGCGTGGGGCTGGCCGGCCGTGTTTTCGCTCCCGGCCAGGTGGCGGGTTCGAGCCGATCGGTTGGCGTCGGGAGGGGCGTACAGGGGTGCTGCGGCACCGGGGCGAACGGGGCCTGCCGGCGGTTTAGGTCGGGCGGTAAGATGCCGGCTGCGGAAGGTCGGCCCAAGACCGGGCCGGCAGCCGGGAATAAGTCAATGCGCATGGCATCCTCGCAAACATGATCGAAAGCCGCAGGTGCGGCGGGTGGGGCCTGGGCCCCGAGAGATCAGGCGGCGAGGGCGGGGCGCGGGGGACGTTCCAGACGCGCCGTGGGGGCTTCGGGGATTGGAGCGGGTTGCCAGGCGGCGAGCATGAGCCCGGCGGTAAACGCGGCGACCGGCCGAGCCTGCGGAGGCGTCATGGACGGAGCCAAGCAGCAGGCATGGCAGGTGCCGGAACAGGGAGTACCAGGCAGCGGGCCGTCGTGCTGGGAAGAGTCCTGGCCGGCAAGCATGGCTGCGTGGTCGTGGGCGGCCATGCCGGCGTCAGGCGCAGCCTGCGATGGCACACTGACGAAGGCGTCGGGCGCCTGCGGCGCGCTTTGGCAACCGGTATGGGCGAGCGCGGCCCATCCCTGCACGGGCAGGGTGAAGATCAGCAGCCAAAGGAGCAAGATTCTGTGCATGGCGGACGAATGTGGCGACTCAGTGTAGCCAGCACCGGCTCATCGCGTCAAGCACAATTAAGCAAAATTTCAGCCGCCGGTCATGGACATGAAGCGGATGAGTTTTTCCGGCTGCTCGCGGAATTCGTGGCGCTCGGGCTTGCGTTCGATGGCCAGGCGCAGGGCGGCGACGATGTCGTCATCGCTGGCGCCGCCGCGCAGCAGCGGACGGAACTCGAACTTCTCCTCCTGGCCCAGGCACAGATACATGGTGCCGTCCACGGCCAGGCGCACACGGTTGCAGGTGGCGCAGAAGTGCTGCGACAGCGGGGTGATGAAGCCCACGGTGAAGCGTCCGTCCGGCGCAGCGAGATAGCGCGCCGGGCCGCCTCCCGGCAGGACGGCGTCGACCAGGCCGAACTGCTGCCGCAAACGCGCCTTGATGGGCTGAAGATCGAGAAAGCCCGCCCGACGCCCGGTGTCGCCCATGGGCATGGCTTCGATCAGGCGCAGCACATAGCCCCGCTCCAGGCAGAAGGCCACCAAGTCGTCGATCTCGTCGTCGTTCCCCCCGGCCATGGCCACGGTGTTGATCTTGATCGGCGCGAAGCCCGCCGCTTGGGCAACCGCCAGGCCTTCCAATATTTGCGCGAGCACGTCGCGTCCGTTGATGGTCGCCACGCGTTCGGGGCGCAGGGAATCCAGGCTGACGTTCAAGCGCCGCACGCCCGCGTCGAACAAGGCCCGGGCATGCTTGGCCAGCTGCGTGCCGTTGGTCGAAAGCGACACGTCTTCGATGCCGGGCAGGCGGGCGATCCGCGCGGCCAGTTCCGCGAGGTTGCGGCGCAGCAGCGGCTCGCCCCCCGTAAGGCGGATGCGGTGCGTCCCCAGGCGCGCCAGGATGCCCAAGAGCCGTTCCCATTCGGCGAAATTGAGCCAGTGCTCCGGCTCTTCATAGCCCGTGAAGCCTTTGGGCAGGCAATAGCTGCAGCGCAGGTCGCAACGGTCCGTGACCGAGACGCGGACGTATTCGATGGTGCGACCGTAGCGGTCGACGAGGGGAGCGGGCTGCATGGGCGCAAAGCGTTATATATGCAAAAATATAGCACGTGTTGCCCAGGGGGAGAGCGCGGTTCATGAGAGTTTTTGGCATTGCGGGTTACAGCGGCAGCGGCAAGACCATGCTTATAGAGCGGGTATTGCCTGTGCTGCGCTCGCGCGGGCTGGCGGTTTCGGTAATCAAGCATACGCACCATGATTTCGAACTCGATCAGCCCGGCAAGGACTCCTGGCGCCAGCGCGAAGCCGGCGCGCACGAAGTGCTGCTGAGCGGCGGGCGGCGCTGGGCCTTGCTGCACGAGGTCCGCGCCGATGAAGCGCCGCCCGGCCTGGAACAGCTTTTGGGGCGCCTGGCGCCGTGCGACCTGGTGCTCGTGGAGGGCTACAAGCGCGAGCCCATCCCCAAGCTGGAAGTGCATCGCGCCGCCGTGGGCCGGGAGTGGCTCTACCCGCAGGATTGCCATATCCTTGCCGTGGCCGCGGACGTGCCGCCGCCCGCAGGTTTCCCCGGATTCGACCTTGACGATGTGCAACGGCTTGCGATTTTTATTGTTGAAAATGCCAAGGAGTGGCCTTGCTGAGCGCCGCTGAACTATTGCAGGAACTGCTCGCGCGGGCGCGCCCGCTCATCGACAGCGAGATGATCCCCATCGAGCGAGCGCGCGGCAGGATCGCGTCCCGCGGCGTGGCGAGCCGCGTGACCGTGCCCCCCTTGGACAATTCGGCCATGGACGGCTACGCCGTGCGCACGGCGGATTGCACCGCTCCCGGAATCACCCTCAAGGTGGCGCAGCGCATCGCCGCCGGGCGGGTCGGCCGGCCGCTGCCGCCGGGCACGGCGGCGCGCATTTTCACCGGGGCACCCATCCCGCCCGGCGCCGATGCCGTGGTCATGCAGGAGGATACGGAAGCCGCGGGCGACGGCGTGCTGCTGCGCTGCGTCCCCGCGCCGGGCCAGCATATCCGGCGCGCCGGCGAGGATATGCGCGCGCAGGAGGAAATCCTGGCCCCCGGCACACGGCTGGGGGCGGCCGAACTGGGCCTGGCCGCCGCTGCCGGCGCGACCGCGGTGGAGGTGACGCGGCTATTGCGCGTGGCGCTCCTGAGCACCGGCGACGAGTTGGCCGAGCCGGGCCAGCCGCTCGCACCCGGCCAGATCTACAACTCCAACCGTGTTTCGCTCAAGGCGCTGCTGGCCGGCCTGCCGGTGGAAATCCTGGATATGGGGATCCTCGCGGACGATCTGGCGGGCACAAGGACGGCGCTGGAAAAAGCGGCCGCCGCCGTCGACGTGATCCTCAGCACCGGCGGCGTGTCGGTGGGCGAGGAGGATCACGTCAAAGCCGCGGTGCAAAGCCTGGGCCGCCTGGATTTGTGGAAGGTCGCCATGAAGCCGGGCAAGCCGCTCGCCTTCGGCACCATCGGCGACGCGGACTTTCTGGGCCTGCCCGGCAATCCGGTGTCCGCCTTCGCCACGTTTTGCCTGTTCGCGCGGCCTTTCCTGCTCAAGCGCACGGGAGCGTCGCGCGTGCTGTACCGCGCGTTTCCTGTCAGGGCCGCGCACGCTTGGCCGCCGACCGGTTTCCGGCGCGAATTCCTGCGCGCCCTGCTGGTGTCAGGCAGCGACGGCCAGGGCGAAGTGCGGCTTTTCCCCAACCAGGGCTCCGGGGTGCTGACCTCGGTGGCCTGGGCCGACGGTCTGGTCGACCTGCCCGCCGGCACGGCCGTGGAACGCGGCGACTGGCTGCGCTATATCCCTTTTTCCGAGGTGCTGGGATGAAAGTGAAGCTGCTTTATTTCGCGGTCCTGCGCGAGCGCTTCGGCACGGCCGAGGAAACCCTGGAACTGCCCGGCGAGCAAGCCCGCGTGGCGGCCCTGATCGATCAGCTGCGCCGACGCGGCGACCCCTGGACGGAATTCCTGGCCACAGATTATCCCTATCGGGTGGCGGTCAACCAGCAGTTGGCGGGGCTGGTCTCGCCCTTGAAGGATGGCGACGAAGTGGCCATCTTTCCGCCTGTGACGGGGGGATGAATGCCATGAAGATTCAGGTTCAGGAGCAGGACTTTGATGTTGGCGGCGAACTTGCGGCCCTGGCCGCCGGCGCCCCGGACGCGGGGGGAATCGCCAGTTTTTTGGGTCTGGTGAGGGAAACCAGCGACGGCAGCGCGGTGGCCGGCATGACGCTCGAACACTATCCCGCCATGACCCGCAAGGCCCTGGAGGACATCGTTGCGCAGGCCGCCGCGCGCTGGATGCTGCGCGACGTCGTGGTCATCCACCGCGTCGGCGCGCTCCAGCCGGGCGATCGCATCGTCCTGGTGGCGGTCGCCAGCGCCCATCGCGGCGAAGCCTTCGCTGCCTGCGAATTCATCATGGACATGCTCAAGACCCAGGCGCCCTTCTGGAAAAAAGAGCGCACGCCCGCCGGCGAGCGCTGGGTGGAGGCGCGGGCGAGCGACGACGCGGCGGCACGGCGTTGGCGTTGAGCGGGCGGGAAGGTTTTTTGCACTGAGCAGCGGCTGCGCATGAGCGAGATTACCCCCAGGCATTTCAAAGAAGAATTCCGCCTCAATTCCGATGCCCATGCGGACCTGGTGCTGCAGCGCATGCAGCGCGATCGCGAGACGCTGGTGGTGATCCCCGGCGGACATGGCGAGGAGTACCGCTCGCTGGTGCTGGAGGTGAACCGCAGGGAAGGCTGGCTGATCATCGACGAATTGCAGCCCGACCTGGGCAACCGGCGCCTGGAAGAGGGCTTGCCCTTTTTCGCCATCGGCCGGGCCGAGAAGATCCATGCCGGCTTCCAGGGCGAACTGCTGGAACGCCTGTCCTGGCAAGGCTACGGCGCCTTGCGCATCGCGTTTCCGCGGGCGGTGTTTTATTTGCAGCGGCGCGAGTTTTTCCGCGTTCCGGTGTCGCTGGGCGACGTCGGTGCGGTGGAACTGGTGCGCCGCGGCGCCGCACCCCTGCCGGCGAGCTGTCTGGACATCAGCGCCAGCGGCATGCGCGTGACCCTGCCGCTGGAGGAGAGTAGCGCCCTGCACGTCGAGGAAAGGCTGCAGGCGGTGCGTTTCACCCTGCAGGAGATGTATATGGAACTGGCGGCCGAGGTGCGCTATGTCGAGGCGCCGGGCCGGCTGCCCCAGCGCCGCCTGCGCCAGGTCGGGCTGCGCTTCCTGGAAGTGCCCCCCAGGCTGGGCGAGCGCATCCTGCAATATGTGCAGCGCCGCGACCGCGAGCTGCTGCGGAAACACTGAAGCCAAAAACCGCATTTGAACCACAGAGGCACAGAGACATAGAGGAAAAAACAAAGACTTGCGTCGCAACTGCCGGCCACCCATCGGGTGGGCGGTCAAGTGCTGGCAACCTGTCTTTTTTTGTACTTCTCTGTGCCTCTGTGGTGAGGAACGTGGGATAAATCGCCGCGCGGCGCGCCGCGCGCATTGCCCCAGCGCTAAGCGGCCACAGACGCCGAGGGGCTGGACGCCGGGCTGGCATCACCGGCTTCGGGCCAGTGCACCAGCCGCGGCAGCAGGGCGGAGGCCAGGCCCAGATCGCCGGTTTGCGGGCGGAAGCCGGTGCTCACCGAAACGCGGCCCGGCTCCAGCACCCATTGCACGAATTCGCCGCGGCCCGCATCGAAGCACAGCGGCCCGAGGTGGTGCGGGCGCAACGGCTCGTCCTTGTTCTCGGGGATGGTCACCATGACCAGGAATTGGCAGGCCGCGCCGGCCAGGCCGGATACCTCGGCGTCGGCCGGCTGCGGATATCGCAGGCCGAAATGGCGCGGTTCCGCGAGCAGGAAGGCGATGGGCTGCAGCTCCAGCGATTGCAGCCAGGCGAAGGGACTCTGTCCGGCCACTTGTATGAGCGCGAAGTCGCGCAGTTCCTCGAAGCCGGCGAGCGGCTGCCGGCATGTCCAGAGGCCGTGGGCGGGGATTTCGACAGCGCCGAAACGGCTGGCATAAATGGTCATGGCGTTTCCTTCTTTCCTTCGGTCAGCCAATGCTCCAGCGCCAGGTCGGCGGGAGCGTTGGCCTGCTGGTTGCCTTCGCGTATGAGGGTGTAGAGCTCTTCCCTGAGGATGGGCAATTCGCGCGGCCCCTCGATGCCGATGCGTATCTTGCCGGCCTCGGCCTGCACCACCACGATGCGGATCTTGTCGCCGATGCGGATGGCCTCTCCGGTGCGGCGCGTGAGGATCAGCATGCTCAGGCGCTGGCCAGCGGGCGCGAGCCCGGACTTTTGGCCTGATTGCCGGCGGGTCCGTAGATGGGTTCCTCGGCGCCGGTGAAAATGCGCAACGCGCCTTCCACATGGCGCGTCAGGGCGGCCAGGATGACGCCATTTTCCAGATTGGCGCGCGCCGCGCGCGCGCCCAGTTCGCGCAGTTCCTGCCAGGCGGGGGAATTTTTTCGGTCGGGGGTGCCGAGGGCGCGGCGCGCGGTTTCGGTGCGGGCCAGGGCCGCGGCGAGGTGCGTTTTTTCCTCCGCCAGGGCGGGCAGGGCCGCAGTTTCGCCCGCCAGGAGCAGCTCGTGCTCCCGCGCCAGGAGATCCAGGAAGCGCCGCAACAGGCTCAATTCTTCTTCGAGGGTCTGTGCCAGGGAAGGGGTGCCGGAAACGGTCATGACGGCTCTCAGGCGTCGGGGGGCGGAGCGGCTGCCAGAAGATCCAGATTATCCCGGATCAGGGAGCGGGCGATGAGTTTCTGGTTGACGGCATAAGTGCCCGCGGCGATGCTTTTCTTGAGCGCCGCCAGGCGCTCCGCGCTCGCCGCAGGCGCGGCAGCGCCGCTCGCCAGCAGGCGGGCCGCCTGGGACAGGGTGACGCTGTCGCGCGCCGGCGCCGCGCCCGCCGCCTTGGCGGGAGAGGGCGCTGCCGCGCCGGCGGCCCGGCCGCGGTTTTCCGCAACGGGGTCGGACGGCGCCACAGGAGAGCTGCTTTTCAGAGGGTCCATTGCTCGGGATAGGGGGCTGCAACTGCAGTAACGTCACAAGCAGCCGAAATTGTAGGCCTGTTGCCCATTTTTTGCGCCCCTGGCGCGCGGTCGGCGGCGCGGCGCCGGCCGGCCCGGCAAGCATGTCCGGCCGCTCAAGTTTTGCCGCCGCGCGCCGTATAGATTCTCGGCGAGACCAACAACAATTCCGGCCTCCCGCCACACCGAAAGCCACTGCAGCGAACAAGCGAGGATATTTTGAAATTTCTGGTAGTCGATGATTTCCCCACCATGCGGCGCATCGTGCGCGGCCTGCTGATGCAGACCGGCTACGTCACCGGCAACATCGACGAGGCGGAGGATGGCGAGGAGGCTTTGCGCCGCATCCAGGCCGGCGGCATAGAGTTCGTGGTGACCGACTGGAACATGCCGCAGATGCAGGGCATCGATCTGCTGCGCCATATCCGCGCCTCCGACAATCCGGCCATCCGCAGCCTGCCGGTCTTGCTCATTACCGCGGAAGCCAAGAAGGAAAACATCCTGGCGGCCGCGCAGGCGGGCGTCAACGGCTATATCGTCAAGCCGTTCAACGCGCAGACGCTCAAAGAAAAACTCGACGCCATCATGGAAAGATTGGGGCATAACAAATGACGCTCTCTTGCACTCAGGAGGATGCCCTGCGCCAGCTGCAAGAGGCCGATGCCATGCTGCGGGAAGGGGTGCGGCGCATCATGTCCGCGTCGTCCGATCTCCCCACCGCCAGCCACCCGCTGGAAGAGGCCCTCCGGCTCACCGAGAAACAGGCCATGGCCACGCTGGAAGCGGTGGAAGGCGCCTTCGTCGAGCTGGAAGCGATCCGCGCCATGCGCGGCGGCTTCATAGACGGTCATCTCGATGCCCTGGAAAGCCAGCTGCACACGATCTTGGCGAGCCAGCAAGGCCAGGATCTGGCAGGCCAGCGGCTCAAGAAAGCCATCAGCCTGCTGCAGGCGGTGGAGGACCGCATCGGCGGCGCGCTCGGCGAACTGGGCATCGACGACATCGAGCCCTTGCACGCAGCAGGCAAGCAGATGGCGGCGATCGAGGACGATGGCGGGCCGATCGGCCAGGACGACGTGGATGCCTTGCTGAAGGAGCTGGGAATCTGATGGATAACGACATACTCCAGGAGTTTCTTGCCGAATCCCGCGAAATGCTGAGCCAGGCCCAGGCCGATTTGCTGGGGCTGGAAAACGACCCGGGGAACGCTGAAATCCTCGGCTCCATATTCCGCGCCTTCCATACCCTCAAGGGCGGCGCAGGCTTTCTCGATGCCCAGAGCCTGGTGGATTGGTGCCACGGCCTGGAGGATTTGCTGGACAAGGCGCGCCACGGCGAGGTCCCCGTGACCAGCCGCATGGTGGACGTCATTCTGCGCGGCACCGACGTCATCGGGTCCATGCTCGATGTCATGGCCATGGGCGAATACCCCGAGCCCGGCCCCGCCGACCTCAAGGCCGTGATCCATGCACTTGCCGACGGCGAAGAAGGCGAGGACGCGGCGCCGCCCGCGCCGGAACCTCCGGCCGGCCGCCCGGAGGACTCGCTGTGGGTGTCGCGGCGCCCGACGGCGCAGGGCGCCGAGGGCGTCTACGTCGAACAGCGCGGCGCGGCGGCGGCACCGGGCCCGGCAGGCGAGGAAATCTCGCAGGACGAATTCGAGCGCTATCTGGATCAGTTGTACGGCGCCGGCGGCGCGCCCGGAGTGAACGGTGCCGCGCCGCCCACCGCATCGGCCGCGCATGCCGAGCCTACGGCGGCGCCCAAGGCGGCGCGCCCGGCCGCTGCACCGGCCCCGGCCATGAGCAGCGAGAGCCGCGAGGAAAGCACCATACGCGTGGATTCCAGCCGCCTGGACGCGGTGATGAACCAGGTGGGGGAGTTGGTCCTGCTGCGCAACCGCCTCAATGCCGCGCTGGCCAATCTGACCCAGGAAGACGAGAACCTCACGCGCATCGCGCGCGAGGCGGATTTGGCGGTGAACGATCTGCAGGCCACCGTCATGCGCCTGCGCATGCAGCCCTGCAAGCGCCTGTTCCAGGCGCTGCCGCGCGTGGTGCGCGACACTTCGCGCAGCCTGGGCAAGAACGTGCAGCTGGAGCTGGAAGGCGAAGACGTGGAAATCGACAAGACGGTGGTCGACGCCCTGTCGCCCCCGCTCATCCACCTCGTGCGCAATGCCCTGGATCACGGCATAGAGGATCCGGCCGAGCGGCAGAAATTCGGCAAGGCGGAAAAAGCCGTGCTGCGGGTGGCCGCCGTGCATCTGGGCGACAAGGTGCAGATCCAAGTGTCCGACGACGGGCGCGGCATGAACCCGCAGGCCATCCTCAAGTCCGCGGTCGCCAAGGGGGTGGTGAGCGCCGAGGAGGGCGCGCGCCTGTCCGAGCGCGAGATGCTGGACCTGATCTTCCTGCCGGGCTTTTCCACCAAGGAGGCGGTCACCGACATGTCCGGCCGCGGTGTGGGCATGGACGTCGTGCGCGAGACGGTGCGCAGCCTGCGCGGCCGCATCGACGTACAGACCCGCCTCAATCAGGGCACTACCATCGTGCTCGAGCTGCCCTTGACCCTGGCGGTGCTGCCCGTGCTTTATTTCCGCCTGCGGCGCGAAACCTATGCGCTGCCGGTGGCCGCGATCGAGAATCTCATCGAAATCGATCCGCCCTGCCTGCATACCATTTCCGGCAAGCCCATGTATCAGGTAGGGCGCGACCGCGTGGTGCCTTATCTCGATCTGGGCCACATGCTGCAGTCCTCTCCCATCAGCACTGCGCACGAGGCGAGCGAGGGCATATTGACCGAGCACGGCCTGCTGGTGGTGTCCGAGGCGCTGGGCACGGAGGATTCCGTGGTCAAGCCGCTGGACATCGGCATGGAAAAGACCTGGTATCAGGGCGCCACCATTTCCGGCGGCGGGGATGTCGTGCTGATACTCGATGGCACGTCGGTCAGCAAAGTGCAGCGCAGGATCTGAATCATGACGACGGAAAAAGAAAGGCAGTTGCGCCGCGACTTCATCGACATGGCGGACGCCACCAGCAGATTCCAGCTCGAGATCAAGCGCCGCCTGCGCGAAATCGACCGCAAGGCGCTCAATGCCCAGGTGCTGGTCAAGCGCCATGGCAAGGATCTGTCGGGCTACGGCGTGGTGGCGCAGTCTTTTCGCGAAGGCGCCGGCGCCATGCAGGAGGCGGTGGATACGGTGCAGGAAATCATCACGCCGCTCATGTCGGGGCGCCTGGATGACCTGCGCGCCGCATTGGAGCTGGAAACCCTCGAACGCACGCAGGACGGCATGCAGGGAGGCACTGCGGGGCGCTGCGGCGGACTGGAGTCGTACCACAACCGCCTGGAGGAGAGGCGCGACGTCAACGAGCACGAATTCCGGGAGATCGGCAACAGCCTGCTGAAAGCCCTGGAGCGTTTTGAAGAGGTCGTCACCGAGCTCGATTACGTAGTGGTCAACGGGCGCATCGAGGCGGCCCTGAAAAGCGGCTCGGCGGCGCCGCTGGCGCAGGTGTCCATGGATATGTACCGCGCGGTTTCCAGCGTGCGCGAGGTTTTGCGCGGCTATCGCGAGCAGATCGAGAGGGGGCTCAGATGAAGGGGCAGCGCTTCTACAGCCAGGGTGACCACCACTGGTTCGTGCTTTTCGATCAGGGTGAGCAGCGCGTCGTCGACGCCAACGTCTATGCGCTTGCCGTGGGAGGGCAGACCATGCTCATGGATCCGGGTGGCGTGGAGATTTTCGATCGGGTGTTCACTGCCCTCTTGAGCGTGCTGCCGCCCAGTTCGGTGAAGGCGGCCCTGGTGAGCCATCAGGACCCCGATGTCGCCTCCAGCCTGCCGCTTTGGAGCGCTTGCGGTCCAGACATCCTCTGGCACGTACCCAAGCTGTGGGCAGGGTTCATACGCCACTATGGCGCGCTGGAGGCGAATTTCCATGAAGTCCCCGACGAAGGCGGCGACATCGACTTCAACGGCAAGCGTATGGTGCTGGTGCCGGCGCACTATCTGCATTCGCCCGCCAATTTCCACCTTTACGATCCCGCCGCCAGGATTTACTTCTCCGGGGACGTCGGCGCCGCGCTGCTGCCCCCCGGCCACGACGCTTTCATCGATCGGCGCGAAGACGACAGCGCGCGCGCTTTCGATGCCCATATTCAGCACGCGGAATATTTCCATCGGCGCTGGATGTGTTCCATGGAAGCCAAGCGCGACTGGTGCGAGCGGGTGTCGAAGCTGGACATCGATTTTCTATGCCCCCAGCACGGGGCCATCTACACGGGCAAGAACGTCGGGCGGTTCCTCGACTGGTTTGCGGACCTGCCCGTGGGATACGGCAACTGGCAGCAGGGGCACTAATTATGGCTGGGAGACAGCGTAAGACGGAGGTGGTGATGAGTGCTGAGTTGGCGGTGGAAGATAAGGCGGCGATGCAGGATGCGGCGCGCGAACGCGACGCCAAGGACAATCGCGGCGGACTGGTGGAGAAATTGCGCGAGGAGCGCGAAAAGCTGCTCAGCGCGGTGCTGGCGACAATCTCCGAAGGCGACGATCAGGCTTTGCGCGAGCTGGAGCCGGCCTGGGCCGACCGGCTCATGGCCGCGCGTGCGGCGCTCGCGGCGCAGCCTGGCGAGCCGGCGCCGGCTTTGGATGCCGATGCGCTGGCACAGGCCGGCGGCGACCTGCAGGCCCTGGTGGCGCGCATGAGCGAAGGTGCAGCGGGCGTGGGGCAGACCATAACGCGCATACGCGGCATCGAGTCGCAGTTGCATCAGCTCGATGAAAATCTGGGCGAGACGCAGTCGTCGGTCCAGGCGGGCAACGAGGCGATGTCCACCGTGCTGGGCGAAGTTTCCGAAGTCATGGGCTTCATCCAGGGCACGGAAGAAAAGCTCGTGGGGTTCGTCGATTCGGTGCGCTCCGTGGAGCGGCTGACGGCGGGCATACGCGAGATCGCCCAGCAGACCAATCTGCTGGCCCTCAATGCCGCCATAGAGGCGGCGCGCGCGGGCGAGCACGGGCGCGGCTTCGCCGTGGTCGCCGACGAAGTGCGCAATCTGGCGCGCCGCACCGCCACGATCACCCAGGAGATCGAGAATCTCACGCACAGCATACGCGGCGGCTCCCAGCAGGTGGGCGAGGAAATGCAGCGCGCCATAGAGCATATCGGGCGTGTGGACAATCTGGTCGGCGAAGCCTGCGAGTTCCTCGGCGTGACCAGCGGCACTTTGCAGAAGGTTCGCGACATCGCCGAGGCGCAGCTGCAGGGCGCCGCCGGAGCCTTGGAAGCGGTGCAGCCGGTGGGGCAGGAAATGAGCGAAGCGACGGCCGTGCTGCCGGAGATCGCCCAGCGCCTGCAGGCGCTTCAGCAGGCGGCATAAGCGGCAGCGCCCGCGTCGGCGCTGCGCGCCGCCTTCTCCCCGCTGCCGGCCGGAGCGGGGGCTGCCGCAGCGCAGGGATTCAGAGGCCCAGGCTTTCGGTCCAGGCCAGCGCTTGCAGGTGGGCCGAGGACACCTTGGCCGCATCCAGATTGAGCAGCATGGCTTCCAGTTCTATGTCGGCAAAAGCGCCTTTTTCCGAGGCCTCGACGATTTTCAGGAAAGGCCCATACGCGCCCTGATGATGAAGCAGGGCATCGCTTACGGCCTCCGGCAGCGTGATGCTGGAGAGTGCGGTGGCCATGGATACGCCCAGCATGGTGTCCAGCAGGGAGAAGACTCCGGCGATGAAGGCGTTGTCGCATTCGTCCTGCGACATGAGATTGCCGGCCAGCAGCTCCATCATGCGCCCGCGCGTGACGGCGGTGCGTATCACCGCCGGCGGCGTCCCGGATTTGTCCAGGGTGGCGAGCAGCAGGGTGAGCCAGCGGAACAGCTTGCGATAGCCCAGCAGGGTGACGGCGTGGCGGAAGGAAGTCACTTCCGACATGAGGCCGAAGCCGGACGAATTGATGTAGCGCAGCAGCTTGAAGGATAAGGCCGGATCGCGCTTGATGACCTCGTCGATTTCGCGCAATTCGGCCTCCTTGCTCACGAGGTTTATGAGCCGCAGGACGTTGGAAAAGGCCGGGTTGACCACTCGGGCGGCGACCGTCTGGGGCTTGGCGAAGTAATAGCCTTGAAAGTAGTGGTAGCCCAGCTCGAGATGGATTTTGAACTGTTCCAGGGTCTCGACTTTCTCGGCCACCAGCCGAAACTGGTTTTGCGCCTGCGCTTTTTTGGCGAGAAATTGCGCCAGGGCAGGGTTGCCCGATTGCACGTCGAACTTGATGAAGCTGAGGTGCGGCAGCCAGGGCGCATAGGGGCCGGCGGCGGCGAACGCGCCGGCGGCAATGCGGAAGCCGCGCACGCGCAGGTTTTCCATCTTGGCGGCGACGTCGGCGATGACGCCCGGGTCTTCTCCCGGCACGCGGGGAATTTCCAGGACCAGGCGTTCGGGGAACACGATTTCCAGGTGCTCGCCGCTGAGATCCTCCAGTATGCAGTTGATGAAGGCGAGCTTGTCGCCAAAAAGCTGTTCGGTGGCGAAGTTTGACAACGCATTGAACAGAAACGTGGTGTCGGATGCCAGTGTATGGATTGCGGGTGCGGTCTGGCTGGTGGCGTCGGCGCGCGCCAGCAGCTCATAGCCGAAGATGTCGTGCTTGCGATCCAGGATGGGCTGGCGTGCGATGAAGACGGCTTGGTCGGGGGCGCTGTTGGTCGTTTCCGGGTTCTGGGCGGGGTTGGTGGGTTGGGTGGGCTGCATGCGGTAAACCTTGGATGCCAAAAAGCCGGGCACCCGCAGGATTGCGGGGCCTCGTTCCTGTTTACGGCTCAGGGCAGCCAGGCCTTGAGCCAGACATCCAGATGGTCTTCCAGCATCCAATGCCGGCGGATGTGTTGGCGCAGTTCGTCGCCCCGCGCCGCCAGGGCTGCGCGGTCGCTCACGGCCTCGCGTATGGCTTTCATCCAGGCGGCGTATTTGTTGGCAACGCGCCAGACGGGGAAATCGCCTTGATAAGGCACCAGGTCGGAGCACACCACCGGGTAGCCCAGGATGCCGTACTCCAGCAGGCGCAGGTGGCTCTTGGCCTCGTTGAAGGGATTGTCCTCCAGCGGCGCGACGGCCAGATCCAAGTCGAGACCGGCGAGCTTGGGAGCGTATTGATCGAGCGGCACGCCAGGATAGAATTCTTTGACATAAGGCCGCAGGCCCTCCGGGCACATGCCGAAAAACACCCAATCGACTTCTTCCGCCAGATCGCGCACCACATCGGCAATCATTTCAAGATCTCCTTGGTGGCCGATGCCGCCTGCCCAGCCCACGCGCGGCCTGGCGCCGCCGCGGCGCTGGGGGTGCAAACTATCCCAGCGGTGCGCTTCGAGATAATTGGGCACCACGACGACCTCGTCGTTCAGGTCGCGGTAGGCTTGCGCCAGCGGTTGGGTGGCCACCACCAGGCGCTGGCACAGCCCGGCCGAGCGGCGGAAGCGCTTGTAAATGTCCTTGTGGATGCTGGAGCGGTGCGTGCTCTTGAGCGGCAGATTGGTGATGAGATCGTCGATCTCGAACACGCGAAAGGCCTGGCTGTATTTCTTGTGGCGCTCCAGCGCCTCGATCTGCGGCCATTCCATCTGGCGCTGCACCACCAGGCTGTCCGGGTTCATGCGCTCCATTTCCGCCGGCTCGAAGATGCGCATGGATTCCCAGCCCTGCGTGCGCCCGACGCGATTGAGAGCGCGCATGGGCGCGATGATGCGATACTCGCCGCAGCCTTCGCGGTCGGCGGCATGCACCAGGATGCGCGGGCGCGGGCGCCAGTCTGGATCCCAGGCCAGCGCCACCTGATCGTCAAGCAGGAAGTCGGTAGTGGCCAGGCTCAGGTGGCGGTTGTAGGCTGGGTCGTAGGCCATCTTGGGCAGCCAGCGTGCGTACATGGCGTCCTTCTCGGCGGCGAAGCGCTTGAGCTTGGCCTCGTCCGGCCTGGCCTCCACCTGCCCCTTCTGGCTGGCGGACCCTTCGTGCATGAGGATGGCGTAAGGCGTCCAGACGATGCGTTTTCCCGTCGCGCCGACTTTCAGGCACAAGTCGATGTCGTTGTAGGAAACCGCGAAGGCCTGTTCGTCCAAGCCGCCGACTTCTTCATACAGCGATTTGCGGATCAGCAAACAGGCACCCGTCACGGCGGAGTAATTCTGTGCGAGCTGCAGGCGCCCGAAATAGCCGCGATCCTCCGGCGGGCGCGTGATGAAGGGATGCTCGGCCGGGCCCTTCATGCCCAGGATGACGCCTGCATGCTGGATACGGCCATCGGGATAGAGCAGCTTGGCGCCGACGATGCCTACCTCCGGGCGCAGGGCATGGGACATCATCTCGTCGAGCCAGTCGTCGTGCAGCGCGGCAGTGTCGTTGTTGAGCAGGAGCAGGAATTCGCCCCGCGCCGCGCGCGCGGCGGCATTGTTCATGGCGGAGAAATTGAACGGCCCGGGCTGGCGCAGCACGCGCAGGCGGCCCTCGAGTTCGGCTTCCTTGGCTTCCATCGCGGCGAGATAGCTGCGCGCCTCCTCGCTTTGGCTGTCGTTGTCGATGACGAGGATTTCGTAGGCCGGATATTTCGTCTTCTCGATGATCGATTCCACGCAGCGCTGCAGCATGGGCAGTTGGTCGCGCGTGGGGACGAGGATGGATACCAGCGGCTGCGATGTTTGCTGATAGCGCACCCGGAATGAGGGCGGGAAGGGGCCGGGCTGCACTTCCGCGTCGATGCCGCAGCGCCGCAGATGCGCCTCCAGCGCCGCCTGGCCGGCGGCGAGGATTTCCGGCACCGACTTGCGGCTATGGCCGGAGCCCTGCAGGCGGTGGTACAGCACTTCCGGCACGTGGCCGATGGCGGCGTCGCCAACTTGCTCCCAGGCGCGCAGTACCAGGTCGTAATCCTCGGCGCCCTCGCGCTTGGGGTCGAAGCCGCCCAGATCAGCGAACAGATCGCGCCGGATGAGCAGTAGCCCGCCCGTGTAGGGCAGGCTCCTCAAGTAGTCGGGATTGAAATCTGGCTTGCAGTGCGGATTGACATGCTGGCCGTCGGCGGTGAGGCTGTCCTCGTCGGTGTAGACGACCTGCCATTCGGGGTGCTGGCGGATGGCCAGGGCGACGCGGAACAGGGCGTCGGGGGCGAGTTGGTCGCCGGCGTCCATTATGGCAACCCAGTCTGTGGTGGATGCCAGCAGCGCGTTGTTGATCTTGCCGAGCAGCTCGCCTTCCTGGGCAGTTTCGATTTCCCTGGTCTCGCAGGCCAGCCATTGGCCCTGGACGCTGCCGAGAGTGGGGTGCAGCGGCAGGTTCTGCGGGGACGGGGCGATGGCGATGCGGAAGCGCGGGGACTGTGGCCACTTGGCCAGCGTCTCTTCCGCCCAGGATTTTTCTCCCGGCGACCAGCGGTGCTCGGGCAGCCAGGGGAGCAAGGGGCGCGGCGGTGCGCCGAGAATGTTGCCGGCGGTGTCTGCCACCTGCAACCCCGCTTTTTCCGTACTGAGAGCGAACAATCGCTCCACGGCGTGGGCCAGCGTGCCATCGGTCTGGCCGGACTCGTGCTCGAAATCGGTGATGGCAAGATCAAGCGCAAGCAAAGGGATGAGCGCTTGGGGGCGGCACCAGAACATCGATCCCGCGAAATAGCCTTGCCGCGTTGCATCCGGCACGATGCCCATGCGCAGCGCCCATTGCCTCAGTCGAGTGGTGTTGGGGTCGCCTTGCAAACCAAGCCAGAATCCTTGGGGGCCGATCAAGCCGAGCTTTGGTTGCTGCGCAAACAAATCGAAAATGTGCTGCGGTTGCTGAGTCAGGGTCGTAAGCAATTCCTGTCGCCAATGATCGCCATCGCAGTGTTTCAGGAATGGGATATGTATGGACTCAACATCGCGCAGATGAGGGGACTTTTTGCTGTGGAGCAAGAGCAGTTGCGCATAGTTGTGCGTGCAGGCCATACGCAGCAGCGCCAGGCGCGGCGCGATGTCCCTGCCGCGATTGGGATGGCGGATCACCACTGCGTCCGGCCGGGCGCGGACGATGTCGGCCAGGGCTTCGTCGCGGCCTTCGCTGAGCGACACATACAGATCGCAGGGTGCAGGAATCCGTGTCAGCGCTTGGGCGAATTCCGGCCAGAGATCAGGGTAGTACAGATGCAGCAGAACGGCCGTCCCTTTGCCTCGCGGGCGCCCGGCATGGATTATTTTCGGCTGGGCGGTTTCGCCGGCAGCCGGCGACGCGGCGCGTGTGGGAATGAATACCTGATTGGGGGGCGGTTCCGCAGCGAGTCTGGCGCGGTAAAAAATTTGTAGACTGGTCAACTGCTGGTAGGTGTCGGCGCTTACGTTCTTCAAGACCAGATTTTCGGTCTCGATGTTTGCCGGGAAAGCGTGAGGCCGCGGTGCCTGAAAAAACCGGCTATCCGGCCCATAGGCCACTGCTTCGACGGAATAACCCGTTTGTTCCAGCATGTGCTGGCCTTCGTCGCGGGTGAAGAACCGCAAATGGGTGATGTCCAGGATCCCTGCTGACTCGTAAGTCCACTTGCCGTCGGCGAGTTGATTGATGAGCCAGAGGTTGCGCGCATTGGGCAGGCTGACGAGCACCTGCGCATCCGGGGTGAGCCAACAGCGCAGTTCGGCCAGCGTCCGCCAGGGATTGGGCGTGTGTTCGAGCACATCCGCCAGAACGAGGGTATCGACGCTGCCGGGTTGGAGACCCTGCGCCGCAAGATCGGCGTCCTGCAATTGGCTTGTCAATACGCGGTGATAGCGCTCCCGCGCCAGCGCGGCGACCTTTGCATTGGCTTCGATGCCCCAGAGCTCAACTGCGGGGTACATCTGCTTGAGCCACGCGCCCGTCGCGCCCGAAGCGCAGCCAACATCGAGGACGCGGCGCGGCGGCGCGCTCAGCAAGCTCAGCAGATCGTCCCGCGGGTTGCTGTGGTAGGCGCCTATTTCTACGTTTTCGTCGTGGTCCAGGGATAGCCAGAGGGGAGCGCGGGCGTCGGGCATCTTCAAATATATTGGAACAAGCTCAGCCCCTGCACCTTAGCATAAGCCGCCTCTGAAGCCTGCAAGGCCGTGAGGCTCTGCTGGTAGGCGGCGATGACCTGCGGATAGTTGATGTTGGTGAGCTTGGATTGCTGGGTCTGCAGTTGCAGGGTGAGGTTGGAATTCATGTTCTGCACCGCCTGCACCTGCTGCAGGCGCGTGCCTATGACGGCCTGGGTGTTCAACAGCGTCGTCTGCGACTGATCCAGCCCGGAGATGGCGTTGGCGATGGCCTGGGCGCGCTGCGCGTTGGTGCCGGGCGCGGAGGCGTTCATGGAAAAGGCCTGCTGCAGATTCTGGAAGATCGTGAACAGGCTTTGCTTGCCGGCGGCGGCGACGGTGAAGGTGTCGCCCGCGGCGGGGGTGCCCTGCACCGGCACGTTCAGCACGGCGGTGCCGCCGCTGGAGGGGACGGTGATGCTCATCCCCGGCGTAAAGGTGCCGGAGGCGACGACGCCCGAGGCGCTCATGGCGCCGCCCGTGCCGCTGATGACCGTGTAGGTCTGCGTCCCCCCGCTGGCGGCGCTGCCGCTGAAGCTGATCTGGTACTGGGTTTGATCGACCACGAGCACCTGCTGCGCCAGTGAGGCATTGGCGACGCTGCCTGGGCCGGCCACCGCGCCGCCGGTGTTGGCGCCCGAGGCAGCGACGGTGTAGCTGCCGTTGCCGGCCGGGATGTCCATGAAGACCGCGTTGCCCGGGTCGCTTACCGCCGTCTGCAGCGAAGACCCGATCGTCACCTGGTTCTGGGCGCCGTCGCCGGAGTATTGCACCTGCCCATTGGGCAGCAGGGAGAAAGGCTGGGTCTGGTTCTTGCTGCCGGCGAACAGGTAGTTGCCCTGGCCGTCCTGGGTGTTGGCGTATTGCAGCAATTGCTGCAGATAGCCGCCCATGGCGCTGGCGGCGTTGTTGAGGTCCTGGCTGCTCACGGTGGCGTTGTTCATTTGCAGAGCCAGGCTGCGCACCTGGTTGAGCAGGGTGCCGGCGCTTTGCAGCGTGGAGGATTCCAGTTGCAGCGCGTTCTGGGCGTTCTGGCCGTTTTGCTGATAGCTCGCCAGACGGTTGAGCTGGCCGGCAAGGCCGACCACTTGGGCGGAATCCACCGGATAGTCGGCCGGATTGGTGAGGCGGTTGCCGGTGGCGAGCTGCTGGCTCAGATTGCCGATGGTGGCCTGTTGGTTGAGCATGCCGGCGAGGCTGGCGGTGTAGAACTGCGACGTGCTGATGCGCATGGTGTTTCCTTACAAGGCTTGCAGCAGCGACTGGAAGAGGCTCGCGCCGACCGAAATCGCCTTGGCGGCAGCCTGGTAGGCCTGCTGGTATTGCACCAGGTTGGCCGCTTCCTGATCGAGGTTGACCCCGGACACCGATTGCTGGGCCGCGCTCGCCTGCTGCGCCACGGCCTGGTTGGCGGCCAGCGATGTTTGCGACTGGTTGGCTGCGGTGGCGACCTGGCCTACCAACTGGGCGTAGCTGTCCTGGAAGGAGGCCGTGCCGTTGCCGAGGAATTTGCCCGTCTGCAGCGCGCTCATGGCCTGGCCGTTGGCGTTGTTGCCGGGGCCCGCGGCGGTGAGCGCGTAGGCGTCGCCGGACGCGGCCAGGCTGCCGCTCAAGGTGGCTTCCCAATACCCTCCGGGCGGATTGTTGGCATAAGGAATGGCCAGCGTCGTGCCGCTGCTGCCCAGGGTTACCGTGCCGCTCGCCAGCACGGTGGCGGAGCCGGGAGCGGTGATCTGGAAGCCGACCGTCTGGCCGCTGCTGCCGCCGCTGGTGAGGGTGATTTGCAGCGGGGTGTTGACCGCGACGCCGGACACCAGGGTGGCCCCGCCGCTGGCGGCGCTCCAGGCGCCGGCGGAAAGCGTCAGATTGCCCAGGTTGGTGTTGACGATGCTGCCGTTGCTCTGCAGCACGCCGGCGCTGGACGCATAAGGTGCGGCCGCGGCGATGCCGCGCGGATCGCTGAGCACGGATTGAAAGGCAGAGGCGCCGAGGCGCGTGGGTTCGACCAGGAAGCTGTCGCCGCTGGCGGCGCCGCTCACGTTGACCTGCACGCCGTCGAAGGCGAGCGTGGTGACGCTGCCTGAGGTGGACACGCTCAAGGCACTGCCCGACAAGGCTTGGCCGGTGGACAGATTGGTGACCGACCAGGTGCCGCCGTTGTTCTGCAGCTGGTAGTCGGCCGTGGTCAGTTGGGTGACGTCGGTGATACTGCCGCTGATGGTGCCGCTGCCGGTGTTGTACTGGCTCGCCAGCACCTGCACGGGGCCACCCTGGAACAGCGGCTGGCCGAAATTGCCGTTGAGGTCGATGCCCTTGGATTGCTGCAGGTTGAATTCCGCCGCCATGCCGTCGGCGATCCGGCCCAGCGCGTTCTGCGCCGGCGCCAGGGAAGTGGCGCGGAATTGCAGCAGGCCGCCCAGCGTGCCGCCGCTCAGGCCCTGGGAGATGATGGCGCCGTTGGCGGCATAGGCCACTTCCAGTTGGCTGGGGTCGTAGGCGCCGGGGGCGGTTTTCAGGGCATAGGCCTGGGTGCCGGCGACCAGTACCTGGCCGTTGCCGGTGAACACGTTCACCTGGCCGTTGGACTGCGGCAGCACCGAGACGCCGACTTGGGCATTGAGCTGGGTGATGAGTTGGTCGCGCTGGTCCAGCAGATCGTTGGGGTTGCCGTTGCCGGCGCCGCTCAGGGCGTTGATCTGGCGGTTGAGGTCGGCGATCTGCTGGGTCAGCGCGTTGATGCCGGCGACGCTCTGGCCGATCTGCTGGTTGACTCCATCGGACAGCGTCTGCAACTGTCCGCCCAGGCTCTGGAAGGTCTGCGCCAAACTCTGCGCCTGGGAGATCATGCTCTGGCGCGAGGGCAGGTCGGCCGGATTGGCCGCCACCTGGGCCACGCCGGAGAAGAACTGGTTGAGCTGCGAGGTGAGCCCGCCCTGCGGGCTGGCGATGAGATTGGAGATCTGCTGCAACTGGGTGTTAAGAGCGCTGGAGGCACTGGTGGCCGCCGTGCTGCTCCAGACCTGGTTCTGCAGATAGCTGTCGTAGGCGCGCGTGATGGTCTGGATTTGTGCGCCGTTGCCCAAGTACTGGCCGCCGATGTAGCTGGGCGGCAGGGTGGTGGGCACTGCCGTCTGCCGGCTGTAGCCGGGCGTGTTGACGTTGGCGATGTTGTTGCCGGTGGTCTGCAGCGCCACCTGGCTGACCTGCAGGCCGCTCAGGGCATTGTTGATGAGGCCGCTGATGCCGGACATGTCAGGCTTTCCCCAAAGTCCGGCTCGCCGATCTCGATGGGCCGTAGGTCAGCGTGGCCTTGTTTTCACCCAGGCGGGCGAGGGCTTGTCTCAACGCGGCGCTCCATACCATCAGCCCATGCTGCAACTCCTGATACTCCTGCTGCAAGCCGAGGACCGATTCGGTCAGCTCGGCCGAGTTGCCCTGACTGTTTGGCTGGCTCCGGCGCTGTGCCGCATACAGGCGCAAATCCTCCAGCAGGGCTTGCCATTCTGCCGGGCTTTCGGTGCGCGGCTGCCCGCCTTGGCCCAGGCGCTCCTTTTCCTCGCGCAGCAGCCGCGCCAGGGCCGCTACGACTTGCTTTTCGTCTTGCAGCGGAGCGGTTCGGGGCATGGCGTGCGGCCTTTGCGGGTGGGGGGTGCCGGCCGTGTTCGGGCCGCGGGAGGCTGATTACAAAACGTCACGTCTGCGGAAAACTTGAGTTGCTGCCGGCCAGGGCGGCGCGCATCTCGGGGCTGTAGGCCACGGCGACCAGCTTGCTGGCGTATTGCGGATCGGTGGCGTAGCCGGCGCGCTGCAGGGCCTGGGCGAAGGCGGGGATGTCGTTGCCCAGCCCGCGCACGCCGCGGTAGCGGCCGTCGCCCAGGAGCAGATTGGCGTAGTCATGCACGCTGGCGCTCACGCGGTCGTAGGCGCGAAACACCGCCGTTTCCGCGCGGGCGACGCCGTGGCGGAATTCCTGGGTCAGGGCGGTGAAGCTGTCCCGCGCCGCAGTCTGGGCCTTGATGCCGAACAGGTTGTTGCCCGGCATGTGGCGCCCCCAACCGGTTTCCAGGGCGGCCTGGGCCAGGAGCGCGCGCGGGGCGACGCCCAGGCGCGCCGCGGCGGCGCGGATGCTGGGCAGGATGGCTTGGACGAAGTGGCGTGCTTGTTCCAGCGGGGCGGCGAGCCCCGAGTTGGGGTTGGTGGCGGCATGCCCCGTCTCGGGGATGGTGGTAAGCCCCATGCTTGGTACTGCGGCGGACAGGGCGCGGGGTGCGGCTGTGCTAGCGGCCGCCGGAGCGGGGGCAGCCGATGGGGGAGAGGTGTCCGGTGCGGCGGGTCTGGGCGCTTGCAGCCCGTAGCGCCCGGAAAGTTCGCGCGCCAGAAAGCTCGCCAGACCGATGCCCCGGCCCTGGCTGACGGTGGTGGCGATCTGCTGATTGAACAGCGAGCGATACAGTGCCCCGGAATTCTGGCCCATGAGGTCGGACCCGAAAGAGGTGGCATCCATCACCGAGAGCATCTGCTGCAACAGCATGGCCTCGAACTGGCGCGCCACCGCCATGACGGCCTTGGGGTCGTGGGCCTGGGCGGCGGCCTTGAGCTGGGCCAGCCCCTGGAAGCTCAGGCTGTCTGCCGCGGCGGCAGAGGCGGCTGCGGCGGAGGGCGCGTTCATATCACTTCCATCTGCGCGTGCAGGGCGCCGGCGGCCTTCATGGCCTGCAGGATGGCGATGAGATCGTTGGGGGTGGCGCCGACGGCGTTGAGCGCGCGCACCACGGCTTCGAGCGTGACCCCGGGCTGGAACATCAGCAGGTTGGCCTTCTGCTGCGCCGCCTGCACGTCGGTTTGCGGTACCACGGCGGTCTGCCCGGCGCCCAGGGGGTTGGGCTGGCTCACCAGGTACTTGGTGCTGATGGTCACCGAAAGATTGCCGTGCGCCACCGCGCAGGGCCCCAGGGTGACGTTCTGGCCCAGCACCACGGTGCCGCTGCGGGCGTCGATCACCACCTTGGCGACGGGCGTTTGCGGCGTCACGTCCAGACTTTCCACGTCGCCCAGGAAGGCGGTGCGCGCGCCCGGATTGGCCGGGGCCTGCACCTGCACCACCCCGGCGTTGAGTGCCACTGCCGTGCCGGTGCCGAAATGGCGGTTGATTTGCTCCGCCACGCGGCTGGCTGTGCTGAAGCTGGGGGTATTCAGCGCCAGCAGCAGCGGGCCGCCGTTGTCGAAATTGCTCGCCACCGCGCGCTCCACGCTGGCGCCGTTGGCGATGGTGCCGGCGGTGAGGAAATTGGTCTGCGTGCTGCTGCCGCCCGCGCTGGCGCCGTAGCCGCTCACCACGATGTTGCCCTGCGCCACCGCATAAGTCTGGCCGTCGGCGCCCTTGAGCGGAGTCATCAGCAGGGTGCCCCCCGCCAGGCTGGAAGCATTGCCGACGGCGGAAACGGTGACGTTGATGGTCTGGCCGGACTGGGCGAAGGCCGGCAGCTGGGCGGTCACCATGACGGCGGCGACGTCCTTGGGCTGCAGGTTGGTGGCAACGCTGGGCGGCAGATTGATGCCCAGGCGCTGGAACATGTTGATGAGCGATTGGGTGGTGAATGGCACCTGGGTGGCCTGGTCGCCGGTGCCGTTCAGGCCCACCACCAAACCGTAGCCTACCAACTGGTTGCTGCGCACACCCTGCACCGTGGTGAGATCGCGCACCGCGGCGGCGTGTGCCGGCAGCGCCAGGGCGCACAGCGCGAGCAGCAGGGCGAGGACAGCGTAACGCAAGCGGGCTGGGCGGGGGAGATGACGCAGGGAGGTAATCATGGCGAGCCGCGAGTCAGAATGGCCACAGGGAAAGGAAGAAGCGCGTCAGCCAGGGCACGCGCGCCGCTGCGTAGACGCTGCCGTTGCCGCTGTATTCGACGCGCGCATCGGCGATCTGGGTGGACGACACGGTGTTCTGCGGGCTGACGTCCGCTGCGCGCACCACCCCGGCGACGCGGATGTATTCGTGGCCGCCGTTGAGCATCACTTCCTTCTGCCCGGAGATTTCCAGGTTGCCGTTGCTCATCACGCGCACCACCGTGGCCTGCAGGGTGGTGGTGAAGGTGTTGCTCTGCGCGGTGGCGCCGTTGCCGCCGAATTTCTGCGCCGAGCTGGCGTCCAGGCTGGGGCTGAAGGGCGTGCCGTTGTGGAGGCCGAAGGTCGGCGCGATGCCGAACAGGCTGGTGATGCCGGCGTTGATGGAGTCGGATTTGTTGATGGTGGTGTTGGTGGATTTCGTCGCGTTGGCGTTTTCCTGGATCAGGATGGTGATGAGATCGCCCACGCGGTGGGCGCGGCTGTCCTCGAACAGGGCGACGTTGGTGTCCGGCTGCCAGATGGCGCCGTTGGCGGCGTGGGCGTTCACGTTGGCCGGTTCGGCCGGGATGGGCAGCGTGGCGAGCGGGCCCTTGGGCGGCGCGCTGCCGGCGCAAGCGGCCAGCAGCAACGCCGGGAACAGGGCGAGCACCAGGCGCAGCCCACGCCAAGTGATCCGATCGATTGCCTTGACGCTCATGCAGCCCGCCGCGACGCTCACAGATTGTTGTTGACGTATTGCAGCATCTGGTCGGAGGTCTGCACGGCCTTGCTGTTGATTTCGTAGGCGCGCTGGGTGGAGATCATGTTGACCAGTTCCGCCACGACGTTGACGTTGGAGGTTTCCAGATAGCCCTGCTGCAGCGAGCCCAGGCCGTTGAAGGTGGGCTGCCCGGTGGTGGGGGCGCCGGAGGACGCGGTCTGCAGATAGAGGTTGTCGCCTATGCTTTGCAAACCCGTGGGGTTGAGGAAGTTGGCGAGCTGGATGCTGCCCACCTGCTGCGGGGCGGATTGCCCGGCCAGAGTGACGGACACGGTGCCGTCGCTGCCTATGGTGATGCTCTGCGCGCCCGGCGGAATGGTGACGGGGGGCTGCAGCACATAGCCGCTGGAAGTCACCAGCTGGCCCTGGTTGTTGAGCTGGAAGGTGCCGTCGCGCGTGTAGGCGATGGTGCCGTCGGGTTTCAGGATCTGGAAGAAGCCCTGGCCGTTGATGGCGACGTCCAGCGAGTTGCCGGTCTGGGTCAGGTTGCCCTGGGTCATGATGCGCTCGGTTGCCACCGGGCGCACCCCGGTGCCCAACTGCAATCCGGAGGGGTATTGGGTGTTCTGCGACGACTGCGCGCCCGGCTGGCGCAGGTTCTGGTAGAGCAGATCCTGGAACACGGCGCGGGATTTCTTGAAGCCCGTGGTGTTGACGTTGGCCAGGTTGTTGGCGATGACGTCCATTTGCGTCTGCTGCGCTTCCAGACCGGTCTGCGCGATGTACAGGGAGCGGATCATGCGTAACTCCGTTGGATGGGTTTAATGGGTGGGCGGCGCCTATGCGTCAGCTCACGTTGAGCAGCTGGCTGGCGGCCTGCTGGTTCTGGCTGACCGTCTGCACGAGCTTGGTCTGCATTTCGAACATGCGCGAGTCCTCCAGCATGCGGATCATGGCCGACACGGGATTGACGTTGCTGCCTTCCAGCGCGCCGCTCGCCAGCCGGACGTTGCCGTCCGGCGCCGGGGTGCCCGCGGTGCTGCGGAACAGGCCGTCCGCTCCGCGCCGCAAATCCTGGGGCGGCGGGTTGACCAGCATGATGCGGTTGACGGCCACCAGCGCGTTGGGCAGGCTGCCGGCCGGCACGCCGGAAATGGTGCCGTCGGCGCCTATCATCACGGATTCGAGCTGGGGCAGGGAGATGGGCGTGCCGCCGCTGCCCAGCACGGGATGGCCGTCGGCCGTGGTGAGTATGCCCGCGCCGTTGACCACCAGATCGCCGTTGCGCGTATAAGCGGGCTTGCCGTCGGCGCCTTGCACGGCGATCCAGCCCGGGCCCTGGATGGCGACGTCCAGGCTGCGTCCGGTATGGACGATGGGGCCTTCGCGCAGGTCGGCCGAGTCGCCCTGGCCGATCGTGTAGACGTTGCTGGGCAGGGGCTCGCCGTATACCGGCAGGGCGCGGAAATTGGCCTCCTCCGCACGGTAGCCGGTGGTGTTGACGTTGGCAAGGTTGTTGGCCGTGACCGCCTGGCGGTGAAGGATGGCGCGGGCGCCGGTGGCCGCAATCCATAAGGTGTCCATGCCGCTGCCTTACAGGGTGAGCAGGGTCTGCACGACCTGGTTCTGGGTCTTGATGGTCTGCGCGTTGGCCTGGTAGGCCTGCTGCGCGACGATCAGATTGACCAGCTGCGAGGACAGGTCGACGTTGGATTGCTCGACGGCGCCGGATTGCAGTACGCCCAGGTTGGAGCTGCCCGGCGAGCCCGTGAGGGCGGGGCCCGACTTATAGGTCTCGACGAAATAGTTGTTGCCGATGCGCTGCAGGCCCTGATTGTCCGGGAAGCTGGTGAGCGTGATCTGGCCCAGGATCTGCGACTGGCCGTTGCTGTAGCGCCCGAAGATGATGCCGCTGGGGTCGATGGACAGATTGCTCAGCTGGCCGGGGCCGTAGCCGTTGTTGTTTGCGCTGGTCACGGCCGAGGGTGCGTCGTAGTTGGTGGATCCGGCGTAATTGACGTTGATGGTGCTGGCCGCGGCGCCGTCGGCCCACACCAGGCTGGAGGTGGCGCCTGCGGCGGAGCCGCTGATGGTGCCGGTCGACGTGAAATTGAGGGTGACCAGGCTGCCGGAAGTGATGCCGCCCGAACCCGTGGTGCCGTTGGCGGAAAAATAGACGTTCCAGGTTTCCGGACTGCCGGGCGCGCCGCTGGCGAGCTGGTAGTAAGTGGTCAGCAGGTGGGGCGAGCCCAGGCTGTCGTAGACGGTGGTGCTGGTGGAATAGTTGTAGGAGGTGGCGTTGTTGATGTTGAACGCACCGCTGATGGGCGTGCTGGCGGAGGACAGATTCAGGCTCAGGCCGAGGCCGGAAGTGGCCTGGGGCGGCAGGCTGGCCTGGCTGATCTGCAGCGGTCCCTGGGCGCCGGTCAGCACGCCGTTGGAAGCGAGCGTGCCCTGCACCTGCCCGCCGGCGCCGTCCACCACATAGCCGTTGGCGTCGATGTTGAACTGGCCGTTGCGGCTATAGACCATGGAGCCGTTGTAGTCGAGCTTGTAGAAGCCGTTGCCGTTGATGGCGACATCCAAGGGGTTGCTGGTGGTCTGGATATTGCCCTGGGTGAACTGCTGGGCGATCTGCTGCACCTGCGTGCCGATGCCGATCTGGCCGGTGGTCGTCGCGGTATTGGCCAGCGCCGAAGCATAGGCGTCGGCGAACTGGGCGTTCGAGCTCTTGAAGCCCACGGTATTGGCGTTGGAGATGTTGTTGCCCAGCACCTGGAGGCTGGTGGAAGCGGCTTGCAGGCCGCTCAGGGCGGTGTCGAAAGTAGCCATGGTTTCCTCGTTAGATCAGGGCTTGAACGGCGCTCAGCGGCACGCTGGCAGGATTGCCTTGAATTTGCAGGCTGGGGCCGCCGCTGCCCAGATTGACGGCGCTTACCTGGCCGATACTGAAAGGAATGGCAGCGACCGGCTGGCCGCTGCCATCGACGGCCTGCACGGAAAACTGATATGTGCCCGGCGGCAGCGTCTGGCCCTGCACATCCCGGCCGTTCCAGGAAAAGGTCTGCGTGCCGGCATTCATGGACCCGAGATCCATGCTCGCCACGGCCTGGCCCGAGCCGTCCTGCACCAGCACCTGCACATCCTGCGCAGGCGCCGCGAGCGTGAAGCCGCCGCTTGCCGCGCCGTTGTTGAGGGTGAGCTGGTGGCCGGCGAGGGCGACGCTCTTGCCCACCAGCGAGGCGGCTTGCAGCCCCTGGGTCTGTGCCAGTTGCTGCAGCATGGAACTCATGGAGGACTGCATCTGCTGCACGCCCGAGGCGATGCTGAACTGCGCCATCTGCGCGGACAGATCCTGGTTGCTCAGGGGGTTGAGCGGGTCCTGGTTGGTCAACTGGGTCACCAGCAGCTTGTAGAAAGTGTCCACGCTGCCGATGCCGGCCAGGCCGCTGGCCCCCGAACTGCTCGACGAAGCGGTGCTGCCTTGCAGGGAGGCCAGGAAGGCATTGGCGGAAACAGGCGATGTGCTCATGTGATATTCCTCGGCTTATTGACCCAGGGTAAGGGTCTTGAGCAGCAGGTTCTTGGTGGTGTTCATGACGTTGACGTTGGCCTGATAGGCGCGCGAAGCGGAGATCATGTTCACCATTTCATCCACCGGATTGACGTTGGGCATCGTCACGTAACCTTCCTTGTCGGCCAGCGGATTGCCCGGCTCGTAGACTTTTTTGGCGGGCGCATCGCTTTGCACCACCGCGGCCACGCGCACGCCGTTGACGCCCACCGGCGCCCCGGGGCCTTGCAGGGGCTGCGCGGCAAAGACCACTTCACGCGCCTGATAGGGCTGGCCGTCGGAGCCGACGGCGGAATTGGCGTTGGCCAGATTGCTGGCGACCACGTTGAGCCGGTAGCTTTGCGCGTTGAGCGCCGAACCGGCTACGTCCAGAGCGGAGAAGAGGGACATCGCGTACTCCTGTTTCAATTACCGGTGATGGCCGACAGCATGGTCTTGATCTTGCCGGTGAGAAAGGCCAGGTCCGCTTCGTAGTGCACGCTGTTCTTGAGGAAGGCGGATTGCTCCCGGTCCATGTTCACATTGTTGCCGTTCAGCCCCACCTGATTGCCGGCCTGATAGGCCACATAGGCGGCCAGCCCTGTGGCGCTGCCCGCGGCGGCCAGTTGGCGCGGGTCGTTGCGGACCAGCGTCGGTTTTCCGGCGGCGCCATCCAGGGCTGCTTTATAGGCTTGGGCGAAATCGAGATCGACGGCGTGATAGTTGGGCGTGTCGGCATTGGCGATGTTGGCGGCCAGGAGCTGCTGGCGATAGGCATGCAGATCCATGGCGCGCTGCAGGGGCGCAAGGTAGCTGTCCAGGGCATTGGCCATTCCGACCTCCGGTTTATGTCTGCCCAACTCGAAGCAGAAGCTGTGCCAGATGTCGACGGCGCCCGAAGTGCAGTCTTGATGCGGGCAGCCCTGCCGAATGCGCAAAGCCGTCGCCCGCGCGGGCGGCAACGTCTTGCCGCCTGCGGCAAGCGCGCGCGGGCTGCGTGCGGCGTCGGCGCGCCAATGTGCCGGTCCGACACAAGGCACGTCTATTGCATGCAGCGCCCGCAGCATCCAGACAGGAGTATTCATGGCAGCAAGGAAATCTGGCGCAGAGCCCCAACCGCGGCGCAGGCTGGCGGCTGCGCTGGGCTGGTTCGGGATGGCGGCGCTGCTTGGGCCGCCGGCCTGGGCCGGCCCGCAGCTCTGGGAATCACCCGCGCGCATACGCGCAGTGGCCGAGGCTTACATCCGCGTGCACGAGCCGCTGGCAGCACAAGCGGCACGCATCGAGGTGCAGGCCCCGGCGGAGGAAATTCGTTTCCCGCGCTGCGCCGATATGCGGCCGGGGTTTTTCGGCGAGGCCAATCCATTCGGCAGCATGACGATTATGGTGCGCTGCGCCGCGCCGCAGGCCTGGACCGTGTATCTGCCGGCGCGGGTGATCATGGAACAGCGCGTGGTGGTGGCCGCGCGTGCGTTGGAGGCCGGCCGGACGCTGACGGCCGCCGACCTCGCATCGATCCGGCGCAACACCGCGCAGTTGGCCGCGAATGCGGTGCCGTCCGCCGAGAGCATCGTCGGCAAAGTATTGCGCTACAACGTCGCCGCCGGCCAACCCATCCTGGAAAACATGCTGCTGCAGCCGGAAGTCATCCGTTACGGCCAAGCCGTGACCCTGGTGGCCGAGGGCCAGGGCGTGCGCCTAACGGCCCTGGGCTCCGCCATGGAAAACGGCCGCACGGGACAAGACATCCTGGTGCGCAACGTCCAGTCGGGCAAGGTGGTGCGCGGCTTGGTGGACGCTGCCGGCGAAGTCGTCGTCCCGTTCAATTGATGAGGAGGCTGCATGAGCCAAAATATTGACGCTTCTCGGCCGACGGCAGGCCCGTCCTCGCGATTGCCGCAGGAGAATCATTCAATGTATTGATAAATAAATAATATTTTTGAAGCTTGCGACTGGCATCAGCTTTGCTTGGGGATTGGCCAGTGACTTTTTTCGAGGAGACCGGCATGTCGATGGCAATAGTGCTGCCGCTGGCCGAGAAGCCGAAAGGCGCCAGGGCAACCCGACCGGCGGAGGGTCAAACCGTGCGCCGAGCGGACTCGTCCCGTCCCGCGGCAGGAGATACCTTGCGCCGCGCGCGCATTGCGTTCGAGGACTGGCTGCGCAACGCGCTGCGCCTGGCGAGCGAGGGAGCCAGGGGCGCCGAGGGCTTGAGTTTCCCGCGCGTGGCCATCGAGGCCGAATTGGCCGGCAGCCGCTTCGGCGCCGTCGATATCGAATCGCGTCCGCCGTATGGCGAACTCGCCTATCAACTTGCGCGCCTGGATGCCTTGGCCGGCAACGGGCGCTGGTCGGGGGCGGCGCCCGGGGAGTTGCGCGCCCGCCTGCTGGATGCGTCCCTGGAGATCCTCTCGCTCTTCAGCGCCTTGGAAGCGGAGCGTGCGGCGCTCATGGCCGCGTTGGATCCCCTCACGGGCCTGGGCGGGCGGCGCGCGCTGGACGACTGCCTGCAGCAGGAATGGTCGCGCATGCAGCGCGAAGGCCGCCCCTGCGCGGTGGCCTTGCTGGACATCGATCGCTTCAAGGACATCAACGATCGTCATGGCCACATGAGCGGCGACCAGGTGCTGGCGCGCTTTGCCGTGCTGCTGCGCGCGAATCTGCGTTCTTATGACGGTATTTTCCGCTACGGTGGCGAGGAGTTCGTACTGTGCCTGCCGGGCGTGCAGGCGGCCGCGGCCCAGCGCCTGGTCGACCGCATACGGGAGGCGGCCGGCCGCGCCGCCTTCGCGACGGCTGCGGGCAAGCCGCTGCGCATAAGCTTCTCCGCCGGAGTCGCCGAACTGACCGCCGCGGCGGCGCCCACGCAAACCTTGGAGTTCGCCGACGGCGCGCTTTATCGGGCCAAGGCGGAGGGGCGCAACCGCGTCTATCTTGCCGCCGCTGCCCCACGGTCCGAACGGCCGGCCTGACAGGCAAATGATGGGCCGCCGCCGGCGTTTGTTTCTTGTCCAGCGCGGAACACCTTCCCGCGCGCATCGGGCATGACTCGGCTTTCCGGCAATCGCTCCCTGCTGCAGGCATTTCTGGCCGACGCGCAGCGCTATCTGGAAGAATATCGGCAAGCGCTCGCGTCCCCGGCTGCCGCGTCTGCGGATGCCGCTCTGGAGGCCGTGCGCGGCATCCGCATAGGCGCCGAATTCCTGGAAATCCTTCCTCTGGCCGGGCTTTGTCGGCAGCAGGAGAGCCGCTTGGCCAGGGCCGGCGGCGCGTTGCCGGAAGCCGTATTGGAGAGCTTGTCGCTCGCTGCCGGGGAGATCGACCTGCATCTGGCGGCGCTGGACGCACCAGAGGTGGGGGCGGCCGCGCCCGCTGCGGCGGCGCAAGTCGGGGTCGGCGGCACGAGCGGCGAGAGCGTTGCTCCGGCTGCCGCCGAGAATGAGGCGCAGGCGCCGGAGCCGCCGCCGGAACAGCCCATGCCTGACTTCGCCCCGAGGGAGCCGTCGGCCGCGGCGGCGCCGGCCGCCGAAATGTTTCAGGAATGGATGCGCGAATGGCGTGCCTTCCGCGAACAGATCGAGCGCATATATCTCGCGGCCGGCCCCGCGCCGCCCGCAGCGCCATCCGAGCTTCGGATCGCAGAGGCGCTACCGGCGGAGCGTGCACCCGAGCCTGCGGCGCCTGTCGCCGGGCCGGCGCCGCAGGCCGCGCCCGCGGCGCAGACGATGGCCGTGCTCAAACTCGGCATAGGGCCTGCCCTGGTCGGGCTGCCGGCGGCCAACGTTCTCGGCTTCGTCGAACCCACGCGCGACGTCAGGCGGCTGTCGGCCGACGGCGCCTTGGCGGCCGTCAATGGTTCGGCGCTGGCGGTATTGGACGTGCGCGGACGTTGGGGGCTGGGCGAACGCCCGGCAGATGCCCGCATTGTGCTGGTGGAAAGCGGGCGGGGCCGTATCGGGCTCTGGGCCGACAGGGTCTACGGCACGGAAAGCCTCAGCATCCAGCCATTGCTCCCCGCCGCCCTCCACCCGGCCGAATTGGGCGGTGCGGCGGTGAGCGCGCAAGGCGAGGTGGTGCTGATGTTGCGGCCGGAAGCCATCGCCGCGCCGGAGAATGTAGCGTGAGCCCGAAAACCGTTTTTGGACCACAGAGCCACAGAGACACGGAGGAAAAGACAAAGACTTGCGTCGCAGCGGCCGGTCACCCGTCGGGCGAACGGTCAAGTGCTGACATGCTGTTGATGTCTTGCATTTCTCTGCGCTTCTGTGTCTCTGTGGTGAGGATTTTAAGATGAACTCGGCCGCGACGGACTGGTTGGCGTTCCTCCTGGGGGAGCAGCGCTGGGTCTTGGCCGCGGGCGCCGTACGTCAGGTGATGCGCCTGCCGCCGCTGGCCCCGGTGCCTGGCGCCCGCCCGCCCTGCATGGGCATGATCGCCTGGCAGGGGCGTCCGGTCACGGTGCTGGATGCGGCGCTCTGGCTGGCGCAGGGCGGCGCGCGCGAGGCCCGGCAGGAGCGCCTGGTGATCTGGGCGCAGGGTGGCGATGCACTGGGCTTGCGCGTGGACGCTGTGCTGAGCCTGCGGCGCTTGCCGCCTTCTGCGGTGCTGCCTTTGCAGGCCGCGCTGCCGCCGCCATGGAATGCCGTCGCCGGGCTGCTGCGTCAAGGCGACGACGTCGATCCCATCCTGGAACCCGCCGCGCTGCTGGCTGCGGCGCAAAGAGCGTCGGAGGGCTGAACATCGTGAAACCAACCCCCGGTCTCGCGTTGCTGATCCTGGCGCTGATCGCCGCCGCCTTGCTGGCCGGCGGGGCGGTTTGGGCCTACGGGCAGTTGCAGGGCATGGGTGTGAGCTTGGACGCGCGCGCCCGCCTGAGCCAGATGACCCTGCAATTGCAGGTGGTGCAGAACGAGGTCGCCGCGGCGCGCCAGCTGGCGCGCCAGGCCGCATCCGGGACGGACGGCAGCACGGCGGCCGTTGCCGGCAGCCGCATGCAGTTTGCCGACGGCGTCCTGCAAGGCCTCTACAGTCAGGCGGCGGTGCCGCCTTTTACGGCGGCCGACCGGCAAGCGCTGGCTGCGCTGCTGGGTTTGAGCCGCCCGTTGGCCGGCGGTGCAGCGCTCGCCGCCGCATCGACGCCGCAGTTGGCGCGCCTGCAGCGGGCCCTGGGCCGCTACGCCGCCCGCCTGGGGCGGCAGGGGTTGGCGCAAGCCGGGCGCAGCGCGCGGCTGCAGGCAACCGTGGAGCGCAATCTGGCGCTGTTCACCCTGGGCGGGGTCGCGCTGCTGGGGCTGGCGGCCGGCTATCTGGCCTGGGGCTGGCGGCGCCAGCTGGCCGCCCTGCGCGCTCGGGTAAGGGCCGTGGCGACCGGCGCGGCGCCGGCCTTGCCTACCGGGCGCGGCTGGCGCGCGCTGGCGGGCGATCTGGACGAACTGGAGCGCCGCAGCACCGGCGTGCGCGCAGCCGCCTTGCGCAAATTGGCGGAGGCGGAACAAGCGGCCGCAGAGCTGGAGGCGCTGGCCGGGCAATTGGCCGAGGCGTGCGCCGCGGCGCCGACCAATTCGCAGCCTGAGGGGGCCGCGCATCTAGACAAATTGTTGCGCGGCCTGCAGGGGCTCGCCGCCGGCCTGCAGGCGGGCAGCGACCGGGTGCGGGAAATCCAGGATGCCCTGGAAGGGGAGCTGCCCGAACGCAGGCACGGCCATGCGCAGGCGGAAGACCTGGCCCCGGCGCTGCAAGCGGCGGGGGAAAAAGTCGAGCAACTGCTGCTGCTGTGCCTGAACCTGCGCCTAGCCCTGCTGCACGGCCAAGCCGAACCCGCCCAGCTCGCCGTTCTGGGCGAACAGCTCGATCCCCTGTGCGCCGAGGGCATAGATCTGGCGCGCGACATCGCGCAAGCCGGCCTGGCGCTGCCGGCCGCGCCGCCTGCGGTCGACGGAGAGCCGGCGCCGCCGCCGCGGGCGCATGCGCGGCCGGCCCTGGCGAGCCTGCGCGAGGGCCTGGCGCGCCAGGCCCAGGCCGCCCAGACCATGGCGGCGTTCTGCGGCCGGCTTTGTCCCCAGGGCGGAGCGGAGACCCAGGCGCCCGCGGCCGTTGCCCGGCGTGCCGACGAACTCGTTGCGGAAATCGGCGGGCTGCGTCAGCGCTTGCTGGCTTTGCACAAGGAGGCCGCAGCGACGCGCAGCGCCGCTGCCGAACGCGCGCGCTAAAGTTTTCAGGGAGCGTGACGATAAGCCAGTTGCAGGCCTAAGGCCGGCAAGACGGCAAGGATGCCGAATCAGGCTTATGAAAGGAGCTTTACCATGGCAATTACAGGGATCATCAACACCAACATCAACTCCCTGAGCACGCTCAACGCGCTCAACAATACTTCCAACAATCTTTCCACCTACATCCAGCAGCTTTCCACGGGCAAGGCGATCAACAGCCCGGCGGACAACCCGGCCGGCTATGCCATTGCCCAGCGCTTCACCACGCAGATCAATGGCCTGAATCAAGCCGTATCCAACGGCAACCAGGCGGTATCCCTGGTGCAGACCGCCACGGGCGCGCTGCAGAACGAAACCAACCTGCTGCAGCAGATTCGCACCATCGCCGTGCAGGCGGCCAACGGCTCCAACACCTCGGCCGACCGCGCTTCTTTGCAGGGCGTGGTGTCGCAGTTGCTGGCGCAGGTGCAGACCATCGCCACCCAGACCCAGTTCAACGGCCAGAACATCCTGGACGGCACTTTCTCCGGCCAGCAGTTCCAGGTCGGCGCCAACGCCAACCAGGTGATCAACGTCTCCGTCTCCAACGCGCAGGGCAACGCCATCGGCGTCAACACCGTCGCGACCAGCGGCAGTGTCTACGCCGCCGGCAGCGGTTCGGTCACCGCCAACGGCTACGGCTCGGCCTACACCATCAGCAGCGGCGCGGGCAATTTCACGGCCGGCACGGTGAACGTATCCGGCTCCGCCGGCGCCAGCGGCGTGGCGGTGACGGCGAGCGAGTCGGCGGCCAACGTCGCTGCGTCGTTCAACGCCATCACGCAGCAGACCGGGGTAAGCGCGACGGCCAACACCAGCGTCGCGTTTGCCGTGACGAGCGGCTCGTTCTCCTTCTCCATCTCCAACGGCACCTCGGGCAGCCCGACCAACACGGTCAACATCTCGGCCAACGTCACCAGCGTCGATCCCACCGGGTTGAGCGGATTGGTCGCGGCGATCAACAACAGCACGGCGCAGACCGGCGTGGCGGCCAGCGTCAATTCCAGCAACCAGCTGGTGCTGACGCAGAATCAGGGCCACAACATCCTGATCTCCGGCTTCGGCGGCAGCGGGACGTTGCAGGCCGGCACTGCCGCGGCGATCACCAGCGCGGCGGGCACGGCGCTGGTGCAAGGCTTCGTCCAGCTGCAATCGACGCAGGGCTACTCTCTGAGCGGCGGCACCAACATCGGGCTGGCCAACATCAGCTCGCTCAATGCCGCGTCGACGGTCAACGTGTCCACGGTGCAGGGCGCCAATCAGGCCATCGCGATCATCGACAATGCCATCAACGCGCTGAACCAGCAGGGAGGTGCCTTGGGCGCGATCCAGAACCGGGTGCAGGCGTCGGTGCAGAATCTGCAGACCACGGCGACCAACTTGCAGTCCGCGCGCTCTGTGGTGCAGGACGCGAACATCGCCCAGGCGACCTCGCAGCTGACCAAGTACCAGATTCTGCAGCAGGCCGGCATCTCCACCTTGGCGCAAGCCAACGCCCTGCAGCAGAGCTACCTCAAGCTGCTGCCGTAATCCGAGGGCAGGCCTCCCGGAGCGGTCCGGGGGGCGCCAGAGGGGGTGAACCATGGAAATCAATCCCGCTGTCGCCTCGATGGCCCAGCAGGCTGCCCCACAAGGGCAGCCGCAGCCTGGGGCCAATGCGCCAACGTCTGCCCGCTCGGCGGCGCAGGCTCAGGGCGCCGCCGGCGCACAGCCCCTGGATCTGGCGCGAGCGCTCAAGCATTTGCAGGATCAGGTGGCGCAAAACTCGTCTTCCATCACCCTGCGTGCCGGGTTGAATCCCAACGGCGACCACCCGGGCCAAGTCTTGGTGGAGTTGATGGACAAGGACACGCAGCAAGTGTTCTATCAATATTACATTCCTGCCGATCAGGCTTTGCAGGCAGCCAAAAATGCTGAAGGGCTCACGCCCGGCAGCCTGTTGAGCGGCAAGGCTTAGTTTCGCAGGATTACGGGGGCGCGATGTCGGTATCATTGTCAGGGCTGGTGAGCGGGGTCAACATCAATCAGTTGATCTCGACCATCAGCGCCGCCTATCAGCAGCCCATTACTTTATTGCAGTCCCAGGGGCAGTCCTACCAGACCACCTTGAGCGCCTGGGGCCAGCTGCAAGGCAGCCTGTCCAGCCTGCAGTCGGCGCTCGCCGGCCTGCAGAACATCGGCAGCCTGAACAACCGCTCCGTCACACTCAGCAATTCCAGCGCCGCGTCCGCTACCGTGCAGGCCAATGCGCCGCTGGGCACTTACAGCCTCAGCAACATCGTGCTGGCGCAGGCGCAGAGCGTTTATTCGCAGGATTTCAGCTCGGCCGGGAATACGGCGGTCGGCACCGGCACCTTGCAGATCCAGGTCGGCAGCGGGGCGGTGGCCAACGTCACCATAGACAGCAGCAACAATACCCTGAACGGCATTGCCGCCGCGATCAACAGCGCCAATGCGGGCGTCAATGCCGCGGTCATCTATGACGGCGCGGGCTATCGCTTGACGGTCACGGGAAACAACACCGGCTCGGGCAGCGCCTTCACCGTCAGCGCCAGCGGCGCCACCGGATCGCTGTCCAGTCTGAGCTACAGCAGCGGCGCCAGCGGCGGCATGACGCTGGCGCAGGCGGCGCAAAACGCCTCTTTCACGGTCAACGGCCTCAACATCAGCAGCGCCACCAACAGCGTGAGCGGGGCGATACCGGGCGTGAGCCTGAACCTGCTTGCCGCCTCGGGCTCGACGACGCTGACCGTGGGCACCGACAGCAGCGCTTTCGTGACCGCCGTGCAAGGTTTCGTGAGCGCTTTCAACAGCGCCATGGGCACCATGAACCAGCTGAGCGCCTATGGCGGGCCCTCCGGGCAGAGCGGGCCGCTCATCGGCAACGCCGCGCTGACGTCGCTGCGCACCCAGCTGCTCAATTTGATCAGCGGCCAGGGCATAGGCACGGTGCCGAACAGCCCCTATGCCTCGCTGGGCGGCGTGGGCGTCAATCTCAATAAGGACGGCACGCTGGTGCTCGACACCGGCACGCTCAACCAGGCCCTGTCGAGCAATTACAACGCGGTGGCTGGCCTGTTCGGCCAGGTGGGCACGACCACCAACAGCAACGTGCAATATGTGGCGGCCGGCAGCGCCACCCAGGCGGGCACTTATGCCGTCAACGTCACCAGCGCCTCGACCCAGGCCAGCGTCACAGCCTCCAATCCCGTCGCCAGCGGCGGAATTACCAGCAACGAGACGCTGACCATCACCTCGGGCAGCACCAGCGTGGCCGTCAATCTGACTTCCGGCAGCACCCTCAGCGCCATCGTCTCGACCATCAACAGCGCTTTGGTACAGCAGGGTTTGAGCGGCATTTCGGCGCTCGATAGCAGCGGCAGCCTGGAATTGCAGACCAGCGGCTACGGCAGCGCGCAGAGCTTCAGCGTGGTCTCCAACGTGGCGGCCGGCAGCGGCAGCACGGGCATAGGCACGACCGCGCTGACGGGCACGGGCACCGACGTGGTCGGCACGGTCAACGGCCAGGCCACCAGCGGCTCCGGCCAGCAGATGACCGTCACCGGGCCGGGCAATGCCCTGGGCCTGCAGTTGACGATCACCGGGCAGACCACCGGCAATCTGGGGGCGGTGACGGTCAGCCAGGGGCTGTACCAGCAGATGACCGGCATCCTGTCCTCCGCCCTCAACAGCCAGACCGGCTTCATCGCCGCGGCGGCGGACGGCCTGAACCAGACCATCAACGGCATCAATAGCCAGATCACCCAGTTGCAGCAGTCGGCGCAGGCCCAGACGGCCCTGCTGACGCAGCAGTTCCAGGCCATGCAGGCGCAGCTCGCGCAGCTGCAATCCGTGGGCAATTACCTCAACGCCTTCTTCGCCACCACCTCGTCGAATTCGCCGACCACTTCGGGTTAGGACCGTCCATGTACACCGCTCAGCAAGCATTGCGCGCTTATCGCCAAGTCGAACACCAGGGCGTGTCGGGGGAGCAGCTCTACCTGCAGGGGCTGGAGGGCATCCTCGAATATCTGCGGCGCGCGGAAGGAGCCATCCAGGTCGGCGACAATGCCAAGAAGGTGGCTCCGCTGGACAGCGCCTATCGCATCGTCGAGCATTTGCTGGCCATCCTCCCCGCCGACGCCGCAAGCCGGGCCGGCAGCCTGAGCGCCAAGCTGGAGCAGGTGTACGCCGCGCTGCTCGCGCAACTGGCACAGGCCAACATCTTCAACGATCTCGACGCCTTGGCGCAGTGCCGCGCAGCGGTGAGCGGCCTGAAAAGCGCCTGGCTGGCCGCCGGCGAGTAGCGGCGCGGCCCAAGGGAGAGCCGATTTCCGCGGACGGGGCGGCGCTCCTCGGGAAATTGAACTCCCAAATCCTTCGGCGCAATTCCTATATTATTGGGGCTAAAGCGCGGCTCCGAGCCGCGCCCAGTTGGAGATGGGGAGCCCGAATGATCGCTTACCAGGAACTAAATGATCTGGCCGGCGGCGACGCCGTCAGGCTGGAAGGCCAGTTGCCCCTGGCCTGGGGGTCTCCTCCGGAAGATCCTGCGGCGCTCGCCGATGTCATGGCCGACAATCAGGTGCTGCTGCGCGCCCTGCTGGCCATGGACGAGGCGGCCGGCGCCGCCGAAACGGAGCACGCGCGGGACAGCGGCATCCAGTCGCTGGAGCGCCGGGTCGATTTGCTGCTGCTCATGGCCAGCACCGCGCTGCGCGGGATGGGCAAGGTGCCGCCGCCGTTTCCCTGCATACTCACCGCCCGTGCGCTGCGCTGGGTCAGCGGCGAGGCGCTGGGTGTGGGAGGCCATTTCTGGATGCGCGTTTATCTGCGCCAGCGCGTGGTCATGCCGCTCATCTTGCCGGGCGTCGTGGCGGAAGAGCACGCGCTGCAGAATCGCAGCTATTGCCGCACCCTCGAATTCAGGGGTCTGGAACCGGCGGTGCAACGTGATCTGGAGCGGCTCATTTTCCGCCACCACCGCCGCGGCGTGGCGCGCCAGCGCGCCAACCCTTAAATTCCCGGCGCGCCTGCCGTTAATGGGTAAAGGGGGGCTCCCCCGCCAACCCGAACGGACAACAAGTTATTGCAATGGCGCGCAAACCCGTCCACGAAGAGCACGAAAACCATGAGCGCTGGCTGGTTTCCTATGCCGACTTCATCACTCTGCTGTTTGCCTTTTTCGTGGTGATGTATTCGATTTCCTCGATCAACGAAGGCAAATACAAAGTCCTTTCCGATACCCTGTTCGCCGCCTTCACCGGCCAGCCCAAGATGCCGGCGCCCGTCCAGCAGGGCGAGCCGTTCAACAGCGTCGCCTCGGCAGTGCGGCTCCCTCCGCTGCCGCAGCCTACCTCGCTGCAGCCCGTGCCCCATGTGAGCATCGTGCAGCGCCGCACGCCCGAGCCCAAGGATGCGTCGCAGGCGCTGGAAAAGATCGCCCAGCAGATCAAGACGCTGCTCAAGCCCCTGATCGACAAGGGCGACGTCAACATCAATCTCACGCCCCTGGGCGTGGTGATCGAAATCAACGCCAAAGTGCTTTTCGCCTCCGGACAGGCCAGCCTCGCGCTCGGTGCGGACGGCGTGCTGACCCGTGTGGCGCAAGTCATACGCAAGATTCCTTACCAGATCCAAGTCAACGGTTTTACCGACAACGTTCCCATCCACACGGCGCAATTCCAGTCCAACTGGGCGCTCTCCGCGCTGCGTGCCGTCACCGTGGTGGAAATATTCATAGACCAGGGCGTCGCCCCGGATCAGCTCGTGGCGGCCGGATATGGCCAGTACCATCCCATCGCCTCCAATGACAGTTCGCAAGGGCAGGCGAAGAACCGGCGCGTGGCCATCGTGGTGGTTGCGCCGCAGCATCCTACGCACCTGGGCAACACGCCCTTGATGTCTGGCAGCCCGCAGGAGCGCGGCTGATCATGCCGGGCGTGCGCGCGGCCGAACGCCTGGAGCGGCGCGTCGACGCCATCAATTTCTCGATCATGGCGTGCCTGGCGGTGGCGTCGGGTCTGGCGGCTTCCGCGCTTTCGGCGGCCCCGCAGCCTGATCCGGCCGCGGCATCCGCCGGCCGGCTGCCGGCTCGCCCGCCCGTGGCTGCGGTTGTGCCCCGGCCGGCAGCTCACCCGTCCGCCATCCCGGCCGCGCCTGCCGTTGTTCCGGCGATGAGCGCGGCCGCGCCTGAGGCCTCTGCCGAGCCGGTCGTGCCGCCGCAGGCGCACACCTGTCCGGCCGCCGGCTGGTACGTCCAATTGGGCGCACTGCGCGGCACGGCGCATGTCCGCGATCTCGTGGCACAGGGGCGGGAGCATAGCTTCCCGACCTGCACCGTCGATGCGCACGGGCTCACGCTGGTGCTGGCGGGGCCTTACCGCGATGGGCACGAAGCGGCGCGCGCGCGCGATCGGATCGAGCAGGCGCTGGGTGTCCGGGGGTTTCTGCGCAGGAATGGAGGCCGTTGACATGCCCCGGGCAGCCGCAGCTCTGGATCCCGCGCCGGCCGGCGCGATGGACAGCCTCGGCGGGCAAAAATACAATCGTTCCATGGCGGAGAAAAACAACGAAGCCGAATGTCCGCTGCTCGGAGACAGCGCGGCCATGCGCGATCTGCGCAGCATGATCGCCCGCGTCGCGGCGACCGACAGCACGGTGCTGGTCCTGGGCGAGTCGGGTACCGGCAAGGAACTGGTGGCGCGCACCCTGCATGCCTGGTCGCAACGCGGCGGCCAGCCTTATGTGGCCATCAACTGCGGCGCCATTCCCGGCGAGCTCATGGAAAGCGAGCTGTTCGGGCATGAGCGCGGCGCCTTCACCGGCGCGACCGCAGCGCGCAAGGGGCGCTTCGAGCTGGCCGGCAGGGGCACCTTGTTCCTGGACGAAATCGCCGAAATGAGCCCCGCGCTGCAAATCAAGCTGCTGCGCGTGCTGCAGGAGCGCAGCTTCGAGCGGGTGGGCAGCTGCAGCGCCGTGCGCGCCGAGGCGCGCATCGTCGCTGCCACGCACCGCGATCTGGAGCGGCAAGTCGAATCGGGCGGCTTCCGCGAAGACCTTTACTACCGGCTCAATGTTTTTCCCATCTGCGTGCCGCCCCTGCGCGAGCGCGGCGAGGACATCCTGCTGCTGGCCGAGCATACCCTGAAGCGCCTTGGCGACGCCGGCATGGGCAGCATACGGCTCGATCCCGAGGTGCGTCGCGCGCTGCTGGAATACGCCTGGCCCGGCAACGTGCGCGAGCTGCAGAATCTGATCGAGCGCCTGGTCATCCTGCACGGCGGCGGCAGCGTGGCCCTGGATGACTTGCCGGCCAAGATGCGCAGCGGCCTGTCCGCCGTGCCGGCGCCGGCAGAGCCCGACGAAGGGCTGCATGAACTCATGCGCCTGGTGGCCGACCCCGGCCCGGCGCTGCCGCCCGAGGGCATAGACCTCAAGGCCTATCTCGAAGGCATCGAACGCTCGCTCATCGAACAGGCGCTGGCCGCCCACGATTACGTGATCGCGCATGCTGCCGCCCGGCTGGGGCTGCGGCGGACGACCCTGGTGGAGAAGATCCGCAAGTTGGGCATTGGCGTCATGCGCGCTCCCGGTGCGCCCCATGAAGCCTGAAGCCGATGGCGCCGAGGCCGCGCGCCTGGCGCAGGCCTTCGCCGTCTTCAACGAAACTTCCCGCACGCTCTCCGAGGCTTACGCCACCCTGCAGGTGGAGGTCGCATGCCTCAACGACGAACTGGCCCGCGCCAACGCCAAGCTGCGCGACGAACTGCTGGAAAAGGAGCGCCTGCACCGGCGCCTGGCCCTGCTGTTGCAGGCCCTGCCCGGCGCAGTGGTGAGCCTGGATCCGCAGGGGGTGATCCAGGACATGAACCCGGAAGCCGCGCGTCTGTTCGGATCCGAGGCTGTAGGCAGATCCTGGGCCGCGGTGGCGGAGGAATCGCTCTCCGGCGCCGGCAGCGACTGGCGCCTGCGGCGCGGCGCGGGCGCCGAGCTGCGCCTCACGCTGTCGGTCAACCCGCTGCCAGACGGGCAGGGGCGGTTGCTGCTGATGCAGGACGTCACCGAGGCGCGCCAGCGCGAGGAGGCCTTCCAGCGCCGCGAGCGCCTGGCGGCCCTGGGCGAGACCATGGCCGGGCTGGCCCATCAGTTGCGCACTCCGCTGGCCACGGCGCTTTTGTCCATCTCCCAGCTCACGCCCCAGACGGAACCCGCGCGCTTCGGCCGCCTGCGCGATCGTGGCATCGAACGGCTGCGCAGCCTGGAGCGCTCCATCAATGAAATGCTGCGCTTTCTGCGTGGCGAGGGCGGCGCGGGCACGGTGCCGCTGGACAAAGTATTATGGGATTTGCGTCAGGAATTTGATGATTTGCTGCGTCAAAAAAACGTCGCCCTGCGCATAGAAGAGCTCCCGCCCGGAGTCATCCTGCCCGGCGGCGGTCCTGCCTGGATCAGCGTGATCGGCAACATTTTGCACAACGCGCTGCACTACAGCCCGGCCGGGAGCGCCATCGGCGTGTCGGCGCACGGCGACGGCCAGATGGTGCTCCTGCGCATAAGCGATGCTGGCCCCGGAATTGCTCTCCAGGATTGCGAGCGGGTGTTCACGCCGTTTTACAGCACGCGCAGCGGGGGCACGGGCCTGGGCCTGGCCATCGTGCGTGATTTCGTGAACAGCATGGGCGGGCGCTGCTGGGCCGAGCCCGCGCAGGGTTCCGGCGCCTGCATTGCCCTGAGCGTGCCCCTGTGGCAGGGCGCCCAGGCGCTGGATAGCGGGCCTTTGAGGAGCCCGGACGGACGGGAAAAAGGAGAAGATCGTGACGGATGCCGCGCGAATACTGCTGGTTGAGGATGACGAGGCGCTGGCCGAGGCGCTCCAGGACGCGCTGGATCTGGCCGATTACGTGACCGTGCGCGCGCGCGACGGCGCAGAGGCGCTGCAGCTGCTGGCGGGGGAAGCTTTCCACCTCATGGTGAGCGATGTGAAGATGGCGCCCATGGACGGCTACACGCTGCTGCGCCGGGCGCGCCAGGGATATCCCGAGTTGCCCATCCTGCTGATGACGGCCTGGGGCACCATCCAGGACGCCGTGGCCGCGCTGCAGCTGGGCGCGGTGGATTATCTGGTCAAGCCTTTCGACGCCGCCCTGCTGCTGGACAAGGTCAAACGCCATTTGCGCGTCCCGCGGCGCCAGGGCGAAGAGGGCCTGGTGGCGCGCGCCCCGGCCATGGCGGCGGCGCTGCAAGTGGCGCGGCGCGCGGCGCAGACCGATGTGGGCATCATGCTGCTGGGGGAAAGCGGCGTGGGCAAGGAGGTCATGGCGCGCTACATCCATTCCAAATCGCCGCGCGCCCAGGGGCCCTTCGTGGCGGTGAATTGCGCGGCCATCCCCGAGACGCTCCTGGAAACGACCCTGTTCGGCCACGAGAAGGGCGCGTTTACCGGGGCGAGCCAAGCCAGTCCGGGAAAATTCGAGCAGGCGCAGGGCGGCACCCTGCTGCTGGACGAGGTCACGGAAATGGCGCCCGGCTTGCAGGCCAAGCTCCTGCGCGTGCTGCAGGAGCGCGAAGTCGAGCGCGTGGGCGGCCGGCGCCGCGTGGCGTTGGATTTGCGCGTGATCGCCACCAGCAACCGCGACCTGCGCCAGGCGGTGGCGCAAGGCGTGCTGCGCGAGGATTTGTACTATCGCCTGAACGTCTTTCCCATCCGCATCCCCGCCCTGCGCGAGCGCAAGGAAGACATCCTGCCGCTGACCGAACTGTTCCTCGAACGCTATGCCGCCGCTCACGGGTCGCGGCGCGTGCCGCAACTGGACGCGCGCGCGCGCCGCGCCATGCTGGAGTGGCGCTGGCCGGGCAACGTCCGGGAACTGGAGAACGTCGTGCAGCGCATGGTGATCCTGTGCGACGGCCGGGACATAGGTATCGATGACCTGATGCTGGAAGACGGCGCCCGGCTGGAGTTGCCGCCCGGCGAGCCCGAAGGCGACAGCGGCCTGGAGGGCGCCCAGGCGGAAAACGAGCGGCGCCTGATCGCCGATGCCCTCAAGGACAGCCAGGGTTCCAAGAAACAGGCTGCCGAACGCCTGGGCATCAGCCCGCGCACGCTGCGTCACAAGTTGCAGCGCCTGCGCGAGGCCGGGCTGGAAATCCAGTGGGCATGAATTGGCATGGCTATTGCTCTGGCTAGTCCGAGCGCACAGCAAGGAGTGGATAGGTGATGAAAGTCGACGCAATGGAAGCCCTCATCGGGCAGATGCGCGCCCTGGCCGCGGAGGCCGGCAGCAAGCCCCCGGCGCCGGGGGGCGGCGGGCCGGCGCCGGATTTCGCCAGCGCGCTCAAGGCTGCCATCGACGGCGTGAACCAGAGCCAGCACCAGGCCTCGGCCATGGAGCAGCAATTCGCCGCCGGCACCGGCAACATGAGCCTGAGTGACGTCATGCTGGCGGCGCAAAAAGCCAACTTGTCCTTTCAAACCATGCTGCAGGTGCGCAACAAGCTGGTCAGCGCCTACCAGGACATCATGAACCTGCAGGTCTGAGATGGCGGGGGCGAGGGGGCATGATGTTGCCGCAGGCAGGATGCTCTTGCCGCTGCGCCCGTTCGTCCGCTTCCGCCTGACGCCCGCCCGCAGCAGATAAAGCCATGGCCGCCAATCCCGCAGCGATGTTGTCCGACCCCGTGGGCGCGTTCCGCAGCCTCGGCCCCAACCAGCGCTTGGGACTGGTGCTGGGCGTGGCGGGGCTCATCACCCTGGCCCTCGTCACGCTCATGTGGCTGCGTCAGCCCAACTACCAGGTGCTCTACACCAATCTGTCCGAGCGTGACGGTGGCCTGGTCATCGCGCAACTGCAAAAACTCAACGTGCCTTATCGCATCACCGACGGCGGCGCGGTGATCCAGGTGCCCGGCAACCAGGTCTACGACACGCGCATGAAGCTCGCCGCCAACGGCTTGCCCAAGGGCGCCGGGGTGGGTTTCGAATTGCTGGACCACGAACCCTTGGGCACCAGCCAGTTCGTCGAGCGCGTGAATTACCAGCGCGCGCTGGAAGGATCGCTGGCGCACACGGTGGAATCGCTCTCGGCGGTGGAATCGGCCACCGTTCACTTGGCCATCCCCAAGCCGTCGGTGTTCGTGAGCGAGGCGGAAAAACCCTCGGCGTCGGTGCTGCTCAAGCTCTATCCGGGGCGCGTGCTGAGCGCGGCGCAGGTGGCGGGCATCGTCCATCTGGTGGCTTCTAGCATTCCGGGCTTGAATGAAAAAGACGTGACCATCGTCGATCAGGATGGCAACCTGCTGACCGGGGCGCAATCCCAGCCGTCCAACAGCGAGCCCTCCCAGCTCGCTTACCGCAACGCGGTGGAGCAGCAATACCGGCACCAGATCGAAACCATCCTGGCGCCGCTGGTCGGCGCCGAAGGCGTGCGCGTGGCCGTCTCGGCCGACATCGATTTCGCCAAGACCGAGTCCAGCTCGGTGCAGTACGGCAACAACCATATGTTGAGCCAGCAGTCCAACAGCAGCACCAGCCAAGGCAACGCCGGCGCCGCAGCGGGCGTGCCGGGGGCGCTCAGCAACCAGCCGCCGGGTGGCGTGTCCGCCCCCTACAACGTCTCTTCCGGCGCGGTGCCGCTGTCGGCGCCGCTCACGCCTGCACAGTTGACCAAGCTCGCGCCCACGCTCAAATCCCTGGCGCCGGCCAGCAGCAGCACGCAGCAGACCACCAATTACGATCTGGACAAGACGGTCAGCCACACCGTGCAGCCGGTCGGGGTGGTCAAGCGCCTGTCCGTCGCGGTGCTGGTGAACAACCAGGCGATTCCAGGCAAGAACGGCGCCGTGAAGATGCAGGCCCTCAATGCCCAGCAGCTCGCCCAGCTCACCCAGCTGACCAAGGACGCCATCGGCTTCAACGCCCAGCGCGGCGACACCGTCACGGTGGTCAACATGCCGTTCACGGCTGCGGCGCAGAAGGCGGCTGCCGAAGCCACGCCATGGTGGCGCGCCGAGTGGTTCTTCGACCTGCTGAGAAATACCGTGCCCTATGTCGTGGTGCTGATCCTCGGCTTCATGATCTACCGTGCGGTCAAGCGCAGCGGCGCCAAGCGCCCCGCCGCCGGCGTGCGCCAGGCGCCCGCTGCGGCAGCCGGTGCGCCGCGCGCGCCCCAGGCCGAGGCCGCGGCGCCCGCCGCCGGGGCGCGCACCTTGGACGAGGATGCCGCCGCCTCGCGCGAGCTGGTCAAGCAGGACCCGCGCCGCGCCGCCCAAGTGGTCAAGGAATGGTTGACCGATGGCCAATGAAGACGACCTCGGCGGCCTGGAGCGCGGCGCCATCCTGCTCCTGAGCTTGGGGGAGGATCAGGCCGCTGCGGTGATGCAGCACCTTTCTCCCCGCGAAGTGCAGAAGCTGGGCGCCACCATGGCGCGCATGAGCCGGGTGAGCGCCGATCAGGCCCATACCGTGCTGAAGGATTTTCGCCAGCGCTTGGAACACCAGACCGTGCTGGGATTGGGCGCGGATCAGTTCGTGCGCACTGCGCTGACCAAGGCGCTGGGCCAGGAGCGCGCCAACTCCCTCATCGAGCGCATCCTGCACGGGGGCGAGTCGAGCGGCCTGGAGAACCTGAAATGGATGGAACCGCGCGCCGTCGCGGACCTCATCAAGCTGGAGCATCCGCAGGTCATCGCCCTCATCCTGGCCTATATCGACGCCGAGCAGGCCAGCGAAGTGCTGCAATTCCTGCCCCAGCGCACGGCTTCGGAGGCGGTGCTGCGCCTGGCCAACCTGGACAGCCTGCAGCCCTCCGCGCTCAAGGAACTCAACGAGATGCTGGAAGAGCAGCTGGCCGGCGATTCGCATAGCATCCAGGTATCCTCGGTGGGGGGGCCCAAGACGGCGGCCAACATCCTCAACCGCATGGAAACCGGCCAGGCCAATACCATCCTGGAGGATCTGCGCGGCCAGGACGAGGAAATCGCCGCCAAGATCCAGGATCAGATGTTCGTCTTCGAAGACCTCATCAACGTCGACGACCGCAGCATCCAGACGCTGCTGCGGGAGGTGTCCTCGGAGACCCTGCTGCTGGCTCTCAAAGGGGTCAATCCCAGCCTCAAGGAGAAATTCTTCAACAACATGTCCAAGCGCGCCGCCGAAATGCTGCGCGACGACCTGGAGGCCAAAGGCCCGGTCAAGCTCAGCGACGTCGAGGCGGCGCACAAGGAGATCCTGCAGATCGCCACCCGCCTGGAGGCGGCCGGGCAGATCCAGCTCGGCGGCGGCGGGGGTGCGGAGGCCCTGGTTGAATGACCGTCATCCTGCGGCGTGAAGAGCTTTCCGAAGTAGCGCCCTGGCCCGCGCCCGCCGTGCAGGGCACGCCGGCGCGGGGGGCCGCACCGGCGCCGGAAGATGCCGGCCAGGCGCGTGTGCGCGCCGAGGCCGAAGGCCGGGCTCAGGGTTATCAGCAGGGCCATGCCGACGGTCTCGCGGCCGGGCGTGCGCAGGGCATGCGCGAGGCCGACGAGCTGCGCGCCCTGCTGGCGCCGCTGAGGGCCAGCCTGCACCGTCTGGAGCAGGCTACGGAAGAATCGCTCACGGCGCTCGCGCTGGAAATCGCGCGCCAAGTGCTGCGCCACGAGGTCAGAACCCATCCCGAGCAGATTCTGGCGGCGCTGCGCCAGGCGCTGAGCGCCTTCCCGCTGCGCGGCGGCACGCCCTGGGTGCGCCTGCACGCCGAAGACGTCGCGCTGGTGCGGGCACTGGCGCCGGAGATCGAGGCGGCGGGCGTGACGCTGCTGGCCGACGACAGCCTGGAGCGGGGCGATCTGATCCTGGCCGCCGACAGCGAGGAAAAATGGGCCAAGCCGGACCGCCGCTGGCGCGGCCGCGGCCAGCCCGAGGGCGAGACGCGGCTGGATTTGCGCCTGGAGGAACGCTGGCGCCAGGTCATCGCCCAGCTGTTCGAGGCCTCGGACGCATGAGCGCAGCCGCACCGGACTGGGCGCGCCGCCTGGATGCGCTGAGACAGCGCCTGGACGGCGATGCCGTAAGCATGGCGCCCAGCGGCAGCCTGGTGCGCATGCGCGGCCTGATCCTGGAGGCGCGCGGCCTGGATGCCAGCATAGGTGCGCGCTGCCGCGTCAACATGCCGAACCAGAGGGGCATCGAAGCGGAGGTGGTGGGGTTTCACGGCGATCTGCTGCAGCTCATGGCGGCAGGCGACATCCAGGGCCTGGCGCCGGGCGCGCGCGTTACGCCGCTGCCGGCGGACATACGGGTGCCGGCCGGCGACAACCTGCTGGGGCGCGTGTTGGGCGGCAGCGGCAAGCCGCTGGACGGCCTGGGGCCCCTCATGCCCAGCAGCTATGTGTCGCTCGCCACCCATCCCATCAACCCGCTGCAGCGGGCCCTCATACGCCAGCCGCTCGACGTCGGCGTGCGCACCATCAACGCCTTGTTCACCGTGGGGCGCGGCGCGCGCATGGGCCTGTTCGCCGGCAGCGGCGTGGGCAAGAGCGTGCTGCTGGGCATGATGGCGCGTAACACTGAAGCGGACGTGATCGTGGTCGGGCTGATCGGCGAGCGCGGCCGCGAAGTGCGCGAATTCATCGAAGACATCCTGGGCGCGGAAGGGCTGCGCCGCGCCGTGGTGGTGGCGGCGCCGGCCGATGCCTCGGCGCTGACGCGCATCCGCGGCGCCCAGACGGCGACTGCGATCGCCGAGCATTTCCGCGATCAGGGGCGGCATGTCCTGCTGCTCATGGACTCGCTCACGCGCTACGCCCTGGCCCTGCGTGAAGTGGCGCTGGCGGTGGGCGAGCCGCCGGCGGCGCGCGGCTTTCCGCCCTCGGTGTTCGCCAAGCTGCCCGCGCTGGTGGAGCGCGCCGGCAACGGCCGCGACGGTGCCGGCAGCATTACGGCTTTCTACACCATCCTCATGGAAGGCGACGACCAGCAGGACCCCATCGCCGACAACACGCGCGCCATACTCGACGGCCACATCGTGTTGAGCCGCCGCCTCGCCGAGCAAGGACACTATCCGGCCATCGATCTGGAAGCCTCGGTGAGCCGCGTCATGCAGAACCTGGTGACCCCGGCGCATCTGCGATGCATGCATAAACTCAAGGAGCTGGAAGGCCGTTACAGCAGCCATCAGGATTTGATCGCGGTGGGGGCATACAACCCCGGCGCCGACCCCAATCTGGATCTGGCCGTGCAGGCCCATCCCGCCATTCGCGTCTTCCTGCGCCAGGACATGCGCGAAATCGTGAATCTGGCCGACAGCGAAAGGCTGCTGGCCGAGCTGATCGACCCTTATATCGCGGAGGGCAAGTCGGGCTGAGCCGGCAAGGGCGCGTGCGCACATGCGCAAAGTGGAGACTGATAAGGACTTGAAAACATGAAGAATCGCTTGACGGTCATCAAGGAACTGCAACGCCGGGCCGGCGAGGAGGGCCAGGTGCTGGCGCAGGCGCTGGCGCGCCTCAAGTGCCAGCTGGCCGAGGCGGAAGGCAAGCTGGGCATGCTGCGCGATTATGCCGCCCAGTACCGCGCGCAATTGCAGCGCGCCGAAAGCGGCGGCGCGGAATGGAGCCGGGTGCTCGCCTTGCGCGCCTTCATTGCGCGCATCGACGAAACCGTTGCGGTGCAGGAAAACCAGCTCAACAACCTGCAATGCAGCGGCAACGGCCTGATGGCGCAATGGCAGCACGCCCACCGGCGGGAAAAAGCGCTCGGCCTGCTCGCCGGCCGGCACGAAATGGAAGCGCGCCTGCGGGCGGCGCACCGCCTGCAGAAGGAAATCGAGGATTGGACGCTGCGTGCGCAAGCGGCGGCATCGAGCCTGGCTTGAGTCTTGCTTGAAGAGAGGCCGTGACCTTTACCGCGATGAGATCTGCCATGTCTGTCATCTCTGTGCCATCCGCTGCAAGCGAGGCCTTGCCGGGGGCCTCTTCCGGCGCGCCGCCGGAAGAGGCCGGCGCTGCGCCGTTCGCCCAAGTGCTCGCCAAGGCCGCTGCCGCAGGGCCGGGCGATCGCGCCGCCAACGCCAAGCCACAAGCAGCCGCCGCGGCCAAGCCGGCAGCCGGCCAGGGGCAGGACGCTGCGCCGCTGGCGGCGGTGCTGGCCGCCATGCTGCCCGAGCCCGCAGGCGCGCCGCCAGGCCAGGCCGAGGCGCCGCGCCGCGAATCCGCGCCCGAGAAAGACAGGGCGCCGCCGATGGGGCAGGGCGGCAATGGTTTGCCGCCCCTTGCCGTTCCTCTGATGCTTGCGTCTCCGCTGCAAAAACCGGCCGCGCCCGGGGCAGGCGGGGCGCAGGCGACCTCCGCTCCCGTCGGCGATGGGCTGCCGCGCGCGCAGTCGCGGATCCCGGGGGAAGCGCTGTTGCCGGGGGCGGTGCATGTCGACGCCAAAACGGGCTACCCGGCGGTCGCGGCCGGCGTGCAGCAGCTGCCGGCCGCGCACGGCGCGGAGGCCGGGGCGCCCGCCCCCGTCGTTTCGACGTTGCGCCAGGCGCCGGAAGCCGGCGCGCCGGCACCGCTTGATGCGGCCCAGGCCGGGTATGCGGCCGCGGCGCCGTCGCGTGCGGAAGCCGCGCCCGGTGCGCTGCCGGCCGCGGGCGCGGCCCAGCTTCCCTGGATGCCGCCGACGGCCAATGCCCAGCCGGCGGCTCCGCAGGCGACGGTCGCGGCGCCACTGGCTTCGCCGCACTGGGCCCAGGATCTCGGCGCGCAATTGCTCATCGGCATCCAGGGCAACGCCCAGACGCTCACGCTGCACGTCAACCCCCCACAGCTCGGGCCGCTGCAAGTCCACCTGCAAGTGAGCGACGGCCAGGCCAGCGCGCTGTTCGTCTCGCCGCATCTGGCGGTGCGCCAGGCGCTGGAAGGCGCCATGCCGCAATTGAGGGACATTTTCGCCGGCGCCGGCATGGGGCTCCTGCAAGCCCAGGTGAGCGCCGACGGCGGCGGCGCGCGCCGCGACCCGCCCCGGCAGGGCGGCCGCGCACACGGGGCATTGCCGGTCGGGGAAGAGGAAAGCGCGTCCGGCTACGCCTACTGGCGGGCGGGATTCGTCAACACCTACGTTTGAGCGGGGCCTGAGCGGCACCTGCGGAGAGGCGCATGGAAGAAGAAGTTCCGGTTGAGATCGAAGAAGAGGCCGCCGAGAGAAAAAAAGGCGGCGGCAAGAAAAAATTCATCTTGCTGCTCGTTCTGTTTATGCTTGCCGGCGGCGGGGCTGCATGGTGGTTCCTGCTGCGCCCGCAGACGGCGCCCAGCCCGGAGGCCCTGGCGGCAGAGAAGGAAAAGCACATGCATTTCATCTCGCTGGAGCCGTTCGTCACGAATCTGGCGAGTCAGGACGGGAGCATGCATTATCTGCAGGTGAAGATCGATCTGAAGACCTATGATTCCAAGGCCGACGAGCAGGTGACGACGATGATGCCCGAGATACGCAACGTCATCCTCAAGATACTGGCCGGCCAAGCGGCCAATCAGGTGGGCACGGTGGCGGGCCGCGAGGCGCTGCGCGGACAGATCCTGGCCGCGGTGAACGAATTGCTGGCGACGCGCGGCGGCATCCTGCCCGCCCCCAAAGCTGCCAAGTCAGCGCCCATCGCGGGCGTTTATTTCACGGCGTTCGTGGTGCAGTAATGGTCAAGGAAGTTTTATCCCAGGAAGAGGTCGATGCCCTGTTCCAGGGAATGCAGGGCGAGGACGAGCAGGCCGAGCGGGAGCCGCCGCAGGAAGGCGGGGTGCGCCCCTATGACCTGGCCAACCAGGACCGCATCGTGCGCGGGCGCATGCCGACCCTGGAGGTCATCAACGAGCGCTTCGCGCGGCTGTGGCGGGTGAGCCTGTTCAACTTCCTGCGCCGCGCCGCGGAGATTTCCGTGGCCGGCGTGCGTGTCATGAAATATGGCGAGTTCACGCGCAACCTGGTGGTGCCCAGCAACCTCAATCTGGTGCAGATCAAGCCGCTGCGCGGAACGTCGCTGTTCATCATCGACCCCCGCCTGGTGTTTACGGTCGTGGACAATTTCTTCGGCGGCGACGGGCGCTTCCACGCGCGCATCGAGGGGCGCGATTTCACGGCCCTGGAACAGCGCATCATCCGCCGCATGCTCGACATGGTGTTCCGCGACTACCGCACCGCGTGGAAGCCGGTGCTGGCGCTGGAGCCCGAATTGACCCGCTCGGAGGTCAATCCGCAGTTCGTCAACGTGGCCACGCCCACCGAAGTGGTGATCGTCTCGACCTTCAACGTCGAGATCGAGGGCGGCGGCGGCAGCTTCCATGTCTGCATCCCGTACAGCATGGTGGAGCCGATACGCGACCAGCTCACCACCGGCATGACCGCCGACCGCACCGAAGTCGATCAGCGCTGGATGCGCGCCTTGCAGGGCGAAATGCGGGAAGCCGAAATAGAGATCGAAGTCGAATTGCTGCAGTGCGAGGTCCTGGTCAAGGATCTGCTCGCCCTGCGCGTAGGGGATGTCATACCCGTGGAGATGCCCGAGAACGTGGTGGCCCGGGTCGACCATATCCCCATCTTGGAGGCCGCCTATGGGGTGCGCGACGGACGCTATGCCCTGAAGGTCAAACAGCACCTCATGCTGGAGGGCGACGCGGCGCAATTGCAAAGGAAATTCTATGGCTGAGACAGAACAATCCGGCGCGCCGGCCGACGCCGGCTCCCCGGACCCGGCGGATGACTGGGCCGCCGCCCTGGCGGAGCAGGGGGCTCCGGCCACCGCCCCCGCCGAGGCGGCGCGCCCGGCTTCCTTCCAGGAACTGAAAGCCGAAACACCGCTGGGGCCGGTGGAGGAGAAGCTGGAACTGGTGATGGACATCCCGGTGACCCTGTCGGTCGAACTGGGGCGCACCAAGATCCAGATACGCGAGCTGCTCCAGCTGGCCCAGGGGTCGGTGGTCGATCTCGACCGTTTGGCCGGCGAGCCCATGGACGTGCTGGTCAACGGTTTTCTCATCGCGCGCGGCGAAGTGGTATTGGTGAACGACAAGTTCGGCATACGCCTGACCGACATCATCAGCCCCACGGAGCGCGCCAAGCGCCTCGCCTGAGGCGCGGCACCCGCGGCGGCGCCTGCGCGGCGCCGTCCGCCGGCGCGGCGTAAAAAAACCGTCGCCGCTTTTTTTCCCCTCGTCAAAAAAACGTCGCCTGCCATGGTTGCCTCCTCCGCTGCTGATCCTTTTTCCTGGCTCGAACTGCTCAAAGTATTGGCAGGGCTGCTCCTGGTCATCGTCCTCATGGTTGCAGCGCTTTGGCTGCTGCGCCGCGCCCAGCCTGGCACGGCGGCCGGCACGCAGCATCTGCGCGTGCTCGCCGTGCTGCCTCTGGGGCCGCGGGAACGCCTCTTGCTTATCCAGGTGGGCGGGCAGCAATTGTTGCTGGGCGCAGGCCCCCAGGGGCTGCGCACCCTGCACGTGCTGCCGGAGCCCCTGGCGTTTTCCGCGCCCGAGGCGGCCGGCTTCCCGGAATGGCTGCGCAAAGTGATGGAAAGGAGAGGTTCGAGTCCATGAGCAGAACGACGACGGCCGGCTGCATCGCCGGCCTGATACTGATGGCTCTGCCGGTGCTGGCCCCGGCGGCCGGCCTGCCGGCCTTCACCGCCACGCCCGCAGCGGGCGGCGGCACGCAATACAGCCTCAGTATCCAGACGCTGCTGTTCATGACGGCCCTGGTGTTCCTGCCCGCCATGCTGCTCATGATGACGGCCTTCACGCGCATCGTCATCGTCCTTTCCCTGCTGCGCCAGGCGCTCGGAACATCGCAGATGCCGCCCAACCAGATACTCGTGGGCCTCTCGCTGTTCCTCACCTTCTTCGTCATGGCGCCGGTGTTCCAGAAAATCAACGACACCGCGCTGACGCCCCTGCTGGACAACCGGATGCCCCTCGTGCAGGCCGTGGAAACCGGCTCGGCGCCGCTCAAGCAGTTCATGCTGAGCCAGACGCGCAGCGACGACATCGCCCTGTTCGTCAAGCTTTCGGGGCGCAAGACCCTGGCGTCGCCGCAAGCCACGCCCATGACCCTGCTCATTCCGGCCTTCGTCACCTCCGAGCTGAAGACGGCGTTCCAGATCGGCTTCATCATTTTCATTCCCTTTCTCATCATCGACATGGTGGTGGCCGCCGTGCTCATGTCCATGGGCATGATGATGCTGTCGCCGGTGACGGTGTCCTTTCCCTTCAAGCTGATGCTCTTCGTCCTGGTCAATGGCTGGGATCTGGTCATCGGCTCCCTCGTGCAGAGCTTCGCCCACCCATGAGCCCCGAACTCGTCACCTCCCTGGGACAGCAGGCCCTGTGGGTCATGCTGCTGGTTTCCCTGCCCCTGCTGGGCGTCGCCCTGGTGGTCGGCCTCATCATCAGCCTGCTGCAGGCTGCCACCCAGTTGAACGAAATGACCCTGAGCTTCGTGCCCAAGATGATCGCCATCGGCGTGGCGGCGGTGCTGGCCGGCCCCTGGATGCTGCACCTGATGATGGATTTCACCATCCGCCTGTTCCAGGAAATCCCGGGGATGCTGAACGGATGATCACGTTCACCAGCCAGCAGCTGGCGGCCTGGATGGGGGCCTTTTTCTGGCCCTTCGTGCGCATCCTGGCGCTGTTGAGCACCGCTCCGGTGTTCGGTGCGCCCCAGGTGCCCATGCGCGTGCGCGCCGGCCTGGCGCTGGCCATCGCCGTGGCGCTCGCGCCCGCGCTGCCGGCCATGCCGACGCTGGATTTTCTCTCCGGCGCCGGGGTGGTACTGCTGCTGCAGCAAATCCTCATCGGCGCGGCCCTGGGCATGACCGTGCTGCTGGTGTTCACCACCGTGCAGTTCGCCGGCACGATCATGGGGCTGCAGATGGGCCTGGGGTTTTCCTCCCTCTTCGATCCGGTGCAGGGCGTACAGATCACTACGCTGGCGAGTTTCCTGAACCTCCTGGCCATCCTGCTTTTTTTGGGCTTCGACGGCCACATCCTGCTGCTGGGCGTGCTGGCGCGCAGTTTCGCACTGCTGCCGGTGAGCCCGGGCATGGGCTTGGCCAGCAGCGCTTGGCACACGCTGGTGCTGGAGGGCGGCGTGATTTTCAGCCTCGGCCTGGCGCTGGCGGCGCCGGTGGTGGGCGTCCTGCTGATCGCCAACATCGGCATGGGTGTGCTGAGCAAAATGGCACCCCAGCTCAACATCTTCGCCGTGGGTTTCCCTTTGTTCTTCCTGCTCGGCTTTGCCGCGCTCTACTTCCTCATGCCCTACCTGGCGCAGGTGGTGAGGCATCTGGTGGAAATGAGCGTGGAACTGGGCGGGGCCCTCCTGCGGCAACGGGCCTGAGGCGGCGCCATGGCGGAAGAAACGGGCCAGGAAAGATCCTTACCGGCGACGCTCAAGCGCCGCGAGGAGGCACGCAAGAAAGGCCAGGTGGCGCGCTCGCGCGAGCTCATCACCAGCCTGCTGCTGCTGGGGGTGGCGGGGCTGCTCTACCTGGGCGGCGGCGCCATATACGACGCGGCGCAGCGGCTGCTGACCGGCGGCCTGGCGATCGACCGCAGCGCCGCCATGGATCCCCAGCACGCCCTCGCGCTGGCGGGCGGCCTCTTGGGCGAGGGCGCCATGCTGCTTGCGCCCGTGCTGCTGGTGGCCATGCTGGCGAGCGTCGCGGGCGGGCTGGCCCTGGGTGGCTGGCTGTTCAGCACCGAGGCGCTGATGCCGGATTTCGGCCGCGTCAATCCGCTCACGGGCCTGCAGCGCATGTTTTCCCTGACGGGGGCGCTGGAGCTCGTCAAGGCCCTGCTCAAGGCCCTGGTGGTGGGCGTCGCGGCCATGCTCATTTTATGGGCGCTGCGCGGCCATCTGCTGGGCCTGATCCAGACCGATCCGCGCACCGCCCCGGTGGCGCTGGCCGAGCTGAGCGCGCGCACCTTTCTGTGGCTGGCGGCCGCCTCGCTGCTGGTGGCGGCCTTCGACGTGCCCTATCAAATCTTCTCGCTCAACCGCAAGCTCAAGATGTCGCGCCAGGAAGTCCAGGACGAGGCGCGGGAAACCGAAGGCAACCCGCAGCTCAAGGCGCGCATCCGCAGCCTGCAGAAGGAGCGCGCGCGCCAGCGCATGATGGCGGCGGTGCCCAAGGCCGACGTGGTGATCACCAACCCGACCCACTACGCCGTCGCCATCGCCTACCGGGAAGGCAGGCACGGCGCCCCGGTGGTGCTCGCAAAGGGCATGGACCTGATCGCGCAGAAAATCCGCGACACCGCGCGCGAGCACGGCGTGCCGGTGGTCGAAGCGCCGCCCCTGGCGCGCGCCCTGTACCGCCACGGCGAACTGGAGCGGGAGATTCCCGTGGCCCTGTATCGCGCGGTGGCCGAACTGCTCGCCTACGTCTACCAGCTGCGTGTCGCGCCGGAGGCGCTGCCTCCCGAGGCGTGGCAGGTTCCTGAGGACATGGACATCAAGCAATGAACGGCACGACTTCCGCTCCCGCCCAGGCCACGGCGCCCGTGCGCATGTGGCAGCGCCTGGACTGGCGCAACCTAGCCACGCCGCTGCTGGTCATCATGATCCTCATGATGCTGGTGGTGCCGCTGCCCACCTTCGTGCTGGACATCCTGTTCACGTTCAACATCACCCTGGCGCTGGTCATCCTGCTGGTCACGCTGTATCTGGCCAAGCCGCTGGATTTCGCCGCCTTTCCGACCGCGCTCTTGCTCACCACGCTGCTGCGCCTGTCGCTCAACGTCGCCGCGGCGCGCATCATCCTCATGTACGGCCAGAACGGCCACGGCGCGGCGGGGGAGGTGATCGAATCCTTCGGGCAATTCGTGGTGGGCGGCAATTACGCGGTCGGCATCATCATCTTCGCCATCCTGGTCATCATCAACTTCGTCGTCATCACCAAGGGCGCGGGGCGCATCGCCGAAGTCAGCGCCCGGTTCACCCTGGACGCCATGCCGGGCAAGCAGATGGCCATCGACGCCGACCTCAACGCCGGCCTCATCGACCAGGAGGAGGCGCGCCGCCGGCGTGCGGAAATCGGCCAGGAGGCGGACTTCTTCGGCGCCATGGACGGCGCCAGCAAGTTCGTGCGCGGCGATGCCGTGGCGGCCATCCTCATCCTGCTCATCGACCTCATCGGCGGCCTCATCATCGGCGTCTGGCAGCATGGCCTGAGCGTGGGCGAGGCGGCGCAAAACTATACTCTGCTGAGCATCGGCGACGCTCTGGTGGCGCAGATCCCGGCCCTGGTGATCTCCATCGCCGCCGGCATCGTCATCAGCAATGTCACCAGCGACCAGAACCTGGAAAGCCAGCTCAAGGGCCAGATTCTCTCCAATCCGCGCGCCCTGGGCCTGGCGGCGGCCATCCTGGGCGTCCTGGGGCTGGTGCCCGGCATGCCGCATCTGCCGTTCCTGGGCGCGGCCCTGCTGCTGGCGGGGCTGGTGCGCTACCGTGCCAAGCACGCCGCCGAGCAGGTGCCTGCGCCCGAGGCGGCCGCCGCGCCCGCGCCGGAAACGGAAGAGGTGAGCTGGGCCAGCGTCGAGCCCATCGACCCCCTGGCGCTGGAGGTGGGCTACCGGCTCATCCCCCTCGTCGATGCCGGGCAGCAGGGCGAGCTGCTGGCGCGCATCCGCGGCGTGCGACGGAAATTCGCCCAGGAGATGGGCTTCCTCGTGCCGGCCGTGCACATACGCGACAATCTGGAGCTGCGCCCCGGCGGCTACCGCATCACGGTCAAGGGTGTGGAAGTCGGCAGCGGCGAAATCTTCCCCGACCTCCTGATGGCCATCAATCCCGGCCAGGTGCTGGGCGACCTCGCCGGCACGCCGACCACCGACCCCGCCTTCGGCCTGCCCGCGGTGTGGATCAACCGAGACAGCCGCGATCGCGCGCAAACCCTGGGCTACACGGTGGTGGATGCGGTGACGGTGGTCGCCACCCATTTGCACCAGATCCTGCAAAGCCGCGCCGCCGAGCTGCTCGGGCGCGAGGAGGCGGAGGGGTTGCTGGCGCATCTGGCCAGCCGTTCGCCCAAGCTGGTGGAAGACCTGGTGCCCAAGCTCATCACCGTGGACCGGCTGCGCAAGGTGCTGCAAAACCTTCTGGCCGAGGGCGTGCCCATCCGCGACATGCGCAGCATTGCCGAAGTGCTGGCGGAACATGCCGGCCAGGTGAGCGACAGCGACGAACTCACCGCCCTGGTGCGCGCCGCCCTGGGCCCCTACATCGTGCAGGCCATTTCGCCCGGCAGCCAGGAGCTGTCGGTCGCGGTGCTGGACGGTCAGTTGGAAAACCTGCTGCAGAACAACCTGCGCGCGGGGGGCGACAAGGTTCCGCTCGAACCGGGGCTGGCCCAGCACCTCATGGAAAAAGCCACCGCCGTGATGCAGTCCATGGAATCAGGCGGGATGCAGCCCGTGCTGCTGACCGCGGCGCCGCTGCGCCAGTTCCTCGCCAAGCTGCTGGCGCGCCCCGCGCCGCGCCTGCGCGTGCTGTCCTATGCGGAAATTCCCGATCAAAAGCAAGTCCGAGTCATCGCCAGCCTGGGAGCGTAAAGCGTGAAGATCAAGCGTTATACCGGCACCTCCAGCCGTGAAATCCTGCAGCGCATGCGGCGCGAACTGGGCGCCGACGCGGTCATCCTGTCCAACCGCGAAATCGTCGGCGGGGTGGAAATCGTCGCCGCCATCGATTTCGAAGAAGTGAAAAGCGCGCTCGGGCGCACCCCGGCGGGGCCGCGTGCGGCGGCAGCTGCGGCACCCCGCGCGGCCGCCGCCCCCGCGCGGCCGGCCGCTTCGGCGCCCGCCCTGCCGCCCGCCGGCGGGGCTCCCTCGGTGCCGGCGGAAATGGCGCGCCTGTTCGCCGAAATGGCCGATCTGCGCCGGCTGCTGCAAAGCGGCGGGCCGGCGCCGGCGCTGCCGCCGCAACAGGCCAGCCTGATCGAGAGCGGATTCTCCCCCGCCTTCGTTCAGGCCTGCGCGCGCGAGTTTCCGGGGCCGGACGCGCTCAAGGCCTATCTGCGCGCGCATCTGCCGCTTGCGGCCGACCCCCTGGCCGGCGGCGGCGCGCACGCTTTCATCGGTCCGACGGGGGTGGGCAAGACCACGACCATCGCCAAGCTCGCGGCGCGCCAAGTGCTGCGCCACGGCGCCGACGCCGTTGCCCTGATTACCCTGGATACCTACCGCATCGGCGGTGTCGAACAACTGAAAATTTATGGGCGTATCCTGGGCGTGCCCGTGGCCGTGGCGCGCGGGGCGGATGAACTGGCCCGCCATCTGGCGGCATTTTCCGGACGGCGCCACGTTTTCATCGACAGCATAGGCTTGAGCCCGCGCGATGAGCGCCTCAAGGAGCAATTGTCCTGGTTGCACGGTCTGGATGCGCAGGTCGGTAATGTGCTTGTCATGACCGGCGGCATGACCAAACCGTTTTATCAGGCGCTTAGTAAATCATATGAAGATCTGGACATGGCCGGTTGCGTCATCACCAAGCTGGACGAGAGCGGCGCGCCGGGCGCGGCGCTGGAATGGCTCATGGAGCGTGCCCTGCCGCTGTGGTTCTGCACCGATGGCCAAGGCGTGCCGGAGGATATCCGCGCCGCCGACGCAGGCTATCTGGCGCGGCTGTTCCCCGCCGCTGGTGCGGAGGGCGCGGCAGCGCCTGTTTACCCCTTCAGTTCGCCCCGCGGAATGCCGTTGGCAATGCAGGGAACGTGAGAAAACGCGCAGGAGCGAAACACAGGGCAAATGAGCTACGAGATCCATCACCAAGACCAGTACTGCGCGGCCGCCGTGCCGCGATGCGCCTGCGCAGCGGTTGATTCAGTGTTTTCTTAAGGAATGAGCATGGACCAAGCCGAGGGCTTGCGCCGTATGCAGCGCCGCCCCGTCAAAGTGATCACGGTGGCCAGCGGCAAGGGCGGCGTGGGGAAAACCAACGTCGTGGGCAATCTCGCGGTGACGCTGGCCAAGGCGGGGCGTCAGGTGCTGGTCTTCGATGCCGACCTGGGGCTGGGCAATATCGATATCCTGTTCGGCCTGGCGCCCAAGCACAACATCTCCCATGTGCTGCAAGGGGAGAAAAGCATGGACGAGATCCTCGTCCAGGGGCCGCATGGCATATGGATACTACCGGCCGCGAGCGGCGTCGCCGGGCTGGCGCAACTGGATGCCCATGCCCAGGCACGGCTCATCGACGCCGTCAGCGCGCTGGACATGCCGCTGGATTACCTCCTGGTCGATTGCGCCGCCGGCATTTCCGGGGACGTGCTGACCTTCAGCCGCGCGGCCCAGGAACTCATCGTCGTGCTGGCCAACGAGCCGGCATCGGTGGCAGACGCCTACGCGCTCATCAAGGTCTTGAGCCGGCACTATGGCCAGCGGCGCTTTCATCTGCTGCCCAACATGGTGCGCGATGCGCGCGACGGCCAGGCGCTGTTCGCCAAGATTTCCGAGGTCGCCGACCGCTATCTCGACGTGGCGCTCGACTGGGTGGGCAGCATTCCGCTGGACCCGGCGGTGCGCGCCGCCGTGCGCATCCAGCGGCCGGTCGGCGACGCTTATCCCAACAGTCCGGCCGCCCTGGCCTTCGACGCCCTGGCCGCGCGGGTGCAGTCCTGGCCGCTGCCCAAGGGTCCGGGAGGACAGGTGGAATTCTTCATGAGCCAGGTGCTGAACGCCGGCGCGCATGAGGAAAGCGCATGACGGGGGCCTGCGGATACGGCCGCGAGGAGACGCGCGAAGCGCGCCTGCTGCAGCATGTGTCCCTGGTGCGGCGCATCGCGCGCCAGACCGCGGCCTTGCTGCCGCCTTCGGTGGAGCTGGCGGATCTGGAGCAGGCCGGCATCATCGGCCTGTGGGACGCGCTGGAGCGCGACCGCGGCGAAAGCGAGGAGCGTTTTGCCGCCTATGCCGCCATCCGCATCCGCGGCGCCATTTTCGACGAACTGCGCAGGCAGGACTGGATGCCGAGGCGCGGCCGCGCCAAGGAGCGCCGCATCGAAAAGGCCGAGCGCAGCCTGAGCCAGCAGTTGGGCCGCGCGCCCGACGACATCGAAATGGCGGCCTATCTGGGCATGGCGCTGGGGGACTACCAGGCCGAGCTGGCCGGCAGCAGCGTGCAGCTGCTCTATCTCGAAGACCTCGCCCCGGACGGCGCGGCGGACTATATCGACCGGCACGTCGAGGGCGAGGGGCGCGGCCCCGAGGCCTTGCTGCAGGCGGGAGAAATGGAGCGCGAGCTGCAACGGGCCATCCAGGCGCTGCCGGAACGCGAGCGGCTGGTGCTGGCGCTGTATTACCAGGAAGATCTGCAGCTCAAGGAAATCGGCGCCATCCTGGAGGTGAGCGAGTCGCGCGTCAGCCAACTGCTGCGCCAAGCGGTCATGCGCCTGCGGGCGCATCTGCACGAGCACATTTTGTCTTAGCCGTACGCGGGAAAATCATGGCAACCACGAGCGGCCGGACGGCTGACAGCAGCAGGCGAGGAGCGGCATGGACATCCTGAGCATCCTCGGCCTCACCCTGGCGCTGGGCGGCATATTGCTGGGGCAGTTCCTGGAAGGCGGCAAGATCAGCTCCATCATGCAGCTCACCGCCTTCATCATCGTCATCGGCGGCACCACCGGAGCGGCCATGCTGCAATTCACCCTGCCGGTGTTCCTGAAGTCGCTCAAAATGGTGCCGTGGATCTTTCTGCCGCCCAAGCTCTCGCCCAGGGACTCCATCGCCATGATCCTGGAATGGAGCAACACCGCACGCCGCAACGGCCTGCTGGCCCTGGAGCCCATCGTCGAATCGGTGGCCGACCCTTTCGTCAAAAAAGGCCTGCAAATGCTGGTGGACGGCACCGAGCCGGAAAAAATGCGGGCCACCCTGGAAATGGAACTGGCCAGCCGCGAGCACGTCGATCGCCAGGCCGCCAGGGTGTTCGAGGCGGCCGGCGGCTACGCCCCCACCATAGGCATCTTGGGCGCGGTGCTTGGGCTCATTCACGTCATGGAAAACCTGGCCGATCCGGCCAAGCTGGGGGAGGGCATCGCCGTCGCCTTCGTCGCCACCATTTATGGCGTCGGCTCGGCCAACCTGTTCTTTCTGCCGGTGGCGAACAAGACCAAGAACATCATCCACGAGCAGATCAAACTGGCGGAGATGACCATCGAGGGCCTGGTGGCCATCGCCGAAGGCGAAAATCCGCGCATCATCGAGGGGCGGCTGCAGAGCTTTTTTGCCCACGAGCGCTGGGATGACAAAAAAGAGGGGCACCCTGCGCCGTGAGCCTGACCTACGCCATCCTGATGCTGCTGGGCTTGGCCATCGTGCTGCAAGCCCTGCTATGGAACGCGCAGCGCAAGGCCTTGCGTCTGGTGCGTGAGCAGGGCGAGCGCCTGGCGCTGCTGGAGCGGCGTCTCGCCGCGCCCGCCGCGGTCGTGTCGCTTCCCGCGGCCCGGCAAGCCGCGCCGGCGGATGCGGGTGAGGCGCCGGATCCCCTGCAGCAGGCCATCGTTCTGGCGCGCGCCGGCCGTACGGCCGCGGAAATCGCCGCCTCCTGCAGTATCAGCGAGGCCGAGGCGGAGCTGCTCGTGCGCATGCGCGGGGCGCCGATGTGACGGCGCCGGCGCTGCCCGCGGCAGGCCCCGGAGGGGCGACGCTGCTGCTCAAGGCCGCCGGCGCGCCGGCGGCGCCGGCCTGGCAGCCCGGGCAGCGGGCGGAAGCAGTGGTGGTGCGCCGGCTGGCGGCGGCCGAATATCTGCTGCGCGTGGACGGCGCGCTTTACGCCGCCGATCTGCCGGCACGGACGACGCCGGGAGCGCGCTTGCCGCTGCTGTTCCTGGGCGGGCAGGGCGCGCCCCGCTTTCTCCTGCTGCCCAGCGGCGCGTCGGCGCCGGCAAGCCCCCAATTCTCCGCCGCCGCACGGCTGCTGGGCAGCCTGCTGTCCGGTTCGGCGCCTGCCGCGCTGGGCGCGGCGCAGCCCCTGCTCGCCGCGCCCAGCACCGCAGCGCGCCCCATCGCCTTGGCGTTGCAGCAGATGGTGCAAGGCAGCGGGCTGTCCTACGAAAGCCATGTGCAGGCGTGGGCGCAAGGCCAGCGCCCGCTGGCGGCTCTGCTGGCGGAGCCTCAGGGGCGCTTGTCGCCTGCCGTGCTGGCACCGGGTGCGGCGGCATCTTCTGCCTCGTCCGCCGCGCCGCCGGGCGTACCGGCCGCGCCCGCGCCCGCGCCCGCGGCGGCGGGGATTCCGTCCGCAACCGCTTTGGCCGAGGCGGCCCAGGCGCCGGCGCTGCCCCAGCCGCTGGTTCCGCTGGTTCAGCAACAGTTGGCCTACCTCGCTCAGGGCACGGTGGCATGGCAGGGCGTGCTCTGGCCGGGGCAGCCCATGGAGTGGCGCCTGCAGGTCGAGGACGAGGCCCATGCCGGCGCCACGCCGGGTGCGGCAGCGGAGCGGGCCTGGAGCAGCACGCTGACGCTGGAGCTGCCCAGGCTGGGACCGGTGCAGGCGCGTCTGCGCTTGTGCGGGCACGGCGTGCGGGTGCATCTGCTCAGCCCGCACGGCGCCCTCCGGCTCGGCGCAGCGCAGGCGGAGCTGGCGCGCGGCATCGCCGACGCCGGTCTCACCCTGGAGGCGTTTGCGGTGGAGGCGGGCGAAACGCCATGAGCGCGGAAGACGCCGACCAGACGCGGCGCCAGGCGGTGGCGCTGCGCTACGCGGCCGGGCAGGGCGCTCCCCAAGTGGTCGCCAAGGGGCGCGGCCTGCTGGCCGAGACCATCATCGCGCGCGCGCGCGATGCCGGGGTCTACGTGCACGAATCGCCCGAACTGGTGCAGCTGCTGATGGCGGTGGACCTGGAGCGCGAAATCCCGCCGGCGCTCTATCAGGCCGTGGCCGAATTGCTCGCCTGGCTTTACCGCCTGGAGCAAGAGGCTCAGGAACCCGCCGGCGGGTAAAGAAATGGGGCCCGGTGACGATATACCAGTGTGGACATCGCGGGGCGCGGCCGGCGGCAGGCTGCCAGCCGCGCAGTAAGCGGATTTGATGAAGAAAATGCAAGGATCAGTGCAATGAGCGCCTGGATGCAGGATGTGGACGAGCGGGCCCGGCTGGCGGGCACCAACAAATTCGAGCTGCTGCTGTTTCGTCTCGGTACGGACAGTCTGAGCGGCAGCCGCGAGGTCTTCGGCATCAACGTGTTCAAGGTGCGCGAGGCCCTGGTCATGCCGCCGGTGACGTCCATGCCGGGTGCGCCGGCCCATGTGCTGGGCGTCGCCAACATCCGCGGCCAGATTATTCCGGTCATCGACCTGCCCGCCGTGCTCGGGTGCAAAAGCGAGAAAAAGGGTTTCATCATCGTCACCGAATACGAGCGCTCGGTGCAGGGCTTCGCGGTGGAAGAGGTGGAGGAAATCGTGCGCCTGGACTGGAGCAAGGTGATGAGTGCCGAGGCCAATGCGGTCGGCGGCCTGGTGACCAGCCTTGCCAGCATGGGGGAGGACGAGGACACACGCCTTGCCCTGGTGCTGGACGTGGAGCGCATCCTGCGCGACGTCCTGCCGTCGCGCGTGCTCGATGCGGAAAAGATGGCCATCGACGTGCGCCTGAACCTGCCCGAGAGCAGCCTCATCCTGTATGCCGACGATTCTTCCGTGGCGCGCAGCCAGATCGAAAAGACGCTGGAAAAAATGGGCGCCCGCTACGTCGCCGCGAAAACCGGGCTGGAGGCCTGGGAGCGCCTGCAGGTGCTGGCGCAGGAGGCCAAGGCGGCCGGCCATGCGGTGCGCGACAAAGTGGCGCTGATCCTCACCGACCTGGAGATGCCGCAGATGGACGGCTTTACCCTGACGCGGCGCATCAAGGAAGACGAGCGCTTCAAGGAAATTCCCGTCATCATCCACTCCTCCCTGTCCGGCAGCGCCAACGAATCGCACGCCCAGAGCGTGGGCGCCGAAGGCTATGTCGCCAAGTTCATTCCCGAGGAATTGGCGCGCGCCATCCGGCACGCGCTGGCCTGACGGCCGGGGCCCGTAGCGCCGCCGAATGGGGAAGCGCGCTTGCGCTTTCCGGCCCGTGCTTCCGGCAAACCTTCTCCCTCCGGGAGAAGGCGGCGCGCCGCGCGGCTCACTCTGACGCCAGGTAGATGCGGTTCTTGCCGTCCGATTTGGCGCGGTACAGCGCCAAGTCGGCGCGTTTGACGAGCGCTTCCAGAGCTTCTCCCGGACGGCGCTCGGCGACGCCGGCGCTGAAGGTGATGAATATCTTCTTGTTGTCGTGCAGGAAGAGCTTCTTGGTGAGTGCGCGGCGCACCCGGTTGGCGACTTGCATGGCGTCCTGCGGCGCGGTGTTGGGCATGAGGATGACGAATTCCTCGCCGCCGTAGCGGGCCAGCATGTCCGAGCTGCGCAGGGCCTCGCGCGTGCTGTTGGCGAGATGCACGAGGGCGTCGTCGCCGGCGTCGTGGCCGTAGGTGTCGTTGAGCTTCTTGAAATCGTCGATGTCCAGCATGGCCAGGCACAGCGGCGTCTGCTCCCGGTCAGCGCGCCCCGCCTCCTGGGCGAAGTGGTTTTCCAGCCCGCGGCGGTTGAGGCCTCCGGTGAGGTCGTCCTCGTACACCAGCGTGCTCATGTGCGCCAACTCCATCTCCAGTTGCAGGATGCGCCCCTCGGCTTGCTCGGCGGCTTCGCGTTCGCGCAGCAGCAGTTCGCGCGAGCGGGTGGTATCCATCTGCATCGTGCGCGTGTCCAGCAGGATGTCGGCGAGGATGCCGCCGAGCTCCTGGACGCTCTCGGTGGCGCCGATTTTTTCCTCATAGACCTGCATTTTCTTTTCGTAGCCGCCGGTGATTTCCAGGATGTCTCCCAGGCGGCTGACGAAATTCTTCATGGTCTGCTTGAGCGTCTCGGTCGCTTCGTGCAGGCCGTGCTTGGCCATGCTCTGCTTGTAGATGATGTCGCGCAGGCGCTTCTCCACCTCGACCAGGCGTTGCGGATCGGCGGGGGTGCTGATCACCTCGCGCACCAGCCGCAGCTGGCCGGACAGCCAGCTGCCGTCGGGAACCAGCTCGCCGATGTTCTCCAGCAGCATGGCCAGCAGGCGGCGCAGGTGCTCCTCGCCGTGTTCGGCCTGGTGGGCGTTGAACTCTATGGCCAGCCAGAGTTTCTTGAGGCCTGCTGCGGCCTCGTCCAGAGCTGTGCCGTCGCCGGCCGCACGGAAGCTCTCGGCCAGCTGGCGCGCTTGTTCGACCAGCTTGGCGGGGTGGCCCAGGCCTTCGCCGACGGAAAATTCCAAAGTCTTGGCCAGCAGCTCGCGCAATTGAATATCGGCGGGCGGCGGGGCGGCCGGGGGCGCCTCCGCCTGTGCAAATTTGCGCTCCAGCTCCGGCGGGATCTGGCGCAGCAGCTCGGCGCACTTTTTCCAGTCTTCGCGGCCGATGGCCTGTTCCAGGGCGGCAAGGGGAAATTGGTTTTGCGGCAGCGCCTTGGTCAGCCGGGCGGCGAAATCCCGCAGCAGGTCGAGCGGCGTCAACTCCGCGGGGATGCCCGCCACCTCGTAATAGCAGCGGCGGAAATTCTCGGGGGTCGGGGCGATGCGGCGCACGGCGAGCTGGCGCAAGGCTTCACGGGCGAGCTCGGTGGGACTGATCATGGCGGGAATCCTCGCAATAGGGGGGCCGCAGCGCCTGCGCCGCGCGGCGCGATTTTACCCGGCGGACGGAGTCTCGTGCTTAAGTGCGGCTGAGGCGCGGAACTCGCAGCCGCAATGCGCTCTCGAAACGGCACAGGACGCGCGCGCTGGGCGCGCGCCCGCAGCCACAAACCTACTCGAAGAGGCGCGTTATGGACTTGATGACCATCGATCAGAACTACCAGCAGCTGCAATCCCAATCGCAATCCCTCGCGCAGGCCTTCCAGGCCTTGGCTGCCAAGCTCGGCCAGGCGGCCGACGGCGGCAACCAGCAGGCGCGCGAATGGATGCTGGATCTGCGCGAGATCGCCGTGAACCTGCGCGACCACGAGGCGCAGATGACTGGCCTGCTGCAAAATTTGCATGGCTATTTCAGCAGCGCCCAGAGCGCCCCGACGCAAGCGCCGGGCGCGTATCCGGCGCAGGCGGGCGGCTATGCGCCGGCGCCCGCCCAAGGCGGATTGGGGGGCATGCTGGGCGGGTTCCTCAACAGCGGTTTCGGACGCGCCATGGAGATGGGCGCGGGCTTCGCCATCGGCGACGATCTCATCAACAGCATATTCTGAGGCCGCCGCAGCGCTCCGCATCGTGCAGCGACGCGGCGTCAGTGCACCCGGCCGGAGGGGGCGTCGCCCACGGCCAGGGGCGAAAACAGCAGCGCCGCGTCCACCGCATCGTAGACATAGCGGGCCTTGCAGAACTCGCAGACGACTTCGACTTGGCCCTGCTGCGCCAGCGTCTCCTCCACTTCGTCGCGGCCGAGGGCGCGCAGCATGGCATCGGTGCGCGCGCGAGAGCAGCCGCAATGGAAGGCCAGCGGCTGTTGCTGGAAGCGGCGCAGCGTCTCCTCGTGGAACAGGCGCAGGAGCAGATCGCGCGCGGGCAGCTTGAGCAGCTCGCCGGGCGTCAGGGTGGCGGCGAGACACTGGGTGCGCTGCCAGGCGTCGGCGTCCCGGCCCGCGCTCTCGGGGAGCTTTTGCAGCAGCATGCCGGCCGCCGTGCCGGCGTCCACCGCCAGCATGAGGCGCGTATCCAGTTGCTCGGACTGCGCGAGATATTGCTCCAGCACGCGCGCGACGCTCTCGCCTTCGAGCGGAACCACGCCCTGATAATTCTGCCGCCCGGCGCCGCTTTGTTCCAGCGTCATGACGAAGCGCCCCGCGCCCAGCAGGGCGGGCAGCGCGCCGTGCGGCAAGTCGCCTTCCCAGCGCGCGGTGGCGCGCAGGGTATGGCGCGAGGTGACTTCGACGACGACCAACTTGAGCGGCCCGCTGCCGTGCATCTGCAGGATGAGCTTGCCGTCGAATTTGATGCCCGAGGCGAGCAGCGCGCCGGCCGCCATGAGTTCGCCCAGGATGCGCTGCAGCGGCGCAGGGTAGTCGTGGCGCGCGAGCACCTCGTGCCAGACCTGCCGCAAGTGCACGATGGCGCCGCGCACCGGCGCATGCTCGAAGACGAAGCGGGTGACGCTGTCCTGTTCAGCCATGCTCGCGGCCCCAGGTGTCCTTGAGCGTCACCGTACGGTTGAACACCGGCGCTCCGGGCCTGGAGTCGCCGAGGTCGGCGACGAAATAGCCGTGGCGCTCGAACTGAAATGACGCCTCGGGCGCGGCGGCCCCGAGCGCGGGTTCGAGCTGCGCCGATATCACCGTCTTCGAATGCGGGTTGAGGTCGGCCAGGTAGTCGCGTTCGCGCCCCGGGTAGGGGACGGCGAACAGACGGTCGTACAGGCGCACCTCGCCGCTGCAAGCGTGCGCTGCCGACAGCCAGTGGATGTTGCCCTTCACTTTGTAGGCGTCGGCGCCCGCGGTGCCTGATTTGGAATCGGGGAAATAGCGGCAATGGACGGCGACGACCTTCCCATCCGCGTCTTTGTCGCAGCCCGTGCATTCGACCACATAGCCGTAGCGCAGGCGCACGCGGCTGCCGGGCTGCACAATGCCCGCCGCGTCTAGACGCGGCGGGAACAGGCGGAAATAGCCCTTGGGGGGCGTCTCGCTGAAATCCTCGCGCTCTATCCACAGTTCCCGCGAGAAGGGCAGCGCGCGCCTGCCCAGTTCGGGTTTTTGCGGATGGTTGGGCGCCCAGCATTCTTCATTCTGCCCCTCGGGGTAATTGTCGACGACCAGCTTGACGGGATCGAGCACCGCGATGCGGCGCGGCGCGCGCTCGTTCAGATCTTCGCGCATGCATTCCTCCAGGACGCTCAGGTCTATCCAGGCGTCGGCCTTGGATACACCGATGCGGTCAGTGAACAGGCGGAATCCCTGCGGGCTGAAGCCGCGCCGCCGCGCGCCCGCCAGCGTGGGCATGCGCGGGTCGTCCCAGCCGTCCACGCGCTTTTGCTCCACGAGGTCGATGAGCTTGCGCTTGGAGAGCACGACGTAGGTGAGATTGAGGCGCGCGAACTCGATCTGCTGCGGCAGCGGGCGCTGGAAGAAACCGCCCTCCGCCAGGCGCTCCAGCAGCCAGTCGTAGAAGGGGCGCTGATCCTCGAACTCCAGCGTGCAGATGGAGTGGGTGATGTTTTCGATGGCGTCCTCGATCGGATGCGCATAGGTGTACATCGGGTAGATGCACCAGCGGTCCCCGGTGTTGTGATGGGTCGCGTGCTTGATGCGGTAGATGGCCGGGTCGCGCAGATTGATGTTGGGCGACGCCATGTCTATCTTGGCCCGCAGCACGAGCGCGCCGTCGGCGAATTCGCCCGCGCGCATTCTGCGGAACAGGTCGAGGTTTTCCGCGGCGCTGCGCGTGCGGTAGGGGCTGTCTTTGCCCGGCTCGGTGAGCGTGCCGCGGAATTCGCGCATCTCCTCAGCGGAGAGCGAATCCACGTAGGCGTGGCCGGCGCCGATCAGATATTCGGCGCAGGCGTACATCGTGTCGAAGTAGTCGGAGGCGTAATACAGGTGCGTGCCCCAGTCGAAGCCCAGCCATTTGACCGCACTGACAATGGAGTCCACATACTCCTGCTCTTCCTTCTCCGGATTGGTGTCGTCGAAGCGCAGGTGGCAGGCGCCGCCGTAATCGCGCGCCAAGCCGAAATTGAGGAAGATCGATTTGGCGTGGCCGTAATGGAGATAACCGTTGGGTTCCGGCGGGAAACGGGTCTCCACGCGCCCGCCCCATTTGCCGGCAGCGATGTCGGCATCGATGAGATTGCGGATGAAATTGGACGGGCTTGCGGGAGCGGGCATGGGGGGCATCCTGGATGGCGGCCTTCATTTTACTTGAGCGGGGCAGCGCTGCGGGAATGCGGCGCCCGGCGTCCTTCTACAACGCTGCGAAAGCCTGTATCATGGCGCCTTCGCAGGCGCGTAGCTCAGCTGGTTAGAGCACCACCTTGACATGGTGGGGGTCGTTGGTTCGAGTCCAATCGCGCCTACCAATTCCAGGATTCCAGGCAGAAAATCTTCCTGCCCCAGTTGCCGGAACAGGCGTCCGGATTCGTTTTCCAGAAACGCGGCGCGGAAAAAAAGCGAACCGCCCTTGCGCATGTCTGCGTGGCGGTGTTTGCCTGCCCAGTCGGGCGGACTGGGCCAAGTGCGCGGATGCATGGATTTGAAATGGGTTTCGTCGAAGCGGGTGGCGGGACGCAACTCGGCGCAAGAACCCGATAGGCCGGTCGCAGCAGGTCGGCTTCGGTTATTCCCAGGCGGTTTTTGGAGATGGCCGAGCCGGGGGAGTGGAGGTCGCTTTCCCGGACCGAATACTTGGCACGCCGCTGCTCCAGCAGCGCCTTTGCCTGCGCCACGGCACAACATGCCGACGCCCTTGAGAAAAACGGCACGAATCGCCCCCCGAAAATAGCGCAGGGGATTCGCCAAGGCGAGCCACTGCAGCGGCTTGGGCATTGCCGCAATCGGGAAGGAAAAACCCAAAAGGATGAGTTGCCGAATCGATGGACCGGCGACACGGCAGTTGGCGCTCGCATCCCGGCATCCTGTCACGGGATTGTCAGACCCGCCCGCTAGCATGGCGCGATGTTTAAAATCCGGTTAACCCCCCGCGCCCGCCTCTCACGCGGCTTCACGCTTTTGGAGCTCTTGGTGGTGCTGGTGATCATTGGGCTGTTGGTGGGCTATGTGGGGCCCAAGTATTTCGCCCAGGTGGACAAATCCAAGGTCAAGACGGCCCAGGCGCAGATGAAGGGGTTTGAGGAAGCGCTGGACCAGTATCGTCTGGACGTGGGGCGCTATCCCGGCACCGAGGACGGGCTCAAGGCCTTAATGCAGGCGCCGCCCAATGCGGTGCACTGGCAGGGGCCCTACCTCAAGAAAACACCGCCTGCCGATCCCTGGGGCAACGCTTACGTCTACCGCAGCCCAGGCACCAACGGCGCCGATTACGACCTGCTGTCCTATGGCCAGGACGGCAAGCCCGGCGGCGAAGGGCTTGCCGCCGACATCCCCGCCCCGTAAGGGCTGGCAATGGAATTCCGCCTGCGTTGTCTTGATGCCCAGGGCACCGTGGTGCAAGTGCCCGTGCAGGCCGCAAGCCTCGAAGGCGCAAGCCTCGAAGCGCGCCGGCGCGGTCTCACCGTGCTCTCGGCTGCGCGCCTGGGCGCACGCAGCTTAAGCCGCCCGCGCAGTTTCGATCTCGCGCTTTTCACCCAGGAACTGCTGGCTCTGCTCAAGGCCGGCCTCAATCTGCTGGAAGCCCTGGAGGCCCTGACGCAAGGCAGCACCCGCCCCGAGGCGCGCAGCCTGCTGGAGGAAATACTGAATCAACTCCGACAGGGCGAGCGCTTTTCCGTTGCCCTCACGCGGCTGTCCACGCCCCTGCCGGAACTGTTCGTGGCCACCATCCGCTCGGCCGAGCGCACCGGCGATTTGATCCCCGCCCTGGAGCGCTACCTGGGCTATGCGCGCCAGGCGGACGTGCTGCGCAAGAAGATCGTGTCGGCTTCGATTTATCCGCTGCTGCTGGTGGGGGCGGGCAGCCTCGTCACTTTGTTTTTGCTGGGCTATGTCGTGCCGCGCTTCGCCGCCGTCTACCAGGACCGCCAGGACAGCATTCCCTTTCTTTCCGGACTCTTGATCCAGTGGGGAACGTTTCTCGATGCCCACGGCGCGGCCTTCGGTCTTGCGGCCCTGGGCGTGGCTGCGGTGCTGGCCGTGCTCCTGTCGCGTCCTGCCGTGCGCGCGCAGCTGAGCCTGCTCGTGCAACGCCTGCCGGCCTTGGGCGAGAGCCTGCGCAAATTCCAGCTCACGCGCTTCTACCGCACCGTCGGCATGCTGCTGGACGGCGGCATCCCCGCGCTGGCCGCCCTGAACCTTGCGCGCGGCCTGCTGCCGCCCGGCCTGCGCACCGCGCTGGATGCCGCCGCCAAGGAAATCGAAGCCGGCCAGCCGCTCGCCGGCGCCTTCGCCCGCCACGGCCTCACCACCCCGGTGGCCCTGCGCCTCTTGCAGGTGGGCGAACAGAGCGGGCGGCTGGCCGACATGCTGGAAGCCGCCGCCGCCTTTCATGAAGAGGAAACCGCGCGCCGCATCGACACCGTAACCCGGCTTTTGGAGCCGCTGCTCATGGCCGGCATCGGCCTGGGCATCGGCGGCATCGTCGTGCTCCTTTACATGCCCATCTTCGATCTGGCGGGGAGCTTGCAATGATCCTGAGAAACCTGGGATGAACGCCCCCCTGCCGCGCTTTGCCATGGAAGCGCTGCATGGGCTGGTGCCCGATTTCGCCGTGCTCGCCTTCCCGCGCGCCCAGGCCAAGGACTGCCTGGCCGGGCGTGACGAGGACGACTGTTTGTGGCTGGTGGCGCCCGATCCGCCGCCGCGTGCGCTCCTGGAATGGGCCGAGCAGCACATGGCCGAACCCTACCGATTGGCCCTGGCCGAACTCGCCGACATCCGCGCCTGGCTGGCGCGCCAGGAAGGGGAATTGAAAGCCCTGGACGCCTTCGGCACCCTGGCCGGCGCTGGCGCGGCGGACAGCGGCGGCGCGCAGGAGCTGAGCCTGGCGGCCATCGGCGAGGACGACAGCCCGGTCATCCGCCTGGTGCATTCCACGCTGTACGACGCGCTGCAGGCGGGCGTGTCGGACATCCACCTGGAGAACGACCCCCAGGGCCTGGTCATCAAATACCGCTTGGACGGCGTGCTCGCCGTGGTGAGCCGAGTGGCCGGCGCCGACATGGCCGAGCAGGCCATTTCCCGCATCAAAGTGATGGCCGAACTGGACATCGCCGAGCGGCGCATTCCCCAGGACGGGCGCTTCAAGGTGCGGCTGCAGGGGCGCGAGGTGGACTTGCGCGTGTCCATCATGCCCGGCGTGCACGGCGAAGACGCCGTGCTGCGCATCCTCGATCGCCGCCAACTGGCCGACGAAATCCAGGGCCTGCGCCTGGAGCATCTGGGTTTCGATGCCGGCATCCTCGCCAGCCTCCGCAAGCTTACCCACGAGCCCTACGGCATGGTGCTGGTGACCGGCCCCACGGGTTCGGGCAAGACCACCACGCTCTATGCGGCGATTTCCGAGATCAACCACGGGCGCGACAAGATCATCACCATCGAGGATCCGGTGGAATATCAGTTGCCCGGCGTGCTGCAAATCCCGGTGAACGAGAAGAAGGGCCTGACCTTCGCGCGGGGGCTCAGATCCATCCTGCGCCACGACCCCGACAAGATCATGGTGGGCGAGATCCGCGACACCGAGACTGCGCAGATCGCCGTGCAGTCCGCCCTCACCGGGCATCTCGTGCTCACCACCGTGCATGCCAACAACGTCTTCGACGTGCTCGGGCGCTTCCTGCAGCTGGGCGTGGACCCCTACAACCTGGTGTACGCGCTCAACGGCATCCTGGCCCAGCGCCTGGTGCGCATGAACTGCGGCCATTGCAGCGTCGACGAAGTTCCCGCGCCCGAGCTCATGGCCGCCTCGGGCATTACGGATGAGGCTGGCTTTCGCTTCCGCGCCGGGCGCGGCTGCGCCCACTGCCGCGGCACCGGCTACAAGGGGCGCCAGGCGGTGGCGGAGATGCTGGTGATGAACGACGGGCTGCGCGAAATGATCGTCGCGCGCGAGCCCATGAGCCGCATCAAGGAAGAGGCCCGGCGCGGGGGTACGCACAGCCTGCGCGCGGCCGCGGTCGAGTTCGTCCGGGCCGGACGCACCACCCTGGAGGAGATCAACCGTGTCACGTTTGTGGCCTGAAGCCCTGGCCGTGACGCTCGCCCCCGGCACGGCCCGCTTGGGCCGCGCCGAGTCCAAGCGCAGCGCGCACGAAGGCTGGGAGGGCGCCCTGGAAGCGCTGGAAGCAGCCCTCCAAGGCAAGCGCGGGCGGGTCGCGCTGACGCTCTCCAACCGCTTTTTCCGCCTGCACCTCACTGCGCCGCAGCCCGGCGGGCTGCGCGCGCGCGAGACCGAAAGCTTCTTGCGCCACAGCCTGGAGGCTACCTTCGAAGAAGACTTCGGCGCCTGGCAGTTGCGCTGGCAACCGCGCCCGCCGGGCGAGCCGCTCGCGGTGTGCGCCTTTCCGACCGCGCGGCTCACCGAGCTCAGGCAACGCTTGGGCCCGCGCCTGCGCCTGGCAAGGCTCCTACCCTGGTTTGCCGCCGTACCTCTGGCACCTTCCGCTTGCGTGGTGCAGGCCGAAGGCGAGCATCTCACCGTGCTGGCCCAGTGCAAGGGCCGCTGGCGTCTGTTCACCCAGCTGCGGGCCGCCGGCGACGCCTTGGCCACCTTGCGCCAGCGCATGGAGCTCCTGGACGCCTGTCCCGGTGCGCCCTGGGGGCCGGTGCGCGTGCAGGGGCTGACCCCCGGTCTTGCTTTGCCGCAAGGTTGGAGCCACAGCCCGGCCATGGCCATGCCGGCATGACATGGCCACGCTCGCTCGCTATTACGACTTCGCCCACCGCCTGCGCCCGCCGCCGGCGGCTTGGCTGCTGCTGGCCGGCGGCAGTCTGGCGCTCGCTGCCGGGCTGTGGCAATACCGCGAGCTGCGCGCCGCCGTCGCCCAGCGTCAGGCGCAGGTGAGTGCCGCCCTTCCGGCCTCGCGCCCCAAGCCTGCCGCCGCGCTGGATGCCGAAGACAGCCAGGAACTGGCACGCGCCCAGGCCTTGCTGGGACGCGACTGGCCGGGCCTGTTTCGTGCCCTGGAATCGGTGCCCCACAAAGACATCGCCTTGCTCTCCGTGGCTGCCTATCCCGCCCGCAGCCGCGTGGTGCTGGAGGCCGAGGCGCGCACGCCCCAGGCCATGCTCGCTTACCTGCAGGCCCTGCAGAACGCCGGGCCGTTGCGGCCGCTGCGCCTGGTGCGCCACGAAGTGCGCCAGGACGTGGCCGAGCATCCGGTGAAATTTCAGCTCGAGGGCGGCTGGCCATGACGTCCTGGCATCGGTACGCATTTTGGCTCTCACGCCCAGGATGGCCGGGACTGTTGGGCTTGGCCTTGCTGGCGGCGGCACTGGCCTTGCTGGCCTTCGTGTTGCCCCGGGAAGAGGGGCGGTTCGCCAAGTTGCGAGCCGCCCCTGCCCTCACGGTCCTGCGACTGACAGCGCCGCCGCCCTCGCCCTTGGCCGGCTTCCTGGCCGAGCGGGACGAGGTGCGGGTGCTGGGCGCGCTCTTCCGCGCCGCTCACGCCGCCGGTTTGCAACTCGATCAAGGCGCCTATCGCGTCACGCGCGAGCGCCACGGCCGCATCGCCGTGCTCACCATCACATTGCCGCTGACGGGGAGCGACACGGCGGTACGCGCGTTTCTCGCCGCCATCGTGGCCGCCACCCCGGGCCTGGCGATCGAATCCCTGGTGTTGCGCCGGCCCGACATCGCCACGACCGACATTACGGCAGACGTGCGCCTGGCCTTGTTTCTCAGGGTGGCCTCGTGAAGCCCGCCCTGCGCCGCCTGCTGCTCTTCGGCGCGCTGGCCGCCACCCTGGCTGCTGTGTATGAGATGAATCAGAGCGGTGAAGACGACAGCGTGCAAGTCGTCGCCCGCCCGCGCCCGCCCAAAATGGTTCTCGGCAGCGAGGCCGCGCCGCCGCCTGCAGCGCCCCGCGCACTGCAGGCGCGCTTCGCTGCAGCGGCGCGCGATCTCTTCCCCAGCCAAACCTGGTACATCCCGCCGCCGCCGCCCAAACCCGTGCCGCCCCCGCCCCCGCAGGCGCCGCCCTTGCCGTTCCGCTTTCTGGGCCTGTGGGAGGAGGGGGGGCAGACCGCCGTGTTCGTGAGCGACGGGCCGCGCAATCTCATCATCCAGGCCGGCGACACCGTGGACGGCCGCTACAAGGTGGAAGCCATCGGCCCGGGTGCGGTGCGCCTGGTCTATCTGCCGCTTAATCAAACCCAAACCCTGAGTTTCGGCGAATGAAACCCCGCATCCTGCTCCCTTCTTTGCTGATCGCCATCGTGCTGTCCGGCTGCGCCGCCCAGAAAAACTTCCGCCAGGGCAACGAGCTGCTGCGCCAAGGCAAGGTGGAAGAAGGACTTGACAAGCTCAAAAGCGCCGAGCAGAAGGCCCCGGATAACGTCGAATACAAGACCACGCTGTACCGCGAACGGGAGCGCCAGATCCAGCGCCTGCTGGCGGAGGCCGAAACCTTGCGCACGCAAGGCGAACTGGACAAGGCAGAGGAGCTTTATCGCCGCGTGCTCAAGCTCGACCCGGACAATCCGCGCGCGCCGCAGGGGCTCGCCGCCATCGCCAACCAGCAGCGGGCGCAGACCTTGGTGAAGGCGGCTCAGGAAGAGGAAAAGCGCGGGGGCGGCGAGGCGGCGCGCAAGAAGCTGCGCCAGGCCCTGGCGCTGGACGCCGGCAATGGCGCGGCACGTCGCGCGCTGCGGACGCTGGAGGAGAAACAGGGCAGCCTGGGGATTAGCGAGCCCCGCTTGTCGCCCGCTTTCGACCGCCCCGTCACCCTGGAATTCCGCGATGCGCCGCTCAAATCCGCGCTCGATGTGCTGGCCCGTTACGGACAGTTGAATTTCGTGCTGGACAAGGACGTGCGGCCGGACACCAAGGTCACGGTGTTCGCGCGCAACCTGCCCATCCGCGAAGCGCTGGACATGATCCTGGTGACCGGCGGCCTGGCCAAGAAGGTGCTGACGCCAACCACCTTGCTGCTCTATCCCAACATCATTTCCAAACAGCGCGAATACCAGGATCAGGTGGTGAAGGCCTTCTATCTGGGCGATGCCGACGGCAAGGCCACGTTGAATCTGCTGAGGTCGCTGCTCAAGATCAACGACATCTATCTCGACGAGCGCCTCAACATGATCTATCTGCGCGGCACCCCGGAGCAGGCCAGCCTGGCGGAGAAAGTCTTGGCGCTGCAAGATCAGCCGGCGCCCGAAGTGGTGCTGGACGTGGAGGTGCTGGAAGTCAACCGTTCGCGCCTGACCGATCTGGGCCTGCAACCGCCCACCCAGTTCACCGTGCTGACGCCGGTGCCCACCACCACCAGCAGCACCACGGGCGGGGTCATCGTCACCACCACCTCGGGCGCCGCCCAGCTCACCCTGGACAATCTGCGCCGTCTCACCGGGGCGCAGATCGGCATCAACAACCCGGTGCTGAATTTGCTCAAGCAGGACGGCGACGTGAATCTTCTGGCCAACCCGCGCATCCGCGTGGTGAACAAGGAGAAGGCCAAGATCCTCATCGGCGACAAGGTGCCGGTCATCACCACCACCGCCACCGCCAACGTGGGGGTGTCGGAGTCGGTGAACTACCTGGACGTGGGCCTCAAGCTGGAAGTGCAGCCCGAGGTCTATCCCGACAACGACGTGGGCATGCACGTCAACCTGGAGGTGAGCAACATCACCCAGCAGATCAAGGGCAGCAACGGCAGCCTGGTGTACCAGATCAGCACGCGCAGCGCCTCGACCACCCTGCGCCTGAAGGACGGCGAGACCCAGGCCCTGGCCGGCCTCATCCAGGACAGCGAAAACGACAGCGCCACCGGCCTGCCTTTCCTGAGCGACATTCCGCTGGTGGGGCGTTTGTTCGCCGACAAGAGCCGCAAGCGCGTGAAGGACGAGATCGTGCTGCTCATCACCCCGCACATCGTGCGCAACCTGGAGCCCGCGCCCCTGGCCGCGACCGAGTTCCCGGCCGGCACGGAGGGCGGCGTCGGCGCCGCCTTCCAGCGTCCCGGCCCGCCGGAAAACCCGGTGCGTCGTCTGCCCATCGCGCCGCTCCCGGCCGCCGCGAACGAAGGCTCGCCGAGCCCCGCATCCGAAGTGCCGCGGCCCGTGCTGCCGGGGCGCATCCAGCCGCCGCCCGCGCTCTCGCCCGCCCCGTGAAGACGCGCGGCTTCACCCTCATCGAGCTGGTGGTCACCCTGGCCATCATCGCCCTGCTCGCCACCCTGGCCGTGCCCATGGCGCAGCTGGCGGTCGAGCGCCACAAGGAGAGCGAACTGCGCGAGGGGCTGCGCCAGATCCGCGGCGCCATCGATGCCTACCACCAGGCCTGGCTGGACGGGCGCATCGAGAAGAAGGTGGACGAGGCGGGCTATCCGCCCAATCTCGATGTGCTGGTGAACGGGGTGAAGGATGCCAGCTCGCCCAAGGGCGCGAAGATCTATTTCCTGCGCCGCCTGCCGCGCGATCCCTTCGCGTCCGCCGACCTGTCGGCCGACGAGACCTGGGGGCTGCGCAGCTACGAGAGCCCGCCCGATGCACCCGCGCCCGGCAAGGATGTCTTCGACGTCTACGCGCCCGAGGATGCCAAGGGCTTGAACGGCGTGCCTTATCGGGAATGGTAGACGATGAGTCGGCAGTCATCAGTTTGCAGTTGGCAGCGGGGCGTTTTGAGGTATGCCGTGCAGAACCCTGCCGGCTGCCAACTGCAAACTGCCAACTCCGGCCGGCCGGCCGGCTTCACCCTCATCGAACTCCTGGTGGTGCTGTCCATCATCGCGCTGTTGCTCACCATCGCGGTGCCGCGCTATTTCGGCAGCGTGGAGCGCGCCAAGGAAGCGACCCTGCGCCAGGACTTGAGCGTGATGCGGGATGCCATCGACAAATATTACGGCGACCATGGCAAGTATCCGGACAGCCTGGAGGCGCTGGCGCAGCGGCATTATTTGCGCGCCGTGCCGGCGGACCCCATCACCCAGTCGAGCCAGACCTGGCAGACCCAGCCGCCGCCCGAGGGCCTGTCCGGCGCCGTGTACGACGTGCACAGCGGGGCGCCGGGCAAGGGCGAGGACGGTACGCCGTATGCGGACTGGTGACAAGCGCCAGGGCGGCTTCACCTATCTGGGCCTGCTCATCCTGCTGGTGCTGATGGGGGTGGTGCTGGCCCAGGCCGGCACGCTGTGGTCGCAGACCCGCCAGCGCGAGCGCGAGGCCGACCTGCTTTTCTACGGCGACCAGTTCCGCCGGGCCATCGCCGCCTACTACCAGGCGCAAAGCCCCAATGCCTATCCCAAGACGCTGAACGATCTGCTGGAGGATCCGCGCGTGCCTTTCACCCGCCGCTTCCTGCGCCAGATTTACCCCGACCCCATGACCGGCAAGCGCGACTGGGTGCTCATCCGGGCGCCCGACCGGAGCATCATGGGCGTCTACAGCCCCGCTCCGGGCGTCCCGATCAAGCGGGGCGGTTTTCTTCCCGCCGACGCCGCTTTCGCCGACGCCAAGAGCTATGCCGCCTGGCGCTTCGAATTCGCCGGCGGCGCGCCGGCGACGCCCGTGCCGGCCGGGGCCGTCGGCGGGAGACGTTCATGATTCCTTAATTATCTCGTCACGACAGCGGATTAGATTCCCGAGAACGATAAGTGTCCCCGTATCCGGCGCCGAGCAGGCGGCAGCATCAGGCTGGCCTGCAAGCCGAGGGGCGACGATAATCCTCGGGGAGTTTCCATGGGTGTTTACGCTGCCGCTTCGGGGCCATGGTGCGCCGGAGAGGTGCAACATGCCGCTTTCTAGCGTCGCCGAAGAACGCGACGCCCTGGTGCACACGCTTGAGAGCGGCGCGCGCGTGGCCAATCGCGCCCAGTTCTTCACCTGGACCCAGGGCTTGTACCAGCAGCTCGTGCCCCACGAGATACTCATCTGCAGCCTGACGCATCCGCACACCCGCGCATTCGAGCACTACCTCTTCTCTTCCACGCGCTACTTCAAGGCCAATCACCTGGCAGCCGCCTGGGACAAGGGCGGCATCCTGCGCGCCGCCCTGGAAATCTGGCATCGCCATGAGCGCCCCGTGCTGGCCGCCCCCGATCTCGCCGCCGCACCGCACGGCGAAGTGCTGCCCGAGCGCTGGCAGGCCGCGCTCATGGAATGCGAGCTGAAAAACCTGCTGGCCCATGGTCTGCGCAGCATGGATGGCGGCGCGCGCGGCTTCGTCGCCTATGCCCGCCTGCCCGGTGGGCCGCAAGCCTCGCACGCGGGCGCCGCCCAGATCCTCGCGCCTTTCCTGGTCGACGCCCTCATCCGCGTGCTGGCGCGGGAGAACCGCGGCAAGGGGCTGGAGAAACCCCTGTCCGAACGCGAGCGCGAAATCCTCCTGTGGGTGCAGGAAGGCAAGACCAACGAAGAGATTGCCCTCCTGCTCAGCGTCTCGCCCTATACGGTGAAAAACCACCTGCAGAAAATCTACAACAAGCTGGAGGTGACCACCCGCGGCCAGGCCGTGGCCAAGGCCATGGGCCTGGGGCAGTTGCACCCTCTGGGCGCGCCCCGGCCATGAGCCGAACGGGCTAGGTTAAGCCCGCCTCAAGCCCCAACGGCTGTCACACTTCTTCCCTAATCTCTGTACCCAACCGCAGCGCGTTTTGGCTGCGGACGCCGGACCAGGCCACACCCGTCGCGAGGCGGGGCCGGAAAGCCGCGGGTCTTTCAGCGTGATGCAAGCGGAAGACAGCCGGGCTGCCCGCGAAGAGCGGGGGAGCACCCCCATTCATCGTCTTGAGTAAAGGGGTAACACATGAAATTGAAACTCATCGCCTTGGCCCTGGCGGCTGCGGCCGCCGGCCAGGCCCATGCCGCCGGCACGGTCGACTTCGCCAGCGGCGACGGCAACCTGTTCCTGTCCGTCTGGGATCCGGTTGCGCAGACCTCCTACAGCCGCGATTTGGGCGTCGATCTGAATAGCTTCGCGCCCAATGCCACGGTTAATACTGCACCTACCTTCAATTCACAGTACGAAACCGCCGGCTACACCCAGAGCTTCAGCGCGGACGCTATGCTGCAGCAGTACCTGTCCACTGCCAACACGGCCAATCTGGTGTGGAACATCGGTTCAGGGGACATTACCAGCACCGGCTTGAATGGCTACCGCTTCCTCTCCACCAGCTCCATGGGTGCCAGCACCGTTGCGGGCGAGACAAATACCCAGGTGAAGTCTTTTGGGGCATCCAATAGCGTCGCGAACGCAATCGCCACCAATCTGGCGAATGCGGGCACAAGCTCCCTCACGGCAACCGCTGCAGATAGTTTTCTGTACGCCGGTGACTATTCTTATAGCAATAACTGGAACAGCCAAGCCAAAGGCTGGGTCAGCACCGCCCCCTTGGGTGGCAGCAGCAACTTTGTCTTCCTGACTCCCAGCAGCATCTCCGGCCTGTCCAAGGCTGTTGTCCACCAGTTCGGCTACACCAATGCCCAAGGTCAGTTCGAGGCGGCCACTTGGACTTTGGCCAGCAACGGCACGCTTACCTACGGTGTGCCCGCTGCACCCGTACCCGAGCCAGAAACCTGGGCCATGCTGGGTGTTGGTCTGGGTCTGTTGACCCTGCGCCTGCGCCGCCGCGCCTGAGCGCACGACATCCTCTTTAGGCACCCGCTTTTTTACCCATAAGGAAACCTCATGAAAAAGCTTCAAACCCTCACGGCCGCCTGCGCGCTGGCCTTCGCCGGCCAGGCCTTTGCCCTGTCCCCCTCCACCACGCCCGACGTGACCCTGTTCATCTCCGGCTCCTCCGCCCTGCAACTGGTCATCGGCCAACTGGCCAACGGCATGATGCAGTCCGGCACGCTGGATGTGTATTACGACGCCGGCTCCAACGGCAGCAACTCGCGCGCCTACTTCGGCACCATGAAGACCGACTCCAGCATTCCTACCGCCCTGCAGGGCAAGAAAGTGCTGCTCATCAACCGCGCCCAGGGCGGTTCCATCTATGGCGTGAACCCCGTGGCCCAGGCCACGGTGCTTTCCCGCCTGGATGTGACCACGGCCAGCTGCGGCACCGCGGCGACCGGCACGGATGCCACCACCAACGCCCCGCTGTGGAAATGCAGCGGCACCGTGAGCACCGTGCCTGACGGCGGCGTGTCCGACGTCGAGCCGGCCATGTTCCAGGGTATCAACCTGCCCAGCGGCTGGTCCGCGGCGGGCGCCTCTCTGTCCAACCTCACGGTGGGCAGCACCCTGGCGGCGCCCTTCGCCATCATTCTCACCAATAACCTGAAGTCCTATCTGCCCAACATCACCAAGCTGCAGGCCGCCAGCCTTTTGGGCGCGCAACTAAATGGCACTTACCAGGACTGGGGCGCCGTCAGCGCCTCCCTGGCGGGCCAGCCTGTGATGATCTGCCGCCGTTCCCCCGGCTCCGGCACCCAGGCCAGCACCAACAACTTCCTGTTCGGCTTCCCCTGCTCCAAGACCCAGCTTAACCCCGCTACGCCTGCCGATAGCGTGCCGGGCGGCTTCACCGTCATCGAAAGCGATTCCTCCGGCAAGCTAGGCAAGTGCATGGACTACGTGCAAAATGGCACGCCTGCCGGCCAAGCGATCGACCTGAACAACGGCAGCCTGGTGCCCATCGGTTCGCCCAACAGCATCACCTTGCCCGGCGGTCAGTACGGCATCGGCATCATGGGTCTGGATTACCCGCCCACCAAGGCCGGCGACCTGTATTTCTATCCGACCTTCGACGGCACTTCCATTACCAAAAACAACGACGGCGTGACGCCTGACCTGACCAACCCGGCCAGCGGCGTGTATGGCTGGGTGTCGGAGAACGGCTACCAGTACCGCAACACCACAGTGAACGGCATCCCCGCTCCTGCCGGTGCTCAGCTGGCCCTGCTTCAGCTGATCCAGGTGCGCGCCGGCGACCCCGCCGTGTTCGGCAGCACCACTCTGCCGGTGCCGGGCGTCATGGGCCTGATCGAAAACGGCTACACCCCCACGGGCACCAACGCCAACGCCTACCCGGTGTGGAAAGGCGCCAACTTCAGCAACTCCTGCCAGTCGCCCCAGTTGTACTTCTAAGCCTGAACGGCGCAACGCCCGCTTCAAAGCGGGCGCGGCCGGGGCAATCCCGGCCACTCTGCACCCCCCGCTGCGGCGGGGGTTTTTGTTTTTTCGGCGGTGCGCAATGCGTAGATACTCCCTTTCGTCGGGCCGAGGGGTCTTATCAGCCCGCCGCTATACAGGGCTCCCTGCATTTCGCGGTGGGCACGTTGTGCTTTGCCTACCAGCTCCCGGCCCGAACGGCTCATGCAAACGCCGTGGACAACGTGTTTGTTTGTAACCGGCCTTCCCTAATATTTCTTCACACTGATTTTTGGGGGATAGCCATGTTTGCCTGCCGACCTCTCGCCCTGACGCTCGCTTTGGCCGCTTGCCTGGGGGCGGGCCGGGCCCAAGCCGATCCCGCCGACGGGAGTTTCTCTGCCGGGCTGGTGGTTGAATGGCCGTGGTCGGGCTTCGCCATAGCCTCGGTACCCCCGCCGGTGCCGCCCCCTTACGTTTATGCCCAGGAGCCGATCAACGCGGCCTGGATCGGTTTGCCGGGAGGCGTTGCGCCCGTCGGTTCCGCCAGCCCGGTACCGGAGCCCCGTCGCTGGGCCACGCTGCTGACCGGATTGGGGCTGGTGATCCTGGCCCTGCGCCGGCGCATCAATCACCAAGTGCGCGTCAGGGATGGAGTCACTCGCCCAGCAGCGCGGCTTTCAGGCTTTGCTGCACCGGATGATCGCCCAGCCAGATCTTGAGCAGGGCGCGATTGAATTCCTCCCCGGCAAAACTGCCGGCCAGGTGATGGTTCAGCCAGACCTGCGTGCCGGTTCCCGGCAGGTAATCCAGTTGGATGACGCTGCCCTTGGGGAAGGTGCCCCTGCGTCGGATCAAGTCGAGAAACTGCTCCACCTGTCCCTGGATGGCTGTCAGGGTTCGCGGACTGTTGTTGGCATCCAGCCCGCGTCTGAGGAGTTCCACATTGCGGTCGGCCGATACGTCATGCAGCAGGATGATGCGCACTTGCCGCGGCGCGTCGCCATCCAGCACGGAATGCGCGTCATGCGCAGGCTCGGGCAGATAAAGCGCCAGCACATAGAGGTCGAACAGCAGGAAGCGGCGCAGCCCGGCGCCGTTCAGCACGAGATGGGCATCACCCTGGCGCGCCCGCTCGGCCACCGTCACGCCCGCCAGATCGAAGGCGGGCGCCGGCCCGCTCAATGCCAGCAAAAAGAGGGCGCCCACGCAGGCAAATGTAGAGAGGCGCATAGGCTGAAGCAAGGCCGGATATCGCGAGGGTGAATGCATTGTCTCTGCTGTCGGCGCAAGTTTGATGACAGGGGAGCCCATCCAGGGTTTTTAACGGCGCTTTTTTCCCACCGCTGTAGCCCGAACGGACTATACCGCCGGGGGATGCGCTGCGCATGGCTGTCATAAACCTTCTTTAAGCTTATACCCCAGGAAGAGAGCCCGAGCCCGCTAAGAGGCATGGGTAAGCAATGCCCGCATGCGCGGCCTTTTGTCTTTGGGCGGTGTCCGCCCCTGCGAGCCCAAGAGAGAACCGTTCCATGAAGCGCCTGCTGGCCCTGCTTCTGTGCCTGCTGCACCCGCCCTGCTGGGCGGAGGGCGCACCCGCCGGGTCGAACCCGGCGCAGCAGGGCAAGGGGCGGCAGGCCGCGGTGTTCGACGTGATGGAGTACGACGTCGCCGGCAACACCGTATTGACCCAGTTGGCCATCGAGCAGGCGGTCTATCCCTACCTGGGGCCGGGCAAGACCATTGCCGATGTGGATCAGGCGCGCGCCGCGCTGGAGAAGGCTTACCACAAGGCCGGCTACAACACGGTGTACGTGGACATTCCCGAGCAGAGCGTGAGCGACGGCGTGGTGGTGCTGAAGGTCACCGAGGGCCGCGTGGAGAAAGTCCGCGTCAACGGTTCGCGCTATTACTCCCAGGGCCGCATCCTTGCCCAGATTCCGGAATTCGCACCGGGCAGGGTGCCGTATTTTCCGGCGGTTCAACAGGAGCTGGCGGCGGTGAACCGGGCACCGGGGCGCCAGGTGCTGCCGGTGCTCAAGCCCGGTGCGACGCCCGGCACGCTGGATGTCAACCTGGACGTCAACGATCAATCGCCTTTGCATGGCAGCCTGGAACTCAACAATTACTACAGCCCCAATACCCGGCCGCTGCGCCTGTCCGGCTCGCTCGAATACGACAACCTGTGGCAGCGCGAGCACCATCTCGGCCTCCAGTTCCAGACCAGCCCGCAGGACACCAGCCAGGTGCGCACCTACTCGCTGTCCTATGTGATCCCCTTCGCTCAGGGCCGCGACAACCTGGCCTTGTACTACCTGCGCTCGAACAGCAACGTGGGTGCCCTGGGCGGCATCACCGTGCTGGGGCGCGGCGATATTTTCGGTGCGCGCTACCTCATGCCGCTGCCGCCCAAAGGGAGCTACACCCACATGCTCTCGCTGGGCGCGGACTACAAGCGCTTCACCCAGAACATCGTGCTGCCGGGCGCCCCGGCAGTGGACACGCCCATCACCTATTTGCCGCTGTCGCTGCAATATTCCGGCGCCTACCAGGACGGCGGCGGCAGCACCCAGTTCGGCCTGGGCCTGGGCTTCGCCATCCGCGGCGGCGTGGACAAGAACGTCGATTGCTACGGCCAGACCGTCAACCAGTTCGAGTGCAACCGCTACGGCGCCAAGTCCAACTACATGGTGCTGAAGCCCAGCCTGACGCGCATGCAGAAGCTGCCGGACGGGTTTACGCTCAAGGCCGGCATCGACGGCCAGATCGCCAGCGGGCCGCTGGTGAGCAACGAGCAGTTCTCTGCCGGCGGTGCCGGCAGTGTGCGCGGCTATCTCGTATCGGAAGCGCTGGGCGACGACGGCGTGCATGGCGTGCTGGAATTCTCCAGCCCCAGTTTGGCGGGCAAGGCAACGCGCCTCGACAGCCTCATCCTGCTCGCCTTCCTGGAAGGGGCGCACGTGCGGCTGCGCCAGCCGCTGGCCTCGCAGCAACCCGACACCAGCCTGGCCAGCACCGGCCTGGGCCTGCGCCTGGCGGCCCTGAAGGGCATGGACCTCGGGGCGGACGTGGCCTGGCCGCTGATTTCCACCGCCTACACCCGGGCCGGTCGGCCGCGGGTGGATTTCCGCTGGGCTTACCAGTTCTAGCGTGCCATGGTCAGATCGCCCTCCCACCGACCGAAGACACTGCGCCGCACGCGCTTCCAGCCTCGTTTCCTGAGTCTGGGCGGCGGCCCGGGCCGCGCTCTTGCGAGCACCGCGGTATTGGCCTTGTCCGGCGTCTTGGTGTGCTCGCTGCCGCGCAGCGTCCAGGCCGCGCCGCCCATGCCGCTGCCGAACGCCTTGCCGCAACCCTGCGCCGCGGGAGGCTGCGGAGGGAACGCCTTCGTGCAAAGCGGCGCGGCCTCCGCGGTCACGACGCCCAACAACCTCACCATCAATCAGGCGAGCCAGGCGGCCATCCTCAACTGGCAGAGCTTCGACATTGGCAAGAACGCCACGGTGCAGTTCAACCAGCCGGCCAACGGCGCGGCGCTCAACCGCATCTGGGACGCCAATCCGAGCCAGATCTACGGCGCGCTCAAGGCCACGGGACAGGTCTATCTCATCAACCAGAACGGCATCCTCTTCGGCCAGGGTGCGCAGGTGGACGTGGGGGGGCTGGTGGCATCCAGCCTGGACATCAAGAACAGCCGTTTTCTCCAGGGCCTGCTCACCGACACTCAGGGCAATCCCGCCTTCTGCAACGACGCGCGGTGCAGCGACGGGGGGTTCGGAGCGAGCGGCAACGTCAACGGCTTCGTGGTGGTGGCGCAGAAGACCCGCATCACCACGGCGGACGGCGGCAGTGTGCTGCTGCTGGCACCGGTGGTGGAGAACTCCGGTAGCATCCAAACGCCTGGCGGCCAGGCCATCCTCGCCGCCGGCAACCGCGTTTATTTGCAGGCGAGTCAGGACCCCAATCTGCGCGGCATCCTGGTGGAAGTGGACAACGATGCCCTCGCCAGCCAGGCGCGCGACGCGCTGCTCTACGATCCCGGCAATCCCAATGCCGCGGGCAGCAAGGCCGTGCAGCATGATGTCAACGGCACAGCCAGCAATTTGGCGGGCGGCGATATCGAGGCCGCGCGCGGCAACGTCACCATGATGGGGTACGCCGTCAACCAGGCCGGCCGCGTTTCGGCGACCACCACGGTAGACCAGAATGGTTCCATCAAGCTGGAGGCGCGCTACAACGTCGCGGCAGTGTCCAATAACCTGGTGAGCGGCACGTCGGACATACGCGCGACGTCCACCGGCACGGTGACGCTCGCTTCCGGCAGCGTCACCGAAGTGCTGCCGGAAACCTCGGACCCCGCGACCTCGACGGACGACCAGACGTTCAATCCCTCCCGCGTCGAAGTGATGGGGCAGACCGTCATCCTGCAAGGCGGCAGCCGCATCACCGCGCCGGGCGGCGTAGTGACGCTGGCCGCGCTGTCCTCCATCAATACCGATGCGCCTTTGGCCAACAACGTCAACCCCTACCAGAACATCTACAAGGGCAACACGCTCAGCGCCTTCCTCAATCCCGGCTATCTGCCCAACCAGGGTTCCAGCGCCCATCCCACGCAGGCGCGCGTCTACGTGGACAGCGGCGCGACGGTGGATGTCTCGGGCACGCCGTTGGTCTACGTGCCGGTGGCCCGCAACGTCATTCCGGTGACCCTGCGCGGCACCCAATTGGCCGCGTCGCCCATGCAATCGAGCGGGCCGCTCTATGGCCAGACCGTCTACGTCGATATCCGCCAGGGCACGCCGCTGGCCAATTACGCCGCCGAGGAAGCCGGCATCGCGCGCACCGTGGCTGAGCGTACCGGCGCCGGCGGCACGGTGAATCTGTTCTCCAGCGGCGACGCCGTGGTCAAGGCAGGCGCCACGGTCGATGTCTCCGGCGGCCAACTGGTGTACACCCCCGGCCTGGTGCACGACCCCAGTGTGCTGCTGGCGCAGAATGGACAAAAGTACAACATCGCCCAGGCGCCGGCCTCGATCGCCTACCGCAGCGTGGGCGACCGCTACAGCGTGACCAGCAACAAATGGGGCGTCACGCAAAGCTGGTATCTGCTGACCTCCGACGCCCGGGGACACTGGGAGTATGGCTATACGGAAGGCCGCCCGGCCGGCAGCTTCAACGTCGAAGCGCCCGCGGCCAGCGTCGACACCGGCGCGCTGATTGCGCGCACCACGCCCGGCATCTATCAGCGCCTGCCCTATGCCGGCCCCCCCGCGGCCGTGGGCACCGGGCTGCCGCAGTACAAGGACATCTGGACCCATCTGCCAGAAGGCGGCACGGCCAGCTTCGGCAATGGCCAGGCCTTGGCCAGCAACGGCCTCACCGATTACCTGCTCGACCAGCCCGTCGCGCTGCAAGGGAACACGCCTCCCGCACCGGCTGCGGATGCGCCCGTGCTGACTTCCGCGACGCCGCTGACGCTGGATCCCAAGGCCCTGGGTGCGAACGGCTTCGCCAACCTCAATATCTACGCCAACCAGGCGCTTTCCATGCCTGCCGGCGAGACGCTGGATCTGGGCCCCGGCGGGGTGGCGAATTTCACCGCGGGCAGGATGGATATCGCCGGCCGGTTCGTGCTGCCGGGCGGCAGCCTCCGTCTGGCGACGGCCGTGACCGCGGCCTACCCCGGCGGCGGGGCCTTGAATTTCTCCGGGGATGTCGCCGCCCAGGGCCTGTGGGTAAACGATTTGCTGAGCCTGCAGGCGGGCGTTGTGCCTATCGGCCCGGTGGTCCTCGACGGCGGGCAGGTCAGCCTCGCGTCCTCCGGCGCGCTGACCGTGAGCGACCAGGCCCGCATCGACGTGTCCGGCGGCGCCTGGCTGACGGGAACCAACCAACTGATGGGCGGCAAGGGCGGCAGCATCAAGCTCGCCACCGCGGACAATCTGGACTACCCCAGCCTCACGCTGGGTGCCGAGGCGACTCTCCTGGGTTATGGCGTGATGGTCGGCAACGCGCCGGGCGCGGGCGGCAGCCTGAACCTGACCTCGGACGACCTGCGGCTGGGCAGCGGCGCGGGCCCCTTCGGCACATCGCCGGATTTTTTCACCCGCGGCGGCTTTACCAACTATGTGCTTACCGACACCTCGCCCGGCGGAACGTCGCTGATGCTGAACCAGGATCTGGCGCCGCGTGCGGATGTTCTCCAGGTGGACCCGAGCCTCGCGCGCGCCGCGCCGGGGGGTGATCTCGCCGCCCTGGCACAGCCATACGCTCCGCCCGATTATCTGCGCGCGCCGGCCAATCTGGGCATCGCGTCCAAGAACGGCAGCATCGAAGTGGCGCCAGGCACGACCTTGAGCGTCGATGTCGGCGGAACCCTCAGCCTGAGCGCCAAAAACCAGTTGCGCATCTTCGGCACGCTGGATGCGCCGGCAGGCCATATCAATCTCACGCTGCTGACCAATGCCAACGATTCCTACAATCCCGCCGCCTACCTCTGGCTGGGAAGCCAGTCGAAGCTGCTGAGCCGCGGCGCGCTGGTGAGCCGGCCCAATGACGCCGGCCTGGCCCTGGGACAGGTGAAAGCGGGCGGCAGCGTTCGGCTCGACGGCGGCTTCGGCGCGATCGTGGGCCAGGCCGGCTCGCTCATCGATGTCAGCGGCATCTCTGCTGCCCTCGATGTGCCCGCGCCCAGCGGCCTGGGCCTGCAACGCACCGGGGTGGCAAGCAACGCCGGCAGCATCAGCGCGAGCGCGACCGAAGGCGTGTTTCTCGACAGCACCCTGGCCGGCCGGCCGGGCGGCGAGGGCGCGGCGGGGGGCAGCTTCAGCCTGAACATGAATCGGGGGGTGGGATTCAGCTATTCGGACAGCCCCAGCTTCCCCACCGGCGCGCGCGTCGTCAATGTCCAGGACGGCAACGGTTTCGTGCCCTTGGGCCTCACGCCCGGCCAGCCGCTGCCCGCTGCCACTAACGGGCAGGGCTATGTCTCCGCGGCGATGCTCAGGGCGGGCGGCTTCGACCAAGTGGCCCTCTCCAGCCAGGATCGCATCGACCTGGCCAACGCCGCCTCCCTGCAAGCCCGGCACAGCGTGACCTTGTCCGCCCCCGAAATCAAGGTGGCCGGCAACGCGGCGATCGAATCCGCCTACGTGAGCCTGGGCAACGACGATGCGCAAAATCAGCCGGCCACGGCGCCGCAGCCGGGCAGCGGCCAGCTCGACGTCCTTGCCGGGCTCATCGATTTATGGGGCACGTTCAGCCTGTCGGGGGTCGCGCAAACGAATCTGTACGCCGACGGGGACATCCGCCTGAACGGCGTGCTCGATCAGAACGCCGGCCCCAATGCACTGCCCACCGCCAGCCCAGGCATTTATGTGAGCTATGTCGGCGCGTTGACGACGACCGGCAACGTCGACTTGAGCGCTGCCCAGGTCTATCCGACCACGCTCAGCCAATACCGCCTCGCCGTGCAGGACGGCAGCGGCCAGCCGGCCGGCCACATCGGCTTCCACGCCGTGGGAACCGCCGCCCCGGTCCTGTCTGCGGGCGGCCGATTGCAGGTGTCGGCCGCGCAGATCGAGCAGGCGGGCGTGGTGAAGGCGCCGCTGGGCAGCGTGGAACTGGATGCCGCACAGAGCCTCGATCTTGCGCCGGGCAGCCTCACTTCCGTTGCCGGCGAGAACCAGACCGTCCCCTTCGGCAGCTTCACTTCCAACACCTGGACCTACAACGGCGGCATCGTCAGCACCGACACCCTGCCGCAAAAATCCCTGGTGCTGCGCGGCAACCGGCTGAACCTGCAAAGCGGCGCCACGGCGGACATTTCCGGCGGCGGCGAACTCTATGCCTACGAGTACGTGGCCGGCCCGCCCGGATCGCAGGATGTGCTGGCAGGCGGCAGCTACGCCGTGCTGCCCGGCCTCAATCCCCGCTATGCGCCGAACGACCCGCAATATTCCGCCGCTCAGCCGGTAGCGCCGGGCATCAGCGTCTATCTGGCCGGCGGTGCCGGGCTGGCCGCGGGTTATTACACGCTGCTGCCGGCCCGCTATGCGCTTCTGCCGGGCGCTTATCTGGTGACGCCCGCGGCCGGCTACGCCAACCTGCAGCCGGGCATCAGCGTGGCGCAGCCCGACGGCACCACAATCGTTGCGGGCAAGAACGCGAGCGTTATCGCGACACCGGGAGGCACGGGCACCCAGATGAATTTCGGCTACACGGCCGACGCCCTCTGGTCTGGCTTTGCCGTGACCCCCGGCAGTTGGGCGCGCGGCCAGTCCAGCTATGTCGACCATTACGCCAGTGCCACCTTTGCCGCAGCGGCCCAGGCGGCCGGGACGGCCACGCCGCGCCTGCCCGTGGATGCCGGCCAGCTCGTTTTCGCGGCGACGGGAAGCGGCGCGAACCTGGGCCTCAAGGGCGATGTGCTGGCTGCCAGCCCTCAAGGCAGCGGCGGCGCCATCGATATCGACAGCGCGGGGCAGAACATACGCATCGTCGCCGCGCCGGACGCTGCCGATACCACTTCCCTGCAGCTGAGCGCCGGCGACCTCAACCGCTGGGGCGCGGAAAGCCTGCTCATCGGCGGGCAGCGCAGTTTCTCTTCGACAGGCGTGACGCTGAGCGTGAATACCGCAAACGTCACGGTGGACAACGCCGGCACGCCCCTGGTGGCTCCCGAGATACTGCTCGCCGCGCTCCAGGACGTGACCATCGATGGCGGTGCCACCGTGCAGGGCAAAGGCACGCCCCATGCCAACCCCGCGGCCATCAACGTGAGCGGAGACGGCGCCTTGCTGCGCGTTTCGGGCGGCGGGTTGGCGCCGGTGCTGCGCAGCGGCGTCGCCGGCAACAGCGGCCGCGTCGTTCTGGCGCCGGGCGCCGGCGTGCTGGCCGACAACGCCATCACCCTCGATTCCAGCCTCGACCCGGTGATTGATGATAGCGCCGTGCTGCAAGGGCAGGCCTTGAGCCTGGGCGCCAGCCGCATCAGCCTGGGCGATGCGGGCGGCGCGGCGGTGTCCGGGCTGTTGCTGGGCGACACTCTGCTCGGCCGCTTGCAGCAGTTCAGCCAGCTGGATCTGACCAGCTACAGCACGCTGGACTTCTATGGGGCTTCGGGCCTCGGGCTCGCGGCGCCCATCGCTACTCTGAACCTGCGCGCCCAGGCCATCCGTGGCTTCAATGATGCGCAAGTGACGATCAATGCGCAAAACTTCGCCTTCTCCAACCCCGGTGCGGCCAGCACCGAGGCCTATCAGGGCAGCGGGGGCGGCACGCTTGCCGTCAACAGCCAGACCATTGATCTGGGTGCCGGCGACAAGGCCATCCAGGGGTTCGCCCATACCACTCTCAAGGCCGCCCAAGAAATCACGGGGCAGGGCAGGGGCAGCCTGGCGATCGATGGCGACATCGAGCTGAAAAGCGCGCGCGTGACCTTGAGCGCGAAAGCGGCGCAGACGATTTCCGCCACCGGCAACATGACCCTCACGTCTTCGCCCGGGCAATTCGCGGCCGCCGACAGTCTGGCGGCCAGCCTGACCCTGCAAGGCAAGACCATTGCGCAGAATGGCCTGATCGATCTGCCCACCGGCAGCGTCACTCTTAGGGCAACGGGCGCAGACGCGAACGGTATGGGCATCGTGCTGGGCACAGGCTCCGCGATACGCGCCGGCGCACTCGCGCAAACTTTAGGCAGCACCACATCGTATGCGCCTGCCGGGCAGGTGACACTGCAGGCCGACAGCGGCAACATCGTCGCGCAGGCCGGCGCGGTGGTTGATGTCGCTGCGCCGGATGGGGGCGATGCCGGCAGCTTTACGGTGACCGCGATGCAAGGCAACGTGAGCCTGGCCCAAGCGGATTTGCGCGGCAACGCGGCCTCGGGCCGGCAGGGCAGTTTCACTTTGGATGCGGGCACGGTGGAAGCCAGTGCGGGCCTGGCCGACAATAATTTTTCGGCGCTCAACAGTGCCCTGGAGCATGGCGGCTTCGGCCAGAGCCGCAGCATCGAAGTACGGCGCGGCGATCTCACGGTGGCCGCCGGCGACACCGTGACGGCACACAACATAAGCATTGTTGCGGACGGCCAGGATGGTGCCGGCAATCTGCACGTGTCCGGCACTCTGGATGCCTCGGGGCGCACTGGCGGGAAAGCTGGCGGCCGGATTCGCCTCTATGCGGCGAAGAATGTCGATCTCGTTCAGGCCAGCGTGAAGGCCAGAGGCAACGGCGCCCAGGGCGGGCGGGTGGAAATCGGCACCACGACGGGTGCGATCGATTTCGACAGCGCCAGTCGCATCGATGTCACCGGGCAGACCCAGGGCGGCACGGTGCTGCTGCGCGTTCCCCGCGCCGGTTATCCAAACAATCTCGCCGTTGCGCCGCAGAACATCGTCGGCGCCCGCGACGCCGCGGTGGAAGCCTTCAAGACCTACGACGCCAGTGCGACCGGCACCGTGGACAGCGTCATCGGCCAAGCCGAAACGGATGCCGCCCAGTTCATGCAAACCGCCGCGTCTTTGCCCACCGGATTGCAACTACGGCCCGGCGTGGAAATCGACAGCAGCGGCAATCTGGCGCTCAACAACAGCCTCAATCTCCACGACTGGAGTTCCGGCGCGAGCACCGCGCCGCTCATGCTGACCCTGCGCGCGCATGGCAACTTAAATATTTTCACCCAGGCCCAGGCAACGACTGCGCAAAGCCTGAGCGACGGCTTCGATAGCGCCGGGAAACTCATCGCGGGGCCCTCGTCCTCCTACCGGCTGGTGGCAGGTGCGGATACGGCCAGCGCCGATCCTCTTGCTGTCGTCAACGGCAATGGCAATTTCACGCTCGGTGCCGGCAGTGCCAAAGCGACCGGTTTTGGCGGCGCCTCCAGCGTCAGCTACACCTTCAAACAGATACGCACGGGCACCGGCAATATCGACATCGCCGCGGGCGGCAATGTGGTGTTCGGCAACCAGCAGTCCGTGGTCTACACCGCCGGCGTACCCGATCCCGCCAGCCCGGCAGCCGCGCCGCAGAATACCGGGCTTGCGCCGGGCTATTTCCCCAGCGGCGGCGGTGATGTCAGCGTCACAGCGGGCGGCAACGTGAACAGTACCGCGGCGTCTAATGCCACCAATCAGTTCGTTACGGAGTGGCTGCAGCGTGGCCAACTGCAGAGCGCCGATGGCAGTGCATATGCGCCTGCGGCTTGGTGGGTGAACTATGGCGCTTTCAGCCAGAACCTGGGCGCCTTGGGCGGCGGCGCCGTCGAGGTGGCCGCGGGCGGCGATGTCAGCAATCTCAGTGCCTCCGTTGCCTCCGCCGGCTACTTCAATCCTGTTGCCGGGAACAATGTGAATTTTGGCGGCGGTGATCTGACTGTCGCTGCCGGGGGCAACATCAACAGCGGGCAGTTTTATGTGGGCCTGGGGCAAGGCCGCCTGCAGGCCGGCGGCAGCCTGGGGGCATCGCTTACCAGCGCCGGAAGCGGTGCCCCGATCTACACCCTGCTGGGCCTGGGGGAGGGCGGCTGGGATGTCGTCACGCGCGGCGATCTGGGTCTCCTTGCCGTGGTGAACCCCACCGTCTTGGGCCAGGGTGCTTCGCAGAAACTCGGCTTCACCAAACCCAAGACCTATTTCTTCACTTACGGCGATCAGGGCCAAGTCAGCCTGGCCAGCGTGGCGGGAAGCATCACGCTCGACAGCGATGTCAACAAGTTGGTCGCCCGGCTGCCGCTCATCACCAACTCCCTCACCGCGCATCCTGAACTCGCCGCTTGGCCCGCCGGCTTGAACGCCACGGCCTACGCCGGCGATGTCCAGATCGACAATCCCATCACCCTGTATCCCTCGGCAACGGGCAACCTCGCCTTGCAGGCGGGAGGCGATATCGTCATGAACGGCACGATCACGATGTCGGATGCCAGTCCGGGCCTCTTAAACAGTGCTGCACCGCAAAACGGCAGCAGTCAGGTAGCATCGGGAAACCTGACGGCCCAGTTGTATGCTACCGACCTCCTGCATCTGGGGGACGCGACGCCGGTCACGGTCGCGGCCAACGGCAGCATCCTGGGGCCGACCACCTCGCAAGACTCCTTCATCCTGCCCAAGGCCGCCCAGTTCGACGCCGGGCGGGACATTCTCTATCTCTCCTTCGTGGCGCAGAATCTCGCGCCCGGCGACGTCACCCGCCTGACGGCCGGCCGCGACATCGTCATGACGCCGGCGGGCAGCGCCAACGACAGCACCAACCGCATCCTGCTGCACGGGCCGGGGCAACTGGTGTTGCAGGCGGGACGCAACGTGGACCTGGGCACCGCCCAGGGCGTGGTGACCGACGGCAATGTCAGCAACCCGCTCTTGCCATCGCCGCAGGGCGCGGCGGTCACGGTGCTGGCGGGCCTGGGCGGGAACGCGCCGGATTACCAGGATTTCGCTACGCAATATGTGGCGTGGTACCTGGGCTATTACCAGCAGCAGGCCGAGCAACACCCCGATGACGCGGGCGCGCAAAGCGCTTATGCAGCGGCTCAGCAGGCGGCGAATTCGTTCGACGCCGGCTACCAGTCCTATGAAGCGGGCTATGCCGCACAGCCGGGTGCCACGGCAGCAGAGGCGAAGGCCGCCTTCAACCACGGCCTGCCCTACGACCTGCGCAGCTTCCTCGACAAAGTGTTCTATTTCAGGCTGACCACGGCGGCCGGCGAAGGCACCGCGGGCAAGGGCTATGGCAACGGCTACGATGCCATCGCCACGCTGTTTCCGGACCCGGGCTATCAGGGCGATCTCACCATGTACTACAGCCAGATCAAGACCCTGCGCGGCGGCGGCATCGATCTGCTGGTGCCGGGCGGCATGATCAATGCCGGCCTGTCCAATCCGGCGGTGTCCAAGGACAAGCTCGCCAACCTGGGCATCGTCACGGCGGGCGGGGGGGACATCAACGCCTTCCTCAAGGGCGATTTCCTCGTCAACCAGTCGCGCGTCTTCACGCTGCTGGGCGGCAACATCCTCATCTGGTCGTCCGATGGCAGCATCGACGCCGGGCGCGGCGCCAAGTCCGCCAGCGTCACGCCGCCGCCCGTGCTGACCTTCGACCCCAAGACCGGCCGCTTCACGCTGGACACCACGGCCTCGGTGACCGGCAGCGGCATACGCACCCTGCAGGCGGCAAAAGACGTAGCGGCCGGCACCGTGACCCTGGCGGCACCGCACGGCGTGGTGAATGCCGCCGACGCCGGCATCGGCGCGGCAGGCAACGTGCTCATCGCCGCCGCCGTGGTCAAAGGCGGCGACAACATCTCCTCCGGCGGCACCACCACCGGCGTGCAGATGAGCACGGCCGGCGCCAATGCAGGTGCCATCACCGCGGCCGGCAGCACCGGATCGGATGTCGCCAAGGCCACGCAGGATTTGGTCAGCAGCCTGACTCAGGCACCGACCAGCGCCTCCTTCATGCCCACCCTGCTCGACGTCGAAGTGCTGGGCTTCGGTGGGCAATGAGTCAAGGCAACCCCTATAGAGATTCCTACCAAAGCCGAATGAACATGAACCCCATCCGAATTTCCGCCGCCGCTCTTGCTCTTGCGGCGTTGCTGGCGGCCAGCCCGGCCTTGGCCTGGTGGAACGGCGACTGGTCGAGCCGCCAGTCTGTCACCCTAGATGCCGGTGCCAAGGGCGCCAACCTCAAGGCCGACCTGGAGAACGTGCCGGTGCTGATCCGTTTGCACTCAGGCAATTTCGATTTTCTCTCCGCCAACCCCGACGGCTCCGATCTGCGCTTCGTGGCGGGCGACGACAAGACGCCGCTCAAGTTCTACATCGAGAAATTCGATCCCGTGAACCAATTGGCGGTGATCTGGGTGCAGGTGCCCAAGCTCGCCGCCGGCAAGGCGAACACGATCTGGCTCTATTCGGGCAACGACAAGGCGGCCGCCGCCGGCGACGCCAAGGCGGTGTTCGATGCGCATCAGATTGCGGTCTACGACTTCGCCCAGGCGGGCCTGCCCAAGGACGTCACCGCCAACGCCAACAACGCCTCGGCGTCCAGCGCAAGCCAGGATGCCAACGCCATCATCGGCGCCGGGGCCCGTTTCAACGGCAGCCAGGATATCCAGGTTCCCGCCTCGGCCTCGCTGGGCATTCCCTCCGGCGGGCAGTTCACCTGGTCGGCCTGGATCAAGCCCGCGGCGGCCGGGCAAAACGCCGTGCTGTTGAGCCGGGGCGACTTGAGCGTGGGGCTGGATGCCGCGGGCGTCTATGCAAAACAAGGCGCCGTCACGCTGCAAGCGCCGCTGGGCAGCGGGGGTTGGCACCAGGTCGCGCTGACCGCCGGCCCGGCGGGATACACGCTTTATGTCGACGGCACTGCCGCCGCGACTGCGCCCGGCAGCGTCGCCGCGCTCAGCGTGCCGTTGACCTTGGGAGCGAATGCGCAGGGCAGCGAGGGCTACCAGGGCGACATGGATGAAGTGGAGCTGTCGAATGTCGCGCGCCCGGCAGACTGGATCGCGCTGGCGGCGAAAGGCCAGGGGCCGGAGTCCGCGTTCATCCAGGTGGGGCAGGCGCAGTCGTCCGACAGCGGCGGCGAAGCTTCCTACTTCGGCACCATCCTGCGTTCCGTGACCCTGGACGGCTGGGTGGTGATCGGCCTGCTCGCCGTCATGTCGGCCATCAGCTGGGTGGTGATGGTGAGCAAGGGCCTGGTCATCGGCCGCATGCAGAAGGACAACGAGCGCTTCATGGCCTCGTTCCGCCAGCTTGCCGCCAATCCGGGCGCGCTCGACCGGGACGAGGCGGGCGACGAAGGCGATGCGCAGGTCTCCGAGTTTTCCAAAGCTCTTTTCGGCCAGCACGACCATTACCAAAGCTCGCCCATCTACCGCATCTATCATGTCGGCGTGCAGGAGCTGAAGCATCGCTTCGGCACCGCCGACCCGCGCCAGCTCGCCAACAAGACGCTCACGCCCCAGGCCATCGACGCCATTCGCGCCGCGCTGGACGGCAGCCTGGTGCGCGAGAACCAGAAGATCAACAGCCTCATGGTGCTGCTCACCATCGCCATATCCGGCGGGCCGTTCCTGGGGCTGCTGGGCACGGTGGTGGGGGTGATGATCACTTTCGCCGCCATTGCCGCCACGGGCGACGTGAACGTCAACGCCATCGCCCCCGGCATCGCCGCCGCCCTGGTGGCCACCGTCGCCGGCCTGGCCGTCGCCATCCCCGCGCTGTTCGGCTACAACTACCTGGTCAGCCGGGCCAAGGACATCAGCGCGGACATGCACGTGTTCGTGGACGAGTTCATCGGCCGCATCGCCGAGACCTATGCCGCCACCGTGCAGGCCGCGCCCCAGCTCGCCGCCGTGCGCAACCACTGAACGGAGCGTGCCATGAAGGCCCAGGACGATCAGAAGCCCTACGACGACATCAACATCACGCCCATGCTGGACCTGGCCTATGTGCTGCTGGTGATTTTCATCATCATGACCACGGCCTCGGTGCAGGGCATCAAGGTGAACTTGCCCAAGGCCAGCTCGGCGCCCAGCCTGGCCAAGCCCAGCACCAAGGCCATCACCATCGCCGCCGACGGGCAGATCTACCTCGACGCCTATCCCGTGAGCATGACCGAGCTGGAGGACCGCCTGCGCCAGGCCCAGGCGGCCAATCCGGATCTTCCCGTGGTGATCAAGGGCGATGCCGACGTGCAGTACAAGAAGGTCATCGAGGTGATGGATCTCCTGGGCCGCCTGGGCATCACCCAACTGGGCCTGGTGACCCAGAAGATCGTCAAATGACGGCCAGCGCATGAGCGAGGCCCTCAAGCCCTGGCAGCGACAGGCGCCCAAGCTGGCCGCCGGAGCCTTCATCCTGCTGGTGATGACGGGCATGGCGCTGTTCGTGCATCACATGCTCAACAGCAGCGGCGAGGGAAGGAAACCGCTGATCCAGCAGATCACCCTGGTCAGGCCGCCGCCGCCCCCGCCGCCCAAGGTCGAAGAAAAGCCGCCGCCCAAGGAGGAAGTCAAGATACCCGAGCCCAAGCCCCTGGAGTCCCCCAAGCCCGACAATGCGCCGCCCGCCAAGAACCTGGGGGTGGATGCCCAGGGCGGTCCCGGCTCCGACAACTTCGGTCTGGTCGGCAACAAGGGCGGCCAGGACATCATCGGCGGCCAAGGCGGCGGCAGCCGCTTCGGCTGGTACTCGACCGTGGTGCAGCAGGGCATTTATGCCGCGCTGCAGAAGGAAAAGGCCCTGCGCGAAAGCAGCTACCGCGTGGTCGTCAAGCTCTGGCTGGACAAGACCGGCCATGTCGAGCGCGTGGAACTGGGCGGCAGCACCGGCAGCACCCAAATTGACGAAGCGCTGAAAGCTGCCTTGCAGCGCATGAAACCCATGAGCGAGGCGCCGCCCGACGACTTGCCCCAGCCGGTGCAGATCCGCGTCACCTCGCGTCGGGACTGATGCCAACCGAACCAACAAACTCCCTAAATCCGCTACCCGCCATGAAACGCAAAACCGCTCTCACCACCGCTTTGCTCGTCGCCCTGGGATTGGCCGGCCCGGCCCAGGCCGACGAGCGCGAGCAGCTCGAACTGGTGCGCCAGACTACCCTCAACCTCATCAAGCTGCTGGTGCAGCAGAAGGTGCTCACCCAGGAGGCGGCCGATCAGTTGATCCGCCAGGCCGAGGCCACGGCCAAGGCCGAAGTCGCCAAGAAAGAGCAGCTCGCCGGCGGCGCCAACGTCGTGCGCGTGCCCTACATCCCCGAAACGGTGAAGAACGAAATCCAGGACAACATCAGGCAGGAGGTTCTCGCCCAGGCCAAGACCGAGCGCTGGGGCGAGCCGGATGCCTATCCCTCCTGGCTGCACCGCTTCACCTGGTATGGCGACATCCGCCTGCGCTACCAGCGCAACATCTTCCCGGCCGGCAACACGCCGCTGGCCACGCTGCAAGCCTATGGCCCGACTTCCCTGGTCACCGATTCCACCGTGGATCAGAACCTCACGCGCGTGCGCGCCCGCCTGGGCGCCAAAATCCAGGTCAGCGACAACGTGGTCGCCAATGTGCGGCTCGCCACCGGCAACCTGGTCACGCCGGTTTCCACCAACCAGACCGAGGGCATGTACGGCAACTACCAGACCGTGCTCGATCTGGCCTATCTGCAGGCCACGCCTTATCCCTGGCTGCGGCTCACGGGCGGCCGTTTCCAGAATCCTTTCTTCCACACCGATCTGGTGTGGGCGCCGGATCTGAATTTCGACGGCTTCGCCGGCAACGCGGAGTACTGGCCGACGCACCACCTCAAGGGCTTCCTGACCGCCGGCCTATTCCCCTTGCAATTCGTCTATCCCTCGGACCTGGTCCAGGCCAGGGACAAGTGGCTGTACGGCCTGCAGGGCGGGCTGGACTGGTATTTCGCGGATGAATCCAAGGCCACGCTCGCTGCGGCGCTCTACGACTACCGGCACGTGGAGGGCGTACCGAACCCGTCGCTCGGTTCCCATGTATATGACGCGACCGCGCCGCAATTCCGCCAGAAAGGCAACTCGGTCATGTTCATCAACTACCCGGGCGACCCCACCCTCTATGGCCTGGCCTCCAAATTCCGCGAGTTCAATGTCACCGGCCGCGTCGACATCGGCGCGTTCGATCCCGTCCATGTCGTGCTCACCGGCGACTATGTCCGTAACGTCGGCTTCAGCCGCAGCGACATCCTGGCCCGCACCGGCCAGGACATCGCGCCCCAGGTCAACGGCTACCTGGGCAGGATCGCGGTGGGCAAGCCCAAGATCCAGTACCCCGGCGATTGGCAGACCTATCTCGCGTACAAATATCTGGAGCGCGACGCCGTGCTGGACGCCTTCGCCGACCCGGATTTCCACCTCGGCGGCACCGATGCCAAGGGCTATATCCTGGGCGGCAGCTACGGCGTGGCCAGGAACACCTGGCTCAATCTCAAATGGCTCTCGGCCGACCAGATCAGCGGCCCGCCGCTGTCCATCGACGTCTTGCAACTGGATTTGAATTCCCGATTCTGAGGGCATCATGTATACCCGTTTCGTGCTTTTGGCCTTACTGGCTTCAGGCCTCGCGGCCTCCGCGCAGGCCGACACGGCGAGCCGCGAGAAGCAGTTCCTGCGCCGCCTGCAGATCATGCAGCAGCAGATGAACGAGCAGAACGCCGCCCTGCGCAAGGAGCGTGACGAGCTTGCCGCCCAACTGGCGGCCGCCCAGGCCGGCGTGGCCAGCCTCAAGGAGAAAAACCAAAAAGAGCTCGGCAAGGCGCAAGGCCTGGAGAGAACCCTGCAAGTACAGCAGCGCGACAGCGCCGCCCTCACCCAGCAGTTGGCGCAAGCCCGGCAGGCGCTCGCCGCTCTGCGCCAGGAACACGAAAGCACGCTGGCAACGCTGAAAGCGAGCGAAGGCGACAACCGCCGGCTCAAGGCTACGGGCGCCGAACAGCGCGGGCAAATTACCGATTGCGAGCACAAGAACCTGCTGCTCTACCAAGCCAATACGCAGTTGCTGGAGAAATACAAAAATAAGACCGTGTGGGACGCGCTGGCGCAAAAAGAGCCCTTCACCGGCATCGAGAAAGTCCGCATAGACAACGTCTTGCAGGAATACCGGGACAAGCTGGATACCGACCGCGTCAAGCCGCAGGCCGCCGCGCCGGCGGGGGGCGCGGCGCAGAGATAAGCACGACGGCAGCCTATAGCCCGAACGGCTGGCGGTCGTTAAGTGTTTGCTAAGCAACGCGCCATGGGCGGGAAATCTCGGCCCCTTAGATTGCCCTTAGCGCTGTTCCGCAGCGCTGAACCGTCCATCCATAACCCGCTTAGGAGTCACCATGCGACGCAACCTTCTTTCCGATTTCGCCCGCAAATTGCCGCTGGCCCTGGCCATGGGCGCGGCCCTGCAAGTTCCCATGTCCGCCGCGCAAGCCGACGACACCGCCACCCCCATCAAACACGTGGTGGTGATCTTCCAGGAGAACGTGTCCTTCGACCATTACTTCGCCACCTATCCGCTGGCCGCCAACCCGGCCGGGGAGCCGAAGTTCGTGGCCATGCACGGCACGCCCACGGTCAACGGCCTCACCCGATATCTGCGCGAGCACAACCCCAACGCCGCCCAGCCCTTCCGCCTGGGCCGCTCGCAGGCCATGACCTGCGACATGGACCATGAGTACACCGCCGAGCAGAAGGCCTTCAACGGCGGGCTGATGGACAAGTTCGTGGAGTACACCGGCGCGAACTACAACCACTGCGATCCCGCCCAGGTCATGGGCTATTACGACGGCAACACCGTCACCGCCATGTGGAACTATGCCCAGCATTTCGCCATGAGCGACAACTCCTACGGCACCACCTTCGGCCCGTCCTCGCCGGGCGCGATCAACCTGGTCTCCGGCCAGACCCATGGCGCCTCGCCCGAGATAAGTGACGTGGTGGTCAACGGCACCGACATCAGCGATGCCGATCCCGGCTACGACGACTGCTCCAGCGGCAAGACCTTCACCATGTCCGGCACCAACGTGGGCGACATGCTCAACGCCCAGCACATCACCTGGGGCTGGTTCCAGGGTGGTTTCCGTCCCACGGGCATGAGCAACGGCAAGGCCGTATGCGGCGCCAGCAGCAAGAACATCGCCGGTGCCAGCGTAGGCGATTACAGCGCCCATCACGAGCCCTTCCAGTACTACGCCTCCACCGCCAACCCGCACCATCTGGCGCCCAGCTCCGTGGCCATGATCGGCCGCACCGACCAGGCCAACCACCAGTACGACCTGCAGGACTTCTGGGCCGCGGCCGACAGCGGCCATCTGCCCGCGGTGAGCTTCCTCAAGGCCAAGCGCTACCAGGACGGCCATGCCGGCTACTCCGATCCGCTGGACGAGCAGACCTTCCTGGTGCAGACCCTCAACCGCCTGCAGAAGCTGCCCGACTGGAAGAACACCGTCGTCGTCATCTCCTATGACGATTCCGACGGCTGGTACGACCACGTCATGAGCCCCATCGTCAACCAGTCCGGCGATCCCGCCTACGACGCCCTGCTCGGTTCCGGCCTGTGCGGCCAGACCGCCTCCGGCGCCGCGTCGGATCAGTGCGGCTACGGCCCGCGCCTGCCGCTCATGGTCATCTCTCCCTGGGCCAAGAAGAACTTCGTCGATCACCACGTGACCGATCAGTCCTCCATCCTGCGCTTCATCGAGGACAACTGGCATCTGGGCCGCATAGGCGGCGGTTCCTTCGACGCCAAGGCCGGCTCCCTGGAAGGCATGTTCGACTTCCACCGCAGTCCGCGCATGACGCCCGTGATCCTCGACCCGGCCACGGGCACCCGCGCCGTCGGCCTGCGCGACACGGACGGCGAAGACCATTCGTAGCAGCCGGACTTGATCGATCGCAGCGAATCGAGCGGGAGAGCGGGGCAGTGGGCCTGTTTTTGAGGCGCATACGCGCCTAGCAGCAAAAATGGGCTGATATGAACCGCTCCTCCCGCCGGCGCAACGGCGCTCATCCGGCGCCAGGCGTAATCCCAAAATGAGCGCGCGCCGGGGAAGATGAGCCGGTTGCCAAAAGGCTTCAAAAGGCCATATTGGGTCGCATCTCGACGCCGATTACACAACCCTTTCTTGATTTCGCCGGGCGGCGTGTTTTCGCGTTCTTGGCGTATAGCGCCACCAGCAACACGATTTCTCGCTCGGTTAGCGTGAAACAACGCGCAGCGTTGCCGCATTCCCCTCGCCCTCTGGGAGAGGGCTGGGGTGAGGGAAACGGACAGGGCGATAAGAGCGTTTCATGATTTGGGGCGGTGATTCGCCATGTCCGTTAGCGTGAACAGCGCCCAGCGTACCTTGCACGCCCCATTCGCACTCGGAATTATCCGAGTACGACAGCCCATAAATTTCGCTATGTTCGACGCGCCCCGCATCGCCGATTGCTTTGTCGCTCATCCTCGCCATAGCTGCGGCTATGGCTGCGGTTCGCTTCGCGCACTCGGCGCGCGGATGCGCGTCTCGGCATGTACGCAAACTTATGGGGTGGCGTACTAGAAACCGCAGTTGGATGCGCCCCCGAAGCGGGATGCAGGCGCGTCGCGTCCGTCGGCATCTCCTTCGCTGTCCCGAACGGTGAACTTAGACGAAGGCAAAACAAGTCGTTGAGAGTGACAAAACTCCTCGGGACCCGATGCCGGCACGGATCGTTAGCGTGAAACAACGCGCAGCGTTGCCGCGTCCCCCTCGCCCTCTGGGAGAGGGCTGGGGTGAGGGAAACGGACAGGGCGATAAGAGCGTTTCATGATTTGGGGCGGCGATTCGCCATGTCCGT
>JAJZRU010000008.1 GCA_021802555.1 Pseudomonadota bacterium
GGCGATCTGCATGGCCGTAGTAGAATCGCCGACCCGGAGAGGTACCGAAGCGGTCATAACGGCGCTGACTCGAAATCAGATGGTCGGGTTTCCCGGCACGGGGGTTCGAATCCCCCCCTCTCCGCCAGCGACCGGGTTTTGATGTGTTGCCCGAGTATCTGCTCGAACCACTGCCTCCGGGCATGCGCGCCGCTCCTTTCCTTGTTATTCCCTGCCAGGTTCGCGCCCGTGGCCGCCACGCGCCGGCAAAAGCCGGGGCTGGCGGCTGCAAAGACTCAAGAATGGCCGGAAAAGGCCGTAAACGCATATATCACCGCAGGCACGGGCCGAGTAAGTGCGGGCGGGTCGATCCGGCCGGACTCGGCAATGCGACAACTCCAGCATGGGTGCATGGCGCCCCTGCCTGTGTGCCGTCTCCATGGCGCATGGCAGCGCGGTATTCAGACTAACGGACATGGCGAATCGCCGCCCCAAATCATGAAACGCTCTTGCCGCCCTGTCCGTTTCCCTCCCTTGCAGGGCGCGCTCCGGCTGGCAAGCCGAAGCCGCTCGCCGGGCGCGGAACCTGTTCCGCGAATTCCCCGGCTCGCCCCCAACCCTCTTCCAGAGGGCGAGGAGGGCGCGGCAACGCTGCGCGTTGTTTCACGCTGACGAAATCAAATGACCATTGAATCGAAACCCCAGGCTAGGCCTGAGGATGAAAGCGAAGAAACCCTGCTGCTGCAGATACAGGCGCTGGGACAGCTGCCGTCTCCCTCGCATACGGCCTTGCGCCTGTTTGCGCTGTTGCGCTCCAGGGACACCGCGCTGCAGGAATTCGTTCCAGTCATCAAAGGCGACCCTTCGCTGGCGGCCCGGTTGCTGCGGCTGGCCAATCGCCCCGGCAACGGTGCCCTGCGTCCGGCGGTGGCGGTGGAGGATGCCCTGGTTCGCCTGGGGCTGAACACGGTGGCGCAGTTGGCGGCCGGCCTTTCCATCCTTGACGAAGCGGCCAATGCGCAAGCTGCCGAGGTGCCGGACTATCTACGCCTTTGCCGCGTCTCCCTGGCCGCCGGCGTGGCTGCGGAATGGCTCAGCGGGCAGCCCGGCCTGCCCATCGCCGCGGCCGAAATGTTCACCTGCGCGCTGCTCGCCCGGGTGGGGCAGCTCGCCATGCTGCGTTTCTATCCGGACGCATACAGCAACTTCCTGAATTTGTCCGATAACCCCCAGCAGCAAATGTCGCGGGAGCGCGAAAGCTTCGGCGTGGACTACCTGACCGTAGGTGCGGCGCTTTTGGCGGACTGGGGATTTCCCGGGGTGCTGATCGACGCCATCCGTCGGGCCGAATCCGATCAGGCGGAATTGGCGGAAAACGAGCGCCAGGAAATCATGGTGCGCGTGCTGCAGGCGGCATGGAGCGTGGCGCCGTCGCTGGCAAGCGGCAACGAGGCGCAACTGGCTTCGGCGATGCGGCAGGCTCTCGCGCTCCTGGGCATCGAAGCCTTGGAGACCTACGCTGCCATGGACGAATTGCAGCGCCGCTGGGTGATGTGGCAGGACGATGGCAGAAGCAATCCGGCGTCAGAGAGCGCCGGAGCAGACCACCAGCATCCTTCCGAAGGGCCTATCGCCGTCGCCCTGTCGACCGGCGACTGCCTTTGGGATGCCGCCCGGCGCCAGGCTATCGAAGCAGCTGGCTACGCGGTGATCGAAACCGCCTCTTTGTCGCAGACTTGCCAAGCGATTATGAGCGGGCAGGCGAGCATAGCCGTCGCCGCCGCCAGCTTGGCGGATTGCCAGGCCCATGCGCCGCTGCTGGCGGCGTATCTGGGAGACATGGGCCGCGGAGCCATTCTGCTTTGCGACGATGTGGGCGAAGATGCCCAGGCAACCATACTGTCGCAGGGTGTCGAAGCCGTTCTGCCACGAACGGCTGGCGCCCCCTTGCTCGTCGCTCAGGTGGAACTTATCGGGCGGCGCATCGCATTGCATCGCCTGCTGGAGAGTGAACGCCGCGTGCATCGCAAGAGCCTGGCGGCTCTGGCGGCCACCACGCGCAAGCTGCACCGGCAAAGCCTCACTGATCCGCTCACGGGCCTCGCCAACCGGCGCATGGCGCAGGCCTTTCTCAAGCGCCATTGGTCGCAGGCGGAGCGCCGCAACTTTCCGTTAAGCTGCATGCTCATCGATCTGGACGACTTCAAGCGCATCAACGACACCTATGGCCACGACGCGGGCGACAGGGTGTTGCACGGCTTTGCGGAAATCCTGCGCCGGCAGGTGCGCCAGGAAGATCTGGCCGTGCGGCTGGGGGGGGATGAATTTCTCGTGGTCTGCCCGCACTCCGATGTCGCGGAGGCCCAGAATCTGCTGGCGCGCTTGCGCGCCACGGCGCAAAAGGTGCGCTTGGAAACGGGGCCGCTGCAGTTTTCCGCGGGGGTCGTGGAGCGCGACGGAAAAATCATGGCGGGCCCTGACGACCTGCTGCGCGCCGCGGACAAAAAGATGCTGCAAGTCAAGCGCGGCGGCAGGCGCTGAACGAGCGCGACGATACTCAACCCCGCCGGGCATAGTCCGGCCGCCCTTCCGATGCTACGCTGAACGAAAAGCACAAACACGGAGGGGACATGGCCCGCTGGCGTCGCGTTTTTACCAGTGTTCCGGCAATCGCCGCCGCCGGCGTCATCGCCCTCTACCTGCTGGCAGGCTATTTTCTCGTCGGACCTCTGGCGCAATGGGCCTTACCCAGATATGCGCAAGACAAGCTGGATAGCCGCGCCAGTGCGGCGCAAGTGAAATTCGACCCCTTGCGCCTGGCTCTGCGCGTCAAGGATCTGCGGCTGACGCGGCCGGATGGCGCGCCGCTGGCAGGCATCGATGCACTCTACGCCCGGCTGGAATGGAGCAGCCTGTTGCGCTTCGCTTGGCATTTGAGCGACCTGGAGGTGCAGGGACTCAACGTGCATCTGGCGGTGGCGAAGGATGGCCGCTTCAATTGGGATGGCCTGATGGCAGCGCTCGCACGCGGCAAATCCAAACCCTCCGACACCCTCCCGCGCCTGCTGGTGAACCGGCTGAGCCTCTCCGGCGGCCGCATCGAATATGCGGACGACAGCCGGGCCCGGCCTTACGCGACGAGCATCGGCCCTATCGACGTCAGGCTGGACGACTTGTCCACCTTGCCGCGCGATACCGGCGGCTACACCCTCAGCGCACGACTGCCGGGCCAAGGCGCCACCTTGAAATGGTCCGGGCGCGTCGGCTTGAATCCGCTGTTCTCGCACGGCAGGGCGACGCTGGAGAACCTCGACTTGGCGCGCACCGCGCGCGCGGTGCGCTTGCCTGCGGGCTGGTCCGTGCAAGGGGGCACGGCCTCCCTGGCGGCCGATTACCTCTTGCAGATGCCCGCCGCCGGGCTGGCGCTGCAGATTTCCGCGCTCAAGCTCGATGTGGCCAAGTTGGCCCTGGCGCTGGGTCATGGTACGCAGTTGGCGCTGGCGCATGGCGCCGTCACCGGTGCAGCCTATGACACGGCCTCCGGTCGGGTGCGCTGGCGGACGTTGGAGCTGGCCGGCCTCAGCCTGGCGCAAGCGGATCAGCCTCTGCTGCGCCTGGACCAGATGCAGGCAGCCGGGCTCCATGTCGATACCCGGGCGCACCGCGCGGGGCTGGACAGCCTCAGCCTGGCCGGCGGCGCAGTCATTGCCGGAATCGACCCCGCCGGCCGGTTGAATTGGAGGCAAGCCTTGGGATCCAGCCCGGCGCCGTCCGGTGCGGCGCCTGCGCGCGCGGGCACGCCCTGGGCCTTGGCCGTCAAATCGGTCGAGGTCGCCGGCGTGGCCGGCAGTTTTACGGACCAGCGTTTCGTGCAGCCTTTGCGGGTGGCCGCGCAGGGGTTTCATTTGACGGCCTCGGTGGCGGGCGCGGTGGGCGGCGGCCAGCCCGACTGGCAGGTGCAGGATCTCGCGGCCGGTTTGGGCCCGGTGCGCCTGCAATCTGGCGCGGTCGCCGTGGCGAGCCTCGCCGGAGCGAGCCTGACGCACGGCAGTTTCGATTTGGCGCATCGTAATGTCTCCGCGTCCAGTCTGGAGATCGACGGCCCGTCCACGCGCGTGCTGAGGGAAAAAAATGGCGCGTTGAATTGGCAAGCCTTCCTCGCGCAACGGCACATGCCCGTAGCCGCGTCGACGCAGCCCCCGGCAGCCCGCACGGCCGCGGCGCCGCCCTGGCATTACTCGCTCGGGCAGTTCACGGTTGCAAATGCCGATGTCGCCGTGGAAGACATGAGCCCTCCCCAGCCCATGCGCCTGAACCTCACCGGGGGAAGGCTGACGCTCAAGAATCTGAGCCAGGATCTGGCGCGCCCGGTGCCGGCATCGCTTGCGCTGACCATCGGCGGACGCGGCCGGCTCGCAGCGGAAGGGGACATCATCCCTGCCCAGGGCAGAGGGCTGGCGCAAGTGCGCCTGACGGCTTTGCCGCTGCAAGCCTTTGCGCCTTATGTGAACCAATATGCGCGCCTCGAATTGAAATCGGGCAGCGCTGCCGCGGACGGCCGCCTGGCATTCGCTGCGCATGGCAGGCCCATGGTCGATTATCGCGGCGGATTTGCGCTGGAGCATCTCGCCATTGCCGAAGAGGAAAGCGGCGAGCCCTTCCTGGGCTGGCAGAGCCTGCACGGGCGCGGCCTGGACCTGGCCCTGGGGCCGGGCCATCTGTATTTGCGCGAACTGGTCGTCGAGCGGCCATTCGGCAAGATCATCATCAATCCCGACAAGACGCTCAATCTCAAGAACGTGCTGCGCCAGCCCTCAGGCACCGCAAGCCCCGAGCGCGCGGCGAAGCCGGCTCCTGCCAAGGAAACGGCGCCGGCCTTTCCGGTGCGTGTGCGGCAGATATTGGTACGGCGCGGCGATCTGCAATTTGCCGATCTGTCGCTCAAGCCCCAGTTCGGCGCGCGCATCGAGGATCTGGGCGGCTTCATTACGGGCCTGTCCAGCCGTCCCGGCGCCAGAGCGCAAGTGGCGCTCGATGGCCGCGTGGGGCACTACGGCTCGGCCCGGGTGCGCGGCTGGCTGCAGCCTTTTGCCGCCACGAACGATACCGACATGACGCTCAAATTCCGCAACCTGGAGATGAATCCGCTATCGCCCTATTCGGGTAAATTCGCCGGCCGCCTGATCGACTCGGGGCGGCTGTCGGTGGACCTGCAATACAAGATACAGCACCGCGAACTGGTGGGAGAAAATCACTTCGTCATCAGCCAGCTCAAGCTCGGCCCAGCCGTAGACAGCCCGGACGCCGTGAAGCTGCCTGTCGATCTGGCTATCGCCTTGCTGGAAAACAGCCAAGGCATCATCGACGTGGACATTCCCATTTCGGGCGATCTGGACGATCCGAAATTCAGCTATGGACATCTGCTGTGGCAGGCCGTCCTGAATTTGCTCACCAAAGCCGTCACCGCGCCTTTCCGCGCCTTGGGCGCTTTGCTGGGCGTCGATACGGAAAAATTCGCCGTCATCGATTTCCGCTATGGCGATGCCCAGCTGGCCCCGCCCGAGATCGAGAAGCTGCGCCAGCTCGTGCTGGCCCTGGGCAAGCGCCCCAATCTGCGGTTGGCGGTGGTGCCGACCTTCGACGCGCAGCGCGACGGCGCAGCCTTGCAGGAACTGGCCTTGCGCCGCGAGGTGGCGCAGCGCTTGCGGCTTGCCGTGCCCCCCGGGGCTCGCCCGCCGCCCATCGACGTGCATGACCGTGTCACCCGGCTGGTGTTGGAGGATCTCTACGATCAGGCGTTTCCCGGGGGCATCTCCGCGCTGCGGGCGGAGATCCGGCCCAAGGACATCGAACAGCTTTATCGGGGGGCAGTGCGGCGCATAAAAAAACGCATCGCCGTCACCCCAGCCCAGCTGGAAACCCTGGGCCGCGCGCGCGCGCAGAGCGTGCTGACGCAATTGGAGAAAATTCCCGGTCTGCCGGCGGGGCACATAGTTTTGGGCCGCGGTTATGCGCGCGTGGAAAGCCGCGCGCCCGCGCTGGCCATCAAGCTGGATCTCCAGCCTGCGCGCGCGCCTGCCGCAGCGCCCGCCTCAGGCGCGCAGGCCGCCCCCTGACGTACGCTCGCGAAACAGAGCTTCGAGCAGGAAATGAACGAAAGCCAGACCGGTGAGCACGGGGGCGAAAAAATTCAATCCCGGCACATATTGCAAAAGCGCCAACACCCCACCCAGCAGCCACAGCTCCGCACGGTGCGTGCGGAACACGGTGCGCATCTCCGCACGGTCGGCATGCTCGGCCAGGGCGTCGTAGCGGAACAGGCGCTGGTTTAGATAGCCGGCTGCGAGCAGCGGAGCCAAAGCGCCGAGCGGGCCGAACAGCCAAAGGGGCAGGGTGGCGATCCACAGGCCCAGATAGCCCAGCGTACCCAGCAGCGCATTGCCCAGGCTGCCCGTAAAAGTGCCGCCGTGGCGCGCTTCCAGGCCGGGATAATGCACCCGGGCCACCTGCCGCACCATGATGGGAACGGCGAACAGCGCCGTGATCATGAGGGCCGTGAACATCACTGCGGGCACCAGCAGAATGAGGTGCAGCAGCACCGACAGCCCTATGCCGAGGACGTGCAGGTCGACCCCTTCGAACCCTTGCCGCACCCCCAGGGCGGCGAGCCCCCAGGTGAAGAAGCGGTTCAGATCGTCCCAGAATACCGCGGCCAGCAGGCCCCAAAGGAGCAGCGCGGCCAGCATGGGCCAGATCAGCAGCCACAGCATGCGCGCGCTGAACAGGCTGCGCAGCGCGCGCAACAGCGCGTCTAAGATGTTCATGCCGGACGGCGCTGGGCCGATTTCGGCCGGAAGGCCGCGATGCTGCTTTCGGGACGGGTTTCCAGGTAGGGGCCGCCGATGAGGTCGATGCAGTAGGGCACTGCGGCGAACACGCCGTCCAGCGTCTCGGCGATGGCCTTGGGCTGGCCCGGCAGGTTGAGGATGAGGCTGGCGCCGCGTACCACGCCCACTTGGCGGGACAGGATGGCGGTAGGGACGTACTTCAGGCTCACCGCCCGCATGGCTTCGCCGAAGCCCGGCAGTTCGCGCTCGGCCACGGCCAGCGTCGCTTCCGGGGTAACGTCGCGCGGGGCCGGGCCGGTGCCGCCGGTGGTCAATATCAGGCAGCAGTGTTTGCCATCGGCGAGTTCGCGCAGCGTGGCCTCGATGACAGGACGCTCGTCGGGGATCAGGCGGGTTTCGAAGGTGCAGGGATTCAGCACCGTGCGTTCGATCCATGCCCTGAGGGCAGGCAGGCCCTGGTCTTGATATACGCCCTGGCTGGCGCGGTCGCTGATGGAGACGAGGCCGATGACGGCCGGATCCTGCCTTTCGCTCATGCGGGGCAGCGCCTGGTTTCAACCGGCGCGATATTTCTTCGGCTCGCCGCTGAAATGCGGGCAGGGGCTTTTGGTGCAGTCGGCATAGATCTGCAGCGAATGGTCATGGATGGTGAAGCCGCGCTCCTTGGCGATGGCCTTTTGGCGCTTTTCGATCTCGCTGTCGACGAATTCTTCCACCCGGCCGCATTGCAGGCATACCAGATGGTCATGATGGTGGCCCTCGTTGAGTTCGAACACGGCCTTGTCGGAATCGAAGTGATGGCGCATCAAGAGGCCGGCCTGCTCGAACTGGGTGAGCACGCGGTAGACGGTGGCCAGGCCGATGTCCTGGCCTTCGTCGACGAGGTGGCGGTAGACCTCTTCGGCGGTGAGGTGGCGCTTCTCGCTCTGCTCGAACAAATCCAGGATCTTCAGGCGCGGCAGGGTGGCTTTCAGGCCGATGTTCTTCAGATGGCTGGGGCTGCCCATGGCGCGCCTCCTTGGGGGTGGAACTCGGGTATCATAGTGCCATTCTCCGCAAAAACAACCTTCCCCCTTAGGTATGCGCCTGTCTCCCATCGTCCTCCTGGCATTGCTTGCCGGGGGTTGCAGCAACGTGCACTTTCCCTATGTGATCAACGTCCAGCAGGGCAATGTGGTTACCCCGGAAATGGTGGCCAAGCTCAAGCCTGGGATGAGCCGCTCCCAGGTCCGCTTCATCCTGGGCACGCCGCTGACGGTGGATTTGTTCCGTGCCGATCGCTGGGACTATGTGTATGAATTCCACAAGGCCGGTGTTCTGACGGAAAAGCGCCGTGTCAGCGTGTTCTTCAAGGGCGATAGCCTGGAGCGCGTGGAGGAGGCCGGCATGGGCCGGGATACCGCTCCGGCTACTCTGCTGCAGGCCGCGCCGCCTGCCCAGCCCGCGGCGGAGCAGACACCCACCGGCGCCGAAACCACCGTAGTGCCTCCCCTGGGAACGCCCGGCACCCAACAAGCGCCTGCGCCCGGCAAAGCAGACAAAACAAAAAAGACCGCCCCCCTGCAACTGACGCCGTCCACCACGCTACCCCAGCCGGCCGCACCGACGTTCCCTGCCGAGCCGGCGGACAGCGGCGCTCCGCCGCAAGGCCGGTGACCATGATCAACGCCGTCATTGCCGGTGTGTCCGGGCGTATGGGGCAGGCGCTTCTGGAGGCCATCGCGCAGGACGGCCAATGCCGCTTGCACGGGGCGCTGGACCGCAGCGGCAGTGCGGCGCAGGGGCGCGAGGTCGCGCCGGGCGTCAAGGTCGGCGACGACGTTGTCGCGGCCCTGAACGGTGCCCATGTGCTGATCGATTTCACGCGGCCGGAGGCCTCTCTGCGCCACATTGAGGCCTGCCGGGTTCGGGGCGTGGCGCTGGTGCTCGGCACCACCGGCTTCGAGGCCGCGCAAAAGCAGGCTATCGCCGAGGCCGCGCGCACCGTGCCGGTCGTGTTTGCGCCGAACATGAGCGTGGGTGTGAACTTGCTCATGAAACTGGCGGAAACCGCCGCACACACCCTGGCCGAAGGCTACGACATCGAGATCATCGAAGCCCATCACCGCCACAAGGTCGACGCGCCTTCCGGCACGGCCTTGGGCTTGGGCCAGGCGGTGGCCGGTGCGCTGGGACGCGATCTGAGCCGGTGCGCCGTGTACGGGCGTGAGGGCGTGACCGGCGAGCGCGGCGCCGACACCATAGGCTTCGCCACTGTGCGCGGCGGCGACATCGTGGGCGAGCACACCGTGCTTTTCGCCGGCATCGGCGAACGCATCGAACTCACGCACAAGGCCTCCAGCCGGCTTACTTTCGCGCAGGGCGCGCTGCGCGCCGCCAGATGGCTGCAAGGCCGGCCAGCCGGCCTTTACGACATGCGCGACGTGCTCGGCCTCGACTGATCCGCGCCCGCGCGCATTGCCGGCAAAGGGCTGACAAGGCTATAATTCGACGTCAATCAGGCGAGTGCACGCTAGGTGTCTCGCCTTCGTTTTGCGTCCGTTCCGAACGATTGGAGTTTTCCTTGCCCGAGGTCCAGCCTGCCCTACTTGCGCTCGCCGACGGCTCGGTGTTTCACGGCGCCTCCATTGGCGCTGAAGGCCTGTCGGTCGGCGAAGTGGTGTTCAATACGGCGCTCACCGGCTATCAGGAAATTCTCACCGACCCCTCTTATTTCCGCCAGATCGTCACGCTGACCTATCCGCATATCGGCAACTACGGCATCAATGCCGAGGACGTCGAATCGGCAAGGGTCTATGCCGCCGGACTGGTGGTGCGCGACGTGCCCGGGCGCTACTCCAATTTTCGCGCCGACCGTTCCCTGGGCGCCTATTTGCGCGATGCCGGGGTGACGGCGATCGCCGACATCGATACGCGCCGCCTGACCCGCATCCTGCGCGAAAAGGGCGCCCAGAACGGCTGTCTGATGGCCGGCAAAATCGACGAAGCCGAGGCTCTGGCCGCGGCGCGTGCCTTCCCCGGGCTGTCCGGCATGGATCTGGCACGAGAGGTCAGCTGCGCGCAGGCTTACGAGTGGACGGAGGCACAGTGGAAGCCCGGCAGCGGTCATGGCCGCGGCAAGGCCGATCGCTTCCACGTCGTGGCGTTCGATTACGGGATCAAGTTCAACATCCTGCGCATGCTCGCCGAACGGGATTGCAAGGTGACGGTGGTTCCCGCCCAGGCCACGGCGCGGGAAGTAATGGCGGCCAACCCTGACGGCGTGCTGCTCTCGAACGGACCGGGGGATCCTGCGCCTTGCGACTATGCCATCCGCGCGATCCGCGAACTCATTGATCACAAAATTCCCACCTTCGGCATCTGCCTCGGCCATCAGCTTCTTGCCCTGGCCAGTGGCGCCAGGACGGTGAAGATGAAGTTCGGTCATCACGGCGCCAATCACCCGGTAAAGGACCTCGCCACAGGGCGGGTGGCCATCACCAGCCAGAACCACGGTTTTGCCGTCGACGCCGGCAGCCTGCCCGATAATTTGCGCGCCACGCACGTGTCCTTATTCGACGGCTCCCTGCAGGGCATGGCTCGCACCGACGCCCCGGTTTTCAGTTTTCAAGGGCATCCTGAAGCCAGCCCCGGGCCCCATGACATCGGCTACCTTTTTGACCGCTTCACCGCTCTCATGGCCGAGAAGAGACACCGCTGAGCCTTATGCCCAAGCGTACAGACATCCAGAGCATCCTCATCATCGGCGCCGGCCCCATCATCATCGGCCAGGCCTGCGAGTTCGACTATTCCGGCGCCCAAGCCTGCAAGGCACTGCGTGAAGAAGGCTACAAAGTCGTCCTGGTGAACTCCAACCCGGCCACCATCATGACCGACCCCAACATGGCCGATGTGACCTACATCGAGCCCATCCAGTGGCAGGTGCTGGAAAAGATCATCGAAAAGGAGCGGCCTGACGCCTTGTTGCCCACCATGGGTGGCCAGACCGCGCTCAACTGCGCGCTGGATCTGGCCAAGCATGGGGTGCTGGAAAAGTTTGGCGTGGAGATGATCGGCGCTTCCAAGGAGGCCATCGACAAGGCCGAGGACCGCGAGAAATTCAAGCTGGCGATGACCCGCATCGGTCTGGCTTCCGCGCGTTCCGGCATCGCCCACAGCCTGGAGGAGGCGTGGCAGGTGCAGGCGGGAATAGGTTTCCCCGTCATCATCCGCCCGAGCTTCACCCTGGCCGGCACGGGCGGGGGCATTGCCTACAACAAGGACGAGTTCATCGCCATTTGCGAGCGAGGGTTGGATGCGTCACCCACCAAGGAATTGCTGATCGAGGAATCCCTCATCGGCTGGAAAGAGTACGAGATGGAGGTGGTGCGGGACCGCGCCGACAACTGCATCATCGTCTGCTCGATCGAAAACCTCGACGCCATGGGCGTGCACACGGGCGATTCCATCACCGTGGCTCCGGCGCAGACGCTCACCGACAAGGAATACCAGGTCATGCGCGATGCCTCCCTGGCGGTGCTGCGCGAGATCGGCGTGGACACGGGCGGCTCCAATGTGCAGTTCGCCATCAACCCGCAAGACGGGCGCATGGTGGTGATCGAAATGAACCCGCGCGTGTCGCGCTCCTCCGCGCTGGCTTCCAAGGCCACCGGCTTCCCCATCGCCAAGGTCGCAGCCAAGCTGGCGGTGGGTTATACGCTGGACGAACTCAAGAACGACATCACCGGCGGGGCCACGCCGGCGAGCTTTGAGCCCTCGATCGATTACGTGGTCACCAAGATCCCGCGTTTCGCCTTCGAGAAGTTCCCCCAGGCCAATGACCGGCTTACCACCCAGATGAAGTCGGTGGGCGAAGTCATGGCCATGGGCCGCACCCAGCAGGAGTCGCTGCAAAAAGCGCTGCGCGGCCTGGAGGTGGGTGCGGACGGGCTGGACGAGCGCACCGCCGACCGGGACGTGATCGAGCAGGAGCTGGGCAACCCCGGCCCGGACCGCATTTGGTACGTGGGTGATGCTTTCCGCATCGGCATGAGCCTGGAGGAAATCCACGCCATCACCCACATCGATCCCTGGTTTCTGGCGCAGATCGAGGGCATCGTCGCGGCCGAAAACGCCCTGCGCGGGCGCGCGCTGGCGAGCCTGGGCAAAGAGGCGCTTTGGCGCCTCAAGCGCATGGGCTTCTCCGACCGGCGCCTGGCCAGGCTGCTCAACACCGATCAGCATGCCGTGCGTGCGCGGCGCAACGCGCTGGATGTGCATCCGGTCTACAAGAGGGTGGACACCTGCGCCGCGGAATTCGCCACCCAAACCGCCTACATGTACTCCAGCTACGAGGAGGAATGCGAGGCCAACCCCAGCGATCGCAAAAAGGTCATGGTGCTGGGAGGCGGTCCGAACCGCATCGGCCAGGGCATCGAATTCGACTACTGCTGCGTGCATGCCGCACTCGCCATGCGCGAAGACGGTTACGAGACCATCATGGTCAACTGCAATCCGGAAACCGTTTCCACGGATTACGACACCTCCGACCGCCTGTATTTTGAGCCGCTGACGCTGGAAGACGTGCTGGAAATCGTGCGCGTCGAAAAACCCTGGGGCGTGATCGTGCAGTATGGCGGGCAGACGCCGCTCAAGCTGGCGCGCGAGTTGGAGAAGAACGGCGTGCCCATCATCGGCACCAGCCCGGACATGATAGACGCCGCGGAAGACCGCGAGCGTTTCCAGAAAATGCTCAACGAGCTGGGTTTGAGGCAGCCGCCCAACCGCACCGCCCGCACCGAAGAGCAGGCCCTGCAAGGCGCGGCTGAAATCGGCTATCCTTTGGTGGTGCGCCCGTCCTACGTGCTGGGCGGGCGCGCCATGGAAATCGTGCGTGAAGAGGCCGACTTGCGCCGCTACATGACCGAGGCGGTCAAGGTCTCCAACGATTCCCCGGTGCTGCTGGACCGCTTTCTCAACGACGCCATCGAAGTGGACGTGGACGCCATTTCGGACGGGGAAGAGGTCGTGATCGGCGGCATCATGGAGCACATCGAGCAGGCCGGCGTGCATTCCGGCGACTCCGCCTGTTCCCTGCCGCCTTTCAGCTTGTCGCCGACGCTGCAGGACGAGCTGCGGCGCCAGACCGTGGCCATGGCCCGCGCCCTGAAAGTGAAGGGCCTGATGAACGTGCAGTTCGCCATCCAGAGCAACACGGTCTACGTGCTGGAAGTGAACCCCCGCGCGTCGCGCACCGTACCCTATGTGTCCAAGGCGATCCGCACCCCCTTGGCCAAGGTGGCGGCGCGCTGCATGGCGGGGCAGAGCCTGACCAGTCAAGGTGTTACGCGGGAAATCATTCCGCCTTATTACGCGGTGAAGGAGGCGGTTTTTCCATTCAACAAATTCCCCGGCGTGGACCCGCTGCTCGGGCCGGAAATGAAATCCACCGGCGAGGTCATGGGCGTGGGCGAGAGCTTCGGCGAGGCTTTCGTCAAATCTCAGTTGGCAGCCGGCGTCAAGCTGCCAAAATCCGGGCGCGTGTTTATCAGCGTCAAGCATGCCGACCGCCCGGGGGCGGTGGAGATCGCCCGCGACCTGCACGCGCTGGGCTACACTTTGCTGGCGACGCGCGGCACCGCCCAGGCCATCGGCGAGGCCGGCATTCCGGTCACGCCGGTGAACAAGGTGAAAGAAGGGCGCCCGCACATCGTCGACATGATCAAGAACAACGAGGTCGCCTTGATCGTCAATACCGTGGAAGACAAGCGGGCGGTGCAGGATTCCTATTCCATACGCGCCGAGGCCCTGGCCCGCAAAGTGACCTACTACACCACCCTGGCCGGCGCACGCGCGGCCTGCCTGGGCCTCAAGTACAATGCGGAACTGAAAGTCTATTCGGTGCAGTCGCTGCACCGTAGTCTGCATTAAAGAAAGAGCCGGCAGGCTTTTTTCAACTCGTCAGCGAGGTAAATCGTGGGCAAGATACCCCTCACCGTAGCGGGCGCGGAAAAATTGCGCCAGGAGCTGCACCATCTCAAGACGGTGCAGCGCCCCAGCGTGATCCAGGCGATCGCCGAAGCGCGCGCCCAGGGAGACCTCTCGGAAAACGCCGAGTACGATGCCGCCAAGGAGCGCCAGGGCTTCATCGAGGGCCGCATCGCGGAACTGGAGGCCAAGCTTTCCAACGCCCAGATCATCAACCCGGCGGAGCTCGATGCCGACGGCAAGGTGGTGTTCGGCGCCACGGTCGAACTGGAGGACACTGATTCAGGCGATACCGTGGTCTATCAGATCGTGGGCGACGACGAGGCCGATATCAAGGCGGGCAAGATTTCCGTTTCGTCCCCCATCGCCAGGGCCCTCATCGGCAAGTTCAGCGGCGATACCGCGCATGTGCAGGCGCCGGGCGGCGAGCGGCGCTATGAAGTGCTGGACGTTCGCTATGTATAAATCGACGGGTAAGCCTGTCCGGGGCCGTTTACCGGCCGCAAGACCATGAAATTCCTCGGCAGCGGGCTCGCTTCGGTGCTGCTGGTCGCCTGGGTCGGCGGCTTGTGGGCGATCGGCTACATCGCCGCGCCCAGCCTGTTCGCCCATCTCGCCGACAAGGAGCTGGCCGGCAACCTGGCCGGGAACTTGTTCAAATGGATCGCCTATGTGGGCATGACCGCCGGCGCCTATCTGCTGATCTACCGCCTGGGGCAGGACGGCCTGACGGCGCTCAAGGGTGGATTTTTCTGGGCCGTGCTGGCGATGCTGGCGCTGACGCTGGCGCAGCGCTATGGTTTTCAGCCCGTCATGGAAAGCCTCAAGGAACAGGCCCTGCCGCGTGCAGTGATGGAATCGGCGTTCCGCAGCCGTTTCGTCGCCTGGCACGGCATTTCCAGCATCGTCTACCTGATGCAGAGCCTGATCGGGCTTTGGCTGGTGGCGCGCAGCAAGCTGGCGTGATGTCAGGGCAGGTGGATCGCGGGATTTTCCGCCGGACGGTAAAGCACCAGGATCTTGCCGATGTGCTGCACCGGGGCGGCGCCCAACGTCTCGCACAGGCTTTGCAGCCAGACCTCGCGCTGGACCGTGTCGGCGCCGGCGGCCTTCACCTTGATGAGCTCGTGCGCCGCCAGGGCGCGCTCGATCTCCTTGATCACTGCGGGACTCAGGCCTTTGTCGCCGATGATGACGACGGGCTGGCGCGCATGGGCGAGTCCCTTGAGATATTGGCGTTGGGCCGGGGTAAGCTGCATGTCGGAAGCCGGTTTGAAGAGCGCGTCATTTTAGCCGATAGACCATGAAACGCAGCAAATCCGGCCGCGCCTGGATGCATCGGCATGTGTCGGACCCTTATGTGAAGCTGGCGCAGAAAGAAGGCTACCGTTCCCGTGCCGCTTACAAGCTGCTGGAAATCCAGCGCCGCGAACGCCTGATTCGCCCCGGCAGCCTGATTGTCGACCTGGGGGCCGCGCCGGGGGGCTGGGCTCAGGTGGCTGCGCAGTTGGCTGCGCCGGGCGGTCAGGTGGCGGCCATAGATTTGCTGCCAGTGGCGCCGATTCCGGGGGTGGAATTTCTGCTGGCGGATTTCGCCTCGGAAGAGGGCGCGGCCCGGCTGGAAGCCTTGCTGCAGGAACGCCGAGCGGACCTTGTAATGAGCGATATGGCCCCCAACTTATCCGGTATCGCGGGGGCGGATCAGGCCCGCCACTATCACTTGGCGGAACTGGCACTCGAATTTGCCCATCGGCACCTTCGGCCCGAGGGCGCCTTTGTCGTCAAGGTGTTCCATGGTGAGGGATACGAGGACTTCCGGGCGCAAATGGGCCGGATTTTTCGGCAGGTTGCGGGCATCAAGCCCGAGGCTTCCCGGAATCGCAGCCGGGAGGTCTATCTGGTGGGGAAATCCCTGCGAGAGTAGCGGTGCGGACGAATTCAACTTAGAATTAGTCTAAAGTTGTTGAATGGGCGCAAGCCCGTACAGGAGCGATTGTGAACAATCTCGCCAAGAATGTTGCCATCTGGCTGGTCATCGCCGTGGTACTCATGATGGTTTTCAACCAATTGAGCACGCGTCACGCGAATTCCAACCAGATTCCCTACTCTCAGTTCATGGAGGAGGTGCACCAGGGCCAGGTGGCCAAAGTCGTGATCGAGGGCAACGTCATCAAGGGCGTCACCAGCGCCCAGCAGCCGTTCACCACCTACGCGCCCTCCGATCCCTGGATGGTGTCCGACCTGCTCAAGAACAACGTGGTGATCGATGCCAAGCCGGAGGAGCAGCCCTCCTTCCTGATGAGCATCTTCATTTCCTGGTTCCCCATGCTGCTGCTCATCGGCGTGTGGGTGTTCTTCATGCGCCAGATGCAGGGCGGCGGACGCGGGGGTGCGTTTTCGTTCGGCAAGAGCCGGGCGCGCATGCTGGATGAGTCCAACAATCAAGTGACGTTCGCCGACGTGGCCGGTTGCGAGGAAGCCAAGGAAGACGTGGCCGAGCTGGTGGACTTTCTCAAGGATCCGTCGAAATTCCAGAAACTGGGCGGCCGCATTCCGCGCGGCGTGCTGATGGTGGGTTCTCCGGGCACCGGCAAGACCTTGCTGGCGCGCGCCATTGCCGGCGAGGCCAAGGTGCCCTTCTTCAGCATTTCCGGCTCCGACTTCGTCGAAATGTTCGTGGGCGTCGGCGCGGCACGGGTGCGGGACATGTTCGAGCAGGCCAAGAAGCACGCGCCCTGCATCATTTTCATCGACGAAATCGACGCCGTCGGCCGCCAGCGCGGTGCCGGCCTGGGCGGCGGCAACGACGAGCGCGAGCAGACCCTGAACCAGCTGCTGGTGGAAATGGACGGCTTCGAGGGCACCTCGGGCGTCATCGTCATCGCCGCCACCAACCGCCCCGATGTGCTTGATCCGGCGCTGCTGCGCCCCGGCCGCTTCGATCGCCAAGTGGTGGTGAGCCTGCCCGACATCCGCGGCCGCGAGCAAATTTTGCTGGTGCACATGCGCAAGGTGCCCATCGCGCCGGATGTGCGCGCCGACATCCTGGCGCGCGGCACGCCCGGATTCTCCGGGGCGGATCTCGCCAACCTGGTCAACGAGGCGGCGCTGTTCGCCGCGCGCGGCAACAAGCGTCTGGTGGACATGGACGATTTCGAGCGCGCCAAGGACAAGATCATGATGGGGGCGGAGCGCAAGTCCATGGTCATGCCGGAGGAAGAGCGTCGCAATACGGCGTACCACGAATCCGGCCACGCCATCGTCGCGCGCTCGCTGTCCAAGACCGACCCCGTGCACAAGGTCACCATCATCCCGCGCGGCCGGGCGCTGGGCCTCACCATGCAGCTGCCCACGGAGGACCGCTACAGCATGGACAAGGAGCAGCTGCTGCAGATGATCGCAGTGCTGTTCGGCGGGCGCGTGGCGGAAGAAATCTTCATGCAGCACATGACGACCGGGGCTTCCAACGACTTCGAGCGGGCTACGGATCTTGCGCGCAAGATGGTCACCCAATGGGGCATGTCCGACGAGCTGGGCACCATGGTGTATGCCGAGAACGAGGGCGAGGTTTTCCTCGGCCGTTCCATCACCACGCACAAGAACGTGAGCGAGGCCACCATGCAAAAAGTCGATGCCGAAATCCGGCACATCATCGACCAGCAGTACGGCTTGGCCAAGCAGATCCTGCTGGACAACCGCGACAAGGTGGAAAGCATGGCGCATGCCCTGCTCGAATGGGAAACCATAGACTCCGAGCAGATCGACGACATCATGTCCGGCCGGCCGCCGCGCCCCCCCAAACCGAGCGGTTCGCCGCCGTCGGCTCCGCCTTCCGGCAATGCGCCCGCGGTGGGCAACGCAACCCCCGTGCAGCCCCTGCAAACCTGAGTTGGCCGGCAGCCGGGCTGCCGCGGGGGGGTGTGATGCCCTCAAGCGCAAACCATGAGCGTCCTCCACGCAGGGGAATTTCGTCTGGACTGTAGGCGCCCCCTTATCATGGGGGTGGTCAACGTAACACCAGACTCCTTTTCCGACGGCGGCAAGTATCCCGACTCGGCTGCGGCCATCGACCACGCGCTGCGCCTGCGCGAGGAGGGTGCCGACATCCTGGATGTGGGCGGCGAATCAACGCGGCCGGGCGCTGCCCCTGTGGATATCGTGGTGGAGATGCATCGCGTGCTGCCGGTGATCGAGACGCTCGGCCGGCGCGGGCTGGTGGTTTCGGTGGATACGCGTCATGCGCAGGTGATGCGCGCCGCGGTTGCGGCGGGCGCGGCGATCATCAATGACGTGGCGGCCTTGCGGGAAGAGGGGGCACTCGAAGCGGCAGCCTCCACGGATGCAGCGGTTTGCCTCATGCACATGCGGGGAACCCCCCTTAGCATGCAGGAGGCCCCCCACTACGCCGATGTGGGAGACGAGGTGCGGGCCTTTCTGCAATCCCGTGTGCAGTCCTGCCTGACCGCGGGAATCGGCCGGGAGCGCCTGGTCATCGACCCCGGCTTCGGCTTCGGCAAGGATCTCTCCCACAACCTCCAGCTGCTGCGGCGCTTGGGGGATTTGTCCGTGCTGGGGTTGCCCATCCTGGCGGGATTGTCGCGCAAAAGAATGCTGGGGCAGCTGACCGGCCGGGCCGTGGCCGAGCGCGAGTATGCCGGCATCGCGGCGCACTTGGCAGCGGTCGCGCGCGGCGCGAAAATTCTGCGCGTGCACAATGTCGCCGCCATGCGCGACGCCTTGGCCGTGTGGAATGCCATCGAAGGAGACGAAGAACACCATGACGCGTAAATATTTCGGCACCGACGGGGTGCGCGGGCGCGTGGGCAAGCCGCCCATCACGCCCGAATTCGTCATGCATCTGGGCTACGCGGCCGGTCGCGTGCTGGCTGCGGATCGCAACGGACTGGCAGCCGGGGAGCCGCCGCGCGTGCTCATCGGCAAGGATACGCGCATCTCCGGCTACATGCTGGAAACCGCGCTGCAGGCGGGGCTCAATGCCGCCGGTGTCGATGTGCTGCTGACCGGCCCGCTGCCCACGCCGGCGATCGCCTATCTCACGCGCACGCTCAGGCTGCAGGCCGGAGTGGTGATTTCGGCCTCGCACAACCCATTCGAGGACAACGGCATCAAATTCTTTTCCGCCGCTGGTGCCAAGCTTGCGGACGAAACCGAAATCGCCATCGAGCGCCAACTCGGCTCGCCCATAGAGGCGGTGCCATCGCCCTCGCTGGGCCGCGCCAAACGCATGGAAGACGCCGCTGCGCGCTACATCGAGTTCTGCAAGAGCAGCTTCCCTTTCGACAAGGATTTGCGCGGCCTGCGCCTGGTGGTGGATTGCGCGCACGGCGCCACCTACCATGTGGCGCCACACGTCTTCCATGAACTGGGCGCTGAAGTCATACCCTTCGGCACCGAGCCGAACGGCCTCAACATCAACCAGGACTGCGGCGCCACGCACACCGCGGCGCTGTCGGCAGCCATGCTCAAACATCGCGCGGATTTCGGCATCGCCCTGGACGGCGACGGCGACCGCCTCATGATGGCGGATGCCGATGGCCGCATCTACGACGGCGATCAGCTGGTCTATGCCATCGCCAAGCACCGCCACCAAACCGGCGCCATGCGCGGCGGCGTGGTCGGCACGCTGATGACCAATCTGGGAATGGAACATGCATTGGGGCGCATGGGCATACCCTTTGCGCGCGCCAAGGTAGGAGACCGCTATGTGCTCGAACTGCTGCAGCAGAACGGCTGGGTGCTGGGCGGCGAAACCTCGGGCCACATCCTGTGCCTGGACCGGCACACCACCGGGGACGGCATCATCTCCGCCCTGCAGGTGCTGCAGGCGCTGCGCGCCGCAGGCCAGACGCTGGCGCAATACACCGCGGAGCTGACCCTCTATCCGCAGGTGCTGCTCAACGTGCGCGTGAGCAAGGCCTGCGATCTGGAGCATCCTGCGGTAGCGAGCGCGCGCCGTGCGGTGGAAGCGGAGCTGGGGGAGAGCGGACGCATCGTGCTGCGCGCCTCCGGCACCGAACCGCTCATCCGCGTGATGGTGGAAGGGCGCGACGCACGGCAGGCGCGCAGCGGCGCGGAACGCATCGCCGAGGCTGTGCGCCAGGCGGCGGCGTGAGCCTGCCGCAATTCAGCGGCAAAAGCGCTGCTGGATGTAGGCGTAGAACTCGTCCTTGACCTGCGGGTGTTTCAGCGCGTATTCGACGGTCGCCTGCAGGTAGCCGATTTTTGCGCCGCAGTCATAGCGTGTGCCCGCGAATTCGTAGGCCAGCACCTGCTGCTCCTTGAGCAGGGCGGCGATGGCATCGGTGAGCTGCAGTTCGCCGCCCGAGCCCCGTTCGATGTGCGCGAGGTGGTGAAAGATGCGCGGCGTAAGAATATAGCGCCCCACGACGCCCAGCGTGGAGGGCGCCGCCTCGGGCTTGGGTTTCTCCACGATGGACGCGACTCGATAAAGCTTGTCAGAGAGCGGCTGCGGCGAGACGATGCCGTAGGAGCCGGTTTCCTCGCGCGCAATGTTCTGCACCCCGATGATGGAATTCTGGTGATAGCTATACAGTTCCGTCATCTGCTTCATCACCGGCTTCTCGGCGTCGATGAGGTCGTCCGCGAGAATGACGGCAAACGGCTCGCCATTGACCGCCGGCTGGGCGCATTGCACGGCGTGCCCCAATCCCAGGGCCTCGCCTTGGCGGATGTAGATGCAGGAGATTTCGGGCGGCAGCATGTTGCGCAATTCGGCCAGCACCTGGGTCTTGCCGCGCTGCTCCAGTTCCACCTCCAGTTCGAAAGCCTTGTCGAAATGATCGGCGATGGCGCGCTTGGTGCGGCCGGTGATGAAGATCAGTTCGGTGATGCCGGCGGCGATGGCTTCCTCCACGGCATACTGAATCAGGGGCTTGTCCACGATGGGCAGCATTTCCTTGGGGCTGGCCTTGGTCGCCGGCAGGAAGCGGGTGCCCATGCCCGCCACCGGAAATACCGCTTTTCTCACTGTCTGCATTTTGCCTCCATCGTCGTTCGAGCTTTATGCTTTCTTGCCCAGCAAGGCCAGCAAGGCGGCCTCGTCCAGGATGTTAACGCCCAATTCCTGCGCTTTCGTTAACTTGCTGCCGGCGTCCGCTCCGGCTACCACGTAATCGGTTTTCTTGGACACCGAGCCGGCAACCTTGCCGCCTGCCGCCTCGATCCGGGTCTTTGCCTCCTCACGGCTCATGCCGGCCAGCGTGCCGGTGAGGACGCAGGTCATGCCGGCCAGCGGCCCCGAGCCCGGAGGGGGCTGCGGCGGATTTTCCGTCCAGTGCACGCCGGCTTCTTGGAGTGCGCCGATGACTTTGCGATTGTGGCCTTCGAGAAAAAAATCCGCAATCGACTGCGCCACGATCGGCCCCACGTCGGGAACGGCCATGAGACTCTCGATGGGCGTGTTCATGAGGGCATCGAGGCTGCCGAAATGCTTGGCCAGATCGCGTGCCGTCGCCTCGCCTACGTTGCGGATGCCCAGGGAAAAAATGAATCTCGCCAAAGTCGTGTGCTTGCTGGCCTCTATGGCAGCGATGAGATTGTCGGCGGATTTTTTCCCCATGCGCTCCAGGCCGGCGAGCGTATCCGGCGCCAAGGCGTAAAGATCGGCAGGATTGCCGACCAGGCTCCGGTCGACCAATTGATCGACCAGCTTTTCGCCCAGCCCTTCGACGTCCATGGCGCGCCGCGAAGCGAAATGCAGCAGGGCCTGCTTGCGCTGGGCGGGGCAATACAGTCCGCCGGTGCAACGGGCCACTGCCTCCCCTTCCCCGCGCACGACGCGCGAACCGCACACCGGACAGACCGGGTGGCGCGCCAGAATGTCGAAGCGGGGCGGGGTGGGGTGAGGGCGCCGCGCTGGCACAACCGATACGACTTCCGGTATGACGTCGCCGGCGCGCCGCACGATCACCCAATCGCCGATGCGCACATCCTTGCGGTCGATTTCATCCTGATTGTGCAGCGTGGCATTCGTCACTGTCACGCCGCCGACGAAGACCGGCTGCAGGCGCGCCACCGGGGTGAGGGCGCCGGTGCGGCCGACTTGCACCTCGATGTCGTCGACGCGTGTCATTTCTTCCTGGGCCGGAAACTTGTGGGCGATGGCGAAGCGGGGTGCGCGGGAAACGAAGCCCAAGCGCGCCTGCAGGGCGAGATCGTTGACCTTGTAGACCACGCCGTCGATGTCGAACGGCAGCGTGGGCCGCGCCGCGCCCATGTCCCGATAATAGGCCAGCAGGCCGGCGACGCCCTTGACCACGCGGCGCTCGGGGTTTACCGGCAGGCGCCAGGCGGCCAGCTTGGCAAGGACCTCGGCGTGCGTGGGGGGCAGCGGCACCCCCTCCCATGCGCCTATGCCGTAGGCGAAGAAAGCAAGGCGGCGGCTCGCGGTAATGCGCGGGTCCAACTGCCTCAGGCTGCCCGCTGCCGCATTCCTCGGGTTGACGAATTCCTTCTCGCCGCGCGCACGCTGGCTGGCGTTGAGCGCCTCGAAATCCTTTTTCAGCATCAAGACCTCGCCGCGCACCTCGAGGCGGCGCGGTGCACCCGCACCCGCCAGGCGCATGGGGATGGCCCGCACCGTGAGCAGATTGGCGCTGACATCCTCGCCGGTATAGCCGTCGCCGCGGGTGGCGCCCTGCACGAAGCGGCCGTCATCATAGGTCAGCCCCACGGCCAGGCCGTCGAATTTCGGTTCCACCGCGTATTCGACCTCGGCCGGCCCGGTGGCCTCGCGCACGCGGCGGTCAAAGGCCGCCACTTCGCCTTCGCTGAAGGCGTTGTTGAGCGACAGCATGGGAGTGCCGTGCGCCACTTCGGCAAATTGCGCGAGCGGGGCGGCACCTACCCGCTGGGTGGGCGAATCAGTGCTGCGCAGTTCCGGGTGCCGGGCTTCCAAGTCCTCCAATTCGCGCAGCAGCCGATCGTATTCGGCATCGGGGATTTCCGGCGCGTCGAGGACGTAGTAGCGCCAGTTGTGGTATTCGATCGCTTGACGCAGCTCCTCTGCGCGTCGGCGTTCGAGGGCGGATGCCGCCATGGCGGGCGTGTGTTAGCGGAGTGTTGAAAAACGTCGCGAGGAGCGGTCAGGCAAGGCGAAAAACGGTGAAAAAACGCAGTTTACATGTAGTAAATGAGAATTCTGAACCGTTTCCAAACGCCGCATCATTGCCCCGCAGTAGTTTTCCAACATCGGTCAGGAGAATATCCGCAACGCCTGCATGCTGCCAGAAGGAAGCCCTTTGGCGTCCATTTTGGCGTAGATCTGCGTCAGCTGTCGGCGAATCTTCTCTATGCCGGCATCGGTCAGGGGGCGTATGTTGTCGTCTACCAGCATGCCGCCGGATTCGTGCGCCAGCTTGCGCCCGAGCCCAACCATGAGATCGAATACATTGAGGCCGTCGGCCACTCTGGGCACGTCGAACAGCAAGGTCACGCCGCGCGTCTGCAGGCTGTCGAAATTGTCCGGGTGGAAAGGCGTGGATTCCTGGTTGCACAGCGAAAAAAGGATTTCGCCACGGTTGTCGAGAAGCTGAAAAGTGCCGTCTGCGGCCAGCGACAGGCCCGCCGCCGTGACTTCGCGGCGCACTGCCGCCAACGGCAAAGATTCCTCTCCGCGCGCAACGACATTGAGCCCGATCAATACGTCGACGTCTACGCAAAACATGTCCAGCTGGCGCGCACGCTGCAGCGCTTCGGCCGCGTCGTCGCTTTGCACCCGCAGGTTCAAGGCGCGCGCCACGTCGTTTACCAGCGTCAGCAGGGCGCCCAGCTCGGCTTCGTCCACGCTGCCGTTGCGGTCCGCCAATTGCAGGGAGACGACGATCTGGCGGTAATGCCGGTCCGACCAGGCCTTGAGGTCTTCCCACGCCTGCGAGCCCAGGGGCAGCCCGCGCCAGCGCACTGGTTTGGACAGGTTCTTGGCGCGGCTCATGGCCTCGGAGAAAGCGCTGGCGAGTATGCTGCCGCCGGCAATACGTATGCGATATTCGATCGCCTGATCCTGCGGCGCACAGGGCGGAGCGGGAGGTTCGGGTGCCGGCGCGGGCGGCGCCGGCTCGCGCAGCGGGGGTTGCTGCGGTTCCGCCGCGGGTGCTGCGGGCGGCTCTTCCCGGGCGAGGGCTTCCTCGCGCAGTACGGGCTCGATGCGGAACGGCGCGGGCGGCGCCTCGCGGGCAGCTTGCGGGGTCTTCAGCAGCGCATCTTCGGCAGGGCCTTCCAGAGCGCTTTCCGCCTGCCGGCGGTATTTGCGCTCCTGCAGGCGGTTGAAGACGAGAATGGCAATTACCGCCAATGCGCCGAGGACGGCCAGTGCGATCTGCAGCTCTGTCATGGGTCGTGCGACTGCTTGGGGGTCACGGGGTTCGGGTTCGGCGACTGGGGGGCGGCCGGCGCCACGGGCAGAGGACCATGCACCAGGCGCACATAGATTTCATCGGGCTTGACCATGCCCAGCTCCGAGCGAGCGCGCTCCTCAATGGCATCGCCGCCTTTCTGCAAATCCTGCACATCCGCAGCCAGCACGTCGTTGCGCTCCTGCAATTGGGCATTTACGGCCATTTGCGCCGCTGCTTTTCGTTCCGCTTGATGCACATCCAGCCAGCCTCCCTGACCCAGCCAGAGCGGATATTGCAGCAGCGCCAATAACAGGGCAAGAACCGGGGTGCGGGCGCGTATCGGGAGGCGGGGAGGGCGGATCACTTCAGCTCAGATGGCGGAAAGCCTCGGGGCCGGGATAGCGGGCGGCCTGCCCGAGTTCTTCCTCGATGCGCAGCAGCTGATTGTATTTGGCCACGCGGTCGGAGCGGGAGAGGGATCCGGTCTTGATTTGCATGGCGTTGCTGGCCACCGCCAGATCAGCGATGGTGCTGTCCTCGGTTTCCCCCGAACGGTGCGAGATGACCGCGGTATAGCCGGCGCGCCGGGCGGCGTCGATGGCATCGAAGGTTTCCGACAGCGTGCCGATCTGGTTGACCTTGATGAGCACCGAGTTGGCGATGCCCTGGCTGATACCGCGCTTCACGATCTGAGGATTGGTGACGAAAATATCGTCGCCCACCAGCTGGATGCGTTTGCCCAGTTTGCCGGTCAGCGTGCCCCAGCCGTCCCAGTCGTCTTCCGCCATGCCGTCTTCGACGCTGATGATGGGGTATTTGTCGCACCAGGCCGCGAGGTAATCGGCGAATTGCGCGGCACTGAGCTTGAGCTTCTCGGAAGCGATGTGGTAATGCTTGTTCTTGTAAAACTCTGAACTGGCGCAATCCACGCCGACGGCGATGTCCTTGCCGGCGGCATAGCCCGCCGCCGCGATGGCTTCGACGATGAGCTTGAGCGCCGCCTCATTGGATTCGAGATTGGGCGCGAAGCCGCCTTCGTCGCCCACCGTGGTCGTCATGCCACGGCCGTCGAGCAGCTTTTTCAGGGCATGGAAAACCTCGACGCCGTAGCGCAGCGCTTCCCTGAAGCTCGGTGCGCCGACAGGAATGATCATGAATTCCTGCATGTCGATGTTGTTGTTGGCATGCACGCCGCCGTTGATGATGTTCATCATGGGCACGGGCAGGTGCATGGGGGCGGCGCCGCCCAGGTAGCGGAACAGCGGCAGGCCGGATTCTTCCGCAGCGGCCCGCGCATTGGCGAGCGACACGGCGAGGATGGCGTTGGCGCCCAGGCGCGATTTGTTTTCCGTGCCGTCCAGTTCGATGAGCGTCTTGTCGATGAAGGCTTGCTCCTCGACGTCCAGGCCGATGATGGCCTCGCAGATTTCGGTGTTGATATGCTCCACGGCCTTGAGCACCCCTTTGCCGCCATAACGGCTCTGGTCGCCATCGCGCAACTCAATGGCTTCACGGCTGCCGGTGGAGGCGCCGCTCGGCACCGCTGCGCGCCCCATGGCGCCGGATTCCAGCAGGACGTCGGCTTCGACGGTGGGATTGCCGCGCGAATCCAGAATCTCGCGCGCTACGACATCAACGATTGCACTCATTTTCCTTCACTTTCGGTTTCGTCACGCAGAGGGGCTGTCGCCCGCCGCGCGCCCGGGGTTGGCAATATTTTCAAGCAGGGCGTCTTCGAGGAAGGGGCGGCGCTTGACCGCGGCGTCGAGTTCCTTGAGCGTTTCCAGCAACTCCCGCATGCGGCCGAGGGGCCAGGCGTTGGGGCCGTCCGATAGAGCGCAGGCCGGGTTGGGATGCGATTCGGCAAACAGCCCCGCCACGCCGGCAGCCACTGCGGCGCGTGCCAGCACGGGCACGAATTCGCGCTGCCCACCGCTTTTGTCGCCCATGCCCCCCGGCTGTTGCACCGAGTGGGTGGCATCGAACACCACCGGACACCCGGTCGCGCGCATGATGGCCAGGCCGCGCATGTCGGAGACCAGGGTGTTGTAGCCGAAGGACACTCCGCGCTCGCACACCATGATCTGCTCGTTGCCCGCGGCTTTCGCCTTGTCGATCACGTTCTTCATGTCCCAGGGCGCCAGGAACTGGCCCTTCTTGATGTTCACTGGTTTGCCCTGGCGCGCCACGTTCTGGATGAAATTGGTCTGCCGGCACAAAAAGGCCGGCGTTTGCAGTACGTCGACCACGCTGGCGACTTCGTCCAGGGGCGTGTCTTCGTGCACATCGGTGAGCACCGGCACGCCGATCTGTTTTTTGACTTCCGCCAGGATGCGCAGGCCTTCCTCCAGGCCCAGGCCGCGAAAGCTCTTGGCCGAGGAACGGTTGGCCTTGTCAAAAGAGGATTTGTAGATGAAGGGCATCCCCAGGGCGGCGCAGATGTCTTTCAGCTGCCCGGCAGTGTCCAGGGCCAGTTGCTCGGATTCGATCACGCAGGGGCCGGAGATGAGGAAGAGGGGCTGGTCTATGCCCGCCTCAAAGCCGCACAGCTTCATGCCACGTGCTCCAGGCGCGCATGCACTCCGCGCTGGGCGAGGGCCGCTTCGACGAAGGCGCGGAACAGCGGGTGGCCGTCGCGCGGCGTCGAGGTGAATTCGGGGTGGAACTGGCAGGCCAGGAACCAGGGGTGATCGGGCAGTTCGATCATTTCGCACAGTTCGCCATCGGCCGAGCGGCCGGCAATGGTCAATCCCGCGCCTTCCAGGCGCATGAGATAGGCGTTGTTGACCTCGTAGCGGTGGCGATGGCGCTCGACGATTTTATCGGCACCGTAAACGCGATGGGCAAGCGAGCCCGGCTTCAATTGGCATTCCTGGCCGCCCAGGCGCATGGTGCCGCCCAAGTTGGAGTGGCCGCTGCGCTTTTCCACCCGGCCGGAGGCATCGCGCCATTCGGAAATCAGCGCCACCACCGGGTAAGGGCTGTCTGGATCGAACTCGGTGGAGTGGGCACCTTCCAGGGCGGCCCGGTGGCGGGCGAATTCGATGACCGCCAGCTGCATGCCCAGGCAGATGCCCAGGTAGGGGATCTTGTGCTCGCGCGCATAGCGGATGGCGGCGATCTTGCCTTCCACCCCGCGCTTGCCGAAGCCGCCGGGGACCAGGATGGCGTCCATGCCGGCGAGCGCGCCGGTGCCGTCTTTTTCGAGCGCTTCCGAATCGATGTAATGGATGTTGACCTTGCTTTCCGTATGGATGCCGGCGTGGATGAGCGCCTCGGAGAGCGATTTGTAGGACTCCGTGAGCCCAACGTACTTGCCCACCATGGCGATGTCCACGGTGTTTTTCGGATGCATGAGGCGCTCGACCAGCCAGTCCCAGCCCGACAGGTCTGCCGCCTTGACCTCGATGCCCAGCACGCGGCAGACAATGGTGTCCATGCCCTGTTCATGGAGCATGCGCGGGATCTTGTAAATGGAGTCGGCATCGTGGGCGGAGATCACCGCATCCGCCTCGACATTGGTGAAGAGCGCAATCTTGCGCCGCTCGTCGGCAGGCACCGGGCGCTCGGCACGGCACAAAATGACGTCGGGTTGGATGCCGATTTCGCGCAATTCCTTCACCGAATGCTGGGTCGGCTTGGTCTTGATCTCCCCGGCGCTGCCCAGATAGGGAACGAGGGTGAGGTGGACATAGCAGACGTTGCCGCGGCCTAGCTCCAGACCCATTTGCCGGATGGCTTCGAGAAAGGGCAGGGATTCGATGTCGCCGACGGTGCCGCCGATTTCCACGATGGCCACCTGGGCGTCGCCCGCGCCGGCCTTGATGTGCAGCTTGATCTCATCGGTGATGTGCGGGATGACCTGCACTGTGCCGCCCAGGTAGTCGCCGCGCCGTTCCTTCTTGATGACGGATTCGTAAATCTGGCCGGTGGTGAAGTTGTTGCGCCGGCTCATGCGGGCGCGGGAGAAGCGTTCGTAGTGTCCTAGATCGAGATCGGTTTCGGCGCCGTCGTCGGTGACGAAAACCTCGCCGTGCTGGAAGGGGCTCATGGTGCCGGGATCCACGTTGATGTAGGGATCGAGCTTCATGAGGGTGACCTTGAGGCCGCGGGATTCCAGAATCGCGGCCAGGGATGCGGAGGCGATGCCCTTCCCGAGGGAAGAGACCACCCCGCCGGTGACGAAGACGTATTGGGTCGTCATTGGGCTGGGCGGAGCAGGTAATGGCGCATTCTACCGTAAGGCCTGTGTCACTCCCAGCCGGTTTTGCTATTTTCCGTCCCGGCCGGGGCCATTCGGGCCGCTCGCAGCGCTTGCGCCGCGGTTGATACGCGAACGCACCAGCTCGACTACCTCGCCGGCACGCAGGCCTTCGGCGCCGCCCAGCCATGCGGCGCCGTCTTCGCCCGCCTTGCCGTGCAGCCAGACCGCGCCCGTCAGCGCTGGCTGCACGGGCAGCCGGGCTAGGCGCGCTGCGATTAGGCCGGTCAGCACATCGCCCATGCCGGGGGCGGCCAGCGCCGGATGGCCAGACGCATTGACCCAGTAATTTTCCCCTTCAGGAGCGGCGACGATACTGCCCAGTCCTTTGAGCACCGTCCAGGCGTGCAGGCGCCGCGCCAGGGCTCGGGCGCAGCCCAGGCGGTCGCCCTGCACGGCCTCGGTGTCCGCGCCGAGCAGCCGCGCCGCCTCGCCGGGGTGCGGCGTGATGACCGTGGGTACCGCGCGCTCCGCGGCCATGTTCATAAGTGCCGGATGGATCGCCAGCAGATTCAATGCGTCCGCATCCAGCACCAGGGGACAGACGCAAGTCAGCGCAGTTTTCAGCAGCGATTGGGCGCGCCCATCCTGTCCCAGCCCCGGGCCTACGGCCAGCACATCGAGGCCGCTGCCGGCGGCGAGCTCTTCTGCGCTGCGCAGCATGACTTCGGGCTGGCCGGGATCGATGGCAAGGCGCCCATCCAGCAAACCGGCCGCCACCAGACCGCCGCCCGCCGCCAGCACGGCGCGTGCCGCAAGCAGCGCAGCTCCCGCCCAGCCCGGTGCGCCGCCGACGATGCCTATGCGCCCATATTTGCCTTTGTGGCTGTCGCGCGCGCGGCGCGGCAGGGCCGGTGCGCCGGTGATGAGCCGGCCGCGGGGGTAAACCCAGGCCTGCTGCGCCAGGCCCAGCGAAGCAAGATGCAGCGTGCCGCAATGCTCGGGCCCGTCGGCTCCGTAATAACCGGGCTTGAGACCGAGGAAGGCGAGAGTGTGTTGTGCCGCCACTGCCCTGCCCAGCGCCCTGCCGTTGTCTGCGGATAGTCCACTGGGCAGATCCAGTGCCAGGCGGGGGCAGGGCAGGGCGTTGATGTGCTCGATCAGCCGCGCGTCCTGGCCGCGTACGGGGCGGGTCAAGCCGACGCCGAACAGCCCGTCCACCGCCAAGGACCAAGTCTGCCGTGCGGGAATGTCCGCTTGCACCGCGCCCCCGGCCTGCACATAGGCGAGGCGGGCGGCTGCCGCGTCGGCCGGCAGCCCGGCCGGATCGGCGCGGCAGACGAGAGTTACGGCGCGGCCCCGGGCATGCAAAAGGCGCGCGGCAACCCAGGCGTCGCCGCCGTTGTTGCCGGGCCCGGCAAGGAACAGCACGGGATCTTCATCGGGTATTAAGCTGTCGATCAGTTGCGCGGCGGCGGCCCCCGCGCGCTCCATGAGCGCCAGGCCGGCTGCGGCCGCGCCAAGCTCCAGGCGCCGAATCTCCGCGGCCAGATAGAGCGGCGGGTCCGGCAGCGCGTCGGGGTCGATCACCTCATCCGTAGCGGACAAATGGGGCTCCAGGTTCTACAATGAAAACATTCGTAAGCATATCCTGGGAGCTTGCTATGAAAGATATCGTCCACGTCTCTCCCGCCGGCGGCCGCGTGCTGGATTGCACTGCCGACGATGCTTGCGAACCTGTGGCCTGCGAAATCTGTCTGCGGGAACTCCCCGAGAGTGTGCTCACCTCGGACGAGGCAGCCGATTACGTGCAGTATTTCTTCGGGCTCGAATGCCTGGAACTTTGGCGCAGGCGTGCAGGCAAGTCTTCGGCCTGAAGGCCGCGCACGGCCGGCTCATGTCGTGAGGCGGCGGTAGATGTCGGCGACCTTGAGGGGCAGTTTCTTCACATCGTCGATTTCCACCCAGTTCGCGTGGCCGTACATGTGGGGCAGATATTCCTTTGCCTCGCGGTCGATGGTGATGCAATAAGGGTGGATGCCGCTGCGCCGGGCCTCGAACAGGGCCTGGCGGGTGTCCTCGATGCCGTATGCGCCGCGGTAGGCGTCGAAATAGTCGTCCGGCTTGCCGTCCGACAGCGTGATCAGCAGCTTGGTCTTGGCATCGATTTCGTTCAGCAGCTTGGCGAGATGGCGGATGGCCGTGCCCATGCGCGTGTAGTCCTGGGGGGCGATGCCCGCGATGCGCGCGCGGGTGGCGGCGTCGTAGCCCTGCTCGAAGGTCTTGATGCGGTAGATTTCGCAGCGCTTGCGGGTTTGGCCGGAGAAGCCGTAGATGGCGTAGCGGTCGCCCAGGGCTTCCAGGGATTCGCACAGCATGACGAGGGCCTCGCGCTCGGCGTCGTTGATCCAGCCGCGCGTCGAGCCGCTCATGTCCACCATGAACATCACTGCCATGCTGCGATCTGCGCGGTGCATGTGCATGAAAAGCTGGTCGCTCATTTCGCGCCCGTCCCTGGCCTCGGCAAGCGCCTCGACCAGCGCGTCGACATCGACGTCGTCGCCCTGCATCTGCCGCTTCAGCAACCGGCTTTCGTCGCGCATGGCCTCGAAGGTGCGGCGCAGATGCTTGACCAGGCCCCGGTATTTCCCGGCCACGCCATCAACGTATGCGGCGTCGCCGGGTTTGAGGTCAATCTCGCGCAGGACGCACCAGTTTTTGCGGTAATGCTGCCGGGCATGGTCCCATTCGGGATAGAGGTGGGCGCCCTCCTCGTGGTAGGTGCCTTGCCAGACGTCGTCGGGGTTCTTTTCCTTTTTTTCGTAGAGCGCCGGATCGTATTCGCCGTCGCCGGCCGCCGTGAGCATCTCGGGAGGGATTTCGCCCCAGTCGAGCGAGATCGAGGTCAAGAGCTGCTTCACGTCTTCGGGCGGCGCGATGGGCTGGTCGTCCAGCGTGAGTTCCCAGCCCTGGCCTTCCTGCCGCGCCTTGAATTGCGCCTGCTCCTTGATCGTATCCTCAGGCGGGCGCTGAGCTTCGGCGCTTTCCCTGTGCTCTTCGGCGAGTTGCGCGAGCTTCACGCGCAGCAGCATTTTTTCCCGCGCGGCGCGCGCATTGCGCATCTCGGTGATTGCCTGGGGATGAAGTGCGGCGTGATAGACGCGCCGTGCAGGCGGGTCGAGCGGATAGGCGTCGTGCAGCAAGGCGAGCACGGATTCCGGCGCCGCGGGGCGAGCCGCCAACGCCCGCGCCATGGCCTGCCAATCCGGCGGCAGGGCGGCGTCGCCATGGCGCGCCGACAAGGCCTGCATGTCGCGCCACAGGCCGGGCAATTCGCGCGCCAGGCAAATTTCCAGGCGCAGGCCGTCGAGGGCCTGGAAGGCCGCCAACGCGCGCGCGGGATCGGCGAACCCGGCAAATACGGCATCGAAATCCGTGCGGCAGCTGCCGAAGCGCGTCTGCGCCCACATGAACGCCACCTGCGCCTTGCACAGGAGAAAGTTGTCCGCCTCGCTTGCCATGCTGGCGGTGACGTTGGGCAGGAAGAGCTTTTCGCTGTCGGTGTACACCTGCTCGCCGGGCTTCAATTCCAGCCGCCGCCCCGAGAGGCCGCAGAGAAAATTCGCCAGCACGGTCTTCACTTCATCGAAAAACGCTCCGGCGGCATGAGCATGCGCATGGGCGAGAAAGTCGTCGACCTTGAGCAGCACTTCGAGGGCCGGATGCAGGCCACGGCTGTCGTAGGTGTCCATGGCATGCACGGCCCAGGCTTCGATCACGCGGCGGTCCAGGCGGTCCAGGGCCTCCACCACGCGGCGGGTGAATTCGTAGCTGACTTGTATGTTGGTGCTGGCGATGCGCTCGACCCAGCCGAGGATGAAGTCCTGGGTGTCGCGCTCCAAGGGTGCGAGAATATCGACCAGGTGATCGACCTTGTGGAAAGTAAATTCCACATCGAAGGCCGTTTCCAGGCGCCGGGCAAGCGCCTCGCTCGTATGGGGCGGACTAATCGCCAATGCGCTTCCAGTCGTTTTCCACCAGGCGTACTTCGTGCCGCACCCAGCGCAGGAATTCCGTCAGCGACAGGGTGCCGCTCTGGCGGCGCGCGACCCCGGCCACGCCCTTGAATATCACCACGGTGGCGGCATCCGCACTGTCCGCTTCGACGGCGATGACCAGGCGCACACCCCAATTGCGCCCATAGGCGCCGTTGCTGTAGTAGCGGCCGGCCAGGATATCGATGGCCATCAGAACAGCGCGGCGATGAGTTCGTTGACCGCCGCGACCATGTCGTCGTCATCGGTGAGTGCCCGCGACACCGCCCCCTGGCAGGCGGCGCGGGCATCGATCCCCCGCGCGATGAGTTTGCCGGCATGCACCAGCAAGCGCGTGGAAGCGCCTTCTTCCAGACCGTTGCCCTTGAGGTTGCGGGTCATTTCCGCCAGCTTCAAGAGCTTGGCAGCAGCAGCCTCATCAAGTCCGGTTTCGTGGCGGATGATTTTCGCTTCGAGTTCGGGTCTGGGGTAATCGAAGGACAAAGCGACGAAGCGCTGGCGTGTGGACTGTTTGAGTTCCTTGAGCACGCTTTGATAGCCTGGGTTATAGGAGATGGCGAGGCAGAATTCGCGCGGCGCCTGAAGCAGCTGGCCGAGCTTCTCGATGGGCATCATGCGGCGATCGTCGGCCAGCGGGTGGATCACCACCATGGTGTCCTTGCGCGCCTCGACGATTTCATCCAGATAGCAGATGCCGCCGGCGCGCACGGCGCGGGTGAGGGGGCCGTCCACCCATATCGTTTCACCGCCCTTGACCAGATAGCGCCCGACCAGATCGGAAGTGGTGAGGTCGTCGTGGCAGGAAACCGTGATGAGGGGGCGCTTGAGGCGCCAGGCCATGTACTCCATGAAGCGGGTCTTCCCGCAGCCGGTCGGCCCCTTCAGCAGTATGGGCAGACCGTTGGCATAGGCGGCCTCGAAGAGATCGATCTCATCGCCGACGCGCTCATAGTAGGGTTCACGGGTGATGAGATGGGATTCCGGGCTAGACCTGGTGCTGTCCACGAAGCTTGCTTCCTGCGGGGCGGGTAGACGAACGGGGCGTGCCGCCCATTGTACCGCCGCCGCACCCTTGCAAATCCGTGCTGCAAGCAGGGTTGTTGGGACGCGCGCGGCGGGCGGACACGGAGATCAGAAGCAGTCCAGGCGATTTTTCTCCGCTTGCAATTGGCGCAGCTTGTTGTCCCAATCGGTCTCCTGCTTCGCAGTGTAGCCATGGCGGCGGGCGGCATCCATCTGGTCCATGATGCGGCCCATCCGGTCCCTGAGCTTGGCGCATTTCTTGTTGTTGCTCTCCTGCGGATGCGCCGCGCGCGCGGGCTTCTCTTTCTTCCTGGTTCCCGGGCGGTTTTCCGCAGCGCTGTCCGCGATGGAGGCTTTTTCCGCCGCCGCGGATGCCGGCTTCCCGCGCTGCACCGGGAGGGGCGGCGGAGGCGGGATGACCTTGGTTTCCGTCAGACCCATTTTTGCGCAGGGCAAATTGGTATAGGTCACCTTGCCGGCCTGATCCGTGCATTTGAACAGATCGGCCTGGGCGGCGAGGGGGGCGAGCATGCAAAGCAAGACGAGCAGGCGCATGGTGTTTTCTCGGCAGTTGGCGAAGGCGGGCGTCATGAGGAGCGCAAGCGCCCCAGGTGTTGCGGAAGCCTCCCGGGCAAGCGCTGCGGAAGCGGCGCGTGCCGCGATCATGAGTCGGAAAATTTGTATTTGTCGTATTTTTCCTCTTCCGGGATCGGCTGCACGAATTCCTCGGTGGGCAGCTTCTCGACGATCCTGTCCAGTTCGGCCTCGCGCTCCTTCTTGCGCGCAAGGCGCCGCTCCATGGCGTCCGGACGCATGGCGATGCTCATTTCGTTGAACAGCACCTGGCGGATGAGGCGAAAGCCGAAATTCATCAATTCGAGGTCGTCGGCCCACTTGGCTTGTTCTTCTGCAGGGATGTCGTAAACATCCTGGAAGGAAGGAGAGCCGACGAATTCGCGAAATTGGTCGACGTCGTAGCAGGCCATGAAAAACAGCTGCAGGCTGCGCTGCGACGGGTTGCCGACGGTGGGGCCGGCGGATTTCTTCTTGAGAATAAGTTGACGCCAGGCGCGGCCGTGGCGGTCATAGTCGTCGAGGCCCTGCTCGTTGCGGTAGTCGTCCACCGTCAGCGAGCGGGGCTCGAAATGCCCCTTGCAGTGGGATTCCTGCACCAAGGCATATTGAGCGCGGTCGGTGAATTCGTCGGCACGGCGCAGCGACAGCAGGGCGATGGGATAGTAGCGGCATGCCGTAGGCCGGTCTTCGTAGACGCTGCAGCCTTCGGGGCGCATGAACTGGCAAGCCGTGCTTCCCTCGATGGGCTTGAACTTCACGCCGGCGATATCGTTGCGTCCGAATTCGAAAGGATAGGTGTATTGCTTGAGGAATTCGGTGGAGGTCAGCCCCAGGCGCTTCTTCAAGCGGATGATGTCATAGGGGGTGAGCATGATGTCGATGTTGGAGCAGCAGGCATTCCAGCATTCGATGCCTTTGCGACATTGGAACCGGATGATCTTGTCGCTTTCGAAACTGGCCGGCAGCACCGGACTGGGCGTGAAAGGGGATTCGGAAATATCGATTTTGTCGCTGCTCATGATGACGCTCTCAACTGCGGACTTGCCTGGAGCCGCCAAGTTTACCCTTTATACCGGGGTTTTCGTAACAGCCCGGCGGGGGCGCACCAAAACAAAACCGGACGCCTTGCGGCGTCCGGTTTTGCATCGCTGCACGGTCAACTGCTTAGTGGGCAGCCGGCTTGAACAGCTTGGACTTGTCGACCAGGTCGTAGTGCTTGCGCTTGAAGCAGTTCCACTTCTTGGTGTCCTTGTCGTAGACGGAGTTGACGAAGCACTTCCAGTTCTGCTCATCCACGAAGTTCTTGTCCATGCGGTAGTAGAAGCCGGGATAGCGCGACTCCTGCCGGAACAGGATATGCTGCAAGTGGGCTTCCGCCGTGAGGATGCGGTGGTAGTTCTCCCAGGCGCGCAGCAGTTCGTGCAGATCCTTGGCGCGCATCTTCATGGCGTCTTCCTTCAGCATGTCCAGCTTTTCCTGCGCCACTTGGAGCATCTTCTCGTTCGTGGTGTAGTAGGTGGCCACGCCCGCAACGTACTCGTCCATGATCTTCTGCAGACGGAACTGCAGCATCTTGGGCGTGATGTAGTTTGGGTTGACGTCGATGGCGGTGGTGTAGTCCTTGAACTCCAGGAAGGTGCGCACCGGCTTGTAGATTTCCTCCACCAGGGTGGCGGTATCGGTGTCCAGCTCGGGCTTCATGTCCTTGTTGTCCACGCAGTACTTCACCATCGCCTTGGCGGCCATGCGGCCTTCGGCATGGGAGCCGGAAGAGAATTTGTGGCCGGAAGCGCCCACGCCGTCGCCGGCGGTGAACAGGCCCTTCACCGTGGTCATGCCGCGGTAGCCCCAGTTCCAGCCTTGCGGCAGGTACGCCGGGATCTTGTCCTTCTCGGCATGATCTTCGGTGGTGGGAGCGCCCACGTCGGTCGGGCCGGAGGTCCAGATGCCGCAGCAGCCGGAGTGGCTACCCAAAAGATACGGCTCGGTCGGCATCAGCTCGGAGTTCTTCTTCTCAGGCTCGACGTTCTCGCCCACCCAAATGCCGCACTGGCCGACGCACATGTCGAGGAAGTCTTCCCAGGCTTCGGCTTCGAGGTGCTTCACTTCGCGCGGGGACAGGGTTTCCTTCAGCTTGGCCAGCGCGGTCACGGTGTCCATGTAAATCGGGCCGCGGCCTTCCTTCATCTCTTTCAGCATGAGGTGGTTGCGCAGGCAGGAAGCGGGAACGGCAGCCTGGCCATAGGGCGGGTAGTCGTTCAGCATTTCCTTGTTCTTCTGCATGTAGACTTCGCCGTTGGAGTTGACGGCCTGGGCCTTGAACAGCAGGAACCAGGCGCCGACCGGGCCGTAGCCGTCCTTGAAGCGGGCGGGCACGAAGCGGTTTTCCATCATGGTCAGCTCGGCGCCGGCTTCGGCAGCCATGGCGTAGGTGGAGCCGGCGTTCCACACCGGATACCAGGCGCGGCCGGTGCCTTCGCCCACGGAGCGCGGACGGAAGATGTTCACGCAGCCGCCGGCGGCCAGCAGGATGGTCTTGGCCTTGTACACGTAGAGCTTGTGTTCGCGGGTGGAGAAGCCGACGGCACCGGCGATGCGGTTCTTGTCGTTCTTGTCGTTGACCAGCTTGACGATGAAGATGCGCTCCTCGATGCGGTCCATGCCCAGGGCTTTCTTGGCAGCCTCGGCAACGATCCACTTGTAGGATTCGCCGTTGATCATGATCTGCCACTTGCCTGAACGCACGGGCTTGCCGCCGTCCTTCAGCGCGGGCAGGCCCTTGGAGCCGTCGTGGCGCTCGCCGTTCTCGTCGGTCTTCCAAATCGGCAGGCCCCATTCCTCGAACAGGTGCACGGAGTCGTCGACGTGGCGGCCCAGATCGTAGGCCAGGTCGTCGCGGGTGATGCCCATCAGGTCGTTGGAGACCATGCGGGCATAGTCGGCGGGATCCTGCTCGGTGCCGATGTAGGTGTTGATGGCGGACAGGCCCTGGGCCACGGCGCCGGAACGGTCCATGGCCGCCTTGTCGACCAGCCTGATCTTCAGGTTGACGCCGGACTCGGCAGCCGCCGCATCGGCCCAACGGATCACTTCATACGCGGCACCGCAGTTGGCCATGCCGCCGCCGATCAGAAGAATGTCTACTTCTTCCTCGACGATTTCTGGGTTTCCAAATTCACCAGCCATTTCTATGCCTCTTTCTCTTAAATCGGATTATTTGCGGATCAGCTCAGCAGGGTTGCCGGCACGATAGCCCTTGGTGACGCCGCCGTCGGCCGAACCGGTGAAGAAACCGGTCGCGGCGATGTTGGCCATGGCGGCCTTGGGCTTGCCGCCGTAGGGGTCGATGGAGCCCTCGGGGGTGGTGCGGATGGGGAACTTGAAGCGCTTGAGCGTGCCGTTGCGGAACTTGATGGTCCACATGATGGAATCGGTGCCGCGCAGGGGCTGCACGGAGCCGCCCAGGGGCACGATGTCCGCATAGTGGCGGGCCTCGATGGCCTGCTGCGGGCAGATCTTCACGCAGGAATAGCACTCCCAGCACTGCTCGGGCTCCTGGTTGAAGGCGCGCATGGCATGTCCGGTTTCGGAACCGTCCTTGTCCAGCTTCATCAGGTCGTGCGGGCAGATGTACATGCAGGCCGTTTTATCCTGGCCCTTGCATCCGTCGCACTTGTCGGTACGAACATAGGTAGGCATGACTAAAGTCTCCAGTTAGCTAACTCCGCGAATCGGCGCGGTCCGATGAGACACTGAACCAACCTTGGCCGGGGCGTTTCGCGATTCCGCTTCCGGCGGCCCAGAGCTTCAATTCCTCGCTTGCGGCCCGCGTGCAGCATGCCGCGACACGCCGGCCGGAAGCGGCTCCGGCCGGCGCCGGCATCACGCGGCCGAATGGCCTTTCAGCTCGACCTTGACGTTCTGCTCCGTGGACAGGCCGGCGTAGTATTTCTTCAGCACAGCGGCGACTTCCGGGCGGCTGAATTCGACGGGCAAGTCCTGGCCCTCGGACAGCATGGCGCGCACCTTGGTGCCCGAGAGCAGGATGCGGTCGTCCTTGGTGTGCGGGCAGGTGCGCTGGGAGGCCATGCCGCCGCATTTCTTGCACCAGAAGGTCCAGTCGATGTTCATGTTCACGGTTTCGAGCGAGCCCTTGGGGATCTCGTCGAAGATTTTCTGCGCGTCGAACGGGCCGTAGTAGTCGCCGACGCCGGCATGGTCGCGGCCGACGATCAGGTGCGAGCAGCCGTAGTTCTGGCGGAACAGGGCATGCAGCAGGGCCTCGCGCGGGCCGGCGTAGCGCATGTCCAGGGGGTAGCCGGCCTGAATCACGGTATTGGGCGCGAAATAGTTGTCGATCAGCGTGGCGATGGCCTCGCTGCGCACCTCTGCGGGAATGTCGCCCGGCTTCAGAGCGCCCAGCAGCGAATGCACCAGCACGCCGTCCATGGTCTCGACGGCGATCTTGGCCAGATATTCGTGGCTGCGGTGCATGGGATTGCGGGTCTGGAAGGCAGCGACTTTGGACCAGCCCAGTTCCTCGAACTTGGCGCGGGTTTCCGCCGGAGTCATGAACTGCGCGCCGTATTTGGCCTTGAAGCCGCCGTCGGACAGCACCTTGACAGGGCCTGCCAGATTGTATTTGCCTTGCGCCATGACCATCTTGACGCCAGGGTGGTCGAGATCGGTGGTCTTGTACACCTGCATGCACTCGTGCGCCTTGTCGATGGTGAACTTGTCGGCCACCCGCATGGTGCCCATGATTTCGCCGGTTTCACCGTTTACCAGGGCGATGTCGTCGCCTTCCTTGATGGCCTCGTCGTCAGTGGAAAGGGTCACGGGGATAGGCCAGAACAGGCCGTTCGACATCTTGTAGCCGTCGCATACGCCCTGCCAGTCGGACTTGGTCATGAAACCGTCGAGCGGGGTGAAGCCGCCGATGCCCAGCATGATGAGGTCGCCCGTCTCGCGCGAACTCATTTTCACTTTGGGGAGAGAGGTGGCGCGAGCCAGTTCAGCCTGGTGGGCGGAACCGGTCAGCAACAGGGGTTTGAGTTCGCCGCCGCCATGCGGGCGCACCAATTTGGACATGGAGTCTCCTTAAGAAAAAGCCGGGTTCTTTATATGCGGGCGTGCAGGATAGCCACCGCGGGAGACAAGGTCTAATCGGATTATTTTATTTTCGGATAAAGGGCTTTATTAGTACGCTGCGGCACAAGGATCTGCGATAAAAAACGCCTTAAAAACGGGATGTTGAAAGATGGACGTGAGAAATCTCATGCATCGAAGAAGGCAGGCATGTCGCTCTGTTCGGTTTCGATCACATCGACCCAGCAAGGCTTGTCCGCGCCGCCCGCGGCCGCTACCTTGCGCGTTTCTTCGTAGAGCATCTTCCAGCGGTTGTAGAGGCAATCGCTGACCTTGTGCATGCCGGAGTCGAAATAGGAGTTGTGCAAATCGCCGATGGTGCGGGTAAAGGACTCGACTTGCTCTAGCAGATTGCGCGGATAGCCCTGCCGGTCGTGGTCCACATATTTGACCTTTTCCCGCTTGACCGCGCGCAGGAACACACGCTGGCCTTCGGTAAGATCGGCTTCCGTGCGCGGGTTGCCGCCCAGATTCATGAGCTCATGGGCGATGTCGTCCAGGCGCCTGCCGAAGTCATAATTCGCATAATCGATTTGCTGCATGCTGTCTCCGCACCGCTGCGACTTAAAAAGTGGCGTTATCCTGAACCGCGGCCGGAATTTTGTCCAGCCAAGACGGGGTTGGCGGCATCCAGTTCGACGAAATCCGCATGCCGTTCCTGCCGCTCGGCGTCCCACACGGGGATCATGAGGATGTCACGCGCTTCACGGCGCGGCCGGCCATGGACGTCCGGCTGGATATGATGCGCGGCGGCGCTTTCCAGCACCAGCTCCGGACCGTCGTCGAGGATTTCCACGACGCGATAGCGCTGTCCGCGCCAACTGACTTCGCGCCCCAGCCAGGCGCGCAAACCCCCTGCTGCGTCCGGAGATGTCACCGAGCCAGCCCGCGCGCCCACCGACGGTAGAGCACGTCGGCCACGCCGTGCAAGCGTTCCAGGCGCGCCCCGGCGCCTGCCAGCATGGCCGCGGCGGGCTGCACGGCGGGGCTTGCCCCCTGGCTGTCGCAGATTTCCCCGGCGCCGGCCTCGCTCCAGGCGCGGATCATCGAGTCGGTCATTTCTACATGGCATTGCATGCCCAAATGGCGATCGTCGACGACGAAGGCCTGGGTGGCGCAATAGTCTCCGCGCAGCAGAAGGCGCGCGCCCTCGGGCAGGCTGAACGTCTCGCCATGCCACTGGAAGACCTCGAACTCAGCCGGCAGGTCGGCAAGCCAGTCCGCGGCGGCCGCTTCTTCCGCGCGCCGCACGCTGCCCCAGCCGATTTCCTTGATCGGGTTGCGGGTCACCGTTCCTCCGAGCGCCCGGCTCATGAGTTGGCCGCCGAGGCAATGCCCCAGCACTGGGGCACCAGCGGCCACGGCCTGGCGAATCAGGCCCAACACCGGCGGGATCCAGGGCAGATCGTCGTTGACGCTCATCGGCCCGCCCATCAAGATGAGCCCCGCATGGCCGTTGATGGAAGGCGGCACGCCGTCCCCGGCGTCGACATTGCGCTGGATCCAGGGATACCCCTCCCGGTCCAGAAACTGGGCCAGATAGCCAGGCCCTTCCATTTTGGAAAAACGAAAAATGAGGATGGGTTGCATGAGAAATTCCACAAAACGCCGGCGCGACGCAGTCCATTGTATGGCAATTGCGGCCATTCTGTGGGCCGCGCCCGCGGCGGCCGCCAGCGTCGCCGTGGTCGGTCTTTTCAAGGACAAGGCCATGGTCAGCGTCGACGGAGGCCCGCCGCGCCTGATGAGCGTTTCCGGCGGCGCGGTCAGCGGCGTCAGCCTGATCCGCGCAGACTCCGACAGCGCCGTGCTGGAGGTCGACGGGGTGCGCCAAACGCTGCGCATGGGCCAATCCTATGCAGGTCAGGGGACATCGTCCGGCGAACCGACCGTGCACCTCACCGCCGGCGCGCACGGCGCCTTTTCCACGACGGGTTACGTCAACGGCTCGGCCACGACCTTCATTGTCGATACCGGCGCCACGTCCGTAGCCATCAGTGCAGAGGACGCTCGGCGCGCAGGCATAGATTTCAGGGCCAAAGGGCGCCGCGTCGCGATCGCTACGGCCTCAGGCACCAGTCAGGGCTGGGCAGTCACGCTGGACAAAGTGAGAGTGGGAGGAATCACGCTTTATCAAGTACCGGGCGTGGTAGTGGAGCACGGCCTGCCCGTGGGCCTTTTGGGCATGAGTTTTCTGTCGCGCACCGAGATGAAGCGCAGCGGCCAGACCATGACGCTCATCAAGCGCTATTGAGGGCTGGGGCCGGACCTCGAGTGCCGGGCGGCTTTCGTCTTGTCCATCTCGATGAGCGCATAGGCGCTATGGCTGTGGATGGAAGAGAAGTCGGCCCCGAAGCGCCGCCTGAGGGGGCCCCGCAGGGGATCGGGCCGCTGTAGGGGCCTTCGAGCGCTCAGGCGGCTTTGGTCTTGTCGAGCTCGATGAGGGCGTAGGCGCTGTGATTGTGGATGGACTCGAAGTTCTCCGCCTCTACTATATAGGCGTCGATCTTGGGTTCGGCGTTCATGGCGGCGGCCACGTCGCGCACGATGTCTTCAACGAACTTGGGATTGTCATAGGCGCGCTCGGTCACCCATTTCTCGTCGGGCCGCTTGAGCAGCCCGAAAAGCTCGCAGGAGGCCTGCCCCTCGATTGTGCTCACCAAATCCTCGATCCACAGGAAATCGTTGGTGCGCGCCGTGACGGTGACGTGGGAGCGCTGGTTGTGGGCACCGTAATCGGAAATCTTTTTCGAGCAGGGGCACAAGGAAGTCACCGGCACCATCACCCGCGTCATGTGGCGATATTCGCCTTTGTCGATTTCACCGATGAAGGCGACTTCGTAGTCCATCAGGCTTTGCACGCCGGAAACCGGCGCGGCTTTGTTGATGAAATACGGGAAGGTCATCTCGATATGGCCGGACTCGGCTTCCAGGCGCTTGACCATGTCGCGTAGCATGCTTTCGAAGTTTTCCACGGAGATCTCCCGCTCCCGGGTATTCAGGATTTCCACGAAGCGGGACATGTGCGTGCCCTTGAACTGTTGGGGCAGGAAGACGTACATGTTGAAGCTGGCCACGGTGTGCTGCACGCCGCCGCTTTTGTCGGCCACTTTGACGGGGTGGCGGATGCTCTTGATGCCCACTTTGTTGATGGCGATTTGGCGGGTATCGGCGTAGTTTTGCACGTCAGGGATGGGGTTGACGTCGCAGCAGTCGTTCATGGCAGTGTCCTTAGGGTTGGCCCCGGGGCCGCGCGCTGGGCGGCTGGGCGAGTCCTGCCGGGCGGGTGAGGCGGTGGCATCAGCTCATGCGGCTGCACCGCCGCCCGGCGAAAATTTAGACCGAGTATAAACCAGTAAATTATCCGAGTAAATTACTCGGATAATGCGGCCCAGCGGCTTTTCACCGCGTTCTCGATACCGGGCGCATCCAGGCCGCAGCGCGCAAGCAGCGAGGCGGCATCGCCGTGCTCGATGAAGCGGTCGGGCAGGCCCAGATGCAGCAGGGCGGAGCGCAGGCCCAGGTCGGCGAGGGCGTGGGCCACGGCGTCGCCGGCTCCGCCATGCACGGTGTTTTCTTCCAGGGTGACCAGCAGGGTATGACTGCTGGCCAGCTCGCGCAGCAACTCGACATCCAGGGGTTTGACGAAGCGCATGTCCGCCACGGTCGCGTCGAGCGCCTCAGCGGCGGCAAGCGCGGGCGCGAGCATGCTACCGAAAGCGAGCAGCGCGATACCCTTGCCCGTGCGGCGCAGACAAGCTCGCCCCACGGGCAAAGCCTCCAGATCGCGGCCGGGCGCGACACCTGGGCCGCTGCCGCGGGGATAGCGTACCGCCGCCGGCCCGGGGTGCAGGTAGGCGGTGGTGAGCAGGCGCCGGCATTCGCTTTCGTCGGAGGGTGTGGCAATGAGCAAGTTGGGCACACAGCGCAAATAGGAAAGATCGAACGCGCCGGCATGGGTGGGGCCGTCTGCACCCACCAGACCCGCGCGATCGATGGCAAATGTCACGTCCAAATTCTGCAGCGCAACGTCGTGGATGAGTTGGTCGTAGGCGCGTTGCAGGAAGGTCGAATAAATCGCCACCACCGGCTTCATGCCTTCGCAGGCCAATCCGGCCGCATAAGTCACGGCGTGCTGCTCGGCGATGCCGACATCGAAATAACGCTGCGGAAAGCGTTCGGAAAATTCCACCAGGCCGGAACCTTCGCGCATGGCCGGCGTGACGCCCACGAGCCGGTCATCCTGTGCGGCGGTGTCGCACAGCCAGTCGGAAAACACCTGGGTATAGGTGGGCCGGCCCGCTGCGGGAGCGTCCGCACCGACCTTGGGATCGAACTTGCCCACGCCGTGATAGAGACAGGGGTTGCACTCCGCAGGATTGAAGCCTTTGCCTTTCTGGGTCACGACATGGAGGAACTGCGGCCCTGACAGACGGCGCACATTGCGCAGGGTCTCGATCAGGGTATCCAGATCATGGCCGTCGATGGGGCCGATGTAGTTGAAGCCGAACTCCTCGAACAGCGTGCCGGGGGTGACCATGCCTTTCATGTGCTCCTCGGCCCGGCGCGCCAGCTCGTGGATGGGCGGCAGATGCGAAAGCACGCGCCGTCCGGCGCTGCGCGCGGCAGCGTAGAAGCGCCCCGACATGAGACGCGCCAGGTAATTGTTGAGCGCACCCACCGGCGGGGAGATGGACATATCGTTGTCGTTGAGCACCACCAGCAGGGGAAGATCGTTGTCGCCGGCATTGTTGAGCGCCTCGAAGGCCATGCCCGCGCTCATGGCGCCGTCGCCGATGACGGCGATGGCGCGCTGCGGGCTGTCGATCTGGTGGAAGGCCTCTGCCATGCCCAGCGCGGCGGAAATGGAGGTGCTGGAATGGCCTGCGCCGAAGGCGTCGTAAGGGCTTTCGTCGCGGCGCGGGAAGCCGGCCATGCCCCCCAACTGGCGCAGCTTGGCCATGCCGCCGCGGCGCCCGGTGAGGATCTTGTGCGGGTAGGTCTGGTGCCCCACATCCCAGACGATGCGGTCGCGCGGGGTGTCGTAGACATAGTGCAGGGCAAGGGTCAGCTCCACCACGCCGAGATTGGAAGCCAGATGCCCCCCGGTGCGCGAAACGCTGTCGATCAGGAACTCGCGCAGCTCCGCCGCCAGGGTCTTGAGCTGCTCCGGTGCCAGGCAGCGCAGGTCGTCCGGCGAGGCGATCGATTCGAGGAGAGTGTCAGGCATCAATAACTACGATGGGTGATGTAATCGGCCAGTTCCGCAAGATGCCTTGCCCTGTTTCCGAAAGGAGTCAAGGCATCGAGCGCGTTGCGGCGCAGCTCCTCCGCCAGTTCCTTGGCGGCCGCCAGGCCCAGCACGCTTACGTAGGTCGGCTTGCCGTCATGGGCATCCTTGCCTGCGGTCTTGCCCAGCGTGGCGGTGGGCGCCTCGGCGTCGAGCACGTCGTCCACCACCTGGAAAGCCAGGCCCATGCATTTGGCGTAATGGTCCAGGCGCCGCTCCGCCTCCACGTCCAGGGGGGTTCCGCACCAGGCGCCCAGGCGCACCGCCGCCCGGATCAGGGCTCCGGTCTTGTGGATGTGCATGAACTCCAGCTCCGGCGCCGTCAACATGCGTCCCACGCTGGCCAGATCTGTGGCTTGGCCGCCGGCCATGCCGTGCGAACCCGCCGCCTGCGCCAGCAGGCCCAGCATGTCGCGCTGGCGCACTGCGTCGAGCGGCGGCTGCGGCGCCGCCAAGACCTCGAAAGCCAGGCTTTGCAGCGCATCCCCCGCCAGCAGCGCCGTGGCCTGATCGTATTCCACGTGTACGGTCGGCTTGCCCCGGCGCAGGGAGTCGTCGTCCATCATCGGCAGATCGTCATGCACCAGGGAATAGGCGTGGATCAGCTCCACTGCGCACGCGGCTTGCAGCACGGCCGGCTGCGGGGCGGCAGACAGCTCGCCGGCGGCAAAGGCCAGCAGGGGGCGCACGCGCTTGCCGCCGCCGAGCACGGCGTAACGCATGGCGTCATGCAGCCGCGCCGGCGCAGCGGCCGCCGCGGGCAGGCGGCGGGCGAGTTCTTCCTCGACCAGCCGCTGCACATCCGCCGCCCAGGTTTGCAGGGCAGGCGTCACGCGTCGTCTCCCGTTTCTTTGGCAAAAGGCTTCAGCATTCCGTTTTCCAGGATGCGGACCTTCTGTTCCGTGTCCTCCAGCACCTTGCGGCAGAAATCCAGCAGTTCCGCGCCACGCTGGTAGGCCGCCAGGGATTCTTCCAGGCCCAGCTCGCCGGATTCCATTTGGACGGCGATTTTTTCCAGCTCGGCAAGAGCCGATTCGAGGTTTTTGGGGGGAGAAAGTGCCTTGGACATGGAAGACCGAACAGGGAAAGCCAAAGACTTTAGCAAAATTGTCGGCATGCCGCATGTCGTGATTGCCCCTCGATGAAAAAATGCCTTAAAATGGCGCGCTTACTCCCCCAGGCGCTGGGGGTTTTTGTTGTTCATCGTTTCGTCCGGGTGGGCGTTTGGTGGGGGGCCTATGAGCGATCTCGCTGAATCTGCACTGCTTGCCAGCAAGGCGCCGCAACTGCCGGTGCACTGGTACTTCGATCCTGCCATCTACGCTTTGGAGAAGGAGCTCCTCTTCGAGCAGGGGCACGGCTATGCCGGACACGAACTCATGGTGCCGCGGGCCGGAGATTATCGCGCCCTGGAGACCTACGACGGCACGCGCGTGCTGGTGCACAATGCGCAAGGCGTCGAACTGCTCTCCAACGTCTGCCGCCATCGCCAGGCGCGCATGCTCGAAGGCGCCGGCCATGCCCGCAACATCGTTTGCCCGCTGCATCGCTGGACCTATGACCTTCAGGGCACGCTTCTGGGCGCGCCGCATTTTCCCGAAACGCCCTGCCTGAATCTGCGCAGCTATCCGCTGCAGCGCTGGAACGGCCTGCTGTTCAGCGGTCCGCGCGACATCAACGCGGACCTGCGCCAGCTCAGCGTTCTGCGCGATCTGGATTTTTCCGGCTACATGCTCGATCGCGTGTGGGTGGAGCACAGCCCTTACAACTGGAAGACCTTCATCGAAGTCTACCTGGAGGATTATCACGTCGAGCCTTTCCATCCCGGCCTGGGGAATTTCGTCACCTGCGAAGACCTGGCGTGGGAATTCGGCGAGTGGTATTCGGTGCAGACCGTCGGGATAAGCAACGACCTGGCGAAGCCGGGAAGCGAAATCTACCGCAAATGGCACGAACAGGTTCTGGCCTACGGCAACGGCGCCGTGCCTCGCCATGGAGCCATCTGGCTCACCTATTATCCCGGCCTCATGGTGGAGTGGTACCCCCATGTGCTGGTGGTGAGCAATATCCTGCCCACCGGCATCGAATCCTGCGTCAATATCGTGGAGTTTTACTATCCCGAGGACATCGCGTTGTTCGAGCGCGAATTCGTGGAGGCCGAGCAGGCCGCCTATATCGAGACTGCCGTGGAGGACCACGAAATCGCCCGCCGCATGCACGAGGGGCGTCGCGCGCTTTACCTGCAGGGCGTCAGCGAGGAAGGACCCTACCAGTCGCCCATGGAGGACGGCATGGTGCATTTCCACGAGTTTCTGAGGCGCCGCCTCGAACCGCATCTGCAAGCACAGGAAGCGGTGCACGGCAGCCGCTGATCACGGAGCGCCCGCTATACTTCGGTCACGCCATATCCATATGCAGAGGATGCCATGATCCAACTCCAGGTCGAAGGTTCGCGCGTCACCGTCCAAGTGCTCGGCACCTTTGCGCTTGCGGATTACAAGGAGTTCGAGGAAGCCTTCATTTTCAGCCGCAAGTTCCAGGAACCGGTGAATGTGCTCATGGATTTGCGCGACATGCTTTCTTTCAGCGTGGACGTCGCCTGGGAGGAGTTGCGCTTTACGCGCCAGCACGCCGCAGACATCCGCCGCATCGCCATACTGACCGGCAGCGAGTGGGTGACCTGGAGCGCATGGCTGAACCGCCTGTTCGTGGATGCGGAAATCCGTGTCTTCGACGATACGGCCATGGCCGAAGCCTGGCTGGCCGAGGGGCAGGGCGCCGCCGCATCGGCCTGACAAGGCTATCCGCCGGGCGGCGGACGGAAGATGGCCGGATCGTCGTAAAAATCCGCCCGCGCGTTGGCGTCGGACCAGCCCGGTATGCCGCAGATCGGCAGGGGCGGAAGTTGCGCGGGGGAAGTGATGCCGGCCAGCGCGCCCGCGGCGGCCGCATCGAGATCCGGGAAGCTTGGCGGCCTCGCCGCCTCAAGCAGCAGGCACTTTGCGGTCAGGGCGGGGTAGGGCGCCAGGGCCTTCTCCAGCAGGCCGTGGCCGACGGCAGTGAAGCTCATCTCGGTTTTTGCCCGTTCCCGCTGCTGCACAAACAGCTCGTGCCAGGCGCGCGCCGCAAGACCCCGCAGGAGATCTGCGGGGCCGGTGACGAGCAGGCCCATCTCGTCCAGCAGAGTGAGCGCATCGCGCTGGCGCCCGCGGCGCCGAGCTTCGCTCGGGTCGGCAAGCAGGCGTCGGGCATGGCTGGCGTTGAGCGCCGCCTTGAAGCGGGGAAAGGCGAGCCAGACCAGCGCATTCAGGCGGTCGTGCCAGGCGGAAAGATCGACCGGAATGATGCCGGTGCGCCAAATACGCAGCTCGTAGTCGGCGGCCTTGAGCGTTCCGGCCGGAGCCGCGAAGCCGGCCGTCAAGCCCAGGCCGTTGCGCACACCGCGCGCCGCCGCGAGCGCGGTGAGGCGCGCGGCATTCGGGAAATCGCCAGCACAAGTCCCCGCCAGCGCGCGGTAGGGGAAAAATGCGGGATGCTGCTGCCAGGCGTCGGCGCGTCGGGTCGGGAGATCGGCCTCAGTTGCGGGAGGGGCGCCCGCCAAGCTGCTCGTCGTCAAACTCTGCTTTCACTGCTTCCAGGGCGTCGCGCAAGCTTTCCTCGGACAAGCCGTTGAGCTGCTCGGCAAGCATCTCCGCCGCATCGATGGTGTCGGCGTCTTCGGGCAGGTGATCGCTGTCGAGGTTGGCAACCAGCACGGCGGCAGCGCCGGCCACTTGCAGCAGACGGGCACGTTCAGCCATGAGCATCTCTACCTCTTTGCGCAGGAGCTGGATTTCCTCGTCTTTAAGGGCGTGGACGGTCACGGTGGGCCTCAGGTGAACAAAGTGAGGACGCCAGTGTAACCATAAAGGCGGTTATGGGAAATTTCTCCGTTGGCATAGAAGCCTGCCAGAGGAAATTCCCCCAGCACCGCGGATATCAGGCGCAATTCCGCGGAATCGGGGCCGAACAGCCCTTCCCCGCGCCCCAGGCATGAAAAATAGAGCCCGCCCTTGGGCGGCCCCGCGAGGCGCGATTTCAATCCCTCCAGCATGCGTCGCATGTCAGTGACCGCTGCCTGCGCGTCGCGCCGGCCAAAGAGCAGCGCATCGCCCGGCTGCACGCTTTCCCCGATGGCTAAAAGGCGGTTTTTCGGGTCGATGGCGATGATGGGGCGCACTTTGTAGTCCGCGGTGTCCGAACCCGCCACGGGCAGGCCCACAAAAACCTCTCCGGCGGCGCGCTGCAGGTCGCGCACCAGCGCATCCCCTATGGCCTCCTCAAAAACATCGAGTGCCGGGCGATGGTCCAAGGCGATCAGGACGTTGTCCTGGCAGTCGGTGATCAGATGCTGGTCTGCGAAAGGGCTCACGCCCTGGGTCAGGCCCGTGATCACGCCGATTTCCCGGCTGAACAACACACCGGAGAGGCCGCCTTCGCAAACCTCTCCGCTGATCTGCCAAGTCTGGTAGCGTGAACTGGAAAGCCCGCCGGTGAGAAAACCGGTCAGCGTCCGCTGCGCCACCAGGGGCAGGAGTTCGCCGATGAGGGCGTTGCGCGGGTCGCCGTGTACGATGCCGAAAGCCGCTGCCTGGCCGGCGAGTTCAAAGCGATCGGCATAACGCAGCAGGTCGTCCTCGTGGCTCACCGGGGGCAGCAGGGTGTAGCTGCCTTGCGGAAGGTTCGCCGCCAGCACCGCCAAGGCCGGTCTGTCCAGAGCCTCCCGGCCCGCAGTGCATACGCCCAGGCCCACCGATCCGCTCCAATCCCCGATGTCGGTGGCCGAACGCAGAGCCGTCAGGATGGCGGGCAGGGCGGGCGCGTAAAGATCGCTCGCATACAGGAAACCCAAGTTGCCGGAGAAGCCCTGCAAGGTTTGCGTGCATTCGGCCACGGCGTCCTGCCAATGCGCGGCTGCGGAATGGGCGTGGGCAAAGCGTACACTCATGCTCCCTCCAGGACGCGCTTCATGCGCACGGCTGCCTCGGGGCTGATGCCGGGCACTTGAGCCAGATCGTCCAAACCGGCGGCAAAAACTCCGGCCGGCGAGCCGAAATGGCGCAGCAGGGCGCGCGCCAGATTTTCTGTCACACCCGGCAATCCCTCCAACAAATAACGCCGGCCGCTCAAGGGGTCGAAGGGGCGGCCATGCCTCAGGCTGGCTGCCGCGCTCGGGGCTTCCAGGGCGCGCATCAGGGTGAAGATCAACTCGGCGGTGAACGCGGGGCCGGGCGATGGGATGAACGGCACGGCCTGCAACGCCAGCAGGGCGAGCGCCTCGCGCAGCTTCTGCGGGTCGCTGTGAAAACGGCCTGTATGGAAATCCCCTTCCACCACCAGGAGGGGATGATCGAAATCAAGCTGCAGGCGCGCCGTCAGCTCCGCCAAGCGCCCATCCATGACCATGAGGGAGAAATCCATGGCGGATTTGCGCTCTACCGCTACTCCTTGGCCCAGCACGAAATCCGCTGCCGGCAATTCGGCGCCTTCCCAAGCCAGGCCTGGAAACTGCGCAGGGTAGGCCTGCCAGTGCCTAACCACCGGGCCGTTCAGTTCACGGGCATCAAGGGTGAGCGGTTGCATGGGCGTCCTGCCAGAGCTTTGGGTGATAATAATAAATTATTCCTCATCGAGCTCTTCTCCCATGAACTCCTCCGCGCCGGGGCGCCTGCCGTACCCGCCCGTCGAGCCTTACGCCAGCGGCCATCTGGAAGTAGATGAGCTGCACCGGATTTATTGGGAAACTTCCGGAAACCCGCAGGGCGTGCCGGTGCTGTTCTTGCACGGCGGCCCCGGCGCAGGGTGCATGCCGGCGCACCGGCAGTTTTTCGACCCCGCCCATTTCCGCATCATCCTGTTCGACCAGCGCGGTGCCGGGCGCTCGCTGCCCAAGGCGGAAATCGGCGCCAACACCACGGCCCATCTGGTGGCCGATATGGAACGGTTGCGGGAATTCCTGGGCGTTGAGCAGTGGCTGCTGTTCGGCGGCTCCTGGGGCTCCACCCTCGCCCTGGCCTATGGCCAGGCGCATGCCCGGCGCTGCCTGGGTTTCGTGCTGCGCGGAATATTCTTGGGCACGACAGACGAAATCCGCTGGTTTCTCCATGACATGAAAATGCTACACCCCGAAGCCTGGCGGGGTTTTTGCGAATTCCTGCCTGAAGTGGAACGGGGAGACCTGTTGACCGCCTACCGCAGCCGTCTCAACAGCGAGAATGCGGGAGTGCATGAGCCTGCTGCGCGTTCCTGGGCGCGCTACGAGGCTCGCGCTTCGACGCTGCTGCCCAATCCGGAGCTGGTCGGCGGCATGGAGCACGATGCGCTCGCGCTGGCCCGCATCGAAGCCCACTACCTGGCGCACAGCCTGTTTCTGGCCGAAGGCCAGCTGCTGCGCGGCATGGGCGCCATCCGCGACCTGCCGGCGATCATCGTACAGGGGCGTTATGACATGGTCTGTCCGATTGCCGCCGCCGATGAGCTGGCCCGCGCTTGGCCGGAGGCATATTACGAAGTCGTGCCGGATGCCGGCCATTCCGCCTTTGAGCCGGGCACCCTGCGCGCCCTGGCCGGGGCCGTCGAAGCGTTCAAGCAACTGTTGCCTTTGGCTGCCGAAGCGCAGCAAGATCTGCCGCAAAAAGCCAAACGCTCACGGCGGCGCGGTACGCCCAAGAGCCAGCCGGACGCCGACAAGCCGGCAGACGATGGTAAGACGGCGCACCCGCGTTCCGGTGCGGCGGGCTCGGAAAACCCTTCTGCGCGTGAAGCAGGCAAATCGCGGCGGCGTGGCGCCAGAAAAAAATCCAAAGACGCCGCCGCAAAGGCCGACACTCCGGTCCCGCAGGAAATATAAAAACCATATAAATCAATATATTAATTAATAATATTAAAGTTGTTTATTTATATTTCCATGCACTTGATTTTCAAATAAACAATTACTTACACTATTTTATTGCCAAATAACCGCAATTGCCCTAAAAATCGCATCAGAACTTCGCAGACATAGTAAATCGTTGTAAAAACATATATTTACGTCTATGTTCTGTGATGATAGTTAAGTTATCGGCTTGGCAAGCGCTCCCTCTGCGGTCAGATGGAGCGGGGGGGCATAAGCCCAGCTTGGCGCTTCGCCGCCGCCTTCGTCCACGCGCCATAGAGCACCGGCGCGAGCCACAGCGACATGAACACCGATAAAAGCAAGCCGCCCATGACGGCCACCGCCAAGGGCTTGAGCAGGTCGGTGCCCCTGCCTATGCCCACGGCCAGGGGCAGGAAGCCCAGCACGTCCGCCAGCATGGTCATGAGTATGGGGCGCAGGCGGCTGCGGGCGGCGAGCGCGACGACGGCGGGACGCGGGTGGGCGCCGCCGAGTTGGCGCGCACGAGCGAAGATGAGGATGACATTGTTGACCGCAATGGCGAAAACCAGCAGCACGCCGAGGAAGGCAGTGCTGTCCAGATCGATGCCCAGCAGCAGCAGCGCCAGCAGGGCACCCGGCGCGGCCAGGGCGATGGCGACCATGGCGGCGCCCGCGGCCCGTTGGCTGCTGAACTGGAAGCCTAGCAGCACCAGCAGCAGGGCCAGCGCTCCTCCCAGAATCAGGGCCATCTGTCGGAAGCTCTGTGCCTGCTGGCGGTAATAGCCGCCCAGTTGCGCGGTGACGTGGGGCGGGAGATGCATCGATGCGATGACTGCGCTGGCCTTCTGGGCGGCCGCAGCCAAGCCCTCGCCCGGCTTGGGCTGCAGCCAGACATAGGCGTAGGGCACCAGGTCCTGGTGGGTGACATAGGGCACGGAGCCATGCACATCCACGGCGGCGACGCTCGACAGCGGGGCATAGGTTCCGCCGGGCAGGCGCACGGGCAGGTCTGCGAGGGCGGTGGGTGTGACAGGCTGCCCGGCTACGCTGACGCGGATGGGCAGGATCTGTTCGCCATGCAGCAGGAAGCCGGCCTGCCGGCCCCAGAAGCGGGTCTTGACCTGATCGGCGAGCTCGGGCGGGCTGATGCCGTAGATCGCTGCCATGGGCGAGGGCGTGAGCGTGATCTCGGGGCCTGCCGAGGGCGACTTGAAGACCACGGACTGGAAGGCGCCGCTTTGGCGCAGCGCCGCGACCAGCCGGCTGCCTTCCTGCCGCAGGACGGTGGAGTCGGGCCCGAACAGCAGCACCTCGAGCGGAGCGTGCGCGCCGGAAAGATCGCCCAACCGATTGACCATCACCTGCGTAGTCTGCACGGCGAGGAGATTGGGCACGGCTTGGCGAAATTCGCGATGCAGGGTGCGCATGACCGCCTCGGTGCTTTCGGTGCGGCTGGTCTTGAGAAGGATGGAAATTGCGCCCTTGTTGGGTGTGGAGTAGGGGTTGCCCAAGGCGCGGCCGGCCAGCAGGGAAGCGCGCGCGACGTTGGGATCGGCCAGGGCGATGGCCATGAGCTGGCGCCCCACCCGGGTGGTATCTGCCACACTGCTGCCGACCGGGAGGCGGAAGGGCACGGCAATGACGCCCTCGTCCCAATGCGGCAGGAACGCGGTGGGCAGGGCGCTCACGCCCAGCCATCCGGCGGCACCGAGCACGATGACAACCGGCACCGCCAAAGCCGGGCGGCGCATGCCGTAGATCAAGGCCCGGCTGTAATGTTTGCGCAGCCATTGCTCACCGGGGACGCGGGGTTTGGGGCGCGGCCGCCCGGCCAGCCAGGCGGCCAGCACCGGCGTCATGAAAAGGGCTACCAGCTGGGACGTGACGAGCGCGATGACGATGGCCAGCGCCATGTGGCGGAAAAGCAGCCCCAGCGTCCCCGACAGAAAAACCAGCGGCAGGAATATCAGGCAGGAGGTGAGGGTGGCCAGGGTCATGAGCGGCAGGATCTCGCCCGCGCGCCGCAGTGCGGCCTCGCGCCGGGCTTCGATATCGCCGCGCAGGCCGTGCAGGCCGCGCTCGATCACCACGATGGCATGATCGACCAGCGCGCCGATGGCCGCCGTCAGCCCGCCCAAGGTCATGATGTTGAGGCCGTATCCGAGCACGTGCAGCACCAGAAAAGTGGCGGCCAGGGACAACGGCACCACCACCAGGGTGGCCAGCGCGCCATCCAGGCGGCCCAGGAAAACAAGCACCACCAGCCAGGCAATCAGGCTGCCCAGCCCCAGGGCAATCCAGACGTCCTTCAGGCTGGTACGGATCAGCTGGCTCAGGTCATAGATGGGCACGAGCTTCACGCCGGGCGGCAGGTGAGCCCGCAAGGACGCTATGCGGTCGTGCACGGCGCGGGCCACTGTTACTTCGTCGGCACCGGACTGGGCTTGCACGTCTATCACCAGAGCATGCCGATAGCCCGCCACGGCCGCTTCGCGCAACAGGGGGGGCGGGGCTATGCTTACCTGCCCCAGAGCCCCCAGTGGCAGAGGCGTGCGCGCGCCCTGGGCATCGGGCGGACCCAGGGGCAGGGTGAGGGCGGCCAAGCGGCCGGGATCCACTGGCCGGGGCGTGGTGGCGACGATGAATTGCTGGTGGAAGGCGTTTAGCACACCGGAAAAAAATGGGCCCTGGGCCGCACGCAAGGCATCCACCACTTGGCGAGCGTCCAGGTGATATTGGGCCAGGCGCCGGGAATCCAGGGCGACATGCACTTCCGGCCAGCCCCGGCTCGTCTCCTCCACCCGATAGACCCCCGGCACCGATAGCAGGGCGGGGCGGATCTGGAACGCGAAGGTAGGCATCATGGCCGAACTGTCCAGAGAGTCGGAGACCAAGGCGTACTCGGCGAAAGGGTAGATGTTGGGCGCCATGAGCCGCACGCTCATGCGGGCGCCCGGCGGCAAGGGGATGTGGGCGAGGCGGGCCTGAAGCATGAGATAGGCCGTCTCGGGATTCACCTTGGGGTCGAAATAGACGTGAATTTTCGACAGGCCGTTGCCGGTCTGGGAGCGCACCAGCCGAACCCCGGGCTCTCCCTTGGCGGCTTCCTCCAGCGGGCGCGTCACCTCGATTTCCATGAATTTGACCGGCAGACTGCCGGCGTTGACCAGCACCGACACCTTGGGAAAGCTCACGTCGGGGAATACGCTCTCCGGCAGGGCCTGCAGCGCGAACCAGCCGGCGGCGAGGACGAAGACCCCCGACAGGATTACCGAGAACCGGTTCGTCCACAGGAAGGCCAGGTATCGCTTCATGGCCGGCGCGCCCCGGCCGTCAATTCGACGGGAACGCCGGGCGCCAGCCGCGCGCTGCCGGAGACCACCACCAGCTCGCCCTCCCGCAACGCGCCCAGCACCCAGGTCTTGGCCCCCTCGCTGGCTGTGATCTGAACCGGTATTTCCACGGCGCGCCCCTGCCGCACCACGAAAACATGGCTGTGTGCGCCGCGCATGACCACCGCCCCGCTGGGGACGAGAAAAGCGCTGCCGCCGCCCGATGAGAGGGTGAGCCGCACCCACTCTCCCGGCAGCAGCGGGCTGGCCGCGGGCAGCGTCACGTAGATCGAAACCAGCCCGAGGTGGCGGGCGCTTTGCCCTACCGAGCGGATGACGCCCTGTCCCCGCCAGTTATGCGCTACGACGGCTGCCGGGCCGCCCGGCTGCAGGGACTGGGCCTGGGCCGGCGTCACGTAGGTACGCACCCACGGCTTGCTGCGCCCCGACAGGGTGGCGATCGGGCTGCCGGCGTTGACCACCGCGCCGGGCGGCACCAGATAGTGCAGCGTTCCGGCAAAAGGCGCCGTCAGCACCTGATCGCCCGCCTGGGCCTGCAGCTTATCAAGCGAGGCACGCGCCTCGGCAAGCGCCAGGCGGGCCCGCTCCACGTCCTGGCGCGCCATCACGCCATCCTTGAACAGTTCCTGGGTACGCTGCAGCTGGGCGCGGGCGTAAGCCACCTGCGCCCGGGCCGCTCCCATGCCCGCGTGCAGGCCGGGTGGGGCGATACGCGCCACCACGGTGCCCGCAGGCACGTTGCCCGGCAGGCGGAAGGGCCCCAGGACCCGGCCCGTGACGGGCGCCGTCAAGGTGATCTGGTCCGTGCTTTCCACAGTGCCCATCACCTTGGTTTGCCGGGACCAGGACGACGCATGCACGGCCACCGCGTGCACGGGCAGGGCACACGCGGCCGGGGCGGCCCACAGCCACCCGAGCAGAAGCGGCCAAGCATAGAGAAAGAGCCCTCTGGACGGCTTGTTCATGGCATGTCCTCGTTATTCGGTTCGCCAGCCGGCAGGAGCCCGCTGTCCAGGATCAATTGCGCTCTGGCAAGCTGCGCCTGGATGGCCGCTCCGGCCAGCTTGAGCTGGGCCTGTACCCAGTTGCTCTCCGCCTGCTGCAGCGCGAGGCCGCTCAAGGCCCCGGCGAGATAACCCTTGCGGGTCATTTCGTAGATGGCTTGCGCTTCACGGGCCAGCGTCAGATCGTTGCGCAAGGCGTTGTCGGCGGCTTGCGCCTTTCCATAATCCGTTGCGATGCGGCTTTGGATTTGCAGCAACAGCGCCGCTTTGCCGGCCTCCATGGCCGCAAGATTCTCCTGCGCGGCATCGATGCGGTCGCGATTGCGTCCGAACCCGAAAATGGGCATCCGCAGCATCACGGATCCCCCCCAGCCCAGATTGCGGCTTTGCGGCGTGCCTATCGTGTCCCAGCCATAGCCCAGACGGGCTTGCACGGTCGGCAATCTGGCGGCTTGGTGATAACGCACCAGAGCGTGGGCGGCCCGGATTTCGCCTGCGGCCGCCTGCAGCAGGGGCTGGCTGCGAGCGGCCTGCTCAAGCAACGCGCTTTGCCGTGGCAATTCCTGCCGGGGGGTGGCGCTGGCGGCCAGGGGCGGCAGGGCGGCATCGGAGGCGTAGGCTGTCTGCAACGCCAGAACGCGGCGCGTCGCAGCCGCCAGGGGCAGGGTTTGATCCAGCCCTGCCTGAGCCTTGGAAACAGTGAGGCGGGCTTGCGTCAGATCGAGCCGCGAACGTGCACCCGCTCGGTAGCTCTTTCGGGTGGCAGCGAGGATATCCTGAGCGGCCGCCAGCGCACCGCGCCAGACGTCTCCTTCGTTGGCATACAGAGCCAGGCGATAGTAGCTGGCCGTGACTTCGGCGGCCACCAGCAGCCGCGCCTGGCGGGCCTGGTAGCGGGCAACGCTCACCTGGTCGTGCGCCAGGGTCTCCACAGCGCGCGCCTGCGGCGCATAGAGGGGGATGCTGAGCTGGAGTTGGCCGATCAATTCACGGGCGCCGTTGGCAGACGCCCACAGCGGCTGCCCGTTGCCCGTGTCTGCCCAAATGCCGCCGGTAGCCAGCGATAGGCTGGGCAGCAAATCGGCACTGGCCGCCTTTTGTTGAGCCACGCGTTGCGCTACGAGATGTTCGGCCGCACGAATCTGGGCTTGGTTGGCCAACGCCCGCTGGATGGCCTGGCTCAGCGTAAGGGTGGGGGAGGGAATAGGCTCCCCGGCCAAGGCGTTGCTCCAGCCCGAAACCAAGCTTGCGGCAAGTGCGAGTATCGGTAGAAAACGAAGCCGAGGCGTGGGGCTGAGCATGTGGTTATGATAGGCGACGCCAGCCGACAGGAGGCTGACGCCAGAATGACAAAACTGTCATTCTGGCGCGGGGAAACGCAATGTGGCGAGCGTTCCGGCCCCCGCCGCCCCTTCCAAGGTGACCTGCCCGCCGTGCAGCGTCATGATGGACTGCACGATGGCCAACCCCAGGCCTGTTCCCTGAGGGTAGAGATGGCGCGCCGCCTCGCTGCGATAGAAGCGGCGGAAGGCCCCGGCGCGTTCCGTTTCCGCCAGGCCGATGCCCGTATCTGCCACCTGAACGACGGTCAGCCCCGCCTCGTCGCTGCCCAAGGTCACGGCCACATGCCCCCCGGCGGGCGTGTATTGCAGGGCATTGGAGACAAGATTGCCAAGTGCGCGCCGGAACAGAACCGATTCCGCCCAGAGACTGGCGTTGCCTTTGATTGCGAGCGTGATGGATTTTTCTTCCGCCAGCGCTTCGAAATATTCGCACACGGCCTCGCTCTCGGCACGGGCGTCGAGAAGCTTCTTGTCCAGGGGCGGCAGCGGACCGTCGGCGCGGGCGAGAAAGAGCAGCCGATCGATCATGCTGGCGAGGCGGTTGCACTCCTCCAGGCCCGATTCCAGGGTCTGGCGGTATTCCTCCGGGCTGCGCGGGTGGGACAGCGCCACTTCCAGTTCGCCCATCAGATTGTTGATGGGGGTGCGCAATTCATGGGCGAGATCGGTTGAAAAACGGGAAATCCGATCGAAGCTCGATTGCAGGCGTTCCAGCATGGTGTCGAAAGCTGTTCCCAGGTCCGCGAGCTCCAAGGGCCAGCCGGCCGGGCCGATGCGTTGGCTGAGCTGCCCGGCGCTGGTGGCGTGAGCCGTCTGGATCACGTTCTTGAGGGGGCGCAAGCCCCGTCGGGTTGCAGCCATGCCGACACCGGCGGCGAACAGGGTGCCTGTGAAGAGCACCAAGAGCAGGTTGTGACGGTAATCGGCCAGCAGGGTGTCGTCCGAAGACGCATCGAGCAGCAATTCAAGGCGGTAGGGCGTAGCGCTCGGCCCTGCCCAGGCCGACTGCAGCCAGTAACAGCGGGCGGCGTCCTGGCACCAGCGCTTGGCCGGGCCCGGAAAGCCTTGCGACGGGCCGGGGCTCGGGAAAACGCGCCCCGGAACCCGCAGGGCGGTCATACCGGGGGTTATTCTGAAAACCGTGCCGCCGGGCTCCAGGATGCGCACGTAGTAATGCTTGTGCTTGCCGGTGCCTCCTTCCCAGTCCACTTCCTCATGCAGCGCATCGGTGTTTTGCGCGGGCGCCGCAAGAATCTGCCGCAGGACCTGTATTTTGTCCTTGAGAAATTCATTGTCGTCTCGCTGCAGGCTTTTCAGCAGGCTCCAGTACAGCCCGCTGACGGCGAAAAGCAGGATGACCAAGGTGGTCAGCGTATACAGCAAAGTCAATCGCACCGTCAGGGAACGCGGCCACGGCACGAGAGACGGGCGCTCAGCGCGGCTCGAGGACATAGCCTAGGCCGCGCACCGTATGAATCAGCTTGCAGGGGAACGGGTCGTCGACTTTGCGGCGCAGGCGCCGGATGGAAACGTCCACCACATTGGTGTCGGCGTCGAAGTTGATTCCCCAGACCTGTTCGGCGATAAGGGTGCGGGAGAGCGTCTCGCCGCTGCGCTGCATGAAAAGGGACAGCAGGAGGAATTCCTTGGGGCTCAGGGCGAGCCGTTCGCCCGCGCGTGAAACCTTGTGCCTCAGCATATCCAGTTCGAGATCGGCGATGCGCAGGAATTCGCTGGGCCGCAGGGGGCCGCGGCGCAGAAGGGAGCGCACGCGGGCAAGAAGCTCCGAGAACGCGAACGGTTTGACCAGGTAGTCGTCGGCGCCCAATTCCAGGCCGCGCACGCGGTCATCCACGGCGTCGCGGGCAGTGAGGAAGAGAATCGGTGTTTTCAGCCCGCGCTGGCGCAACTCGCCCAATATGCTCCAGCCATCCCGTCCAGGCAGCATCACGTCCAGAATGATCAGATCATGGCCACCTTCCCGTGCCAGATGCAGCCCGTCGTCCCCGGTGGCCGCAACCTCGACGCGATAGCCGCTTTCGGCAAGTCCTTTTTGCAAATAGGTGGCGGTCTTGGCTTCGTCTTCAATGATGAGTATCAGCATCTCGTTCCCAGTCCGGTGAACGCCGGAACCCGCCCGATTCGGCCGGAAGAGAGTTAGTCATCCGTCAGCCCGCTCCCAGCCTGCGCAGAAACGTGGGGAGGGTTGCGGCCGTTCGGTGCGGAACTCGAAAAGAGCCTTGGCATTAGAAAAAATAATAAATAATCAACTTACTAAAACGTTTTATTTCAGTTTATTGTTAACTCTGTCCGCGCCTATTGCTAGCGCCAAGTCCGATCGCCGTCATAAGCGGTTTCCGCATTGATGGCTGAGGAAAGCAGGTGCATTGCGGAAAAAGCTACCGTCCTAGACCAAGTATCTCATGGGCAAGCTTCCGGAAGCGGGAATGGCGGTGGGCAGTACCATGCCGGATTATATTGCTTCGTATAATTTATATTATGTTAAATAATGGAAAGTGGGTATGGCGCCACACCATGGATACTACTAAGGTGGTGCTAATTTGATTTCTGTACCTTTCCGTCGTTACCGCCGCAACCTGCGGGGGTTGGCGATGGGAATGGGTCCCCTTTGCTGTCACACGGCAGAACACCAACGCAATGATGACCACTTTTTTACGCGCGGCGCCGTACGGTTGCCAAAATCGTCTGAAATATCGGTAGTCGGGCGTGCCAATCCCGCCATGCCCGCTCTTTACCCGAGATCATTTTCAGGTTTGTCACTGTTGGGCTTTGCCCTGGTTACGCTGCCGTTGCTGGCCGGACTGGTAAATATGGCTTTTGTCATCAAACGCCTCGCCCGCGAAGAACGGCAAGGCATTTCCATGACGATGCAAGTCACCCGTGCCACGCGGCAGCTGGCTCATGACATCGCCACTTTGCAGCGTGCCGCCGGCCAATATTTCGTGCTGCGCGATCCTGCGCTGAGAAGCGGCATGGAGGCGGCAAATAGGGCCACGATACGGGAACTGCATACGCTGCAAAAACTGCCTTTTCACGACGGGTCGCAGCAGCGCCTGGTGGGTGTCATATCCAGGGAGGAAGGGGCGCTTTATCGCCGCCTTAGCGCCCGGCACAGCGGCGGCATGAAGGAATTTAACAAGCTGCTGCCGGATTTCAACTGGTTGATCCGGCAAGCAGGCACGCTGACAGACAGCAGCAACGCCCTGGTCGACGCCCAGGACATGGCCATCACTCGCCAGGCAAACCTCGTTTGGGCCTCTCTGCTTTGGCAGGCCGCCGCCGTGGTGCTGCTGTCGCTGTGCCTGGCGGCGCTGTTTTCCTGGCTGCTCAACCGCCCGGTACGGCAAATCGATCATGCCATCCGCTGCCTGGGCGAGGGTGACCTGGATGCCCAACCTTCCGTACGAGGGCCCGTTGACCTTGTTTTCCTGGGGCAACAAATCGACTGGCTGCGTCAGCGCCTGCGCGAAATCGACGAACAGAAGCTGCGCTTTCTTCGCCATGTCTCGCACGAATTGAAAACGCCGCTGGCCTCGCTGCGCGAGGGAGTGGAATTGCTGGCCGACGGCGTGGGCGGAAAACTTTCGGCAAAGCAGCGCGAGATTACCCACATCATGCAGAGCAATGCCCGGGATTTGCAGCAACGCATCGAAAATCTTCTCAACTACAGCCGCGCCCAGCGCCATCTCGATCCCTTGGTTTCAAGCGGGGTGGAGATATCCTCGCTCATCGGGAAGGTCATACAACGCAACGAACTCGGGTTGCGCGCGAAGAGGCTGCACGTCGAATACAGCGGTCGGGAATGTACGCTGACGGCCGACCAAGGCAAACTCGATACCCTATTCGAGAACCTGCTGATCAACGCCGTTCGTTTCAGCCCCCCAGGCGCCGCCATCCGCTTGGATATGCACGCCGACAAGCAGGCAGTGGAGATTAGGATATGCGATCAGGGGCCCGGCGTGGCAGACGTCGATCGTCCCCACCTGTTCAAGCCTTTTTTTCAGGGCATGCGCCAGCCCGCCGCGGCGAGCACCGGGAACGGGCTTGGTCTGGCCATTGCGCAGGAATACGCCAAATTGCACGGTGGGGAGATTCGCTTGTGCGGCACATCCGAAAGTGTTGGCGCATGCTTTTGCGTGCGCCTGCCGCTCGATGCGGATCTACCGGTGCGCCAGAATTCCCGGCTGCATCTGCCATCTTCGCATAGCCCCTAGCCATGCCTCTCCGATTTTTATTTTTTGCTCGAGGCAGGGTAGCCACGGTCATGTTGGCGCTGCTGTCCGGCTGCGCGCAGACTCCGCTACGCACGGCGATCATGCCGCCGGCGCCGCATGCGCCCGCCCCCGCCCCGACGGTGACGTGCCCGCAGGCCGCACCGCCGCCCGTGCACAAGCCGGCGCCATTGAGCATGGAATGGATTGGCCACACCCTCCGTCGCATTGCGCGGGAGCCCGACGCGGCCGCCGCCGCCGAACAACAGCGTCTACAGGCCTCCGGCACGCAACTCGCGCCGCCAGACAAACTCGAACTCGCGTATTTGCTTATGGCGCGGGCAACGCCCGCCCGAGCGCAAACCGCCGAGGCGCAGAATCTGTTGGCCGGACTGGAGCGCCAGACCAGCGATCCGGCTTCGCGCCAATTCATCCAGCTTATGCAACGCCTATGCCGGCAGAGCCTGGAGCTATTCCGTCTGCGCGCCAACTTGACCAGCAGCGTCGGCCAGATAGCCGTTTTGCAGAAACAGATCGAGCAGATAAAAAACCTGGAGGTGGAATTGCAGAATCCGGTGCCAGATGCCGGTGGGCGGAGCAAATGAGGGTACGCCGCAAAGGCCCGTGGCCGCACGCAAGGCCGCGCGCACTCGCCGCGCAAAACACGGACATGCGCCTATGAGCATGCAGGCGCCGAACGTGCTGGTGGTGGACGACGACGAGGCTCTTCTGCGTTTGCTTTCGATACGTCTGCAATCGGCGGGCTACAAGCCTGCCGGCGTCGCCAGCGGCGCCGAGGCTTTGGCCCGGTTGGCCGTGGCACGGCCCCAGGCCGTCATCACCGACCTGCGCATGCAGGGCATGGATGGCATGGACCTCTTCAAGCGCATCCACGAGGTTGACCCATCGCTGCCGGTCATCATCTTGACCGCTCACGGCTCCATTCCGGACGCAGTGACTGCTACCCAAAGCGGCGTTTTCGGCTATCTCACCAAACCTTTCGAAGCGAAGGAATTGCTCGCCTTGCTCGAACGCGCCATAAATGCCCGTGGCGCTTCGACGGGAAAACTCGCGTGCGCGCGGTTTCCGGAGATCGTCACCGCCAGCCCCTTGATGACCGCCCTGCTCGATGAGGTCGCGCTGGTGGGGGCCAGCGAGGCAAATGTATTGATCCAGGGCGAATCCGGGACGGGCAAGGAGGTGCTGGCGCGCGCGGTGCATCAAGCCAGCGCGCGCAAGCATGGGCCATTCGTGGCGATCAACTGCGCGGCCATTCCGGAAGCCCTCCTCGAATCGGAGCTTTTCGGCCACACCAAGGGTGCATTCACCGGCGCAACGGCAAGCCACAAGGGCCTGTTCCAAACCACGCAGGGCGGCACCGTCTTCCTTGACGAAATCGGCGACATGCCGCTATCCCTGCAAGCCAAGCTGTTGAGGGTGCTCCAGGAGCGCGAGATCAGACCCGTCGGCGCCAGCCACTCTCTGCCGATAGACGTCCGCATCGTCTCCGCCACCCACCGCGACTTGGAAACCGCCATTGCGGAGTCGCAATTCCGCGAGGATTTATATTACCGGCTCAACGTGGTGGGTTTGCACATCCCCTCCCTGCGGGAGCGGCGCGAGGACATTGTTCCGCTGGCCCATCATTTCTTCGGCAAACTCGGCGCACGGCATGGTGGCGGACGTATCGCCGGCTTTACCCCTGATGCGCTGGACATCCTCGTGCGCGCCGACTGGCCCGGAAATGTGCGCCAGCTCATGAACGTCATTGAGCAGTGTTGCGCTCTGTGCGTCACCACCCGCATCCCGGCCGCATTGGTGAAGCGTGCCTTGCGCAATGCGCCTTTGGAAATTTTCAGCTATGCGGAAGCGAAAGAGCGTTTCGAGCGGGAATATCTGGTGAACCTGATGAAATTGACGGGCGGCCAAGTCAGCGAGGCCGCACGCTTGGCGCAACGCAACCGCACCGAATTCTATCGTCTGCTGCAAAAGCATGCACTTTCACCGGCTTTATTCAAACCTTCTGATGATTTTGAATAATGTCGCTATCAGGCGACAATAATTTTCTTTAAAAACAATTCAATTTTTTCATATTTCTAAATTTGTCGGGATAAAAAGACAATATCCATAGGATATATCTGATATTTCATTCAAATATTCAGTATCCTTATACAAAAAATATTTCAATACATTGATTTTACGTATTTAAATTTACTTGGCACATAGGCTGCTTAATGAATCGTGTGCCGAAAAACTCGGCACATTTTCCAATTTGTCATCATTCAAGGAGTTTTGATGAAAAACAAATGCATCCTGAACAAGCAAGCCGCTTCCGCGATCGCAATCAGCGCCGCACTGTTGCTTCCGACTATGTTTGCCTCCGGCCAGGCTGCCGCGGCAGGGCTTCCTTCACAAGCCGCGCCCGTGCAAGGCAAGATGGCCGGCCCTCAGAACGCCGCAGGTTACGGCGCGCAACAAGCGGGGGCCAAAAGCGGCGCTTTGACTCCCGTAAGCGCCGCCGGGAAAATGGGCGGCAAGAAGAAAAAACATAACCAATAACCTCCTGGCTTCAAGCAGCCTTCATTAGCGGCCGTTTTTTCACGGTGCGCCGGGCCAAGCGTTTGCTTGGCCCGAACCTATTTGTTCATGTAGCGTCTACTGCGCCCCTCGCAGTTCCTGCCCAAATTGGGCGAATTTCTTTTTGTCCAGATGCCGGGCGAATTCCTGCATCGCGGCGGTGACCTGCGGGTTGGTCATCAATTCCCGCATGGACACCTGCCCCAGCAGCCTGAAGGCCACCTGGAAGGACTCCGGGCCTTCATATTTGAGCGCTGCCGCCGATTGGTCGTGGCAGGTATCCAGCAGCAGACGTTCAAGCAAGTGCGCTGCCTGGGTGTCGAGCGCGTCCCTTTGCTGCGGACTGACCTTCGCCAGCTCGGCGACGTCGGGATCCGCTGCGATATTGGCGAAGATCCATTTCACCAGCATCGTCTTGTCGTGCGATGTCGTCGCGCCGACGATGCATTTGGCCATGTCGTCGGTATAGGGCCCGGCCCACGCGGGCACGGAATACGCCGTCAGGACGCCCGCAAGGGCAAGCACAAGGCGAAGTCGCATATCGTTTTCCTCGGTAAGGGTTCTGAAAAAGCGCCGTGAACTGCCGCCGCTCGGGGTGCCCATTCAGGCGGGCGGCTTAATCATAGCGAAACTCGTCCGCCTTTCCCCACGAGGCCCGCCGGCAGCCGAAACTTTCTGCCCGCACGGGTCGTGCGCGCCGGTTTCCGCCTTGCCTGATCGCTCCTCGCTACGGTTTTCCACACCCTGTTATCCTTGCGCTTTGCAACGATGATGCGCATAGGCGGCCCGGGTGCCGATGAAACTACCTGTCAGCGAATTGCTGGTCCACTTTCTGGAACGCTTGGGGGTCCGGTACATTTTCGGCGTCCCCGGATCCCATATCCTCCCGGTTTACGACGCGCTTTACGACTCCCCCATCCGCACCGTGCTGGCCAAGCACGAGCAGGGCGCGGCCTTCATGGCGGGGGGGCATGCACGGGCCAGCGGCGGCGTAGGCGCCTGCATCACCACCGCCGGGCCCGGCGCCACCAATCTGGTCACAGGGATCGCCAGCGCCTATGCCGACCATCTGCCGGTGATCGCCATCACCGGCGAGGCGCCTACCCATATCTTCGGCAAGGGCGGGCTGCAGGAGAGCTCCGGTGAAGGCGGCAGCGTCGACCAGGTCGCCCTGTTCGCCGGCATCACGCGCTACCACAAGCTGGTCGAGCGCACCGACTATCTGCCCAATGTGCTAATCCAGGCGGCCAAGCATTTGCTCTCCGACACGCCCGGTCCCGTAGTGCTGAGCATTCCCTACAACGTACAGAAAGAGCGGGTGGATGCCTCCCTGCTGGAGCAGATCTCCTTCGCCCGGCCGGCAGCTCTAAGCATGGTCGCCGGGCAGCACATCGAGCAAAGCCTGGCCCTGATCGAGGAAGCGCAGCGCCCGCTGATCATCGCCGGCTACGGCTGCCTGCGCAGCGGCGGTCGGGATGCCCTGGGCCGCATCAGCCGGCGCCTCAACATCCCCGTCACCAGCAGCCTCAAGGCCAAGGGCGCGGTGGATGAGCGTTCGCCGCTGTCGCTGGGCAGCCTGGGCGTCACCTCCGGCGGCTATGCCATGCGCTATCTGCGCGATGAAGCCGACCTGGTATTCGTCCTGGGCGCAAGCTTCAATGAACGAACCAGCTATGTGTGGGACCAAACGCTGCTGGCGGGCAAGATGCTGATCCAGGTGGACAACAATGCTCAGCAGCTGGAAAAGGTATTCCGCGCCGATCTTGCCGTACAGGCCGACTTGGGCGCCTATCTGCGCGCGCTGGACACAGCCGCGGAGGCTCGGCACATCGCGGCCAAGGCGCCGCCGGACATCGCCGCCTTCATCGCCGCCGCGCAGGCCCGAACCGATGCCGCCGGCGAGACGATATTCGATGAGAAATTCGACCATGTACGCGCCTTCTACGCCTGGCTGGAGAAAAAATTTCCGGACGGTCTGGTCATGTTCGACGACAACATCGTATTTGCGCAGAACTTCTACCGCGTATCGGCCCGGGACCGCTTCCATCCCAATACCGGCATTTCCTCGCTGGGCCACGCCATTCCGGCCGCCATAGGCGCCGGCTGCGCAGTCAGGGAGCCTCTGTTTGCCATAATCGGCGACGGCGGCTTCCACATGTGCGCCATGGAGATCATGACGGCGATCAATTACAAGATTCCGCTGAACGTCGTCCTGTTCAACAACAGCACCATGGGCCTGATCCGCAAGAACCAGCATCACCTCTACCAGGATCGCTTCATCGACTGCGACTTCAGCAACCCGGACTATGCGCTGCTGGCGCAGTCTTTCGGCATCAGGCATAGCCGCGTGGAGCACGCGCAAGACCTGGCGAAGCTGGAGGTGCTCGACTTTCGCGGCGCCGTCAATCTCATCGAAGTGATGATCGCCCGCGATGCCTACCCGAACTATTCCTCCCGGCGCTGACGCCGCATGACCGAGACGCTGGCCGCCTGCATCGCGCGCTGCCGGGCCGCCATCCCGGCCCTGGGCGATCTGGGCACACAGCTGCGCAACCTTGCCAAGACAGGCGACGCCGACGCGCTTATCCAGCTCTACGAGCGGTGCTGCCCGCTGCTGGAACAGGCGATGTGGTCGGGCGCGGGGGATTTCCACGATCTGCTAGCGAGCTACCAGGCCCTGTTCCGCGAGCAGGAGGCGCTGATCGCCCGGCGCGGCGGCGACGCGCGCCATCGCTTCATCCTGGGCATTCCCATCGCCGACCGCCCTCTCCACCTGCGCGCCTGCCTGGAAAGCATCTACCAAGTGTGCAGGCTGTACGACTACGGCGGCAAGCGCGGGGGCGTGTGGGACAAGATCCAAATCATCGTCGCCGAGGACAGCCGCGACGCCAACAACATCCGCCGCCATCAGGAGCTGGTGGAGGAATACCGGCACAAAGGCCTGCAGCTCCATCACTACGGCCAGGCGGAGCAGTACGACCTGCTGCACGCCCTGCCCCCGCGCACGCGCGAAAAACTGGGCCGTCTGCTCACCACCCAGCCGCGCGAGCGGTTCTATCTCAAAGGCCAGGCCGCCAACCGCAACCTGAGCTACCTGAAATTCCTGCAGCTCACCCAAGACAAGCACAGGACGCTGTACTACTTGCTCGACAGCGACCAGAGCCTGTGCGTGAACCGGCACACCGGCGACGGCGAAGAGGTGGTTTACGCGCTGAATTATTTTCACTATTTCGACAAACTCTTCCGCACCGGCAACACCCTGGTGCTGACCGGCAAGATGGTGGGCGACCCGCCGGTATCGCCTGCGGTGATGGCCGCCAATTTTCTCGACGACGTGAGCGCTTTCTTCACCCGCTTGGCCGCCCTGCGCGGCGATCAGCCCTGTGAGTTTCATGGCGCGATCAAACCGCACGCGGGCGATGCCGCCTATCACGACTTGGCGATACTGTTCGGCTTTGCCAACGAACCGACGACCTTCCCCTACTCCTGCCGATTGCCAGGCACGCATGACCACAGTGCCTGCCTGATGGATTTCGCAGGGCGGCTCAACGCCTTCTTCTTCGGCGAACACCTTACACGCAAGACCTGGTTCGGGTATGGCAAAGGGTTCGGCCAGCTCTCACCGGCGCGGACGATTTATCCAGGCAACTACGTGGCCAACTACGAAGGGCTGAAATACATCATCCCTTTCGGCCATCTGCGCCTGCGTATGTCCGGCCCCACCGCCGGGCGGCTGATCGCCGCGGAGATCGGCGGGCGCTTCGCCTCCTGCAATCTGCCCAACCTGCACCGGCGCACCACCGAAGCCGGGCCAGCCGACGACTTCCGCCCCGGCGTGCAAGTGCGGTGGCAAAGCATAGACCTGTCCGACGAATTCGAACGCCAGTTCTTCGGCGACCTCATGCTGTTTTCCACCGAGGCGCTGGTCAAGCGCGCCGACGTGACGCAGCCCTTCGCACGGGCCGTGGTCGAGGCCGCCGTCGCCGAGAAAGAGGCCGAGCTGCTGGCGCTGTACCAGCAAAAGCACGATGCGATTATTGCCAAGAACCGGCAACTGCACGCGCTCGTGTTCGGCGCCGGGCATTGGTGGCTGCACTCAGTCGAGCTGGCGCCCGCGCTGGATCAGGTGCGCGCCTTTAGCGCCAACATCGAGCGCAATTTCGGCGCGCATGCCACCGCCTGGCGCCAGATCCAGTCCACCGGGCATCGCGCGCAGCGCAAGCGGCAGATCATCGAGGCATTGGTGGACTATCGGGCGGAGCGCGACGCCTGGGACAGCCTGTTCTAGGCCCTGGCTACAGGGTCAGCGCATCCATGGCAGTTTCGATCATCTGCCGGCGGCCTTCCCGGTAGGCCTCGCGCGCCGCCTTCAGCGCATCTTCGGGAATGGCGACATGCGCGTAGTCGGTCCGCGCCTTGTCGATGCTGCCGCGATGGATGCGCGCCGACGTATCCCCCCTGCCCGCCTTTCCGGTCTGGCTGAAGGTCCGATAGCGCTCGCTCAAGGGCGACTCCAACTCCAACCATTGCGTCAGCCTGGGCAGCAGCCGCCGCGGCGCGCGCTGCCACAGCTCGGCATCGAAATAGAAATACCCCTGCGGCGCCGTGCGGGCGAACTCGGCCAGCGCCTCGACGCGCGCCACATAATAGTTCGCCGCCCCCACGGGCGAAGCGTACAGGTCCGCGGCTTCCTTGTGCGCGAACAGGTGCACGATGCTCTTGAGGGTGTGCTCCGGCTCTCCCAGGGAGAGCAGAATCTTGATGTCCGTCAGCCCAAGCTGCTCGGGCTGCAATACATAGCCGTTGTGCAGCAGCTTGTCGAACAAATAGCGGCTGTTGGGCTTCAGTGCGTCGCCTTGCAGGTACACCGCAAGCTGCCTGTCCAGCGCGGACGAGTCTTCATAACTGAGGCGCATCTCGTAATAGCCATTGATCTGCGCATGCGAGCCGAGGATGTGCGCGGCCAGGCTGGTGCGGGCGCGCATATGGCTCAGCAGGAAAATTCTGCCCAGGCATGCTGGCGGCAAGTCGTGGGAAGCGGCGTGCATGCCTTGGCCCGGACGGTTGGCCGCCGACCTGCCCTACCCTGCCTGCGCCAGCACGTAATCGAGCCACTGGCTGGACAAGCGGTCCAGCAGCCGGTTCTGGCTTTGGCGCGCGGTCAGGTTGTCCAGATCGACCCAGGCCAACGGCTGGTCCTGGCCGGCGCAAGTGAACACCGCCTTGGTGCGCCGGCCGGTTTCGGGATCGATCTGCCATTGCAGGCACTGGGCGCACACGCCCTTGAGCATGCACTGCATGGGGCTGCCCACCGTGGCCATGGCCTGCAGGCCAGGTTTGAACGCGCGGCCCATCTCCCCTTTGAGCGCTTGCTGAAAAGCCTTCAGCAGACCGGTCGAGCCCATCACCATGAGGCGGTCGATCTCGCCCAGAGGAATCCCATCGGGGTGCCCCCCCCACTCGCCGGCACCATATCGGCGCAGCACCTCGACCATATCCGCGGCCTGCACGGAGATGTCCTGCGGGCGCCGCGGCGCGATGGGCGCGCCGGTTGCCGTGCACCAGACGATCTGGTCGGCGGCCGCTTCCAACTCGTCCTGGTTGTCCAATTCCTCGGCGCGCGCCAGGGCGGCGAAATACAGCACACGATTGCCGGCCGCGCGCAGGGCCGGGCCGATGTCCAGCATCACGGCGGCCCCCCAGCGGCCTGCCACCACAGCAATGGCCTGGCCACGCGGAATGTCGGTGGGCGCGCCGGTGGGCCCCATGAGCACCAGCGGGTCGCCCGCCTGCAGACGCCCGACCAGGCGCGGGCCGGTGCCCCATTGCAATACCATGAGGCGGATCAGATCGCCCTCCACGCCGGCGCCGCTCACCGTCAGCAAGGGGATTTGTAAACGCGTGCCGGCCACCACCGGGCTGCCGGTTTCGAAGGTCTGCAGACGGAAGAACTGCCCGGGGCGGAAATTGCGCGCGGCCAGGGGCGCGCGCACCCACAGTTCGACCACACCCCGCTTGCTGCGGTCCACTGCCGCCACCCGCGGTATGAGCATATCGGCCATGCGCGCCCGAAACGCGGTGTAGGACTGCGGATGGGCGGGACGCGCCAGGACGGCCTTCATGACCTGCGGCCAACCCGCCTTTGCGGACGCGATGGCCTTCACCACGCTGCCATTGAATACCGGATGGGTGTCGCCGAGAAAGCTGACTCGGCGCCCTTCCCGCTCGTAGGAGGTGAAGGGGCCCGATTCAGGGGCCTTGCAATGCTCGGCGCTCTGCACCGCCTGCAGGCCATCTGCATGCAGCACATGGGTCTGGAAATGGTTGCCGTCCATGACGAAGCTGCCCGGGTGTTCGCGCTCATAGATGGTATTGGGCGCCGAGCCGGCGGCGATGAAGACGGCGCGCGCGGGCAGCCGCACTTCCTCGGGCGCGGCGATCCAGCGCCCTTCCGCTTCTTTCATCTTGCGCAGCACCAACGCCTGCACATGGCCGTATTGATCCAGCTCGGCGCGCAACGGGTCCAGGCCGTCGGCGTAGTAAAGCCCTTCGGCGGCGGCCTGGATGAGTTCCTCATGGTTGCGCGTGTAGGCGGGCGAGTTGTTCATGCCCTTGCGATAGGCCAGGGTCACGCCCCCCCAGCTTTGCAGCAGCGGAACGAAGTTGGGTGCCTCGCCGGCAGCCCGGGCGCGTTCGCGCTCGGCGCGCACGGCACGGCCGTGGGCGAGAAACTCGTCGAGGATTTCGCCGTCTTCCTGAGAGAGGCCCTGGCGCAGCTTCTCCTCCCCCCAGGCGACGGCCAGCGTTTCATAGCGATGCAGCACCTTTTCCACCTGCTTCACGTAATACGCCTGCACCTCGGTGGCGGTATCCACCGCGGTCAGGCCGCCGCCGATGACCACGGCGGGCAGACGCACTTGCAGATTGGCCAGGCTGGTGTGCTTGCCGGCGCCGGTCAATTGCAGCGCCATGAGGAAATCGCTTGCCTGGCGCATGCCACGTGCCAAGCTGTTGCCCATGGGAATGACGCGCGGCAGGCCCGCCCCGGTGGCGATGCAGATATGGTCGAAACCCAGGCCCCAGGCATCCTCCAGGGTCAGCGTGCCGCCCAGGCGGGTGCCGCCGAATACCTGGAAATGCGGCCGGCGCGCGAGCGACAGGTAGATGAGTTTGAGAAAATTCTTGTCCCAGCGCACCGTGATGCCGTATTCGGCCACGCCGCCGAAGCCTAGCAGGATGCGTTCATCCAGGTCTTCCGTGAGACTGGCCCAGTCCCGCACCGGCTCCTCCAGCAGGTGATGCGGCAGGGGTTCGATCTTGAGGCCGTCGATGCTTACCACAGCACAGCCTTCCATGCTCAGATGGTGGGCCATGGTGAAACCCGCCGGGCCTATGCCCGCCACCAGCACCTTGCGGCCGTTGTAGGCCCGCATGCGATATTGGCTGCGGCGCAGGGGATTCCAGCGCGTGAGCAGATCATAGATTTCCACGCCCCAGGGCAAGGCCAGCACATCGGTGAGTACTCGGGTTTCGATCTGCGGAATGTCGACCGGATCCTGCTTCTGGTACACGCAGGCCTTCATGCAGTCGTTGCAGATGCGGTGACCGGTCGCCGGAACCATGGGATTGTCCACCATGGCCACGGCCAGGGCGGCGATGCCGTAGCCGTCGCGTTTGAGGCGATGCATTTCGGAGATTTTTTCCTCCAGCGGGCAGCCCGTGAGCGTGACGCCCAGAGGGTCCTTCTTGTAGCCCAGTTCGGGCACGCCTTTCTTTTCGGGAAAGCCGCGCGAGCAGAAATCCCCCTCGTGGTCGTGGCAATAGAGGCAGTAATGCACCTCGTCCTGCACCGTGCGGGCGTCGGCACGCGGGTCGGTGAGGTGAAAACCGTCGCGCCGGCGCAGTTTGTCGGAGGCCTGCATGTCGGCGCGAAAGCGCTCCATGCGCACCAAAGGCACCAGATGGGCGTGATCGACGCGCTCGGGCAGATGGAAGCTGGCCCAGGTCTCCCGGCGCGGTTGGGCTTGCTCGTCCTGCAATACCAGCACGCACCATTGCGTGAGGGCGTCGATGGCGCCGGCATGCGCCTCCTCGTCCTTGAGCCAGGTTTCGCCGAGTCGGGCGATGGTGCCTTCACGATCGTTTGCGTCGCCGCCGGCGCACGCGATTTCGCCGTCCAGCCAGGCATCCAGTTGCGCCAGGCTGCGCGTGATGTCACCGCGGTAGCGGCGCGCGCGGCGCAGGACGTAATGCTTCTTGAAGTCCATGACCACGTCATGCGCCAGCGCGCGGGCGCGGGCCTCCGCGGCCTCCCCTTCGATATCGAAAAGCCGGGCGACGAAGGCCTCCAGGAGCGGTGCGCAATCGAGCAACAGCTGGCTCGTCTGCAGCGCGGGCGGGTCCTCTGCGGCGGCGCGATAAGCCAGCAGGCGCTTTGCCAGCACGGCATCGACTGCAGAGATCTGGCGCAGGAATTCCTCATCCAGGCGTTCCAGCCCGGCGGCAGTGAAAAGATCGGCAAACTTGCGGCCATGAAGTTTCAATGCATGCATGCGATGTGCTCGTTAGAGTGCGCTCAGGGATGGAATACCCGGCGCGCGACGTCCTTGTAGTGATGGGCAAAATGCACCGTCAGGCCGGCGCGGATGTAATCGGGCAGCTTGTCGAAGTCGCGCTTGTTGGCCTGCGGCAACATCAGCTCATGGAGGCCCACGCGGCGCGCGGCGATGACTTTTTCGCGGATGCCGCCCACCGGCAGCACCTGTCCGGTCAACGACAACTCTCCGGTCATGGCCAAGGGACGGGCCACCGGCTGGCCCTTGGCCAGGGACAGCAGGGCGGTGGCCATGGTGATGCCTGCGCTGGGGCCGTCCTTGGGCGTGGCACCCTCCGGAATGTGCAGGTGCACGAAGCTGGTGTCGAAAAATTTCTCGTCCGCCTTGTAGTCCTTCAGATGGGCCGCGACATAGCTGTAGGCGATCTCGGCCGATTCCTTCATCACGTCGCCCAACTGACCGGTCAGGCGGAAGCCGCGGTTCAGGGTATGCACGCGGGTCGCTTCCACGTCCAGGGTCGCGCCGCCCATGGCCGTCCAGGCCAGTCCGGTCACCACACCCACGCCGGTCTGGGGCTTCTCGCGCGTGAAAATGGGTTTGTCGAGATAGACCTCGATCTCCTTCACTCCCACCTTGATGGGCGCGGGGTCACCGGCGAGAATTTTCACCACGGCCTTGCGCGCCACGCGGCCCAACTGTTTTTCCAGATTGCGCACGCCGGCCTCGCGCGCATAGCCCTCGATGACGTGGCGGATGGCGGCCTCGTTCAGCACCACCTGGCCTTTCTGCAAACCGGCGCGCATCATCACCTTGGGCCAGAGGTGATGCTTGGCGATGGCGACTTTCTCCTCGGTGATGTAGCCGGACAGTTGAATCACCTCCATGCGGTCCAAAAGCGGCGCCGGTATGGTGGGCTGGTTCGCCGTGCAGATGAACAATACTTTGGAAAGGTCGAAGCGCACGTCCAGGTAGTGATCCAGGAACTCGCCGTTCTGTTCGGGATCGAGCACCTCCAGCAGCGCCGAGGCGGGATCACCCTGGTAGCTCTGGCCGACCTTGTCGATCTCGTCGAGCATTACTACCGGGTTCGCGCTGCCGGCCTCCTTGATGGCCTGGATGAACTTGCCGGGCATGGCGCCGATATAGGTGCGCCGATGCCCCTTGATCTCGGCCTCGTCGCGCATGCCGCCCAGGGAGAAGCGGTAGAACTTGCGTCCGAGCGCGTCGGCGATCGATCTGCCGATCGACGTCTTGCCCACGCCGGGCGGCCCCATCAGCAGCAATATGGAACCGGACACCTCGCCCTTCATGGTGCCGACAGCGAGGAATTCGATGATGCGATCCTTCACATCGGCCAGGCCGTCATGGTCGCGGTCGAGGATGCGGCGTGCGCGCTTGAGATCGAGCTTGTCCTTGGTATGGATGCCCCAGGGCAGTTGCGTGAGCCAGTCCAGATAATTGCGCGACACCGCATATTCGGGCGAGCCCGTTTCCAACACGGAGAATTTTCCCATCTCCTCATCGATGCGCTTCTTTGCGGCTTCCGGCAGGGTGAGTTTTTGCAGGCGAGCTTTGAAGGCGTCCAGTTCGGCGGTCTTGTCGTCCTTGGCCAGGCCAAGCTCCTTCTGGATGGTCTTCAACTGCTCCTTGAGGAAGAATTCGCGCTGCTGCTGCGACATCTTTTCCTCCATGCGGCTGCGGATTTGCGATTGCAGGCGCGCGACGTCTAGCTCCTTCTTGAGCAGCACCAGCACCTTTTCCATGCGGCGCCTGAGCGGCAGCGTTTCCAGTACCTCCTCCAGCTCCAGTTTTCCCGCCGTGGTCAGGGTGGCAGCAAAATCGGTGAGCAGCGACGGCTCATTGGGACTGAAGCGATTGAGGAAGAATTTGAGCTCTTCGGAATACAGCGGGTTGAGAGGCAGCAATTCCTTGATGGTGTTGATGACGGCCACGGCATAGGCGCGTATCTCCTCGGAATCGGGGCGGCCCGGCTCGTTGGGATATTCGACGCGGACCTTGTACGGCGGCCGGTCGGAGAGCCATTCGACGATGCGGAAACGGCGTATGCCCTCCGCGATGAACTGTATCTTGCCGTCGTTGGCCACCGGATGATGCATGCGCACCAGCGTGCCTAGGGGATAGAAATCGTTGCGCCCGGCATTGTCGGAATCTTCCGGCTTGACCAGCACCAGGCCCACCATGTGTTGCGGCGTATCGCCGATGGCCTTGATCGTCTCCAGCCAGGGCTCCATGTTCATAAGCAAGGGCAAGGTCTGGGCCGGGAAAAAAGGCTTCTCCGACAGCGGCAGCAGGTAGAGATCTTCCGGCCAAAGGGCCGGGCCGGGCAGTAACGGGGCCTCCGCGCCTTCCGCGCGCTCGGACTCGATGATTTCGCCTTCCATGGGGAATTCAGAATTCATGTGGCGCTCCGTGGATCTGCCGAAAAGATAGGGTCGCCGCCTGAGGATTCAACCCGCGCAGCAGTAGGCCTTTTACTGCCGGCCGCTCAGTAGCCCAGTCCCATCGCTTCGCGCACGTCGCGCATGGTTTCGCGCGCCAGTTCCTGGGCTTGCTCGCAGCCGTCGGCGATGATGTTGCGCACCTGATCGAGGTTGGCCTCGTAATGCGCGGCCCGTTCCGCGATGGGGGCCAGCTCCTTGAGCACGGCGTCGATCACCGGCTGCTTGCATTCCAGACAGCCGATGCCCGCGCTGGTGCAGCCGTTCACCACCCAGTGGCGCACCTCGGCGTCGGAATAGACCTGGTGAAACTGCCACACCGGGCATTTTTCCGGATTGCCGGGATCGCTGCGGCGCACGCGCGCGGGGTCGGTGGGCATGGTGCGGATTTTTTTCGCCACGCTCTCGGCGTCCTCGCGCAGGCCTATGGTGTTGCCATAAGATTTGGACATTTTCTGTCCGTCCAAGCCGGGCATTTTCGACGCGGCCGTCAGCAGCGCCTCCGGTTCCACCAGGATCATCTTGCTGGAACCTTCCAGATAGCCGAACAGGCGTTCCTTGTCGCCCAGCGACAGGTTCTGCGCGTCGGACAGCAGGGCACGGGCGGTGTCGAGCGCCTCTTCGTCCCCCTGCTCCTGATAGGCCGTGCGGCATTCCTCGTACACCTTGGCCTTCTTGGAGCCCAATTTCTTCACCGCTTGGCGCGCCTTGTCCTCGAAACCCGGCTCGCGTCCGAACAAATGATTGAAGCGGCGGCAGATTTCGCGCGTGAATTCGACGTGCGGAACCTGGTCCTCCCCCACCGGCACGCGATTGGCGCGATAAATGAGGATGTCCGCGCTTTGCAGCAGCGGGTAGCCCAGGAAGCCGTAAGTGGACAAATCCTTGTCGCTGAGCTTTTCCTGCTGATCCTTGTAGGTGGGCACGCGTTCCAGCCAGCCCATCGGCGTCATCATGGACAGCAGCAGGTGCAGTTCGGCGTGCTCGATCACGCGCGACTGCAGGAACAGCGTCGCCTGCGACGGATCGACGCCCGCCGCCAGCCAGTCCACCACCATGTCCCAGGTGTGCTCGTGGATGAGTTGGGGGGTGTCGTAATGGGTGGTCAGCGCATGCCAGTCGGCGACGAAGAACAGGCACTGGTATTCGTTCTGCAGGGAGAGCCAGTTCTTCAGCACCCCGTGGTAATGGCCCAGGTGCAGGCGCCCCGTGGGGCGCATGCCGGAAAGAACGCGATCAGCGTACATGTCGTCAACTCAAAAGCGTGAAAATCAGCATCTGCACCTGCGCCGGATTGAGGCCTGTGACCAGCGCGGTAAAATTGAGGAACAGGCCCATGATGGGGCTCATGAGCGAGCCCAGGATGCCCGTGAACATGAGGGCAATGAGGATGAACAGGCCGTAGGGTTCCAGGCGCGCCAGCGCCATGGACGGCCCCGCCGGCAGCAGGCTCACGGCGATGCGGCCGCCGTCCAGGGGCGGCAGCGGGATGAGATTGAGCGAGGCCAGGATGATGTTGATGAATATGCCCGCCGCGCCCATCAGCACGAGCGGCGCGCTGGCAAAGCCGCTGTGCAGCCAGAGGCCGAGCTGGATGACGAGGCCCCAGAAGATGGCCATGAGCACATTGGCGCCCGGGCCCGCCGCGGCCACCCAGAGCATGTCGCGCTTGGGGTGGCGCAGGCCGTTGAAATTGACCGGCACCGGCTTGGCCCAGCCGAACAGGAAGGCCGGCCCTCCCGCCAGCTTGCTCAGCAGCAGCATCAGCGTAGGCAGAATCACGGTGCCGAAGGGGTCGATGTGCTTGATGGGATTGGCGGTCACGCGCCCCAGCATCCACGCCGTCTTGTCGCCGAACTTCATGGCCATGAAGCCGTGCGCGGCTTCGTGCAGGGTGATGGCGAAGATCACCGGGATGGCGAATACGGCGATTTTCTGGATGATGTTGAGTTCCATGTTGCCTCAGCTGAAAAATGGCTCCACCGGGCCCTTGCCGCGGCGTACGATTTTGGGGACATCGCCGGTGAGGTCCACCACGGTGGTGGGCGTGAGGCCGCAGCTGCCGCCGTCGATCACCAGATCCACCGCATGCTCCAGGCGCTCGCGTATCTCCCAGGCTTCGCTCAGGGGCACGTCCTCCCCTGGCAGCATCAGGGTGGAGGACAGGATGGGCTCGTCCAGTTCCGCCAGCAGGGCAGCGACGACGGGGTGCTCGGGCACGCGCAGGCCAATGGTGTCGTGGCGCTTGTGCAGCAGGCGGCGCGGCACTTCGCGGGTGCCCTGCAGGATGAAGGTGTAAGGGCCCGGCGTGTTTGCCTTTAGCAGGCGGAACTGACTGTTGTCGACCTGCGCATAGCGGCCCAGTTCCGAGAGGTCGCGGCAAACGAGCGTAAGGTCATGCCCCGCATCCAGGCCGCGAATGCGCAGCAAGCGCAGGGCGGCATCCTTGTCGCCGATGCGGCAGCCGAGGGCATAGCAGGAATCCGTGGGATAGACGATCACCCCGCCGCCCTGCAGGATGGCGGCGGACTGCTGTATCAATCGATGCTGGGGATTGTCGGGATGGATATTGAAATATTGCGCCATGCGTACGGCCGGATTGTCGTTATGGAATTCGCTCATCTGTCCTCGCGCCACAGCCGCCACACGGGTTCGCAGCCGCAAGGCAGCGGCGCCAGCCGGCCAACTTCCCGGCCACCTTCTCCGGGCGCGTGAAAATCCGAACCGCAGGAGGCCAGCATGCTCCACTCTGCCGCGAGCTTGGCAAAGCGCGCCGACTGCTCCGCCGTGTGGCTGCCGGCGACCACCTCCAGCGCCGCGCCGCCGAGCGCCTTGAACTCCCGCAGCAGATCCAGCATGGCAGGGCGCGACAGATCGTAGCGCGCCGGATGAGCCAGCACGGCGCAGCCGCCCGCGGCGCGTATCCAGCCCACCGCCTGCGCCAGGGACGCCCATTCGTGGCTCACGTGACCGGGCTTGCCTTTGACCAGATAATGCCTGAATACCGAGGGGATGTCTTTCGCCCGGCCGCTGGCGACGATATGGCGCGCGAAATGGGTGCGCCCCACCAGTTCGGGATTGTGCGCGTGGGACATGGCGCCCTGCAGGGCGCCGGCAATCCCGACTTCATGCAGCGCAGCGGCGATCCGGCGCGCCCGTTCCCGGCGCCCGGCGCGAATCTGCGCCAGCCCGGCCTGCAATTCGGCATGCTCCGGATCGATGCCCAGGCCGACGACGTGGACGGTGGCGTTGCGCCAGGTGACCGATATCTCCACGCCGTCGAGGAAGTCCATGCCCACGGCAACGGCGGTCTGGCGTGCTGCCGCAAGGCCTGCGACGTCATCGTGGTCAGTCAGGGCAAAGAGCGCCACGCCGTTGGCATGCGCGCGCGCCGCGACCTCGGCAGGGCTCAGCAGACCATCGGAGACATGGGAATGGCAATGCAAATCGGCTTTAAACATGACGGGGCGGACAACGCCCTTGGACGGGTCTGAAAATCATAGCAAAATATGGCCGGTATTCACCAATGCGGCAAACCTCGGCGCAGGTCTGCGGCACCACTGCCTCGATGAAATTCATCTTCGATCTGTTTCCCGTCATCGTCTTCTTCATCGCCTACAAGCTGGGCGATGCCGCCCCCGCGGCCACGCATGCACTGCTCGCACACTTGGGCCTGCCCGGCATCCCGGCCGACAAGCCCGGCATTTATCTGGCCACGCTGGTGGCCATCGTGGCCACCTTCCTGCAGGTGGGGTGGGTCAAGTTCAAGGGCCGCAAGGTCGAGCCCATGCTTTGGATCAGCCTCGCCATCATCGTCGTGATGGGCGGCGCAACCTTGTGGCTGCACGACGAAGTCTTCATCAAATGGAAGCCCACGGTGCTGTACTGGGTATTCGCCGGGGCGATATTCGGCGCCGCCGCGAGCGGCAGGAATCTAATCCGCTCTCTTATGAGCGCCGAAGTGGAACTTCCCGCCGGCGCCTGGAATCTCCTGAACCTGAGCTGGGGGGCTTTCTTCGCCCTGATGGGGGTGCTGAATTTGCTGGTGGCGTTCAACTTCTCGACGGATGTCTGGGTGGATTTCAAGCTCTTCGGCAGCCTGGGCCTGATGCTGGTGTTCGTGCTGGCGCAGACCTTTTTCATTTCGCGTCATCTCGACAAGCAGGACAACTGACATGTGGTATGCCATATACGCGGAAGACCTGCCCGACACACTCGCCAAACGCCTCACCGCACGGCCCGCGCACCTGGAGCGCCTGCACGCCCTGACCGAGGCGGGCCGGCTGCTGCTGGCCGGGCCCCTGCCCGCCATCGACAGCCCCGACCCCGGTCCGGCAGGTTACGCCGGGAGCCTGATCGTCGCGGAATTCGAATCGCTCGCCGACGCCGAGGCCTGGGCCGGCGCCGACCCCTATGCGGCGGCCGGTGTTTATGCCCGCGTGACCGTGCGGCCGTTCAGGAAAGCCCTGCCATGATCGATACCGTGCAAGCCATGCGCGAGCGTCTGCAAGCCCTGCAACCCGAAAATGTGGAAGTTTTCGACGAAAGCGCGCAACATGCGGGGCATGCAGGCGCGGCGGGCGGCGGCGGACATTACCGCCTCGTCGTCGTCGCGAGGCAATTCTCCGGCCTCAATGCCGTTGCTCGGCATCGGCTGGTTTATCAAACCCTGGGCGACCTCATGCACGGGCGGGTGCACGCTCTGGCCATTACCGCTCTAACCCCCGAAGAACTCTGAGAGGAGCTTATGTCCATACCCCTACGATTCCAACAAACCCTGCTCGCCGCCCTGCTGGTGCTGAGCCCGCTGGCCCAGGCCGCCGAGCCTGCCGCGCCGGTTGCCGAGAAGCCCATCGCCGTAGTCAACGGCCAAAGCATTCCGGCCCTGTGGGCGGCCCTGGGGCGCGAGGATCTGCTCCACCAGGGTGCACCCAACTCCCCCCAGCTGCAGGAGCAGGTCAAGCAAAGCCTCATCAATCTGGTGCTGCTGAGCGACGCCGCCGTCAAGGAAGGTCTGGACAAGAATCCCACCATCGCTGCGGCGCTGGAGATGGGCCGGCGCGACACGCTGGCCAAGGCCTATCTGCAGAATTACGTCAAGGACCACCCCGTCTCCGAAGCCCAGATAAAACAAGCCTACGACCAGGCCAAGGCGGCCAACGCGGGCGACGAATACAAAGTTCGCCATATCCTGGTGAAGAGCAAGGCCGAAGCCGACGCCATCATTGCCCAACTGGAGAAGGGCGCGAGCTTCACCAAGCTGGCCAAGGAAAAATCCATCGATCCGGGCTCGGCCAAGAACGGCGGCGAGCTGGGCTGGGTGATGCCGGCCAATCTGGTGCCGCAATTCAGCGAGGCCATGGCCAAGCTGCAGAAGGGCCAGTACACCAAGACCCCGGTGCAAACCCAGTTCGGCTGGCACGTCATCGAGCTGCAGAACAAGCGCCCCGTCAAGGTGCCGCCGCTCGCCGACGTCAAGGAGCAGATCGTCCAGCAGCTGCAGCAGCGCGAATTGCAGCAGGCTGTCCAGGCCCTGCGCACCAAGGCCACCATCCAGTAATCGATCGACCCGCCCCCGCCGGGGGGCGGCCTTTTGAGGAGGCCCCATGGCCGAAACCGAACACCGTCATCTGCAGGACGCGTTCCTCAACGCCCTGCGCAAGGAAAGAGTCCCCGTTTCCGTATTCCTGGTCAACGGCATCAAGCTGGTCGGGCGCGTGGAGTCCTTCGATCAGTACGTAGTTGTGCTCAAAGGGCACGACCAGGGCGGGCAGATGGTCTTCAAGCACGCCATCTCCACCGTGGTTCCCTCGCGCGAAATCACGCTGCCGGCCAGCAAGCCGGCGCCGCAATAGGCGTTCAGCCCGCCTCCTTGAGTCGGGCCGCGAAAACCTTGCGCGCCTTCGCCAGCTTGGGCGCCACTACGAACTGGCAGTAGGGCTGGAAAGGGTGATTGGCGTAGTAGTTGTCGTGATACGCCTCCGCCGGGTAGAAAGCGGTGGCCGGCACCACTTTGGTGACGATGGGGGCCGCCCACATCTGCTGCGCGGCAAGATGCGCAATCATGGCCTCGGCCGCCTGTTTCTGCGCGCTATCGTGATAGAAAATGGCTGAGCGGTATTGGGTGCCGCGATCATTACCCTGGCGGTTCAGGGTGGTCGGATCGTGGATGGCGAAGAACACTTCCAACAGATCGGCGTAGGAAATCTGCGCCGGATCGAAATCCACCTGCACCGCTTCGGCATGCCCCGTGCTGCCGCCGCACACCGCTTCGTAAGAGGGATCGGCCAGATGCCCGCCCATGTAGCCGGACGCCACCCGCCCCACCCCCTTGAGTTCCCGAAACACCGCCTCCAGGCACCAGAAGCAGCCTCCCGCCAGCGTGGCCCGCTGCAGGGGAGCGGCGGATGCATTCATGTGGCCACCGGGACGGTTTCCTGGAAAGACGCCCTGGCGTTGAGCTTTTCCGCCAGCTTGGCCAGATTGGGATGCGCTTCGCGCCAGTTGATCTCGGGAAAGCGGAAATCCAGATAGCCCAGCATGCAGCCGGCGGCGATGTCGGACAGGCTCAGACGGTTTTCGACGAAGTTGGCGTCCTCCCCCAGTTCTTCCGCCAGCGCTTCCAGGCCGCGAAAGATCTTGCCCTGCTGGCGGGCGATCCAGGTGGGGTCCTGGCGCTCCGCGGGACGCAGTTTTTCCAGATATACGGCGGCGGCGGCGTCGGTGATGCCATCCGCCAGCGCCTCGATCTTGCGCGCATAGATCTTCCAGGCCGGGTCCTGGGGGATGAGCTGGGACAGTGGGCTCACGTGATCGAGGTATTCGACGATGACGCGCGAATCGAACAGAGTCTGACCGTCCTTGAGCACCAGCACGGGCACCTTGCCCAGCGGATTGTAGTCGGGCACCGAGGTATCGGGCTTCCAGGGGATGTCCACTTCCAGGGTATGGGGGATTTTCTTTTCCAGCAGGACGACTCTTACCTTGCGGCCGAAAGGGGTGGTGAGCGAGGAGATGAGTTTCATGGATGGGCAGGGAATTCCGAGGGTGAATTATAGGGCGGGTCGGGCAGCCTGCACAAACGCGCGGCGCGCATCAACTGCGCTTGTAGACATCCTCGAAGCGCACGATGTCGTCTTCGCCCAGGTAGGCCCCGGACTGGACTTCGATCATGTGCAGGGGAATTCTGCCGGGATTTTCCAGCCGGTGGCTGGCCCCCAGGGGGATATAGGTGGACTGGTTTTCGGTCAGCAGCACCTCCTCGCCGTTGCGCGTCACCTTGGCCGTGCCCGACACCACGATCCAGTGCTCGGCGCGGTGATGGTGCATCTGCAGGGAAAGCTTCTCCCCAGGCTTGACCATGATGCGCTTGACCTGAAAACGCTCGCCCGCATCTATGCCCTCATACCATCCCCAGGGGCGATGCACGCGGGTATGGTAGACATGCTCGTCGCGGCCGCCGGACTTGAGTTTTTCCACCAGAATCTTGACGTCCTGCGCGCGATCGCGCCTGGCCACGAGGACCGCGTCCGGAGTCTCGACCACTACCAGGTCGTCCACGCCCAGCGCCGCCAGCAGGCGCGACTCCGCGCGCAGATAATTGTTGCGCCCCTCTTCCACCATGACATCGCCGCGCACCACATTGCCGGCAGCATCCTTGGCGCCGACTTCCCACAAGGCCGACCAGGCCCCGATGTCGTTCCAGCCCATGTCCACCGGCACCAGCGCTGCCTTGTCGGTGTGCTCCATGACGGCGTAATCGATCGAGTCTGCGGGGCAGGCCGCAAAGGCCGCCTTGCCCAGACGCACGAAATCGAGATCCTCCTGGGCCGTCGCCAGCGCCGCCCGGCAGGCGGCGAGGATGTCCGGGCGCAGGCGGGCGAGTTCGTCCAGGTAATCCCGGGCGCGAAACAGGAACATGCCGCTGTTCCAGAAATATTCCCGGCTGTCCGCATAGGCCCGTGCCGTGGCGGCGTCGGGTTTTTCGACGAAGGCGGCGACTTCCCGGATGCCGCCGCCGAGATCCTTGCCCTGGCGTATGTAGCCGTAGCCGGTTTCGGCTTGCCGCGGCAAAATGCCGAAAGTCACCAGCCTGCCCTGGCGCGCGGCCGCCACGCCGCGCGCTACCGCCTGCGCGAACGCCTCCGTGTCGGCGATGAGGTGGTCTGCCGGCAAGACCAGCATGCAGGCCTCCTGATCCTGAGCGGCCAGACGCTGCGCCGCCACCGCAATGGCAGGCGCAGTATTGCGGCCCATGGGTTCGAGCAATATCCCCTGGTGCTCGGCGCCGATTTCACATAACTGCTCGGCGATGAGAAAGCGATGGTCCTCGTTGCATACGACCAGGGGCGGTGCCGCACCGCTGAGCGCCACGAGGCGCTGCACGGTGTCCTGGAACAGGCTGCGCTCCGAGGCCAGCGGCAGCAGCTGCTTGGGCAGGGCCGCGCGTGAAAGGGGCCAGAGGCGCGTGCCGGAGCCGCCGGACAGGATCACGGGGTGTAGAGCGAAACTCATGGCCATTGCCTCATATGTTACTTTATATAAATTAAATAATTAGTTGTTTTATAATTAATTTATGTCTCTATATCGGAATAGGCTCCCGCAAATATCCAGCAATTCCTATGCCTCAAGGCACAGATCGAGGCTGGCCTGCCAGTCCGGCAGACCGAGCCCGAATGCATCGCGCAGCTTGCCGCAATCCAGGCGCGAGTTGGCCGGACGTTTGGCTGGCGTCGGGTAATCCGCGGTGGCGATGGCCTTCAGGCGGGCTGAGCGCCCCTCGGTGCGCTGCAGATGAGCGAAGATGGCCGCGGTAAAGCCGTGCCAGGAAGTCTGCCCGCTGGCGCACAGGTGATAAATCCCCCAGAACGGTTCCATGCGCGCCCGCCCCGCGTCACTGCCCGCCAGCCAGGTTCCGGCCAACTGGGCGCCGGCCTCGGCGATCATCCGGCTCCAGGTGGGCGCGCCGATCTGGTCGTCCACCACGCCGACTTCTTCGCGCTCCCGCCCCAGCCGCAGCATGGTCAGGAGGAAATTCTTGCTCCGCAGGCCATAAACCCAAGAGGTGCGCAGGATGAGGAAACGGCCGCCCGCCGCCATGATGGCCGCCTCTCCCGCCTGCTTGGTGGCGCCGTACACGCTTTGCGGATTGGGCTCATCCGTTTCCCGATAGGCGCGGTCCAGGCGACCGTCGAAGACATAGTCGGTCGAATAATGAATCAAGGGTATGCCCAGCTTGCGGGCCACCTCCGCCAATACGCCGGGCGCGACGCCGTTGACCAGGCGCGCCAATTCCGGCTCCGACTCCGCCTTGTCCACCGCCGTATAAGCCGCCGGATTGACGATGAGATCGGGTTTGAATTGCGCCACTGCCGCCGCCAGGGTCTGCGGGCGCGCCAAATCCAGCAACTCGCGCCCGGGTGCGAACACCTCGCCCAGCGGGGCTAGGGCGCGGCGCAATTCCCAGCCCACCTGCCCGCTGCCGCCGGTGACGAGGAGGCGCTTCACGGGTAGGTTTCCGCTTGTGCCAGGGGCAGCGCGGCGCCGTCCTTGGCCGAAAGCAGAGGCGCGATGCCTCCGAGGGGCCAGGCGATCCCAAGCGCTGGGTCGTTCCACAGCAGGGAACGTTCATGCTCCGGTGCGTAGTAATCGGTGGTCTTGTAGAGGAATTCGGCGTAGTCGGACAGCACCAGAAAGCCGTGGGCGAAGCCGGGCGGAATCCAGGCCATGAGCTTGTTTTCGGCGGACAGTTCGAAGCCGGCCCAGCGCCCGAAGGTCGGCGAGCTCTTGCGCAGATCGACCGCCACGTCGTATACCGCCCCGGCCACCACCCGCACCAGCTTGCCCTGCGGCTGGCGGATCTGATAGTGCAGGCCGCGCAGCACGCCGCGCGCCGAACGCGAATGGTTGTCCTGCACGAAATCGCCCGTCAACCCCAGTTCGGCCATGGCGCGGCGATTGTAGCTTTCCATGAAGAAGCCGCGCGCATCGCCGAACACCTTGGGTTCGATGAGGAACACGTCCGGCAGGTCGGTGGCTATGCGCCGCATCAGAAGATCCGCTCGTTCAGCAGGGCCAAAAGATACTGGCCGTAGCCGTTCTTCTTGAGCGGCTCGGCCAGGCGCTCCAGTTGAGCGGCGTCGATGAACCCCTGGCGATAGGCGATCTCCTCCGGGCAGGCCACCTTGAGCCCTTGGCGCTTTTCCAGGGTTTCGATGAACAGCGAGGCCTCCAGCAGGGATTCGTGCGTGCCTGTATCCAGCCAGGCATGCCCGCGCCCCATGACCTGCACGTCCAGTTCGCCCCAGGCCAGGTACTGGCGGTTGAGATCGGTGATTTCCAGCTCGCCGCGCGGCGAGGGCTTGAGGTTCTTGGCTATCCGAGGAGCGCGCTCGTCGTAGAAATACAGTCCGGTCACGGCATAGCGCGACTTGGGCTGCGCCGGCTTTTCCTCCAGGCTCACCGCATGGCCGGTGGCATCGAACTCGACCACCCCGTAGCGCTCGGGATCCTGCACGGGATAGGCGAACACGGTGGCACCAGCCGCCTTGCGCTGGGCGCCGCTCAAGGCCTGGGCCAGATCGTGGCCGTGGAAGATATTGTCCCCCAGCACCAGCGCCGAGGGCGCCCCGGCGAGGAAGGGCTCGCCGATGATGAGCGCCTGGGCCAGGCCGTCCGGGGAGGGCTGCACCGCGTAGCTCAGGCTCAGCCCCCATTGGCTGCCGTCGCCCAGCAACTGTTCGAAGCGCGGCGTATCCTGGGGGGTGGAGATGACCAGGATGTCGCGTATGCCCGCCAGCATGAGGGTGGCCAGCGGATAATAAATCATGGGTTTGTCGTATACCGGCAAGAGCTGCTTGGACACCGCCTGGGTGACCGGATAGAGCCGGGTGCCGGAACCCCCGGCCAGGATGATGCCTTTGCGGACCGCCGTCATGCGCGCGCCTCCCCATAATTGGTAGCCAGCCATTGCCGGTATTCCCCGGACACCACCTGGGCCACCCAATCCTGGTGCTCCAGATACCAGGCCACCGTCTTGCGCATTCCGGTCTCGAAGCTTTCCGCCGGCCGCCAGCCGAGCTCCGCCATGATCTTGCCGGCATCGATGGCGTAGCGGCGGTCATGGCCGGGGCGGTCGCTGACGTAGGTGACGAGCTCCGCATAGGGCCGCGCACCCGGCGCCCGTTCGTCCAGCAGGGCGCAGATCGTATGTACGACTTCCAGATTGGTCTTTTCGTTGCAGCCGCCGATGTTGTAGGTTTCCCCCAGCCGGCCGCGTGCCAGCACCGCGCGGATGGCGCTGCAATGATCCCCCACGTACAACCAGTCGCGCACGTTCTTGCCGTCGCCATAGATGGGCAGAGGCTTGCCCGCCAAGGCGTTGTGGATCATGAGGGGGATGAGCTTCTCGGGGAATTGGTAAGGGCCGTAATTGTTGGAGCAGTTGGTGGTAAGCACCGGCAGCCCGTAGGTATGGTGGTAGGCCCGCACCAGATGGTCGGACGCCGCCTTGGAAGCGGAATACGGACTGTTGGGCGCATAGGGCGTGGTTTCCGAAAAGGCGGGGTCGCCGGTCCCGAGCGAGCCGAACACTTCGTCGGTGGACACGTGCAGGAAGCGGAAAGCCTGTTTGTCCGTCTCGGCCAGCCCGCCCCAGTAGACGCGCACGCTCTCCAGCAGGTTGAAGGTGCCGACGATGTTGGTCTGCACGAACTCGGCCGGGCCGTGGATGGAGCGGTCGACATGGCTTTCCGCGGCAAAATTGACCACCGCGCGCGGCCGGTGGCACGCAAGCAACGGCCCGACCAGTGCCGCATCACCGATGTCGCCCTGCACGAAGACATGGCGCGCATCGCCCGAAAGCGCCGCCAGGCTGGCCAGATTGCCCGCGTAGGTCAACTTGTCCAGGTTGAGCACCGGCTCGCCTTCCAGGCCCAGCCAGTCCAGCACGAAATTCGCGCCGATGAAGCCGGCGCCGCCTGTCACCAATATCATTGCGCAGCCTTTCGCCCCAAAACCGCCATCCTTCAGCCAATGAGATCGGATTAAAACACAAAAGTCCTACCCCGCCGGTGACACGGTGCGGCCTAAAGTTTTGGGCCTAGCCGCCGAAAAAAGCAATACTCCGGTTGAAAACGGCCTTGCCCAAGCAAGCCGATTTTGCTGGAAGGGTTGGCTCGAGGTTCCTGGTCTTAGACCGATGGCTCTCCTCCTTACTCGAGCATCTTTCGACGGCGCCTGCGGGCGCCGTTTTTTTCACGCCCTTGCCACACCGGCGCGTTATCATTGCCGGCTTTGCTCCCGGCCCCGTCAGCCCATGAGGCACCGTCGCCGCACCCATCGCCCTTTGGCGCCATGACCCTGCTGCCGCGCATCGCCTTTCCTCTCCCGAACCGGCGCGACCTGGTGGCCCTGCCTCTGGTATTGGCGCTGCTGTTCGTGCTCGCCCATGCCACGCGCCAGATGGCCGTGCCCTTCACCCTGGGCGAGCCCCTCGCCATCTCGACCCGGCCCGTCCATCTGCCCGCCTATGCCATGTACACCGTTTTGCGCATGGCCGCCGCGTTGGCGCTCTCTTTTGTCTTTACGCTGGCTTACGCCACCCTGGCGGCCAAGAATCGCTATGCCGAGCAAATTCTCGTGCCCCTACTGGACATCCTCCAGTCGGTGCCCATCCTGGGCTATCTGTCCATCACCGTGACCGGCTTTCTGGCCCTGTTCCCGCACAGCCTGCTGGGGCTGCAATTCGCAGTGATCTTCGCCGTGTTCACCTCCCAGGTGTGGAACATGACCTTCGCGCTGTACCAGGGCTTGAAAACGCTGCCGCAGGAATTGAGCGAGGCGGCGACCCTTTACCGCCTGCCCGCCTGGCAGCGCTTCTGGAAGCTGGAGCTGCCCTTCGCCATGCCAGGCCTGCTGTGGAACACCATGATGTCGCTCTCCGGTGGCTGGTTTTTCGTGGTGGCTGCCGAAGCCGTGACCGTGCACGGCCAGCAGGTCGCCGTGCCCGGCATAGGCTCCTACATCGCCCTGGCGATCGAAAATCGGGACTTGTCCGCCATCTACTGGGCCATCGCCGTCATGCTGGGCGTGATCTTCCTGTACGACTGGCTCATCTTCCGACCCTTCGTGGCGTGGGCGGACAAATTCCGCATGGACAACACCGGTGGCGCCGAAGCCCCGCAGTCCTGGGTGCGCAACTTCCTGCAACGCACCCGCCTGATCCGCCATCTCTTAAAACTGCCGGCGCTACTGTGGGAGCTGTCGGTACGGTTCATGCCCATGGCACCGGCAACGCGCAAGCCGCCGAATCCGGAACGCCAGCTTTGGCTGGACAGGGTATTTGCCGTGCTGCTGGCGCTCGCGGCGCTCTGGGCGCTGCAACGCCTGTACACCCTGGTGCCGCGGGAATTCGGCTGGGGCGAGGTGGCGCAGGTTTTTTATCTGGGGCTCGTCACCGGCCTCAAGGTCTTCGTGCTGGTGGCCCTGTCCGCGCTCATCTGGGTTCCAGTGGGTGTCCTGATCGGCCTGCACCCAACCTGGGCGCGCCGCGTCCAGCCGCTCGCCCAGTTCCTCGCCGCCTTCCCCGCCAATCTGCTGTTTCCCCTGGTGGTGGTGCTGATCGTGCGCCTGCACCTGAACGTGGACGTCTGGACCAGCCCGCTCATGATCCTGGGCAGCCAGTGGTATCTGTTGTTCAGCGTCATCGGCGGCGCCACGGCGCTGCCCAACGATTTGCGCGAGGCAGCGCGCAGCCTTAACCTCAAAGGCTGGCTCAAGTGGCGGCGCTTGTATCTGCCCGGGGTCTTCTCGGCCTTCGTCACGGGTGCGATCACCGCCTCCGGCGGCGCCTGGAACGCCAGCATCGTCGCGGAAGTGGTGCAATGGGGGCCTTACCACCTGACGGCCACCGGACTGGGCGCCTACATCAGCCAGGCCACGGCCGCGGGCAACATGCACGCCGTGGCTCTGGGCGTCGGCGTGATGGCCTTGTACGTCACGGCCGTCAACCGCTTCTTCTGGCGCCGCCTCTATGCCCTGGCGGAAGACCGTATCCGTCTGAACTGATCCCGGCACGCAGCTTATGGCTACCGAAATCTTCACTCTGCAGAACGTCGGCAAGGACTTCAGCACCGCCGACGGCGAGGCCCTCAACATCCTGGGGAACGTGAACCTGATCCTGGCGGAAGGCGAAATCCTCACCCTGCTGGGGCGTTCCGGCTCGGGAAAATCCACGCTGCTGCGCATCATGGCGGGTCTCATCGACGCTTCCGCTGGCAGCGCGCTCTATCGCGGCCGCCCGGTCCTCGGGCCGGTGCCCAATCTGGCCATGGTCTTTCAGAGCTTTGCCCTCTTTCCCTGGCTGACCGTGCTGGAAAACGTCGAACTGGGCTTGGAAGCGCGCAAGGTGCCCAAGGCGGAACGGCAGAAGCGCGCCCTGGCCGCCATCGACCTCATCGGCCTGGACGGCTATGAATCCGCCTACCCGCGCGAGCTGTCCGGCGGCATGCGCCAGCGCGTGGGCTTCGCGCGCGCGCTGGTGATCGATCCCGACGTGCTGCTCATGGACGAGCCCTTCTCCGCCCTGGATGTACTCACTGCGGAAACCTTGCGCAACGATTTGCTGGATTTGTGGATGGAGGGGGCGACCTCGCTCAAAGGGGTCCTGCTGGTTTCCCACAATATCGAAGAAGCCATCCTGATGGCCGACCGCATCGTCATCTTCGCCTCCAACCCCGGCCGCGTCAGCGCCGAAATCCCGGTGCGCCTGCCGCGCCCGCGCGATCGCCAGTCCCCGGAATTCCGCGAACTGGTGGAGGAGATCTACGCCATCATGACCGCCCGGCCGCTGCCGCGCGCCGACGCCCGCCGCGAGGCCCTCGGCCTGGGCTACCGGCTGCCGGCCGTCTCGGTCAACCGCCTGGTGGGCCTCATGGAAGCCCTGGCGGAGAAGGAAAGCCCCGACACCCCGCGCATCAGCCTGGCCGAGCTGGCCGAGGACATGCATTTTTCCGTCGACGACCTCTTCCCGCTGCTGGAGGCGCTGGAATTGCTGGGCTTTGCCCAGGTAGCAGAAGGGGAAGTAGAACTGAACGCCTCAGGCAGGAACTTCGTCGCCGGAGACCTGCAGGAGCGCAAGACCCAGTTTGCCCGCCATTTCCTCGAACGCGTGGCGCTCGCCGCGCATATCCGCCGCGTGCTCGACGAGCGCCCCAGCCACCGCGCGCCCGCCAACCGTTTTCTCAACGAGCTGGAAGACCACTTGAGCGAGGACGAAGCGCAGCGCGTGCTGGAAACCGCCATCGCCTGGGGGCGTTATGGCGAAGTGTTGGCCTACGACGACAATGCCGAGGTGCTGAGCCTGGAGAACCCGGGCTCGGAAAATCCGCAGTAGGCCCCACCCTCCTTGCGAGGGCGCGCGCCGCCCTCGCAGGGGTTTAAACGGCTGCCGGTTCGTCCGCGAACAGCAGGCGGATTTCGCCGCCTTCGTCGACGTCCACCGTGACCTCTCCCCCGTCCGCCAGGCGCCCGAACAGCAGTTCGTCCGCCAGGGCGCGGCGGATGCTGTCCTGGATCAAGCGCGCCATGGGGCGCGCGCCCATGAGGGGATCGAAGCCGGTCTTGGCCAGATGCTGGCGCAGCGTGTCGGTGAAATGGATCTCCACCTTCTTCTCCTGCAACTGGTCTTCCAGCTGCATGAGGAACTTGTCCACCACGCGCAGGATGATGGCTTCGTCGAGCGCGGCGAAGGGGATCATGGCGTCCAGCCGGTTGCGGAACTCGGGCGTGAACATGCGCTTGATCTCGCCCATCTCGTCGCCCGCCTCGCGGCTTTGGGTGAAGCCTATGGCCGATCTTTGCAGCATTTCGGCGCCCGCATTGGTGGTCATGATGATGATCACGTTGCGGAAATCCGCCTTGCGCCCGTTGGTGTCGGTCAGCGTGCCGTGATCCATGACCTGCAGCAGCACGTTGAAGATGTCCGGATGGGCCTTTTCGATCTCGTCCAGCAACAGCACCGCATAGGGGTGCTTGTTGATCGCCTCGGTGAGCAGGCCGCCCTGGTCGAAGCCGACATAGCCCGGCGGCGCACCGATCAGGCGCGAAACTGCGTGGCGCTCCATGTATTCCGACATGTCGAAGCGGATCAGCTCGATGCCCAGGGTGTAGGCGAGCTGACGCGCCACCTCGGTCTTGCCCACGCCGGTCGGGCCGGAAAAGAGGAAGGAGCCGATGGGCTTCTGCGGATTGCCCAGGCCGCTGCGCGACATCTTGATGGCGGCCGCCAGCGCGTCGATGGCCTTGTCCTGGCCGAACACCACGGCCTTGAGATCCCGATCCAGGCTCTTGAGCGCCTCGCGGTCGTTCACCGACACGGTCTTGGAGGGGATGCGGGCGATCTTGGCGATGATCTCCTCGATCTCCTTGGGCGTGATGATCTTCTTCTGCCGGCTCTTGGGCAGGATGCGCTGCGCGGCGCCGGCCTCGTCGATGACGTCGATGGCCTTGTCGGGCAGATGGCGGTCGCCGATGTAGCGCGCCGACAGCTGCGCCGCGGTGGTGAGCGCCGCCGCCGTGTACTTGACGCCGTGGTGGTCTTCGAAGCGGCTTTTCAGCCCGCGCAGGATGGCAACCGTCTCGTCCACCGAGGGCTCGTTCACGTCGATCTTCTGGAAGCGCCGCGACAGGGCGTGGTCCTTCTCGAAGATGCCGCGATACTCGTTGTAGGTCGTGGCGCCGATGCAGCGCAACTGACCGGAGCTCAGCGCCGGCTTGAGCAGGTTGGAGGCGTCCAGCGTGCCGCCGGAGGCCGCGCCCGCCCCGATCAGGGTATGAATCTCATCGATGAACAAAATGGCATTGGGGTTTTCGGTGAGCTGCTTGAGCACCCCCTTCAGGCGCTGCTCGAAGTCGCCGCGGTACTTGGTGCCGGCCAGCAGCGCGCCCATGTCCAGGGCGTAGACCATGCTCTGCGAGAGAATGTCGGGCACCTCGCCCTCGACGATGCGGCGCGCCAGGCCTTCGGCGATGGCGGTCTTGCCCACCCCCGCCTCGCCCACCAGCAGGGGATTGTTCTTGCGCCTGCGGCACAGAGTCTGCACCACGCGCTCCAGTTCGGTATCGCGGCCGATGAGGGGATCGATCTTGCCGGCCAGAGCCTGGGTGTTGAGGTTGGTGGTGAAGCTGTCGAGCGGCGTATTGGCCGGCTGCTCGGCGGCGGCTTCGCCGGCTTCTTCGCGTGCGGCCCCCGGCTGGGCCACCTTGGAAATGCCGTGCGAGATGAAATTGACCACGTCGAGCCGGGTAATGCCCTGTTTCTCCAGGAAAAACGCGGCATGGGAATCCTTTTCGCCGAATATGGCCACCAGCACGTTGGCGCCGGTGACCTCCTTCTTGCCGGAGGATTGCACGTGCAGGATGGCGCGCTGGATCACGCGCTGGAATCCCAGGGTGGGCTGGGTGTCGACTTCGCCCTCGCCGCCCACCACCGGCGTATGCGCCTCGACGTGCTCGGCAAGGTTCTGGCGCAGCCCGCCGACATCCGCGCCGCAGGCCCGCAACACCTCGGCCGCCGCGGGATTGTCCAGCAGCGCCAGCAGCAGATGCTCCACGGTGATGAATTCGTGGCGCTTCTGGCGCGCCTCCATAAAGGCCATGTGCAGGGTCACTTCCAGTTCCTGTGCAATCATTCGACTTGCCTCAACTTTCTTCCATGGTGCACTGCAGAGGATGCTGGTGCGCCCTTGCATACTGCAAGACCTGTTCCACCTTGGTGTTGGCGATATCGCGCGGATAGATCCCGCACACGCCCACGCCCTCAGTATGTACTTTAAGCATGATCCGGGTCGCCTGTTCGTGGTCCATGGCAAAAAATTTCTGCAGCACCTGGACGACGAATTCCATCGGCGTGTAATCGTCGTTCAGCAGGACGACCCGATATAGCGGCGGCGGCTTGACCCGGGTGTGCTCCGGCGCAAGCAGGCCGCCTTCTTCATGCTTTTCCGCCATGGGCTGCTCTAGTGTTCGACGCGGTTATATTTGATGAGCGCGGCGGATTTTTCAACCCCCCGCCCGGAAAAGCCATGGATGCGCGCTCGCTTTGCGGCGTCCGGCCTATGCGCCCGCGCTCGCGGGCAAGGTGATGACAACCTCCAGGCCGCCCTCGGGATGGTTGGGGGCGCGGATTTGCCCGCCGTGCGCCCGGATGGCGCGGGCGGCGATGGCCAGACCCAGACCAAGGCCGCCGCCGTGCCGGCCGCGGCCCGCCGATGGGCCAGGCCCGCCCCGCCGGCCTCAGGCACCGGCAGGACATCATAGACCAGCATTTTGCCTTGGAGCGCTTGGCTCCGGAGCCGAAATGGGATGAAGCCGCCGCCACCGGGCACGCCAACCTGCGGGGGCGCGCCGCGGCGCAGCTCACGCCGGAAAAAATGAAGCTGCGCCACGAGCTGCGCGCGCTGACGGCGCCCACGGGTGGCACCCCCAACAAGTAGCGGGCGTCCCGCCCCGGCGGCGATAGGCTGGCGCCGCTTTTTCCGCTAAGGTGGCGCCTGCTGGCGGGCGTGCCCCGACCCGCGCCCGCCGCCCTAAAACCGCAGACCCGACATCCATGGCTCCAGAACAAAAAGCCCCGGCCCGCCCAGCGTCTTGGCGCATCATTTTGGCCATCCTGATCGTCGCGGCCCTCATCGTAGGCCTGGCGCTGTGGCGCAGCCATGGACAAAAGCCGCCCCTGCGCGGCATGAACGGCATGGCCGTGCCTGTGCTGGCCCAGCCTGCGGCGCGCGAGAACGTGCCCGAATACATCAACGCCCTGGGCACCGTCACCCCGCTGGAGAGCGTGACGGTGCAGTCCCAGGTCAGCGGCGTACTGCAAGCGCTTTATTTCAAGGAAGGCCAGACGGTGCATCGCGGCCAGTTGCTGGCGCAAATCGACCCGCGCCCCTTCGAAATCCAACTGGCTCAGGCGCGTGCGCAGGAAGCCAAGGACGCCGCCCTGCTGGCCAACGCCGAAACCGACCTCAAGCGCTACCAGACCTTGTACACGCAAAACTCCATCCCCGAGCAGCAGCTCGCCACCCAACAATCCCTGGTGCGCCAGACCCAGGCGGCGCTGGCCGGCGACCGTGCCCAGGTCGCCAACGCCCGCCTGCAGATCGGCTACAGCCGCATCATTGCGCCGATTTCGGGACGCTCCGGCCTGCGCCAGGTGAATCCGGGCAACCTCGTGCAGTCCGGCACCGCCAACGCCAACGGCCTGGTGAGCATCGCGCGCATGCAGCCCATTTCGGTGATATTCAGCATCCCGGAAAACCGCCTGGCCGAAGTCTGGCAGGATTACCGCAGCGGCAAGACCCTGCCGGTCACGGCCTACAACCGCGACATGCAGCGGCCGCTCGCGCAGGGTGTGTTGTCCGCGATAGACAACGCCATCGACCCGAGCACGGGCACGGTCAAACTGCGCGCCCGCTTCGCCAACACGAACGAAGCCTTGTTCCCCGACCAGTTCGTCAACGTGCGCCTGCGCATCAAGACCCTGAAAAACGTCGTGGTGGTGCCGAATTCGGCCGTCCAGCAGGGTGCGCGCGGGCCCTTCGTGTTCGTCGTCAACAAACCTGCCGACACGGTCACCACCCGCAACGTGACGCTCGGCCCGACCCTGGACAACCGGGTGGCGGTGTTGCGGGGACTTGCCGCGGGCGAGCCGGTGGTCAGCGACGGCGGCGAAAAACTCAAGGACGGCCAGAAGGTGCGCCTGCTCGCGCCGCAAGGGCCGGCCAAGGCGCCGCGCGGCGTCCGCGGAGCCCACCCCGGCAGCCGTTGAGCCCCGCCCTTGCCCGGCCCAGCCCCTGACGCCGCATGAACCTCTCCCGCCCTTTCATCCTGCGTCCGGTGGCCACTACCTTGCTCATGGCCGCCATCCTGTTGGCGGGCTGGGTGGCCTACCGTTTCCTGCCCCTGGCGGCGCTGCCAGAAGTCGCCTACCCCACCATCCAGGTCACCACCCTTTACCCGGGCGCCGGGCCGGACGTCATCAATTCCAACATCACCGCGCCCCTGGAACGCCAATTCGGCCAGATGGCGGGGTTGAAGCAGATGCGCTCGCAAAGCTCGGCGGGCGCTTCGGTGATCACCCTGCAATTCGATCTCAGCCTGGGGCTGGACGAAGCCGAGCAGGAAGTCCAGGCCGCCATCAACGCCGCTGGCAACCTGCTGCCGCCGGACCTGCCGGCGCCGCCCATCTACAGCAAGGTCAACCCGGCCGATGCGCCCGTGCTGACTCTGGCGCTGACCTCCGCCACCCTGCCGCTGACCGAGGTGGAAGATCTGGCCGACACGCGCCTGGCACAGAAAATCTCGCAGCAAAGCGGCGTCGGTCTGGTGACCATCGCCGGCGGCCAGCGCCCGGCGGTGCGCGTGGAAGTGAACCCCACGGCGCTGGCGGCCTATGGGCTGACGCTGGAGGCCGTGCGCAGCGCCATCGGCAATGCCAACGTCAACCTCGCCAAAGGCAGCTTCGACGGCCCCAGCCAGGCCTATACGCTGAACGCCAACGACCAGCTCGGCTCGGCCGCCCAATACCGTGACCTGGTCCTGGCCTACAAGAACGGCGCGGCCATCCGCCTGGGCGACGTCGCCGCCGTTGTCCGCGCGGCACAGAACATCCATCTGGAGGCATGGAAGGACACCCAGCCGGCCGTGATCCTGAACATCCAGCGCCAGCCGGGTGCCAACGTCATCCAGGTGGTGGATCGCATCAAGGCGCTCCTGCCCAGCCTGGAAGCCACGCTGCCGGCCGCCGTGCAGATCAGCGTGCTGACCGACCGCACGCTGACCATACGCGCCTCCATCAAGGACATCCAGTTCGAGCTGATGCTGGCCATCGCCCTCGTGGTCATGGTGATGTTTCTTTTCCTGCGCAACGTCCCGGCCACCCTCATCCCCAGCGTGGCGGTGCCGCTCTCCCTGGTGGGCACTTTCGGGGTGATGTATCTGGCCGGTTTCAGCATCAACAATCTCACCCTCATGGCGCTCACCATCGCCACCGGCTTCGTGGTGGACGACGCCATCGTCATGATCGAGAACATCAGCCGCCACATCGAGAAGGGCATGCCGCCGGTGGAGGCCGCGCTCAAGGGCGCCGGCCAGATCGGCTTCACCATCCTCTCGCTCACCCTCTCGCTCGTGGCGGTGCTGATTCCGCTCTTGTTCATGAGCGACGTGGCCGGCCGCGTGTTCCGCGAATTCTCCATCACCCTGGCGGTCGCCATTCTCATATCCGCCGCCGTTTCGCTGACTTTCACACCCATGCTGTGCTCGCGCTGGCTCAAGCCGGCAAGCCGCAAGCAGATCAGCCGCACGCGCTGGTTCGAGCGCCTCACCGCCGCCTATGGCCGGGCGCTGGACGTGGTGCTGGATCATCGCGCCCTCACCGTGTTCGTCGCGGTCCTGACCCTGGCCGTCACCCTGATCCTGTACGCCCTCATCCCGAAGGGCTTTTTCCCCACCCAGGACACGGGCCTGATCCAGGCCACGACCGTGGCGCCGCCCTCGGTGTCCTTCCGCAGAATGAGCGAGCTGCAGAACGCCCTGGCGCAAAAAATCCTGCGCGACCCGGCGGTGGTCAGCCTGTCGTCTTATGTCGGTGTGGACGGCACCAATGCCACGCTCAACAGCGGCCGCATGCTCATCAACCTCAAGCCGGTGGGGGATCGGCCGGGTGTCGAGGCCGTCATGCGCGATCTCACGGCCGCGACCGCCACCGTACAAGGCATCAGACTCTACCTGCAGCCGGTGCAGGACCTGACCCTGGACGACCGCATCAGCCGCACCCAATACCAGTTCTCCGTCGAAGACCCCGACAGCGCGCAGCTCGGCCGCGTGGTCGACGATCTCACCGCTCGCATGCGACGGTTGCCGCAACTGGCCGATGTCGCCGACGACCTGCAGGACGACGGCCTGGAAGCCTATCTGAGCATCGACCGCAGCACCGCCGCGCGCCTGGGCCTGACCATGGCGCAGATCGACAATGCGCTCTACGACGCCTTCGGCCAGCGCCAGGTTTCCACCATCTTCACCCAGTCCAACCAATATCGCGTGGTGCTGGGCGTCGCCGCGCCGTTCCGCCAGGGCCCGTCGGCCCTGAGCCATTTGTATCTCACCGACGCCAACGGCAACCCCATCCCCTTCAGCACCTTTTCCACCTTGAGCATCCGCCCCACGCCGCTGGTCATCGACCATCTGGGCCAGTTCCCCGCCGCCACAATTTCCTTCAATCTCGCGCCCGGGACTTCGCTGGGCGAGGCGGTGGACGCGGTGCAGAAAACCGTAGACGAGGCCCATCTGCCCGCCGGCGTGCAGACCGGCTTCCAGGGCACGGCCCTGTCCTTCCTCGCCTCGCTCAAAAACGAGCCGCTGCTGCTGCTCGCCGCCATCGTCACGGTGTATATCGTGCTGGGCGTGCTGTACGAGAGCTACATCCACCCCGTCACCATCCTCTCCACCCTGCCCTCGGCCGGGGTCGGCGCGCTGGTGGCGCTGCTGCTGGCAGGCAAGGATCTCACCATCATCGCGGTGATCGGCATCGTCCTGCTCATCGGCATCGTCAAGAAGAACGCCATCATGATGGTGGACTTCGCCCTGCAGGCCGAACGCGAGCAAGGCCTGGCGCCGCGCGAGGCCATCCACCAGGCGAGCCTGCTGCGCCTGCGCCCCATCCTCATGACCACTTTCGTCGCCCTGTTCAGCGCCTTGCCCTTCATGCTGGGCAGCGGCCAGGGCCAGGAACTGCGCGAGCCTCTTGGTATCACTTTGGTGGGCGGCCTGCTCGCCAGCCAGTTCCTCACCTTGTTCACCACCCCGGCGATTTATCTGGCCTTCTCGGGCCTGGTGCGCCGCACTCAGCCGGATACCCCGGCCGCTGCCGGCCAGACGCCATGAATCTGTCCGAGCTTTTCATCCGCCGCAGGGTGGCGACTTCGCTGCTCATGCTGTGGGTGGTGCTGGCCGGCTGGATGGGCTTGCACCTGCTGCCGGTGGCGCCGCTGCCGCAGGTGGAGTTCCCCACCATTGCGGTGTTCGCTTCCCTCCCCGGTGCCGGTCCGGCCACCATGGCGGCCACCGTGGCCACCCCGCTGGAACGCTATCTGGGGCGCATCGCCGGCGTGACGGAAATGACGTCCTCCAGCACCCAGGGCAACACCCGCATCATCCTGCAGTTCGACCTCTCGCGCAGCATCAACGGCGCCGCCCGCGACGTGCAGGCCGCCATCAACGCTGCGCGCGCCCAACTGCCCAGCGACCTGCCCAGCAATCCGACCTACCGCAAGGTCAATCCGGCTTCCGCTCCGGCGCTGATCCTAGCTCTCACGTCCAATACCCTGAGCCGCGGGCAGATGTACGATGCCGCCTCCACAATCCTGGCGCAGAAGATTTCGCAAGTGCGAGGCGTGGGCGAAGTCGATGTCGGCGGCAGCTCGCTGCCCGCCATCCGCGTGGACCTCAACCCTGCCCAGCTCAATGCCTACGGCATCAGCCTGGAGCAGGTGCGCACGGCCATTGCCGCCGCCAACGCCCACCGCCCCAAAGGCGCGGTGGAAGACGGCACCCGGCGCTGGCTGGTGGGCGCGAACGACCAGGCGCGCGAGCCGTCCGACTACCGCAAAGTCCTCATTGCCTACCGCAACGGCCAGCCCGTGGCCCTGGACGACGTGGCCCAGGTCAGCCGCGGCGTGCAGGACGTGCGCAACATGGGGCTGGCCAATGGAAAACCTTCGGTGCTGCTCATCATCCGCACCCAGCCGGATGCCAACATCATCGACACCATCGCGCGCATCGAGGCGCTGCTGCCTGAGCTGCGCGCGCAAATCCCGCGCGAGATCGACCTGCGCGTGGTGATGGACCGCAGTACCACCATACGCGCTTCGCTCGACGAAGCCAGCCGCACGCTGCTCATTTCCATCGCCCTGGTGCTCGCGGTGGTGTTTGCCTTCCTGCGCAACGGTCGCGCCGCGCTCATTCCCGGCATCGCCATCCCGGTTTCGCTCATGGGCACCTTCGGAGTGATGTATCTGCTCGGCTACAGCCTGGACAACCTCTCGCTCATGGCGCTCACCATCGTCACCGGCTTCGTAGTGGACGATGCCATCGTCGTGGCGGAAAACATCATGCGCCATATCGAAAACGGCGAGCCGCCTTACGCGGCGGCGGTGCGCGGCGCCCGCGAAGTCGGCTTCACCGTGCTGTCCATGAGTTTGTCGCTGGTGGCGGTGTTCATTCCCATCCTGCTCATGGGCGGGCTGGTGGGGCGGCTGTTCCGCGAATTCGCCGCCACGCTTTCCATCGCCATCCTGGTTTCCCTGGTCGTGTCGCTGACCCTCACCCCCATGCTTTGCGCGCGCCTGCTCCAGCCCGCAGGCACGCGCCCGCCCGGCCCGCTGGCGCGCCGCCTGGATGCGGCCTACGAGGGCCTGATGCGCGGCTATCGCAAGAGCCTCGCCTGGGCCCTGGCGCATGCGCGCTTCATGCTCTTCCTGCTGCTCGCCACGGTCGCGCTCAATGTCTATCTCTATGCGGTGGTGCCCAAAGGCTTCTTTCCGCAGGACGACACCGGGCGCATCATCGGCATCGTGCGGGCCAGCCAGAGCATTTCCTTCCAGGCCATGGAAAAGAAGATGACGCGCCTGGCCGCCATCGTCAAAAGCGATCCCGCAGTGCAGAACGTCATGGCCTACACGGGCGGGGGGCAGCGCAACGGCGGCTTCATGTTCGTCACCCTGAAGCCGCTCTCGCAGCGGCCTTCGGCCCAGGCGGTGATCGCGCGCCTGCGCCCCAAGCTCGCCCAGGTGCCGGGCGCCAGCCTGTTCCTGTGGGCCGCCCAGGACATCAACATCGGCGGCCGCCCGGGCAACGCGCAGTACCAATACACGCTGAAGGCAGACAATCTCACGGAGCTGTATGACTGGACGCGCAAGCTGGAGGCCGCGCTCAAGGCCAATCCCAAGCTGGCCGACGTCAATTCCGACCAGCAGAACCACGGCCTGGAAACCAATCTGGTGATCGATCGCGCTGCCGCCGCACGTTACGGCGTCACCGCTTCGGCCATCGACCAGACGCTCTACGATGCTTTCGGCCAGCGCCTGGTATCGACCATTTATTCCAGCCTGAACCAATACCACGTGGTCATGAGTGTGGCCCCGCAATACTGGCAAAGCCCCGGCACGCTCAACGACATCTATGTTGCCAACAACAGCGGCACCCTGGTGCCCCTGTCCGCCTTCAGCCATTACGCCACGGCCACCACGCCCCTGGCGGTGAACCACCAGGGTGAATTCGCCTCCACCACCCTGTCATTCAACCTGCCGCTGGGGGTATCGTTGGGGCAGGCCACCCAGGCCATCCAGGAAACCATGGCGCGCATAGGCATGCCGCCCGACATCCAGGGCGGCTTCCAGGGCACCGCCAAGGTGTTCCGCCAATCGGTCGAACAGGAACCCTGGCTCATCCTGGCGGCGCTGCTGGCCATCTACATCGTGCTGGGCATCCTCTACGAGAGCTACGTGCATCCCATCACCATCCTGTCCACCCTGCCCTCCGCCGGCGTGGGCGCCGTGCTCGCCCTGATGCTGTTCAAGACCGACTTCACCATCATCGCCCTGATCGGCGTGTTCCTGCTCATCGGCATCGTCAAGAAGAACGCCATCATGATGATAGACGTCGCCCTGGACATCGAGCGGCGCACCGGCAAGCCGCCGCAGGAGGCCATTTTCGAAGCCTGTCTGCTGCGCTTTCGGCCCATCATGATGACCACGCTCACGGCCCTGCTGGGCGCCCTGCCGCTGGCCCTGGGCACGGGCTACGGCGCCGAATTCCGCCGCCCTCTGGGCATCTCCATCGTCGGCGGACTGCTCGTCAGCCAAGCCCTGACGCTTTACACCACCCCGGTGGTCTATCTCTACATGGACCGCCTGCGCCTTTGGGTGCTGCGCCGCCTGGGGCGCGGGGAGCCTCGTCTGTCACCGCTTTAGAAATCCATGGCCACTCTTACACGCGCCCTGCTTCTCCTGATTGCCGCCGGCCTTGCCGGCTGCACCGTCGGCCCTGATTACCACCGCCCGGCCGTGGCAGTGCCCGCCCATTACGCGCAAACCGGCCCCTGGCAGCCCGTGCGGGCGGTTGCGCCGGTCAGCGGTGGACGTTGGTGGGAAGTCTACGGCGACACTACCCTCGACGCGTTGGAAGCGCGCGTGCAGGTTTCCAACCAGTCGCTCAAGGCCGCCGAAGCGCAATACCGCCAGGCGCTGGCCCTGGCCGCCGAGGCGCGCGCGGGCCTCTACCCGACGCTCACGGCCAGCGGCTCGATGAGTCGAAACGCCTCGTCCTCGGCCGTAGGCGTGGTGAAGAGCGGCAACATCGTCAACAACGTCGTAGGCTCGCTGCAGGCTTCCTGGGCGCCCGACGTGTGGGGACGCATCCGGCGCCAGATCGAGGCGGGGGAAGCCAGCGCCCAGGCCTCGGCCGCAGACCTCGCCGGCGCCAGGCTCTCCCTGCAGGCGCAACTGGCGCAAAACTATTTTTCCCTGCGTCTGGCGGACGCCCAAAAGCAGTTGCTGGAAAAAACCGCTGCCGCCTACCGCGACATCCTCGCCATCACGCGCAACCAATATGCCGCCGGCATCGCCTCGCAAGCCAACGTGGCCCAGGCCGAGGCGCAATACAAGAGCGCCCAGGCCCAGGCCGTGGACGCCGGCGTAACGCGCGCCCAAACCCTGCACGCCATCGCCGTGCTGATCGGCGAGCCGGCGCCCAGCTTCCGGCTGGCGCCCGTCGAGCATTGGCAGGCGGCCTTGCCCGCCATTCCGCCGGGCCTGCCCTCGCAGTTGCTGCAGCGCCGGCCGGACATCGCCGCCAGCGAGCGCCAGATGGCTGCGGCCAATGCCCAGATAGGCGTCGCCGAAGCCGCCTGGTATCCCAATTTCACGCTGTCCGCGAACGGCGGCCTGCAGGCCCCGTCGCTCGCGCAATGGATCTCCGCGCCCGCGCGCTTCTGGTCGCTGGGCCCCGCGCTCGCCGAAACCCTGTTGGACGGCGGCCTGCGCCGCGCCCAGACCGCCGCCGCCAAAGCCGCCTATGAAGCCGCGCAAGCCAACTACCGCCAGACCGTGCTGAGCGCCTTCCAGCAGGTCCAGGACAATCTCTCCGCACTCGACATCCTCAGCCGGGAAGCCTCCCTGCAGGACGAAGCGCTGAGCGCCGCGCGGCGCGCCTACGATTTGACCCTCAACCAGTACCGCGCCGGAACGGTCAGCTACGTCAACGTGCTCACCGCGCAGACCAGCCTGCTGACGAACGAAAAAAGCGTGCTCGCCTTAGCCGGCCAGCGCCAGACGGCGAGCGTTGCGCTCATCCAGGCGCTGGGAGGACGGTGGGATTAGCGTGAAACAACGCGCAGCGTTTCCGCCTCCCCCTCTCCCGCAGGCGGGAGAGGGCCGGGGTGAGGGAAACGGATAGGGCAAGAGCGTTTCATGCTATGGGATGGCGAGTCGCCTTGTCAGTTCGGCCGGCTTGCGCGGCCCGGATTTCCCGCCTCCGGATCCATCCGTTCAGCGACCCCGCTCCCAGTCAGGCGGATTCTGTTTGAGTTCGATATAGAAGGGCGACATGGCCCCATCCTGCTGAGCCGCCGGCCGGGTGCGACACATGACGGCTTCGACCAGCGCGGCCTTGATGGCGGTTTCGTCTACTATCGCCGGATAGAGCCGGTGCAGCCGCTCTACCAGGGCCGCCTGGCCGCGCGCATGCTGTTCCATTTCTGCGCGCACGGCAGTGGTGATTTCAGGCAGCGCCAGCAGCCACGGCGCCTGCCAGGCGTGAAAATCCGCCGCCAGGCGCCGGTGCTCGGCATCCATCCAGTCGGTGGCCAGCAGCAGCGGCGGAAAGGCCGTAGCCGGCAGCCGCCGCCCTACCAGTCCCTCGGCGCAGCCTATGCCTTGCAGGCCCACGCCGGAGCCGTCGCTCTCGCGCCGTATCCACTGCGCCGCCGGCTGGGCGCCCGCGCGGGCGTTGATGTGGCCGCTCAGATAATCGGCGGCGGGCATGCCCAGCCCCGGCAACGCCTCGCTGGCAAAATGATCCCGCGCCACGTAGCCGGCCCGCCACTCGACGGCAGCCTCCAGGTCCATGTCCTTCTCGGCCACGACGCTGCCCAGCAGCGCCAGGGCTTGGCCGTGCAGATCGAGCAGCCAGAGCTCGCAGCGGTCGCGCAGCGGAAACGGCACCTTGCGGTGCACCTGCCTCAGGTACTCGTACACCGTGGCACCCATCTCCTCCATGCGCAGGAAATCGTCGGACGGATAGATGGGGCCGCGCTTGAGGCCGTCCTTCGCCGACCAGGCGCCGAAGCGGATGTCGGTGATCTGGGTCCAGCGGTTAGCTTGCAGCCCTTGCAGCAGCGCGTCGTTGGCCACGTAGATGTCCCAATGTGCGCCGTCCAGCGTCACCGCCTCCGCCGCCTCGTACTTGATGACGTGCATCGTTCCGCGGTAGGGATTGAGCAGGCGCTGGGCGTAGCATTCGACGGGCATGTGGGTAATTTAGCGCATCAGGGGGAATGGGCCGGATGGAATCCGGTTGTTTCCAGGGCGCCAGCACTTTTCAGCGGCGTCATGAGGGAGAATGCGTTGATGCAAGACCTCGTTGATTCTCCAGATTTACATGCTGGTGATCTACCCGAAGTCCAAGAAGGACGATCTGACCGACAAGGAAACTGCGATGCTGCGCGAGTTCGTGAAGGAGTTGTGAAGATGGAAAAAAAGCTGTTCGACGATTTGTTGCAAAGCCTGAAGGAAGCCCAGGCAATCGCCAAGGGCAATACCAAGGCTTCGCGTCGCTTTGAGGTGGCGTTGCCTGACGTAAAGGCGGTGCGGGAAAAACTTGGCCTGTCACAAAGCGAGTTCGCCCGTTTGATGGGTGTCAGCATCAGGACTCTCCAGAACTGGGAGCAGCACCGTCGCAATCCGACCGGGCCAGATGCGGCCCTGCTCAAGCTCGTCGCCGCAGCTCCTGAGGTCGCGCTCTCTGCTTGGCATTCGAGTGCCAAACTGGCTGCATAAATAATCACCTGATTGCACAGGATTGGCCGAAGCCTTCCTTCATGAATGCCTGACATGCGGGACTTGACGGTATGCTTTCAGGGGGAATCGCAGTTTCTTACTGCCTTGCTCACGGGCGCGTAATGCACCCTGAAGCGCTGCGCGAATGACCTGCGGATTAAGTTGCGGACGGTACATAGCTGAACATGAAATATGCAGAGACGGGCCAGCCAATAAAGCCGCCGAGGCTAAGAGTCAACGAGCCGACGATACGCTCAAGCAAGAAACCAAGCGTGGAGGCTACGAGACCAATTACAAAAATGACAATGGGCGCCCACCATACAACCGACCAGCCGTAATAAATGAGATAGGCAAAGCCAGTGAGCATGCCGGCAAATGCAGAAATATTGAGCGTCAGCGCGAAAGACTGGCTGGCCCCTTGAAAATTTTTGACGTGCAGTTGCTGGTAGAGAACAAAAATGCCGAACAGGCAATAGAACGCTATTGACGGCAAGGAAAATGCTTTCATACGACCTCCCTTATTGAGCAACTTAACGTGTGAGCACAGCCAACCGCTACAGCGGGCGGAGCCCGCCCGCTGTAGCGGTTGGCTGGAGTGCTGGTTAGAGGCGTTTGTTTTCAATTTGGTCGAGCCGGTGTCCTTCAGGGTCAAGTGCTATCACCTCTGACTTGTAGAAGAAGCGAGGCGCATCCGGATCCTCTGGAACAGCGTAGAGCCGGCTCCCGCATGAATGCACAATGTTCGACGTGCCGTTTCCGTCAAATGCGAGCATGTGCACAGTTGCGCCACCACATCGAAGGCAACGAGGCGGAGACCGTCTCATCTGCGCCAACATGAGCTTCGCTGTCAATCTATTACGCTCCCTTCGTCCGGTGTCACCGCCGCCAAGCACCTTGTCCAAAATGCGCGTGAAGAACCCTTGACGGCTGGAGTTGGCCGAGTCGATTTCGGCTTGGATTGATGCGAGCTCCAGCACCTCTTCTGCTTCTGTAACATTCCCACAGGACGAACACCACGCAAATCGGCGATAGCCTTCGACAATCTGCCCATTCGGCAAGTGATACTGAAGTGTGATTGGACGGCGCTGCATAACGCCTTCGAAATCACAGCCGTGACATTTGACGAAGCCGCTCGGCATTGACATATCCACCTCCTCAAAAGGCTGTTGAAATTCGCGCCAGAGAGCATTTTGCAGTACCGACAACAGCCCAACTGCTGCGACTCAGGTGCACACAAGGCGTTCGCCGCCATCTGCGAATACTCAAGTCACACTTCAAGATTTACGTCGCGCAGGTAGAATAGCCTTGCGTCCAACGTCAGAAGACGTCTCATGGTACACCCGGCCGGGCAATTTCAATCTCAAGGTTCACCCTGAGATTTATGGGTAAGAAGCGGAGGGTTTGGGGGCCGGGACCGTTGCTGCCCAAGACAAAAATAACGCCGGTATGCTGATCAACCAGCGCGACATTTTCCTTGCCAAAAGCCGTTCAATGGGGGTCTTAGATGCACAGAATTAGTTTTTCTGCCGGTTTTTTCGCGCTGTTGCTATGGTCGACTACTGTATTCGCATACGACCAACTTGCAGCCCAAGTCAGTGAGTTAGAGGCAAAGGCTGAACATCTGAGAACACAGGCCTTTAGTTTTACATCCAGTGTCGGGGCGAGCATCGCCCACATGAAGAAAGATCACAAGGGTACGAAAGATGCTTCCTATGTTCTTGAGACCATGAAACTCAACCGCGAGGCTGCGCTGAAAATCCTTGGCGATGCCGATGTGATTTACGCTAGTGCCGCAGGGCTGCTGAAAAAAGGTGCAGAAACACGGCTCGGATTTTTCTCACAACAACAGGGAGAAACTGCGTCTCTCGGGGACCGAGTACTTGCCACTATGCAGTCTGTTGACTGTACAAAATTCTCGGTGAAGCTAATTTTTTAGGATCGTCGGCAGAATCTGTGGGTCGGTTTGCATGAAGAGTCAGGCCACGGGCATCAGACATATTGACGGGTGCGCTGGGGTCTTCATGGCCGGAAGCGGAACAACGCGGCATCAGGCCATTCAGG